>JAIELX010000001.1 GCA_019752635.1 Candidatus Obscuribacterales bacterium | reverse complement strand
ACTAGAGAAGCACGCAAGGTGGACGATGCCTACGATACCTTCCGCACCACGAGCCCGACTAATAGGGCACTGAAACAATATTTCGCGACATCCTCTTCGAACATTTTCTCGCACTTCCGCACCACGAGCCCGACTAATAGGGCACTGAAACCCGACCAAGATAGATCCAGAGGACGAAGAGCTAATCTTCCGCACCACGAGCCCGACTAATAGGGCACTGAAACTGCAAGCTCTGCTGTACACAGTGGTGATGTGCTCACCTTCCGCACCACGAGCCCGACTAATAGGGCACTGAAACTACTGAGGCTGAACTGTCAGAGGCAGAGGAAATGGTCTCTTCCGCACCACGAGCCCGACTAATAGGGCACTGAAACCCAAGCTCGCGCACTTGTCGCCACCCGGCAAGCGCCTTCCGCACCACGAGCCCGACTAATAGGGCACTGAAACCAGTTTGAAGCTGTAGCGCGTTACTCCATCAGCCTTACTTCCGCACCACGAGCCCGACTAATAGGGCACTGAAACACGGGGCGAAAAGTCGGCACCTTCACCGACCTGGCTCTTCCGCACCACGAGCCCGACTAATAGGGCACTGAAACTAGCAACATGGGAAGTCGTCTGACTTCACGCCTTCCACTTCCGCACCACGAGCCCGACTAATAGGGCACTGAAACTCTTGCGCAATCTCGTCGGTCTCGACTTGCTTGCTGCCTTCCGCACCACGAGCCCGACTAATAGGGCACTGAAACTGCATTCTTGCGCAAGATGTATGGGGAGGACGAATCTTCCGCACCACGAGCCCGACTAATAGGGCACTGAAACCATAAACTTAGCTTTCGTGGCTTCTGCTCTTTGCACCTTCCGCACCACGAGCCCGACTAATAGGGCACTGAAACATCACCGCACAGGACTTAACCGCGCTTGGCTACAAACTTCCGCACCACGAGCCCGACTAATAGGGCACTGAAACCAGCGAGGCGGCCGCAAGGCCTGAACCATACCTCTATCTTCCGCACCACGAGCCCGACTAATAGGGCACTGAAACATTAATTTAACGTTCTGCATGTGGTGTCCTCCGTTGGCTTCCGCACCACGAGCCCGACTAATAGGGCACTGAAACCTTTCGTAGTAGCTTTGGCAAAGTCGCGATCCTGCAACTTCCGCACCACGAGCCCGACTAATAGGGCACTGAAACTGACTTCCGATTCAACCGACATTTGCCAAGCCTCATCTTCCGCACCACGAGCCCGACTAATAGGGCACTGAAACCATAGTTTTTTCAATCTGGCGACCGGTGGGTCGCTCTCTTCCGCACCACGAGCCCGACTAATAGGGCACTGAAACTTTAGCTTCGGGAAAACCCAGACAGGGTGCCGTGACCTTCCGCACCACGAGCCCGACTAATAGGGCACTGAAACCCAAGAGATAATATTCAGTCTAAGTGCTTAAACCGCGGCGGTTTTTTCTTGTTTGGGGCTTCATCAAGTTCCGAGTAAGTGGTTAGTGCGCAGCCTCTGAACAAAACGTAAGTCGAGAAGGTGAGTTACCATGGCATCGAGAAACACCGCTCTGGCAACCCCCGAGCGTAAACGACGAATCTGCACGGCATTAATCTTTGACGACTTCCTCTTCTGTGAAATCTTTGTTCAAGCCTGACAGCTGAACTCCAACTTTCTTGATCAACTCAGGGCGGTGAAGATGCTCACAGACTTTGAGCTTGAGCACCAACAAATCCTTCAAGCATTTGCTCCGTTTGCCGAATGTGACGATCGTCTTGTCCACGGCCTCGTCTACGAGCTTCAGAGCTCCGTTCAAATCACCTTCGGCCAGCTTTCCATCGGCCAACATGCTATAGGCATCGACGGCAGCAAGGCAGACCTTATCTCCGTGAAGATTCTTGTTTGAAGTCAACGCTCTACTCAGAATTTCGTCAATGATTTTGGGCTCTTGCCCAGTCCGAATGTATACATTTGCAAGATCGCTTAGCGCTCGGACGGCTTTATTATCCAGTACCGCCTGCGGTGCCTCATATAACTGGCATCTCTTTTGCGCAATATTAACAGCGTCATTGAACCGGCCCAATGCGAAAAGCACATTGAAATAGGAGCTGTAGAACTGGACAAGTTCCGACCGGTGTGGATGAACAGAGGGAATCAAGTTCGCATACTTCTGGAACCACCGCAGAGCAGCGTTCATCAGTTTTGTTTGCTTTCCATCTAAATGCTCCGTCCAGGATTCATTAGTTGGAAAGGCTTCATACATATACTGCCAAATGATACTTGCAATCGCAGTCGCTCGGTCACGATCATTGTCGGCTTTCTCAAACTCGCTCTCCAAGAATTCGATGCTAACTTTGTATCCGGGACCTGTATCGATTTCGCTCGGCTTTAGCTGCCTGATTTGTTCTCTGACTTTTTTGGCTTCTTCGTGCCTTTTCAGGTTGTCCAACAATCTAGCTTTGGACTCGTAGGCATACCTGAGCACAGAATCATAAAGTCCCCAGCGAGCAATCTCGCGCTGTATCTGTTCGTTTACTACGACCAGGGCTTCTCTATTTTCGCCGCCGCGCTCCAACTCGTAGACAAGGTCCGTATACGAAGCCAAAACACAATCGCCGATCAGAGAGCCATGCAGAAGCTTGTCGTAGGAAATTGACTTTCTGAACGAATCTTTAATCTGCTTCTTATCGTATTCGAGCCGATTGAGGCTGCTTGCGATATCGTAATAGCATTGAACGAGTGACTCGTTCAACCTCTTCGGCGAACGCTCAAGAAACTTAGCGCGGGCTTGAGAGTATTTCAAGCGATCACTTTCGCAGTCCAGATAATAAGACGCCTTTTGCAAGTGATCATAGATGTTGTCTAAAACAGCATCGTCCGGATTTAGTTCTTCCTGTAGTTTTACGGACTGCCTCAGGTTTCTTGAGGCAGTCAGCAAATACGACCGGCGTTTTGCATCGAGCTGCTTGGTATAAGATTCCGGCGTAGGGAATGCCAGCTCCATGTAAGCGTCGCCTATCCATCGAGTATAGAGAACCCTCTCACTTACATCCTTCGCCGCGACAAGGTCCGATTTCCACTGTCGAATCTCAGATTCGAGAACCGCCGCCAACTCGGCTTCCGTCTTTGGTTCGATCTTCGCCTCGCTTGTCCCGGTTAGAACGCGAGAAGTCGTTGAATTAAAGAAAAACAATCCGCCCACGAAACACAAGGCGCCAATAAGAATGACGCCGGGGACAGCTGATCGGGAGGGCTTCTGTTTGCGAACCGGTAGCCGGTATTTGTCTGGCAGCCGGTCTTTGGGCTTGGAATCGGCATACTTTAGTGCTAGTAAAACTTGTCCTGCGTCCTGATATCTTTGAGCAGGATCCTTCTGGAGACATCGCAAGATAACTTCGGACACAGGAACGGGAATAGCCGAGTCGACAGCACGCACCGAAGGCGGATCCTCGTGCAGATGCTTTGCTATAACCTGAATAGGGTTCTTGCCCTCGAAGATTTCGCGTCCGGCAAGCGACTGAAACATTACAGCGCCAAGTGAGTAAATATCGGAGCGTACGTCTAGATCGAGACCGAGGCATTGCTCCGGACTCATGTATGCCGGCGTTCCAAGAACAACGTGAGTAGCAGTCAGTTTAGTTTGTGGATTCTGATCAAACGCCTCCAACATACGTGCAATTCCGAAGTCTGCAATTTTTACGATCCCTTCGGGAGTAATCATTATGTTGCCGGGCTTAATGTCACGGTGGACAATGCCTTTAGAGTGCGCATGCAGCAGCCCGTCGCAAACTTGAGTAAATATGTGGTGGAACTGCTCTAGGGATAGCGCGCCCTGACTCTCCAGCATCTGTGCGAGAGATTGCCCGTGAATCAATTCCATGGCAATGTATGACGTGCCTTGTCTAGAATTCTCAAACACGGTAACTAGATTCACATGCGTCAACTTCGCAGCAGAGTTCGCTTCCTGCTGCAATCGTGATTTGCAATGTTCATCGCTCGCCAACGCATCGGGAAGCACCTTCAACGCCACTTCGAAGTTCGTCCCCTTCTTTCGGGCCCGATACACAACTCCCATACCGCCGGAGCCAAGCTTGCCTAGAATCTCATATTCGCCAATCTCGGGCGGAATAGTTTCCGCGCTCGCCAATTCTGGCGAAGTCACTGTCGCGTAATCTGTGAACAGGACCTTTGCCCCGCTGGCATCCGCCATTGAATCGGAAAGTCTGTCGTCAGTTTGAACCGCTTTCAGCTGAGGCTTGCGCTCAATTGAAATTGGTGATGAAGTAACGAGTAAGTCTTTCTGCCGATTATCCATATATACTCCAACGTCGCAGCATCATTTAATCGGGCATATCTTTCAAAAAGATTGAATCTGGACATTTAAAGATTAAGTTTCAGCGGAAGCATCCACTTTAAGATTGCTGTTTGATATTGGGCACTTTGTGAGCGTGTTAGCAACTAAAGGAGGATGGTTTGATGGAGCCGCCACAACACACAAAGAGCGTAGTGCTTTACGGAGCAAAGGGAAGCGGCAAGACTTCCAGGCCTCGAAACAGCTGCTCTTGGAGGCTCACACATGCGCCGAGCCGTTGAAGTCAATCTCAGAAATTGAGGCGCTAACGCTCACCCCCTTCAAGTACAAGGAGATGCTAATTCTGTTTGCTCCTCACCTTCCAACACGATTTTACGCGGTGGATGCCTCGATGAACGACTGGTCCAATCGCGTTCTCACAACCGCCGATACCATTTGCTTTGTCGTCGACTCTGACCCAGACCAGTGCCATTCCAATCAGCAAGCACTCGAACAGATTCTCTGGTGCACGGGACACAGAATAGCGTCCGTCGTGGTGCAATACAATAAGCGTGATACCGTGAAAGCAGTGCCTCTTGCAGACTTGAAGTGCTTCAATCCGTGGAACGCGATGGAAGTTGAGACCGTGGCATCGGAGGGGGTGGGGGTTTGGAACACGCTTACTGCCATCCACCGAGCAGTTCGCGATAGCTAAATCTAGCGGCACGGTGAGGTGCCCATCCATTTGGCCAGAAGTACGAAAAGCCTCAAGATGCGCCGGGCTGAGCGCTCCAGACTAACGACTTTGCGCTACTTGGTCCAACGGTTCTTATTTAACGGCGGACGCGGATTCGCTCAGTATCATTCGAGCGTTTTGATGTGGCACCGGCTGTGATATCAGCGCCAGCAGAGAAGTGAGACTGAAAAGTAACAGAAGAGCGCCGCGACTGCGAAGGGAAGGCAATCGCCGCAGACCCGTTCAGTGACTGCACGGACTGCGTCAGGCTGTTGCGAAACGCCGCAGTGTGATTGGTTACGTTCATGATTTCAGCAGATATTGTTTTACTGTTGGTCACAGTAATTCTTAGATCTGCTTCGCCGGAAGCAGATCCCTTCGCCCGCCATGTACGCCAGAGCGTTTCCGCCACGCGCTTGTACCAATCGTCCCAAGCTACATAGCGTTCTTCGATCGGGGGCGAGAGATTCATACCTCCCGGCAGTGCATTCGTGGCATTGAACCGACGAGGGATCTGATACTTAGGCAATTCAAACGTCTCTTGCGGAAACAGCTGCGCTCCAGCCTGCGGAAAGCTTACCTGTCCAGACAGTTCACTTTGGCGCAACTTCCAATCATCTCTACTCCCGTACTGCTTCTTCAGACGATATTCCGGCAGTGGCGGCAGACAGTTATAGCAAGGACCTTCATAGCGAGGCAATGTATAGTGCACGCTTTCCCACTTCCACTTTTGCGTTTCCATATCGGCTTGCCATTCCTTCATGGAGCCTGGATCAGTTTGCGGAGCTTTGGGCTTGTATTTGAGGCTAAAATCTCCAGACCCGACCAGGCCACGCATGGTATCCTGCGCTGTGCCCGCCGGCAAACTAGCACTATCTACGGTGCCATCAAGGTATCCCCCCGGAGATTGTCCATCCAATATTTCAACGGACTGATTGACAATTCCGCCGACCGGTCGCTCCAGGCGAATCTTGTCGGTGTCTTCGACACGTCCCTCAAGAGCCTTCTTCGTCCGTTCCTTGCTGATAACGCTCGGCGGTACGCAGGCACCACAAACGATGCCAATCAAAACAATTCCCCTGAGAAAGCGGACAAGATAGAGCTCGATTGTTGGACCTAACTCCATGATTGGCTCTCCCTTCAGAGAACAACCCGGTACGCTCTTAACTACTTGCCTGCGCGAATGCGCTCATAGTCGCCTTGCTTGTATGTGTATCCGCTTGGTCCTAGCATGTTCATCGAAAAGGTGGTTACAAGTTTTACGGTCTTTCGTTGAGACAAAGAAGGGAAATCCAGAATACTACTGTGCAGTAATCCATGGATGGTACTCTTAATAGCTTGCTTGAACGCCTCCTCCGGATTCTCGCTTTCAGCGTCGGAGAAATCGGGCTCTTCAAAATCGTGAATCTCCATTTCCATATCGCCTTCGCGACTTACAACAATGGTTACCTTAGCCTGACCGGCAACACTGTGCGTGTCTTTCCAACGCTGATACAAGGCACTGATGACACGCTTGTGCCATTCGTCCCACGCCACGGTCAACTCGTGCGATCCTTCGTCGGCATCCTTGGCCGCAGCTCCGTTTTTCGAGCCGGGCGGCGAAAGCAAATTTGTAGGCACAGAAGACTTGCCCAGTTTGAAATTGTCCATCGACAAGACACTACCAGTAGTGCCCCCCTTAAGGCTTAATCCCTTTGTATCGGGCTTGGCCGACTTCGCAGCCCCGGGTAAGGCAGTACCGGGTCGGCTCAAGCGGGAAGGTCCCTCAAATGATTCAATACTTCCCTTGATAGAAGCTTGCGCAAAAACAGGCGCTGCACCAGTCAGCGAAACAATCGCAGCCGATAGCACAGCGGTAACAATAACATTCTCTATTGAGCAAACGAACATTCGCGCGAGTCTCCTGAAATCACAGGCCCGGTTCAACGGCTTCGCCGCCGTAAAACGGACGAAGGTGACCGAGCGCTATCTTGGCCGAGTCTAGTATTGCTTGTTGTTGTGCGGTTTGAACTTCATCGTCAAGTTCAACTAAGGTCTTGCGGTACTCATCGTTATCGGGCTGAAGGTAAATTGCCATCTTCAGATGATACGCAGACCAGGCATACTGCTTTAGTGCCCTCAAAGACTGGCCCAACGCGAAACGCACATTCGCGTCGCGAGGAAATGATTTCACCAGCACATTGAGCTGGCGCGCAGACTCATAATAATCGCCTGATTTGAAAGCGTCACCGGCACGCTGACCAGCAACGGCGAGATCCACCTCTCGGCGAGCTTTCTGTTCCTCGGCAAGGGTCGCTTCCTTCGCACGAATCTTGTCCGTGACTTCCGATACCGCTTGCACCAAGGAACGGTCACCGGGATTAATAGCTGAAGCCTTCCTGTAAGCCTCCAGCGCGCCTTTCAGGTCGCCTCGCGATTCGGACAGAACGCCCAAATTGTAATACGCATCAACACTTTTGGGGTCTAAGGACAAAGCTTTCTTGAAAAGCCGCTCGGCCTGCTCGAAACGACCGTTTTGATAGGCAGCGGAGGCCTGTTTCAGCACATCTTGAGCATTTTCCTCGTTGGACAAATCCTCGTAAGGGCGCATCGGGACATATCGTCCTTTCGTCTGCGCTACGGAACCGGCTCCGGCAGCCAGTACGCCACTCTGGCACGACGCCGAAAGGATCAGCGCTGTCGCTATCAGTCTCAGGTGAGAGGTGTCCAAGTTCACAGCTTCACAGCTACACGAAACAAACTTCCACCTATCTTATGCCCGTCCAGTGCAGCCTCATCCCGGGGAAGTGAATAATTCCTAAGCGCGGGAAATCAACATTCAGCGGGAGTTCTCGGTACGTACCGAACCGTGGGCTTGCATTCAGAGGTTCTGGCGCTGTCGGGAGCCAGAAACCTTCCGCGACTCAGACCTTGGCTCGTTTGACCTATTTTTTGTCGCCAATTCGGCAGATTTGGCGACAAAGCCTTCGAAGGTAGCCCTGCGCGGCACGCCCGGATCTCCGGCAGTTAATGTTTGCAGCGCTAGAGGCCGGGGATAAGAATCGGTAGCTGAAAAATGTTGCAGGCGATCGTTGTCAGCATCAACCAAGTGCATCGTCGCGCTAATCTGCTAGCAGTCAAACTCTCTTTTTGCTTGGGGGCGCCATGGCGGAAGAAACTTTCCAGTTTAACGAAGGCTCGTCGAACAAGTTTTGGACAATCTTACTTGAAGGCAGCTCCTTCACTGTCACGTTCGGAAAGGTCGGAACCGCCGGACAAAAACAGACCAAGAGTTTCGGATCAGAGCTCGAGGCGCAAGCGGCGTACAACAAACTGGTTGCGGAAAAGTTGAAGAAAGGGTACGTGCGTACATCAGCGAGTCCGGCAACTACAGCGTCTCCAACAATTGCTTCGCAGACCGGCGCACAGAATGTGGTAAAACTCAGACCACAACAAAACACTGAAGTAGAAACCGAAAGCAAGTCCAAGGACGAGAAACCGACAGCGGTGTCTAAGGGCAAAGCAGCCACTGCCCTCGCCGAAGAAGACAAGGATAAGGACCTTCACGAACTCAACGCGAGTGCGGCGCAAAAGTCGGCGCCAAACAACGTTCATGAAACAAGATTCTCGCTTCGCCCGGAAGACTACATCTGGTGCCAATGGTTACCGCGAACCGTGAATCTTCGGAAACCGGCAGTGGTCCCCTTCGACCGAGACTCCTGCCTGCAGCGGCTGAATGCAATGACAAGCGACGGGTACAAATGGATAAATGCTGTTCGCAAGAAATACCCGAATCCATTGCAACTTTCTCGTGAGGAAGCTGAGTTCTGGTTTCGTGCAACGGAACAATTTGCGCTCTCCCCCGGAGGAAGCATCGGGTGGGACAGAGAGAAGAATCTTGCGTGTCAAAAATCGAAAGAACGAATTTTTGAAAACTTGCGCGGAGCGCGATTTACCGGAATTGTTACGACTGCGGAAATGGACTTGCTCTTCAAAAGTCTTTCGCAGAGTACCGCAAGCACGGAGATGATGGAGCAAGAGCTGACATATCTGATCTGCGCACTTTGCCCGGCTTGGGATTTTGTCCAATACGCTTCAGGACAACGACAAACAGAAGCGTTCAATCTCATGCAAAAGTTTCGCGAATGGGTTATGCCGTTTCTGCCGGACAAAGACTTGGAGTTCATTCAAAACTGGCTCCGACCACACCTCAAACCGGCAGAATACCTTTCTGCTCCGGTGAAATCGCGAGTCAAATCGTTTTACACCGTTGCCTCTTTCCTGAGAATGGGCGATGAGATTCAGCAACTTCTTGAGCAGCTTCCTGATCGAGAGTTTCGCGACGTTACTCGCTACGAAGTTCCCCATGCTCTGATTTTCGCCCTGCCATCTCCTGAAAGCATCTTGCAGCAAGCCGAGCGACTGGACCTCCAATTGCGAGATTCACCGTACATCGTAATTTCGCGCGCCGACAATCAGGACCATTTTATGCGTTACTGGATGGCCGCAACGGGGACGGCGGGGCTGGATCGTTTACTTCAGCTGGCAAAAGATTCGTACAACAAGGAGGAGCAGGAGAAGCGATTTAAGCTACTGGCGCTGGCAGAGGCGCCGGAATTGACACCTGTTGTAATTGAGTTACTGCGCGACTCTTTCGTTCCGCATTTAGCACGAGTCTGGCTGGAAGCGCACCCGCGGTGGAGCGTGCCCGAGCTGCTGAAATTGTGTTCTGAGAAAGGAAAGCTTGCTGATTCCGCAAAAGAGATATTGGGTAATCTGCGCCACGGACTTTCAAGCGCCGGGTTGAGCGCTGAAATTGTCGCTCAGGTGAACGGCATGTTTCACTCCCCGGACGATTCTGCACCGATCATGGACGAGGCCAGCATGCCTCAGTGGCTAAAGGATGCATTCGCAGAGCACAAACCGGCGAAGGAAAAGCTGCCGGACTGGCTTGCACTCAATGCGGTGCCCCCCATCATGATCAATAAGCAGAAACTGGGTCCTGAGTACATGGAGCAAGTTTTGTTTGCGTTGAAGAAGAGTACCTTCGACGTACCTCATCCGCTTATTCAGTTATTGAAAAACGGGCTGGAATCTCGCAGTAGCGACAAGTGCGCCTGGTGGCTTTTTGACAAGTGGCTCAAATCCGGGGCTCCGCCCAAAGATAAATGGGCGATGTTCGCAACCGGACTATTGGGCTCGGACGATACAGCACTAAAGCTTACGCCGCTCATCCGTCAATGGCCTGGCGAAAGCCAGCATCAAAGAGCAGTGGTCGGTTTAGAGTGTCTGCGTCAGATCGGTAGCGATACCGCTTTAATGCAGATAAACGGCATAGCACAGAAACTGCCATTTAAAGCTCTGAAACAAAAGGCGGCGGAGTGCATGGAGCACATCGCGCGAGAACGCGGTTTCTCACGAGAAGAGCTGGAAGACCGCATAGTGCCTGATTGCGGATTGGATGAACGTGGACAGAGAGTGTTCGATTTTGGTCCACGCCAATTCTCGTTCGTACTTAGCGGCGAAATGAAAGCACTCGTCAAAGACGAAGAAGGGAAAGTCAAACCGGACCTGCCGAAGCCTAATAGCAAAGACGATGCAACCAAATCAGAATCGGCGTTGCTGGACTGGAAACTACTGAAGCAGCAAATCAAGGACGTCGCCAAAGTACAGGCGTTCAGGCTAGAACAAGCGATGGTTACGGGTCGGCGCTGGAATGTGGACGATTTTCAAAACTTGCTTGTGAAACACCCGCTGATGTTCAATCTGATTCGCCTTATGGTTTGGGGCGAGTTTGATATGGAAGGCATGCTCCGCAGATCTTTTCGTGTCACGGAAGACCAGACCCTTGCCGATCAAGACGATAAACTTTTGACATTGGAAGGTCATGAAGACATTGGCATAGTGCATCCACTCCAAATGGACGAGAATCTAAAAACAAGATGGGGAGAAGTTTTCAGCGACTATGATCTTATTTCCCCATTCCCGCAGCTAGGCCGTGCAATCTATACACTAGACGAATCGGAGAAATCGAAAGAGGAGATAACTCGATTCGCAGGAAAAATGATACCGGCAGCAAGTATCGTCAGCATCCTTGAAAAACACGGTTGGCAACGTGGTTCAGTTGAAGATGGCGGCTGTTTTCACGAACACTACAAGTTTTTTCCCGGCGCAAACATAACGGCTGTAGCCAGTTACGACTGGATCGGCATCGGCATGATCGTGGAAAGCGACGATCAGGACATCAAGAGCTGCCACTTTGAGCAAGCATCAAGGGACCGATCAAGCTGGTACTCCAAGCCGGAAATGGTACCACTGGAATTCGTAGACTCCATTGTCATCAGCGAAGTCCTCGCCGACCTCACACTGCTTGCATCAAAAGCGCGAGCCGACTATTAACGAAACCAGCGTTTCCCGGGCGCCTCCGGGAGAGGGCCGGACGTAGCCCGAATGAGCGTTTTCAATTTTGGCGGCGCAATTTTTGCAGCGCGGCATCAAAGCGATTGGCAAAGGCGCGCTTATGCTTTTCGTTGAAGGGCTGCGGTCCGCCGGTCACAGTTCCGGTTTCGCGCAAGGAATGCATTAAGTCCCTACTGGATAACCGCTCACCAATGTTATCTTCACTGAACAAATCTCCGCGGGGACTAATGACTACGACGCCCTTTGGCACCAGCAGCGACGCTAAAGGTATATCATTCGTTACGACCAGATCTCCCGGTTGCGCTTGCTCGGCGATGTACGCGTCCGCCACATCCATTCCGGCTCCAACCAGGACCGTGAAAATGTACGGCGACTCTGGCGGACGCAACGGCTTGTTGGCTACAAAAACAGTTTCGATGTGCAGCTTATGCGCAGCGCGAGTCACAACTTCCGTGACGGCGCCAGGGCAAGCATCCGCGTCAATCCATACTTTCACGTGATTCCCTCGCTAACATTCTACCGCTTGCAAGCAACAACGCAATGATGCCGCCTTAAAACTAAGGTCAAGGAGTTATTCCGCGAAACAAGCTGATCCATCAGCTAACCCCACCGCGTCGCACGAGCCATTCGCCCCCCTAAAGGGCTTGTCTAAAGTAATAAAGGCAAAAATGAAAGGAAGACCAAGAAAAAAAAACGATAGCCCCGAAGAGGCTATCGTTGCGGTTATTGCTTGTAGCGCTGCGGCTCCCTCGGCAAGCCCTCGTCGCCTCCGCGCGAAAACGCCGTTCGCGCTAAGCTTGTCCGAAGAAACTACAACGAGTTCGAGCCGTTGTAGCTTGTTTGCGTCGGTTGCTGCATGCGAACCAGAGAGAACTGTTGCGTTTTTGCTTTGCTGAAATGCACCAGTATCGGACTTTGAGGTTGCATGAGATTGGCAAAACCGCTGTCATACACCACACCAGGCGCACCTTGCACCGTCCAGGCGACGCGCATCGATTTTCGGTCTATGGCACCGTGAACCGGTTTCACGTCATTGGTCAACATGTTGTAATAGTTACCGGCAATAGCACCATCTTTGTTGACCGCGAGCTGGAACAAAGCGGTTGAATTTGTTTGACTACCTTGAACTAGCGAGAACACGCCAAGCGGCTTCCAATCGTCGTTGGTTGATTTGCTGATGGCATTAGTTGCAAGTGTTTGGGCCTGCGTATAATACTGCTCTGCTGTTGCCGCAGGCTGTGATCCGTAATAGACCTGATTGTTCTGGTAGGTTATATTGTCACCGTAGTCATACTCGGTCGGCTCAGTATCATCATCCCAGTCCCACCATCCAGCATAGTCGGACCAAAGTCCCCAGCCCCAGGCCCAGTAAGGATCGCGATCACGCCACCACGGTCGATACCATGAGCCGGGGTAACGCCCCCACCAATCGCGGCCAAAGCTGTCGTATCTGTTGAATGCGTGGCGTACATCAGCGGCCCTGGCAACATTTGTTGCGTTGGAGACCCGCCCGACATTTGCGTTGCCCCGATTAGGCATGGAGTAGTTGTGCACATTGCTCAACTGTCCAAATCCGCCATCAGTAGAAAGCCGGCCTGAATTCCATGTTTGATTAGCGGCTTGCTCCCGCTGCGCATCGCTCACCGCACCAGGTCTATCCCCCGCCGGTCCGGAAAACGCGCTAGGTCTGTCATTATCACGCAAGTCGGCACCGCGGAATCCGTCGCCTCCGAAGCCACGATTATCGATTCCGCCGCCCATACGGTCGCCGCCCCTGTAATCGATGCCACCGCCAGTCTGGTCATAGCCTCGATAATCGATGCCGCCGCCCGTGCGCCCACCACCATAGACGATACCACCGCCCATGCGACCGCCGCCACCGCCGCCGAAGCCACCGCCGCCTCGAGCGAAGCTCGGCGCACAATTGGCGCCCATGAGTAATAACACGGCCGTAACTGTCAAAGTCATTTTGCAGCTACTACTTCGTTTAATCTTATTCATTTGCTGGTCCTCAATTCGTTTTTGTCTACGGCCCCTCCTTCGCACTAACTTCATTTGTTTACACGCGTCACCTTTATTTCATCGATAGTGGGCATCTGAATTCCGTTGAGAGATCGCTTGTCGGATCTCCAAGTAAAGTTGTTGTCGTCGACCTTTTTGAAAGTGTATTGCGCGCGACCAAAAGCACCGCCAGGCTGAACACCTTCCCCCTGAACAATCCAGGAACTCTTGTCCTTGCGCCAATTGGCACGCCCGGAGCCTCCGTTAGCACCGAAGTGCCAGGAGGAGATCTGCTCCGCTGCGGGGTCCCAACCAATCACTTCCATTTCGGATGGCTGGTTCGAGCCCTGTGCGTACCAGGTACAAGAAATAAAGTTTCTGTTCGAGATCCAATCAGCAGAGAATCGCATAGAGCCGGCCGGTCCTTGCGCCTTCCAATCGCCTACCAGCCAGGAAAGCTCCTTCAGGTACTCTTTCGAATCCGCAGCTACATATGGCGTTTCTGCAACACTAACCATTTCCCACTTTCCGTCCTTGCGAACGTGCACAGCCTGATAACGACAAATATCGACAGGAGTGGAGGAGTTTAGCAATTTCCCTGTACCCTCCTCGATTGCAACATCCGAGGATGGAAATTTTACTGAAGTCACAGTTACTTCCAAGGGCTGCTTACCAAAGCGATTGAAGAATCCGGCATAGTTGTCTTCTATAGCAGCGCGACCTTTGAATACGTGCCCTCGCACATCCGTGAGAGTGCCGTCAGCCGACCACATGCTACCTAACGCTTTCACATCGGCGGCAGAGAATGCGTTCGCATAAGCCTGAGCCTGCGAGCGTATAGTTTGCTCATCTCCGCTGGTAGATGGAGCAAGCGTGTCACTTGCCGCAGACACGCTTGCACATTGCAAACTCAGCAAAGCCAATAATGCCGCCGCACTAAAGACCTTACTAACTGAACTCGTCTTCATTTTCAACTCCGTTGACTCTGAATCTACACAGATACCTGAAATATTGTTCCTTACCGGTGACGTAACTAAAACCTCCTTTCAACTCTTCTCTTCTCGAATGTGATCTTAAAGTTCAAGCCGTGAGGATGTTGTGAGGCAAATAAAGTTGATACTGAAATCAGGCAAGAGGGATCTATGACGGCCACGCATAGTAAAATCTTGGACCGGAGAATCCTAAAAATCCTCAACGGAGAGCAATCCCGGCCCGCAAGGACTTGAAACAGTGGCTAAGAAAGTTGAATCGAACAAGCTTGAAATACAACGTCCTCCGGCTGAAGTCCTATACAAATCCGAGCTTGAGAAGCTTGAGCAGCAGGACAAAGCATCCCCTCGCCCCCCGGGTTGGCGAATGAGCCCGCAGTCCGTTATTAAGTTTGTCGCTGGCGATGTCAGCTCGAAGATCGAGCCCAAGTTTGTCGGCAGTCGAAGTTTTCTGGAACGTTGTGTCGTTGCCCTGGCGACAAATAGAGGGTTAATGTTGATTGGAGAACCTGGCACGGCAAAGAGTTATCTGAGCGAATTGCTTGCGGCGGCGATCAGCGGTGACTCAACTTTAACGATACAAGGAAGCGGTGGCACCACGGAGGACAACATAAAATATTCCTGGAACTACGCGATGTTACTTGCAGAGGGTCCGAGCGAAAGATCGCTGGTTGCAGCACCGTTGTACCGAGCTATGAAAGAAGGTCTGGTGGTGCGGTTTGAGGAAATCACACGCTGCCCGCTAGAAATTCAAGACACCATGTTGTCGGTCCTTAGCGATCGCGTCCTGGCGATTCCCGAGCTACCGGATGATTCCAGAATGCTGTTTGCGAAACAGGGCTTCAATGTCATCGCCACCGCCAATACTCGCGACAGGGGTGTCAACGAAATGAGCGCGGCGTTGAAGCGCCGCTTCAACTTCGAAACAGTTCAAGCTATTTCGCACGTCAAAGACGAGATTGAACTTGTTAAACGCGAGACCGACAAAATGTTTGAACGCACGAACATTCCTATTCAATTGCCCCTCGATGCGACAGAAGTGATCGTGACGACGTTCCACGAACTGCGAGAAGGCAAAACGACCGACGGACAATCCATCGAACAGACAGCAACGGTTATGAGCACCGCGGAGGCAATCTCAACGGCGTATGCTGCCGGAGTTCACGCGTACTATTATGCAGACGGCACCATCGGCGCTGAGCATCTGGTCCACAGCATGCTCGGCACTGCGCTGAAAGACTCAGCCGATGATCGAAAGAAGATTCATCATTACTTTAACCACGCGGTCAAAAATCGAAGGGGGAAGTTTTGGCAAGCGTTCTACGAAGCACGTAAGTTTCTGCCATGAATCCCCGCATTCTCTCAACAGACGAACGAGTGTTCTACTTTCCGGTACGCCACCACAGTCCGGCGGCCGCACTGCTTATCGAAGATTACATCTTGAAGACACGTCCGGCTGCAGTGCTGATTGAAGGTCCTGCCGATTTCAACTCGCAGATGTCGCAGTTGGCCTTGCCACACAAGTTGCCGATTGCAATCTACAGCTACACTATGCTGAGCGATGAAAGTCGCATGGGTGTGTTCTACCCGTTTTGCGAATACTCGCCGGAATGGCGATCCATACTGGCCGGCAAGGCGTTAAAATGTCCGGTTTCATTCATAGACATGCCCTGGTGCGACCTTGCCTTTCCGACGTCTCGAAAGAACCGCTATAGCGATGCTGCGCTTCTGCGCAGCGACTACATTGGCACTTTGTGCGAGAAATTCGGAGTGGTGGACTTCCACGATTTGTGGGACAACTTGTTCGAAATCGATCCCAATCTCGACATGAACGAGTATCTCAAACGCTGCCATCACTTGTGCTACCACATGCGACTAGCCGATGGCGCCAAGCACGAAGACATTTTGCGCGAAGCGTATATGGCAAACGAGATAAACAAGGCATTGAACGCACTTTCCGGTCAAGTAGTCGTTGTAACCGGAGGCTTTCATAGCTATGCATTGTTCGCAAGAGTGAACAATCTAGTCGACGAGATGCCGTGGTTGCTCAAGTTGGACAAACCGGATGCGCAAACGCCACAAGGGAACCTCACTCTTGCACCGGGCGAAGTACCGATAGTCGACGAGCCCGCCCCTCCGGACGACGACGAAGGAGACATTGATGAGGTCAACAACGAGAACGAAGACAACGACTTTGACTTCGAGGATGCGGTTTCACTAATTCGCTCCCGAAGGCGGGCGCAGGGGATAAGTTTGACACCGTATTCCTATGAGCGATTAGACAGCCTTACCGGTTACGAAGCGGGCATGCCCGGTCCGGGCTTCTATCATGAAGCTTTTGTGGACAGACAGGAGGGCAACGAGGACACGTATCGCAAGCTTCTTTTCAAGGCCGTCACTGACCTGCGGCAGCGGAAACAACAAATTAGCTCGGCAGACGTGATTGCGGTGGAAAGTACCGCCGCCGGACTTGCTGCACTGCGCGGACACAAACGGATCTGGCGGCGCGATTTGCTTGACGGCATAACCGGTGCGCTGGTCAAGGACGAATTGTCCACAGGAATTGTTCACCCGCTGCAACAAGCCGTAGACAAGATAATGCGTGGCAATCTGGTTGGCAGGCTGGCGGAGGGAACAGCACTACCACCTCTGGTGCTCGACATACAGTCATTAATCAGAGATCTCGATTTACTCGGAACTTCAGAACAAGTTCCACGCCCGATGAATCTGGATCTCCAGACTCACGAAGACAGAGTAAAAAGCTGCACATTGCATCGCCTCAGCTGCCTGAACATTCCCGGTTTCAACCTTCGAGGAAAAGCAGCGGACTTCATGGATGATACCAGCGGCAAGTCGATCGAACATTGGGAGATCAAGAAACATCCTCAATTTGAATCGGCTTGCATCGAAGCGTCAATCTACGGAAGCACATTGTCTGACGCCTCCGCGTTCAAGTTAGTGGAGAAAACATCAGCGGCGGAGGGAGATGCAGGCGAATGTGCATTTCTATTGATGTATGCATGCCTGATGGGATTCAGCAATCTATCGGGAGACTTCTGCGAACGACTGCAGGCCGCAATTGCGGAAGATTCGCAACTGCCCCGTCTGACACGAGCTCTCCAATACATGCTGTACCTCTATCGATACGACGATGTCCTGAAAGAAAAACCGGTTGCGGGAATAGGAGAGCTACTGCGCCTGTGTTTCGACCGATGTGTATGGATACTTGATTCGACAGGCTCCGCTGATCAAACAATTGGTTCAACAATGCGAACCATACTTGAAACTTTCGAACGCTGCCACGTGCGCCTCGATCTTGATCGAAACTATTTCGTCGACGTGCTGAACCGCATACGAATGGATTCGCATCGAGACGCAATCTTGCGTGGTGCCGCAACTGGCAGCCTATGGACTTTGGACGAAGCACCGCCTGAATCAGTGGTTGCCGACATGGGATTGTTCAGCAACCCGGAACAGATCGGAGACTTTCTCACTGGATTGTTTCTGCTTGCCAAAGAACCGTCAAGACACCGCAAAGACCTATTGCTCAGAATTGACCAGCTATTGATGAGTTTTACCACGGAGGATTACCTCGTGGCCTTGCCACACCTGCGACTGGCATTCGCTGTCTTTACGCCGCGAGAGAAGTTTCACATGGCCAGACTTGTAATGTCGGAAACCGGAAGCATGAACGCGCCGATGCCCGAGTTAGATCTGGACGTTGCCGAAGCAGCGATGATGATCGAATCGCTAGTGAAGGAAACGCTAAAGAAATTTGGATTGCGAGGTCTCGACTCCGATGGCTGACGACGAAGGATCGACTCGCCGCCTGCGCTGGCGCCTTGTTCTCGGAACAGGAGCAGATGAGTGTCTTGGGGGAATCTCCGATAGACAGTGGCAAGAACGCGACGAAACGATCTCCTACCTGTATGACAGAGAAAACTCGCGCAGCGGCGATCGCAATATCCGCAGAGATCAGCAACAAGGAACGCTTGACGATTCCAACTTGACGGTGACCGACTGGATCAACCGAGTTCACGAACTGTTTCCGCGAAAGACTATCGAACAGATAGAAAGAGACGCTCTTGAAAGGTACCAGCTAGAAGAAATGGTTACCAATCCTGAGGTGCTGAGGCGAGCGCAGCCGAGTGAAAGTTTGCTCAAGGCAGTGTTGAGAACGAAACATCTGATGAATCAAGATGTCCTCAATGTGGCAAGAGTGCTAATTCGCGACGTAATCGATCAACTGGCAAAGGCACTACTGAACGAAGTGCAAGCACCATTTCTAGGAGCGAAAGACAGACGAAAGCGTTCATTTTTACGCATAGCTAAGAACTTGGACGCTAAGGCGACAATCGAAAAGAATTTACGGCACTTCGATGCAAGCAGCAAACGATTGTATATAGAAACGCCGGTCTTCAACTCAAGAGTGCGGCGCAATTCCGAACGATGGAATATATTCATTCTTCTCGATCAATCCGGAAGCATGGTGAATAACGTCATTCACTCCTCGATTGTGGCCTCGATTTTTTTTGGAATTCCAGCGCTCAAAACAAGGCTCGTAGCGTTCGATACAAACATTGTGGACCTGTCGGATTCGATAAGCGATCCCGTTGAAACTTTGATGCGAATCCAGCTCGGCGGAGGCACCGATATTGGCAATGCCGTCGAGTACGTGTCCAGTCTTATTGAGTCTCCTCACAAAACAATAGTGATTCTCATTAGCGATTTCTACGAAGGCGCCCCGCCAAACATCTTGATCTCGCGAATAAAGGCATTAAGCGAAAGTGGAGCAAAGCTACTTGGATTGGCAGCACTGGATCGTGACGCGGAGCCCGTGTACGACCGCAACATGGCACAACATCTGGCGGACGTCGGCATGCCTGTTGCTGCTATGACACCGGCGGAGATGGCGTTCTGGGTAGCGGAGAAGGTAAGGTAATGGCAAGAAAAGACTTGTTGTCACTCACTGAAGATGACCTTGTGCTGCTGTCCAACAGGGGCACGGTAAAACGTTGTCTTCGCGAAATTGAGGAAGATGAGTTCAACGTCGTCATTACCGAGGATCAGCAAGGAAACCTCCTTTGTCACTGGTCCGATGGAGTCGATTGCAACCTTCCGGCCAATGCGGCGCTGGGCGCCACTCACTGCAGTTGCCCGGCCACGAGCATCTGTCGACATCTCGTTCGTTCGGTCTTAGCGTACCAACGTCAGCACCGAATTCAATCTCAGGCAGACAAACCTTCATTAATGGTGGCAGAGCCATCAGCCGAAGTGATTCCGCAATCGCCACCACGAGCAAGCGAAATAGAGAACGGACCCACGGATTCAACGCTCTCGCCACCGGCGTTGACGGAGTTAACGGCAACAGCAGAAACAGTGCCGGGAGAATGGTGGAATCCGGGCGATATGTCGGACGAGTTGATTGCAAAACAAGTCAAGCCGCTGGTTCTCAAACGAGCGCAAAAGCTGTTCCAAGCAGGACAAGTTGTCGAGCTCATTACGGGACAAAAGCCACTGGCGCGATTCTTCACCGTTCCCTCCTCCGTGCGCTTCCTGGTCCCCGGAGACTGTCGCTACACTTACTGCAATTGTGTAGAAGAAGCTCCTTGTGTTCACGTTCCCCTTGCAATTTTTGCGTTTCGACTATTGAGCGGACGTTCCGCAGGCATTGTTGATACCGCCGAAAATAAGACACCGGCACCACCGGAGCTATTGACGGAAATGGAAATACTGATGCGAGAACTAACGTCGCTCGGGCTTGCGGGACTGGCGCCGGCCGTTGTGACTCGCTTTCAGAAGATGCGTCAAAGATGCGAAGACCAGGGGTTGCGCTGGACCAGCGAGCTGCTCAGCGAGCTGTTGGAAGAGCGCGAGCGCTACTTCGCGGCCGACGCCCTTTTTTCTCCGGAAAAAGTGGTGGACATTGTCGGCGAAATATGTGCCAGACATGATGCATTGACCAGCCGTACAAAAGCTGTACCGTCCGTCTTCATCACCGGTTCCTCCAGCGACCGACCGACGGATCAATCGTCGTTACGATTAATCGGATTAGGCTGCGGCGTTGATGCACGCAAACACAACTCTACTATTACTGCATTTTTCCAGGACGATGATTCGGGGTATCTGGTTGGAATCAGGCGGCAATTCAACACCCCCGAGGAGGCGGAAGACCACCGCACGTTCTCTCAATTTGCATCCGCCGCAGTAGTGCGCAACCACAGTCTACACGGCCTGGCCGCGGGACAACTGTTGTGCAAGGGAGGGAAGCTAACAACTTCTCGAATATTCAGTGCCGGTCGCACAACTCCGTTAGCGCTGAATCCGCAGCAGTACAATTGGGAAAAATTACGCTTCCCGGTGCTGGTGGAGAGCCTGAGTGAATTGCGAACGCTGCTTGCGTTCCAACCACCGCCCTATCTCGGCGCGCGAACCCCGGGGCGGAATCTGCATGTCTGCCCGGTTAATCGAATCGAGGACGTCCGTTTCTCCACGGCGCACCAGGCGTTGGTAGGAACGATCATCGATCCTTCCGGTCAGCGTTGCGCGCTTTACCATCCATACACTTCCCGCGGAAAAGCCGGGCTGGAAGCAGCCCTGCAAGACCTGAAAGAGCCACGACTTCGTCCAATGTTTATTGCGGGAATGTTCACAACGAAGGCCTCAGGACTCTGTGTGCGTCCGATTTCGATTGTAGTGCAATCGGGCAGCTCGCGAAGATTGATTCAACCATGGGTGGATTCATCGCCCGTAATGCCTGCAACAAAACCGACTCCGGTGGTTGAAGCCCGAAGGGAGGAGCTGGCGGAGCACCCCTTGCAATCATTTTCCACAACGCTAGAAGATGCTCTAGCTGAAATTCTCATCGAAGGAGCGGAGCGCTACAGCGACCACACAGTGGCGCGGTGGCGGAATCTGGCCGACCAAAGCGCGCAACTGGGATTCATAGATGTCACGCGCGCGCTTCACCGACTTTTCAAAGCACTGGAAAGTCAGAGGCACAACGCGAATCGGAACGCCGACCACGCAGGCAAATGCTTACTGGACGTATGCGTCGTTCACCTGGTGATGCGAGAAGTCGTATTCGACGCCATTGCACCGGCCGCTAGTTAAAAAACGGGCGCCCCGCTTCCGGGGCGCCCGTTTCATTTTCACTTCTTCTCCGGTTCACATTGCTCTGATGAAGTGCACTTGCACTTTTCACCTTCTTTGTATTCCTTGCAGCAGCAACAGCAGCAGTCGCAGCCTTTACAAGGCGTACAATCCTTAGTGTCGCAGCATTTACAACAAGTAGAATCAGCCATTTTGAGAACTCCTATTTTTACCTATTACCTAACTTCTCGCTGTCATCTAAGAGACACATGGCTTTTTGCAGTAACCCGATGATGCACTCATCTACGACTCGGTAGTAGATCATGTTGCCCGCACGGCGCGTTGCGACGATTCCTCGATCAGACAGGCGTTGGAGCTGGTTTGAAATGGCTTGCGGTGTCATTTCAACAGCTTGCGCCAGGTCGCATACACACATTTCCTCAACTCTCGCCAACGTATGCAAGAGTCGAAGTCGCGTATCGTTAGCCAGTATCTTGAACAAATCCTCGAGTTCGGCTGCTTTGTCAGCAGTTATCGGCTCCTGCTCAGGCAAGGTTACATGCACCGGGCAGCAGGTTTGCTTGGGTTTGTGTTCATGTTGAAGTTCGGTTTCCATATCTACATCATACACAATTAAACGATTTTGTGTAATAGTGGAAGATTAAATTGAAGGCTTCGAAACAAACGAAACTGATGAAGCTCGCTCGCTGCATTCCAAAACCTTTCGGCCATCCGGTCAACTTTTCCCGAGAATTGCTGACACGCGGCTCGGAGTAGGCGCCAACGTCCCGAGCCCCCTTTGAATCGAGACCTTTCGGTAACTTAGTCGCGTTTTCTCGCGATTTGCCGACAATGACTTCTGCTATTCCACAGAAGGTACAGACGATTTCCGAGATAGGCGCACTCGCCGCGTCATATCCTTAATTACAGACAATTGGCGAAGGTGGCGCGCTTCAAACTCGCTCTCGAGAGGCGGCTGAAAGTGTACTGAATAGATACCGCCCGATACGGTAATCGTGCACTTGCCGTCATCCCCCGTGGTCGTAGGCTCAATCAGCTCAGGACTTAAGGAAGCGTCGCTGTCGCCAATACGATACCGCTCGTAGGAAATCAAGCAATTCGGAATAGGAATCTCGTCCTCGGAGGCAATCTCGAACGTCACAACGCAGACGTCTTCAACCGTGAGGTCCTTGTCTTTACCTGAATCGCCGACATGAATGACATGCGCAGTAGAAGGTTGATTGTTCAAAACCAACTTGTAGGAGTCCGGTCGCAGTCTAAACTCATACGCACCGTCACTGCCGGTAATACCAACAGCAAGAGGCATGCGCGCAGGTAATGCAGAATCCGCAGTCCCGCCTTTGGCAGGATAGACGGAAAGGAGCACACCCGCTCGCGGTTCACGCGAAGGGTCGAGCACGCGACCGGCAACCAAAAGTCCTTCATCCATCTCAACGGTGTAATCAGTATCTTTGTCCAGAATCACGTTACCCAACCAGGGAGCCAACTCCGGAACGGCTTCTTGTCCCAGCGGGTGAGGCTGCGACGAAATCTGCATCTCATATGATCCGCCGGCAAGCGAAAAACAATAGTGCCCGTCTTCATCGGTCCACTGCGAAGATTCGGACTTAACACCTAACATCGTCACCTTTGCGCCAACAACCGGCATCTTTTTGAAAAGTATCTTTCCACTCAACTGGTGTCCCGGATCAAGGGAATATGTGCGCGTTCGATCCTGGTCGAGTTGCATCGAGCCGAATTGCTTTTCAGCCAAGTGCGAATCGGTCGGCGGCTCCAACTTAACCGTATAGCTTCCGATTCTCAGCCCTGCTTCGAATTTGCCATCCTTACCGGTAGTGCAGCTCACAGACAGAGGCAGTTGTCCGGCAAAAACACCATCAAGTTTCTCGCTGGATTGTATGGTTGCTCGCACACCGGAAACAGGGTGTCCGGCGGAGTTTGTGGCAACGCCCTGAAAATTCAACATTGCAGGTAGCTCAAAATTTTTCTTCAGGTCCTTATACAGCTCCACAACTTCCATCACGGGACACAGGAATGGTTTGTCCGGAAGAGCTTTCCTGGCCGCAATCTGCGCGCCTCTAGTTTTGTAATATACGCAAACGTAATAACGACCTTCCGGCAGGCTAATTGAGTACGAACCATCAGGTGCAACTTCCTGCGCTACACGCAGCACGTGCGGTTCAATGCCGAACACCAATAGCTCAGCGCTGCCAACGGGGTTACCCTTATGGTCCTCAATCATACCGGATAAGATAAATCCGGCTTTGAGTACGATACTAAATGTGGTGTTACTTGTGACTTTGATCGTTTCGAGCGATTGACGCGCGAATCTGGTGTTGTCACCCGGAACCACTTCAATACAATAGACTCCCTTACGCACGTCAAAGTTGAAGCCGCCCTTTTGGTTGGTGCTTTGTTCAACAAGGAATCTCTTCACAAGCGACCCGCTTCGATACTCGTAGTCATACAAGCGAATGGTGGTCCCGTTGATTCCGAGCCCCATGTTCGTCACGGAGCCAGAAAGGTTGTAGGAGAGTTCCCTTGTGATAGTCATAAAATTACCGCTTAGCTTCCCGCTATATAAAAAGAATATCGACCTGAGATTGTAACCTGTATCGCCACTTCCATTCATCCGCGTAGAGACTTTGGCGCATTTTGCCAACACATTTGTCGACGGAAACAGAATTTTCGCGAATTTTCTACGTTGGACCTGATGCGCTCCGAGACACCTTTAACCGGTGCTGTGCCTGAGAAGCGGACATTTACGGGGCCTGCAGAACTCTAATTGGCACAGCCGCCACAATCGAGCCGGCGCGACACAATCTCGATTCATGTACTAAGCATTTACAGGATTTCGAGACAGCAGACAGCATTGTACGCTCTCATATAGTAAGAATGAACAGGGAGTGACTTCAGGAGCGGGTGAGGAGGCGGGAGTCCTCTACTCGAGTGCAGCCAAGGGCTAGCAATGCTTCCTTTACGGTGACGAAGGAACCGGTGCAGACTATAGTCTCGTTAATGCGTTTTCTCGCCACAGCCGCGTCAAATGCCGAGCGGACAGAATCATGCGCCCGGGCCTCGCATCCTAATTTGTCTGCGCATTTTGCAATGTCGCCGGCAGAGAAAACGGGACGCCGGCCGGATGTTTCGCCGGCGTAGACGCAATCGCCCGGGCGCAAAAGCGAGGCGAGCATTTCCGGAACATCCTTGTTCTGGTAAGCACTCAGCACAAAGGACCTTCTTTCAGGGAAAGACAGATCCAGCGCAGCTCTCAGCGCCACGGCACCGGGCAAGTTGTGGGCACCGTCAAGCAGCACGCCGTGCTCGGGAAGGTACTGAAACCTCCCGGGCCAGAACAGTTGAGAGAAACCGGTCTGCACATGTTGCGACAAATCAATCGCGTTCTTCTGTCGCATCTGACAAACTGCCAGCACCACACAAGCCACCACTGCATTTTGCATCTGATAGCCACCCTTCAGACCAGCCAGCAGCTCCGGAGTAATGAACCGGCGGCATAGAATGGGCAATCTGATGTAAGCAGTATCCGCGTCGTTCGATATTTCCAACGAGTATTGAGACTGGTCCGGAAATGAACAAACAATCAGCGGCGCACCACATTGCGTTGCTTTCCGGCGAATGATCTCCAGCGCCGCCCCCGTAGCGGCTGTCACAACCGGAATCCCGGGCTTAATGATTCCGGCCTTTTCGGTAGCGATCGCCTCGATGGTCGGTCCAAGAATGTGCATGTGGTCCATGCCCACGGTGACAATGCAAGTCACCAGCGGCGACTTCACTGCATTGGTCGCGTCCCAAAGCCCGCCAAGCCCTACTTCCATCACGGCGTAGTCCACATTCTGCTCGGCAAAGTAAGCAAAGCCCATTGCTGTCAGAAACTCAAACCAGGTCAGCTCGCCAAACTCCGGATGCCGCGCACCAAAAGCCTCCGATTGGCGACGCACCGTTTCGGCATAACGAGCTAATTCCGAATCACTTATCGACACGCCGTTGACATGATAGCGCTCATTCCACCGCAGTAAATGCGGACCGATGTATCGCCCCGGTCTCGCGCCGGCAGCGGTCAGAACGCTGTCGACCATTGCCGTGACCGACCCCTTGCCATTAGTCCCTCCAATGTGCAAGACGGGATAGGCGTTCTGAGGGTCACCATCTTCCTTCAAGAAAAGCTTCATACGCTCCAGCGATGGAGTCGAGGCAAGACTCTCCGCGCCCGCCGCCGGCTTCAAAGAGACGGGAGAAAGACTTTCAATGTATGCAATCGCTTGCGCATAGTCCATTTCTTGAATACCGGATATGATCGGGGGCTATATCTGCGGAGGCGAAACCAGTGGTTCTCTACAATCGGAATGATGTTATCGGCACCGAACGCATTTTCGATGGATACATCTTTAACGTACGCAGAGATTTCTTGAAGAAACCTGATCAAGAGCCTATCACCAGAGAAGTTGTTGAGCACAATGGTGGAGTAGTTATTTGTGGTCAACCGGACCCCGATAAGGTGATTCTCATCCGGCAGTATCGATTTGCTGTAGATGAAGAAATTATCGAACTGCCGGCCGGACGTGTCGAGCTCGGAGAGGATCGATTTGTAGCGGCAAAGCGAGAGTTGACGGAAGAAACCGGGTATTTTGCCACCACATGGAAAGAGCTTCCTCCTATGTATTCGGCACCGGGATTTTGCAACGAATTGCTCACGTTTTATCAGGCCACTGATTTGACTTGGCAAGGAAAAAATCTTGATGCCGATGAAGAAACGGAAGTCATCATCGTAACCTTGAAAGAAGCCTGGAAGATGGTGCAGCAAAGATTGGTGCGCGATGCAAAGACCGTCGCCGGCATTGCCGTTTTATGTTTCGCCGAATGACCCTTTTTTATGTAGCTTACAGATTCATAATCTCCATGCACAGATAACGATCCGTTAACTGCGGAAACGCAATTGGTATGGGCTGTTATACTGCTTCACTGACAGGAATGCCTCGGTGCAAAAATGGCAAATAAAGAAACTACTTCTGGAATGAGTTCTCCCGTTATCGGCATGTTGGTGATGGGAGTTGCTGGCGCAATTATTGTGGCATTGCAAGTTGCGGTTATTCCGTACTGGCCGCAACCGGCGTCTGTGGCGCCGGTGTTCGGTTGGGATACCGGTTTATGGTGGGGATTGATTGTAGGTAGTTTAGTAGGACTCTACGTCGGCTTCATTGTCGATGAAAAGCACTACGACGACCTTCGCTAACATCGCTCACTCCGGGAAGGCGCAATTATGGTCGGGTGGGAAGCTTCAACTTCCCACCCGATTTTTATGTCGCTCCGGCCGCGGCGGTTTCTTGTAACCGAGGAAGGCTCCCCTCGCGCAGGAAGAGGCTACAGCGCTTCGTGCATAAAAAATGCGCCGCTTTCACGACGCATTTTTCATTGGAGATCGCACAAGACCAGAGCCGTAAGCTCGTGTTTTACTTGACCCTTTCGATCACAACTTGCTTCATCACGACGTCTTTGAGCGGACGATCTTGAGCGCCGGTTCTGACAGAACCGATCTTTTTGACAACGTCCATACCTTGAACAACTTCACCAAACACCGAATGTTTGTCGTCCAGGTGAGGTGTCGGTCCCAACGTCACGAAGAACTGCGAACCATTTGTGCCCGGACCTGAGTTCGCCATGGACAAAATACCGGCCTTGCTGTGACGAGCCTTCGGATGAAATTCGTCGGCAAATTGGTACCCCGGTCCACCAGTTCCCTGGCCGATCGGGCATCCGCCTTGAAGCATGAAACCAGCGATTATCCGGTGAAAAATCAAACCGTTGTAGAACGGCTTCTTGACTGCCTGCCCCGTTTTGGGGTCTTTCCACTCTTTAGTCCCGTCCGCCAGGCCAACAAAGTTAGCGACCGTTTTGGGCGCCTCTTCGGTGTAGAGCTTGGCAGTGAAGGTTCCTTCAGTGGTAACAAATTTGGCATAAGTTCCTGGCGGCAAAGTATCACCTGCAGCAATTACATTTCCAGCCGTCAATGTGGTTGCCATCAACGCCAGCATTCCACCAATAACAGCACGTCGCGTGAACAGCATATCGGCTCCTTTCTCCAAATAGGGGAAACCTTAGGAACGAGGGTGCTCCTCGATATAAGTTGAAATCCTATCACAACACCGCTACAACATCGGAAAAGTCGCACTAATTCGAGCATGACACGCCGACTCCATTCTTCAACCACTTGCAAAGGTTTTCTATCAGAGTGTCCAATTGGAGACAGGAGGTCTAGTTCGTAGGCGAATTATCGGAGCCGGGCCCCGGAGCAAAAACTTTCTTGAGTTCTTCGTCGCCGGTCTTGCGTTTGCGGGTGTCAATCTCTTGTATGACGGCTATGGTGGCACGCGGCGCGCCATCAGGATAGCGGATCAGTGCCGCAGTGACACGCGCAGAAATCAATTTGCCATCTTTTCGAATGTAGCGCTTTTTCAAAGTGACCTGGCTCACCACGTCGTCATCCAATTGCTTCCATGTCTGGTCGTCGGCTCTGACGCACGACGGGTCGGTAACTTCCTCTACAGTGCGCTTGAGCAACTCGTCGGCGGTGTAGCCTAACATCTCGCAGAATCGAGCGTTGACTCGCAAGAACCGATGAGTCATAAGGTCTATTTGCACCATGCCCACCGCCACGAGGTCCAGAGCCGTCCGCAGATGCTGTTCGCTAAGACGCAGGGCATCCTCCGCACGCTTGCGTTCTGCCACTTCGCGCCGCAGTCCTTCGAACAAGGTTCCATTCTCCAACGCAGTAACAATCTGCGAGGACAACAGCTGCATCAGCTCTAACCTCTCCCGAGTGAACACCGACGAGGCCAGGTTGTTTTCCAGGTAAAGTACGCCCATCAAGCGATCCTGTTTAGTTATCGGCAGACACAGCATCGAACGCGTGCAGTTTTGCCGAATATAAGGATCGGATACAAACACTCCTTCGCGTGAAGCATTGCTCAGCAAGACGGAGTCCTTGGCACGCGCAACGTAATTAAGCACCGTATTCGGTGCACCCGTGTAGCTATCCACAGGAATTTCCACAAGCGCAATTCGATTAGCACCGGACGTAGCGGTCGCATCGTCATAGAGCGGTCCATGAGCCCGGACAACCAGTTCGCCCTCCTCCTCCAATACAAGTACGCCCCGTCTAGCGCCGGAAGATTCGACAACGACACGCATCAGCGTTTCAAGTAATCGCTCGGGGACAACCTCACTGGAGATGGCGCGAGCGGCCTTGAACACCGCCATAACATCCAGAGGTTCCGATGCGTAACTCCTACTTCTAAGTTGCGGATAGCGTTTCTCCAGATGCGCGACTTTTCCGGTAGCTCCCCACCTTTCATAGCAAGACCGGGCGGCTTCCAGATAACCGAGCGCAGCGCATTCCAGCCCCCGCTCACAGAAGAATCGGGCCATCAGCTCATTGGCCAAGCCTTCATGGTTGACATAACCATTCGCACCGGCGGTCTTGATTGCTTTCTGGTAATTCAGTTCCGCAGCCGCAATATCGCCCCTGATTCGGCAAAACTCAGCGCTAAACAGCGCAAACTTGTGCAAGAAATTTTCCGGACAAGAAACAGCAAATTCCTCAAGCTTATCGCGATGAGTTTCCAGATCCTCGAGACAGTGCTCGCGTTCGCTATCGGACAAGGAATTGAAGTGCCCCGTCAATGCCAATCCAGAATAGAACCAGTATTCGGTTTCCTGAATGTGCGCCATTGTGGACCACAGAAGTGGCTTAGCCTTCCTGGCATAAGCAAGAGCATCGACATACTCTCCGGCAAGCACGCGCGACTGCAGCTTCAAGATGTAATACCAGCAAGTCACAATCGGCTGACCATAGGAATCCATCAAAGCGTCATAGGACAGCTCGTCAAAGTCTGCATCACTCATGGTTGAGAATGAATTGGTTTCACCGCGCAACAACTTTATGAAACGCTGCATGGCAAATATTGCCTGGAAGGATGCGTCAAAATTGACCTTACGAGTAAACTCCAATCGGCGCTCGGTCTCGCGGTAAACGGAGTCAAGCGGGTCGCCCAGAGTTAAGAGGTTCGCCACTATGTGGTTACAGCTGTAACAGGCAAAGCAGATGTCGCCGACATCAACAGCGGAATTAAATGCAACATCCAGATACTCCATATCCGTGCGCAGATGCCGCTGAAAGAAGTTGATACTGTCGCCGAAAGTAAAGTTGATGCGCGCTCGGTATGCGCTCATGCCATGAAGCTCAACTAAATCGTAGCCCAGTTTGCCGAAGCGATAAGCATGCTGATACTTGCCGAAAACCGGTCCTAATCCCATCCCTAGATATCCGTAGCCCATGGCGGAAGCGTTGCAATTGCCATGCTTCAAACTAATGTTGACCATGTTGCAGGCAGCAAGTAGAAACAGATTCTGATCCGTGCATAAGGTTGCGGCGAACAGTGACACCAAAATATCCATGGCTATAATCATTTCGGGCGATGTCATCGCAGGCAAGTGCACAAGATCTTCAATCTTGCGCGTGCCCAACCCGAGCCAAATATCTTCATACTCCTTCAACACCTCGGCGCGTGTAGGATGCGGAGTCATGTTAATGCCGAAGAGCTTCAGTGCCTTTAAACCGCAGTCAACAGCGGTGCCCAGTTCAACCTTGCTGGTATGTAGCTCCACCAGCATTCTGTAGATGTTTGCTTTTTCCGTGTTGCTCCGGCATCTACCGAGTAGATTTTCAAATTGTGCTTCAGCCTCGGCGTGATTGCTCAAGAGCCAATTGCATTCGGCTCTTTCGAAATGGAGATCATAAGCCAGTGCAAAATTATTCTCCCAACAATCTGATGGAAGCAGATCAATTCCAGTAGAAAGGAATTTGATCGCCGCACCATATGCGGTGGAGGAACGGGCCTTTCCACCGGCCGAAAGATTCAGCTCACTGAGTTGAAGTAGTTCAACGGGATCCGTGAGCAAAGCAATACCGTGATTGAGCTGGTTCACAATGTCAAAGATGCGCTCATCAACGTCTCCGAAGGCTCGGAGCAGCGAACGACCGATTGAAAGGTGAGTCACAGCACGTTCCTGCTCATTAAGCAGGCTGTACGCTGCCTGTTGAACTCGATCGTGCAGGAATCTGACACCATCATCCATTCGCACCAACAAGCCTTCTTCGACAGCCCTGGAAAGATCGGCTTCCAATAGCTCGGGTGAGGTATCAACCACCGTCAGCAGGGACTGCACATCGCTTCTATTGCCTAAACAAGCTTTCCGAACCAGCATTTCTCTGGTAGAGGCCGGCAAGCGCCGCAGTTTGTCCAGCAGCAAATCGACTACATTGTCGGAATATCCGACGGCGTCAACTCCCGGAAGATCCCATTCCCAGCACCCGTTAGCCATATTGAACGAAAGAAGTTTCTCGTGATATAGCGACTTGAGCAACTGTACTGCAAAGAAGGGATTCCCCCGGGTCTTATCAAACACCAGGCGCACCAACGGCGCAGAAACATCCTGACTGCATCCAAGAGCATCTGATACCAATGCGCTTACATGCCCTGTTGAAAGCGGAGGCAATGAAATTTCGTGCAACGCCACGGGGCTTTTGCGTAACTCGGCTATCAGCTTGGAAAGGAGATGCGCGCTATCGACTTCGTTATCGCGATAGGCACCAATTAACAATAGGTGCAGTGGTCCCGGATCGCACACAAGGTTCTTGATCATGCGCAGGCTGGCCGCATCAGCCCATTGCAAATCGTCCAGGAAGATCACTAACGGGTGCTCTCGGCGAGCGCACACTTCGACGAATTTTCGGAAAACCGAATCGAAACGTTTTTGCTCGTCGGCAGCAGACAATTCAGGAACAGCAGGCTGCGCACCTACAAGCAACTCTACCTCGGGCACCAACGCAGCAATCAAGCCTCCACTCAGCCCCAAGGCCTCCCTCAGATCCGAACGCCACTGGTTGACCCGCTCTTCCGGCTCCGTCAAGGCGTATCGCACCGTCTCCCGAAAAGCCTGAGCAATAGTGGAGAAAGGAACATCGCGCTTATGTTGATCGAATTTACCCGAGGAGAACAAGCCCCGCTCTTTGGTCAGTGGTTTGTACAGCTCTCGAACCAAAGCCGTCTTGCCTACTCCCGAGACGCCGCCAATCAGGACCAACTCGGGTAGCCCGCGTTGGGCCACCCGATTGAATGACTCCAGCAACTGAGATGTTTCACTGGTTCGCCCATAAAGTCGCTCTGGAATTTGCAGGCCTTTGGGCCGATCGTGCAAGCCAGTCTCGAAATCACGCACAGTGCCGCTTTCCTGCAGTTGCTTTTGCACCTGCAGGAGATCCTGCAAAAGACCATAAGCACTGTGATACCTATCTTCGGGCGCTTTAGCCAGCAAGCGCAGAACTATGTCGGACAGGACCACCGGAATATCGGGATCGCACTCTTTGGGACTTGGAGGAAAGCGAGAGAGGTGGGCATGCACCAGTTCAAGGGGATCACCGGATGAAAATGGCGGACGACCGGTGAGCATTTCGTAGAAAATCACACCAAGGCTATAGAGATCACTGCGATGATCTACGCTGCGATTCATCCTGCCGGTTTGTTCGGGTGAGACGTAAGTCAGCGCTAAATCCAAACTCGAAGGGCTGACCTGACGGTGCTCCTGCTGAACCCCGGTTGTCGCCTTGCCGAAATCAATCAGACTGATGCTGAATTCATCGCTGCTTACCATTATATTTGAAGGATTGAATTCGCGATGAATCACTCCGCAGTCGTGCACGTGCTTGGCGGTCTCAGTCAATTGAACTGCCAATCGCAAAAAGGAATTCAGGTCCAAACGACGCAGACCCAGCAAGTCCGCCAGGGTGCGATTACCGCAGTCCTCCATGACAATAGCAATTTTCGTGCCGAACGGAATCAGCGACAACGCTTTGGAAACGCCTGCTCCTGCGCACATACGCAAAATGCGATACTCGGACTGCAACGCAGCGATCTCAGTGGAGTTGATCTTGTCGCTGTTGCTAGTTTTTAGAATAACAGGCAACCCGTCCGCGATCCGCCGAGCGCGGAACAAAGTGTGCACATGCCCACGATAGAAATGCTGAAGGTTACTGTACTGGGTTAGCATCGGATTCCTTGAGCAGTTAAGGATACCGGCAAATGACCGATACGAAAACAAGCTGTTCGCGAAAGTAATGGGTGGGGTCTGTTCCACCCGACCAGCGGGACCTTATACTTCCTACCCAAAACTCGACTATTATAGTCAATCAGCTGCAAAATATTAACACCCCCCCAAAAAAAACGGGCCTCCCTGCGGACGAAAAACGCCGCACCGGTTTATTGACGAACCATTTTGCCCGCTTTCGCAACGGCGAGCCGTTGCGCCACCAGATACGGTGCCCTGACCGGGTCCAAAGGTTCGCTCACAGAGGCTGGCGCTGAGCGCTCCCGAATATTCAAAAATTCTAAGCTGCGTCAATTTACTCGATTTTGGCAGCGGCCCCTACTTTATAGCGGGCGGTCGAGTTAATATATGCAGATTCTTCATTCAGATCTCATCGTTATCAAGTGATGCTGGCGTAAGTTGACGCGTCTCTGGCGTCGAGCATCACTTTCGAACGATGAGTGTTGTTGCAGCAGAGCTGTTAAGAACCGGAGGTTAAGAGACTCATGAAGTTGGCCGACAAACCGAAAGGCGGTGGCGATTTGAAGGACGCAGTGTATCGATCATCGGGAAGCTCAACGCGCGTTGGCGCAGGGCGCAAAGAAGTGATCAAGAAATTCCCCGTGTCGGCGAACCTTACCGACTATGAGTGTGCCTATTCCAGCTTCTCCTGGGAACAGGCAAAGAAGGACATCAACTGGTTTGCTGACGGCAAACTCAACGCCGGTTACAATGCCATCGACCGTCACATGCATGACGGTCGGCGCAACAAAGTAGCGCTGTACTCTATCGATGCGCAAAACCGATTGGAAACATTCACGTTTCAGGACATGCACTATTTGTCCAACCGCCTCGGAAATGCTCTGAAGGGCTTGGGCGTAGGAAAAGGCGACCGCGTCTTTGTGTTCATGCCTCGCATCGCAGAACTGTACATTTCCACCGTTGCAATAGCTAAGATCGGTGCAGTAATCGGACCACTGTTCTCCGCCTTCGGTCCGGACGCATTAAAAGATCGACTGTCTGACAGCGGCGCAAAAATAGTGCTAACAACGGCGGAATTGAAACCCAAGTTAGACGAAATTCGCGATCACTTACCCGAACTGGAGTATGTGATTGTCGTCAACAACCAAGGTGAATTGCGACCCGGCGACCTTTCATTCGAAGAGCTAATGCTGGGTGCGTCAGAGCAGTTGACACCAGCTCATATGGATCCTGAAGATCCACTGTACTTGCTTTATACATCCGGCACTACCGGTAAAGCCAAAGGCATCCTTCACGTTCACAACGACATTATCGGATTGCACGCCACCACACGTTGGGTACTCGATCTGCGTGACGATGACGTTTACTGGTGTACGGCCGATCCCGGCTGGGTCACTGGCACCGCATACGGTATCTTCGGACCTTGGTCCAATGGTGTTTCGGTTGTGGCATATGAAGGTCGCTTCGATGCAGCAAGCTGGTACCACTTGATAGACCGATTGCATGTTACCGTTTGGTACACGGCTCCGACAGCGCTTCGCATGCTGATGAAAGCCGGCGACGAAGAGGTTCATAACCACAGCCTTGAAAGCCTGCGCCATATTCTCAGCGTTGGCGAACCGCTTAACCCGGAGGTTGTTCGATGGGGCATGAAAGTCTATGGATTGCCAATTCACGACAACTGGTGGCAAACCGAGACCGGAATGCAATTGGTGGCAAACCTCCCGTGTCTACCGCTCAAGCCGGGCTCCATGGGCAAACCGTTGCCCGGTGTCTACGCCACCGTTGTGGACGACGAAGGCAATGAGCTGGCTCCCGGGCAGCTGGGTCGACTGGTCGTGCGTCCGGGTTGGCCCGCAATGCTGCGGCAAGTGTGGAGAAACGAAGAGAAGTTCAAAGAGTACTTCAAGATTCCCGGATGGTACTTCTCCGGCGACAACGCCTGGAAGGACGAAGACGGCTATCTCTGGTTCGTCGGCCGCGCTGACGATGTGATCAACACCGCCGGACACCGAGTTGGTCCCTTTGAAGTGGAATCGGCACTAGTAGAGCATGAAGCGGTCACGGAAGCCGGTGTCATCGCCAAGCCCGATGAAGAACGCGGAGAAATCATCAAGGCATTCATTGTCTTGAAAGACGGATTCACTTCTTCGGAAAAGCTACTCGAGGACATAAAGGAATTCACCAAACGCCGACTAGCGGCGCACGCCTATCCCAGAGAGATAGAAGTGCGTGACAGCCTTCCCAAGACCAGAAGCGGCAAAATCATGCGTAGACTGTTGAAGGCATGGGAGCTTGGACTTCCAGTCGGAGACACGTCATCGCTTGACGAAGACTAACTACTCTCGAATTGTAGTTCAGTTGTAGAGGGGTGCGAAATTTCGCATCCCTCTTTTCTTCCGAGGGGGGGGGGCCTCCCCCGGGGCGGCGTAGTTGACGCACCGTCAAGATGCGCCAGATCTACATACACCATATATACACCAGGTCATAACACCTTTTTCAATTGAGTCTCGCCTGCCGTGCGCTTCGCCGAATGATGAGATAATCAGCTCAGCAACAAAAATCTAGTTGAATGCGTGCGACGAATCATTCGTCTCGCGGTTTGTGTACTTTTCTCGCGGCGGTTTATTAAACTGTTGATTGGATTGAACTTTTTGGCGTGAAAAACGTTTATAGGTTGGAACCCAAATTCGAAATTAGAGTAGCCGCGCTGAACGCCGAAACAACGGAACGGCAGAGAGTGACGGCTGCACGGGGCGTTCACGCACACGAATTGGCGACGCATCCAACTACCGCATTTACCGGCGAAGGCAATCACGAGTAGCGAGCGAGGAATCAATTCATGGCAGAAAGATCTCGCCGGCGAGATGAAGGTCCCAAACCGGAGATGACATTATCCGAGACCACCCTTGAGCGCATTCCGCCTCAATCAGTCGAAGCCGAACAGGCCGTTCTCGGTTCGCTGCTGGTCAACCCGGAAACCATCACAAAAGTAATTGATATGGTGCAGGCCGAGCAATTCTATCGGAAGGCGCACCAAATCATTTACGCAGCAATCCGCGACTTGTTCGAAAAAAATGAACCGGTAGACATCGTCACCGTTTCTCAGGTGCTGAAAGACCAGGGCAAGCTCGATGGCGTAGGCGGCAGACAATATCTGACCGACTTAGCGATGTCAGTTGCCACCACTGCTAATGCCGAATACTATGCTAAGACCGTCGGCGAAAAATCGCTCCTGCGCAGTTTGATTTCTGCCGGCACCGAAATAGTCCAGACCTGCTACGAAGAAATCGACGCGGACATGGCGGTAGATAAGGCTGAGAGATTAATCTTCAGCATTGCTCAAAATCGCGATATGGGCGCACTGACACACGTGGGCGACATCGTCAACGAATCTTTCGCACGAATTGAAAAACGCTATGAGAACAGAGACGCACTATCGGGACTCTCCACAGGTTTTTACGATCTAGACGAAATGACTTCCGGCTGGCAAAAGTCCGACCTGGTTATCCTGGCGGCTCGCCCTTCAATGGGTAAAACAGCTTTCGTGCTAAACCTGGCACAACACGCCGGGGTTCAAGAAAATGCGCCGGTAGCAGTCTTCAGCCTGGAAATGTCCAAGGAACAGCTCGTACAACGTTTGCTGTGCAGCGAAGCTCGCCTTGACATGAACAAACTTCGGACAGGCTTGCTTCACACAAATGACTGGAGTTCACTTGCCGATGCCATGGGCCGACTAGGTGAAGCGCCAATTTACATCGATGACACGCCGGCGGTCACCGTGTTGGATATTCGCGCAAAATGTCGAAGGCTGAAAACTGAGATGAAAGATCTCGGACTGATAGTAATCGACTACATCCAGCTCATGCAAGGACGAAGCAAAGGCGGTTCCGACAACCGCACGCAGGAGGTAGCAGAAATCTCCCGCGGTCTCAAAACCCTGGCACGGGAATTGAACGTCCCTGTTATCGCACTTTCGCAGCTTTCCCGCGCAGTTGAATCGCGCCCCAACAAGCGCCCGATGCTTTCCGACTTGAGAGAATCCGGCTCAATCGAGCAAGATGCAGACATTGTGATGTTCATCTATCGCGATGAGTACTACAACAAAGAAAGCGAACAAAAAGGCGAGGCTGAAATCATTATCGCCAAGCAACGGAACGGCCCGGTCGGCACGGTAGAACTGCTCTATCAAGCCAGCATCACACGTTTTCTGAATAAAGCAAACGTTCAAACCTACGCCTAGTCGTCCGCCGCACGAAAAACGAAGCTCCACACAGAATCCATAACCTGGATGTATGCTCAGAACATCCAGGTTTAATTCGCGCAAAAAACCTTCGACAACACCGTCGGGTCTATACTTAATATGGCTCCGGCGCTAAAGCGGTTCCCGCGCTCGCGTCCCTGCAACGCGTAGTTCTTGAAAATCATGCATGGCATGCGAAGAAAGGATAACCACATGAACTTCCCAAGCCGAAAAGTTCTATCCGCATTCAGTCTAATGCTCTGCGCTCTGCCCAGCATCGCAGCAGAGGTTGATAGCGAATGCAAAGTGAAACCAGGCGACGCGGCTCCTGCGTTTTCAGCCGTAACCACGGACAATGCACAGGTCTCCCTTTCGTCGTACAGAGGGAAAGTACTTCTGGTCAACCTTTTTGCGACCTGGTGCCCGCCATGCCGCAAGGAGCTTCCATTAGTGGAGAAAGACGTCTGGCAAAAATACAAAGATCAGGGACTGGCCGTGCTCGTGTTGGGTAGAGAGCACTCTACAGCTGAAATCAAAGAGTTCAAGAGCAAGCAAAAACTTACGGTCCCAATGGCCGGCGACCCGAAACGGGAGGTGTTCAACAAGTTTGCCGTAAGAGGCATTCCGCGCAACTTCCTGATTGGCAAGAACGGAAAAGTGGTGTTCACCTCTGTCGGTTATACAGACGCAGACTTTGCGGAACTGAAGAGAAGCATCGAGCGCGAACTCGCAAAACCAGCGGTATAATGCATACACTTGGGAATTGAAACAGAGCAATGGAGACCTTAGATGCCTGCTAGTCCAGTAAAGGCAGTCGGCAATTCTCTTGTGTTGCTGGCTCGTTGCTTTCGATTTTTGGACTCCGACTACTTTCCGGAAGGCGCACAGAAGGTGATGCGCGGCGCAAAGGAAGTGGAGATTGACCGTTGCATTCCTTTTGTATTCCTGCATGCAGCATGCCTGGGAGTCCTGTGGACAGGCACTTCCGCCGTTGCAGTCGGCACGGCCGTTGCACTCTACTGGCTACGCATGTTCGCCATCACCGCCTTCTACCATCGTTACTTTTCTCACCGCACATACAAAACCTCGCGCTTTATGCAATTTGCATTCGCCGTGATGGGCGCAACAGCGGTGCAGCGAGGTCCACTCTGGTGGGCTGCCCATCATCGGTGCCATCACAGAGAAGCCGATAAGGAAGGCGACATTCACTCTCCAGTGACCCGCAGTTTTGTCTGGAGTCACATTGGCTGGATCACTTCCAGCTCAAACATGCCGACAAACTATGCGGTGATACCCGATCTGGCACGATACCCTGAACTGGTATTGGTAAACCGCTTCGACTGGCTGCCACCGGTGCTTCTTGGAGTGTCGCTTTTCGCAGCCGGAAGCTGGCTGCAAGCAACAATGCCCGAGTTGAATACTTCCGGGTGGCAAATGGTAGTCTGGGGGTTTTTCATCAGTACGGTAGTGCTCTTTCACGGCACCGCATGCATTAACTCACTGGCGCACAAGTTCGGATCTCGCCGGTTCAACACGGACGACGACAGCAAAAATAATTGGCTCCTTGCGATTTTTACCTTGGGTGAAGGCTGGCACAACAATCATCACAAGTTTCCCGGTGCCACAAGTCAGGGAATTTTCTGGTGGGAGCTGGACGTAACTTACCTGATTCTGAAAGCCATGAGTAAGGTCGGTCTTGTATGGAACTTACATCACACGCCGCCCAGCGCCTTCATCAGCGAGAGTACAGACTCCAAGCCCGTTACGGTGAGCCAATGAAACGAGTGGCCATCGTGGGCGCTGGCGTAGCAGGACTGGGCAGTGCCCATCTGCTTCAAAAGCAATTTGATGTTACGGTGTTCGACGGCAATGCCTACGCCGGAGGTCATACGAACACAGTTGAGGTTGATGAAGACGGAAGGTCCGTGCCTATCGACACAGGCTTCATGGTCTACAATCCTGTCACCTATCCGAATCTGACAAGACTCTTTCTTGATCTGCAAGTCAGCACATTTGCAACAGACATGTCGTTTAGCGTACAGCACAAACCCAAAGACACCGAGTGGTGCGGCTCAAGTCTCAATCAGGTTTTCGGACAACGAAAGAATGTCCTTAATCCGGCATTCTGGCAGTTCGCCTTTGAACTTGACCGGTTCAACAAACAGGCCGAGCTAGACTATAACCAACCCTGGTTAGCAGACTTGACGATTCAGGGTTATGCTGACAGACACGGCTTTAGCAAGCAGCTGTTGGACCTGTACCTATTGCCGATGGGCAGCGCCATTTGGTCGACCCCACCAGGCCTCATGCTTCAGTTTCCCGCTGCAACTCTATTGCGATTCTTCCACAATCACAGATTTAATGCCGGTCTGGATGGACACTTGCAATGGTTCACCGTTACCGGCGGCGCCAAAGAATACGTCAAAAAACTAACAGCGCCCTTTGCACACAAGATCAAACTGGGCGTGCCCGTGTCCCGCGTGCTTGAGCGCGACGGCAAGGTTCAAGTTACACTGGCAAACAACGAACAGTATGAATTTGATCTGGTTATCATGGCAGCGCACGCCGACGAGTCATTAAAGATGCTGGCTAATCCGAGTGACCTTGAACAAAAGCTTTTGAAGCACTTCACTTACAGCACCAATCACACACTACTACACACGGATCGCAGAGTGATGCCCGCGACCGGAAGGTGCTGGGCTGCATGGAACTACAGAATCGAGCAACAGAATGGCTCGCTCATTCCCACGACCCATTACTGGATGAATAGACTGCAGAACGTCTCAAAGAAATTGAACTACTTCGTTTCGCTCAATGCCAATCACTTGGTCGACGAACGAACAATACTCAAACGCATCACCTATACACATCCAGTGTTCGACAGCAACACCGCGCGGGCGCAGAGCGACCTTCACTTACTGAATACGGAAGACAGACTAATTCGTTTCTGCGGCAGTTATTTCGCTTACGGCTTTCATGAAGATGCTTACACGTCTGCGGTAAATCTGTGCTCCAAGCTACTGGGAGACCCGGTATGCACAGCCTAGAGTCCTGCATGTACAACGTTCGCATTTGGCACAAGAGACTGTTTCCCGCGCAACACGAATTCGCCTACAATCTGTTTCTGTTCTGTTTAGACTTGAATGAACTACCTGCTCTGAAACAAAGCAGCAAGCTTTTTGGCTGGAATAGTCACGGCGTTTACAGTTTCTATGACCGCGACCACCTCGCAGATGACGACCGCCCCGTCATGCAGAAGCTGCGCGAATACTTGCAAGATCAGGGTTTGGACCTGCCTCTCAAGCGAGCGATGCTGCTTACAAACTTGCGAGTATTCGGATATGTTTTCAACCCGGTGTCATTCTTTTTCTGCCTCGGAGAAGAAGATAAGCCACTATGCGCTGTTGCCGAAGTACACAATACTTTTGGCGAGCGCAAGTTGTTTACCATTCCACTTGTCATGAATGACTCAGCGGAATCGCCGTCGCGGACTCGGTTCGCAGGAACCGGCACGAAGCTTTTCTATGTTTCACCATTTAGCCAACTGCAAAACGGCTTTGAGTTCAGACTGGATCTGCCCGGAAAAATCTTAAACCTGCACGTAGATACCAAAACGGCAACGGGATCTACTGAGCTGATGAGCACCATGACCGGGACGAGAAGGAAACTCTCCTCGGCTGCATTGCTGATTGCGACTTTGCGCTATCCGATTGTACCGCTGCAAATCATCGGACTGATCCACTGGCACGCGCTTCTTCTCTGGCTAAAACGCGTACCTTACCACGCAAAAGAAGCGAATCCACACTTGCAGCAGGGCGTCTTGCTTCCACACAAAAGCATACAGAATCTTCCGCGCGGAACGCCTCCCGGGAATGCAGAAAGTCTAAAGGAATCAGGCTAGGACTAAAGTTAAAGACCATCAGGAGCCCGCTATGACCAGCAGTAAGACATGCGCAGAAAATAAGCTCGAGGCGTTAGCAGAACTGCCACCGCCGGGACTCATTGCACGAACCTGCAAGCGAATTCTTTTGTCGGCGTTGAAGGACCTTCCTCTGGGTCACATGCAGCTGCGTCTGCCAGACGGCACGATCGAGAATCTTGGCAACGAGCCGGGCAGCAAGTACAGCGCCGTGATAAACGTGCGATCGCAAGAGTTCTGGAAGAAGGCGGTTTTGTTCGGACACATAGGATTTTCAGAAGCCTACATGGACGGAGACTGGGACACGCCGGACCTGAAAGCCGTTGTCCAGTGGTTCGTTTTGAACATTGAGAACTCGACTGTACTTGAAGGTTCGGCGCAAAAGAAACTTGCCGTCAACTTGTTCGGCAAGATCAATCGATTGATTCACCTGACACGTGAAAACAATTTTTCCGGCAGTCGTCGCAACATCAAAGAGCACTATGATTTAAGCAACGCGTTCTTCGAGCTGTTTCTCGATCCCAGCATGACTTATTCCAGCGCTAAGTTCCAGAGCCCGGAAGAGTCGCTCGAAGAGGCGCAGATTGAGAAGATTGATGCTCTTTGTCGCAAACTGAAATTGAATCCGGAAGATCATCTGCTGGAAATCGGCTCCGGCTGGGGAGCGTTTTCAATCCATGCAGCGCGAAATTACGGTTGCCGCGTGCACACCATCACAATTTCTCAGGCGCAGTTTGACTATGCGTCGAAACGCATCAGGGAATCGGAAGTCGCCGACAAAATCACAATCGAAATCTGCGACTATCGTGATTTGAAAGGTCAGTACGACAAGGTCGTTTCCGTTGAGATGATCGAGGCCGTCGGCGACAAGTTTATGGACACCTATGCAGCCACGATAGCAAGAGTGCTCAAGCCACAAGGACTGGTCGCCATTCAAATGATCACCTGCCCGGACAGCCGCTATGAGTTGCTGCGCGACAACGTGGACTTCATTCAGAAGTACATTTTTCCGGGGTCACTTCTTCCCTCGGTAGGAAGGGTTGTGCAAGCCATGAATCGCACCTCGGATCTTTCTCTCTTTGAGTTGGAAGATATGGGGCTGAGTTACATGCGCACGCTGGATGAGTGGTATGTGCGCTTCAACGCAAAGCTCGCTGAAGTGCGGGAACTCGGCTTTGACGACCGCTTCATTCGCAAATGGAACTATTACTTGCAATATTGCAGCGCGGCTTTTTCCATGCGCAACGTCTCCGTGGCGCAAGCCGTCTTTACTCGCCCCAACAACTTAACCCTGGTTGATTGATTTGATGGACGGCTCCCCCGTACCCTGGCTCTCGTTCCTGCTTTCATCGGCATCAATTATTGTGCCGGTGATGGTGGTGTTCTGGATTATCGGAGAACGAATCAAGAACGCAGGTATCGTAGACGTCGTCTGGGCGGCTAGTTATGGTCTGCTCGCGGTTGTGTTTGCGATGACACAAGCAGGTCCGCCCGATCGAAAGATGCTGTTGTTGGGAGCCGTGTTGCCCTGGTCGCTGCGACTTGCGTTCTATTTAGCAGGCCGGTTCATGCGCGAATTTCCGCATGAGGATGGGCGCTATCATGCGATGAGAGAAGCTTGGGGAGCGAAAGCGTCGCAAATGATGTTTTGGGTATTTCAATTCCAGGGACTGCTGATCATTCTATTGAGCATGCCGTTGGCTGTCATTGCTGCCGACCAGGAACCGCATCTGCGGCTGAACGACTACATCGGCGGAGCGCTGTGCTCAATTGGATTCCTGGGAGAGTGGGCGGCGGATGACCAGCTTCGCAAGTTCAAATCGCAACCGGATAACAAAGGGAAAGTGTGTTCTGCGGGGTTGTGGAATTACTCGCGACACCCGAACTACTTTTTCGAATGGCTAGTATGGGTCGGAATTTTCGTTATAGCAGCCGGGTGTCCCGGCGGACTTTTCACCATTTACGCACCACTTCTGATGCTTTACCTTCTCACCAAGGTGAGCGGAGTGAAGATGACCGAAGAGCACGCGTCAAAGACCAGAGGCGAGCAGTACGCTAACTATCAAAAAACTACCAGCGCATTTATACCGTGGTTCAAACTTAAAGGCTAAGGAAGGCAATGTCGATTTACAACTTGCTAGCAACAGATTTAGTGCCGGAACCGATCATTCGATTCGGCATTCGGAGAATGTTGGCACAGAAACTGCGAGAGGAAGCTAGCGAGTCTCCCGCGGCAGAGCAACAGAAGATCTCGTCATTTGTGCAAGAGCTGCAAAACATGCCGATCGCGGTCGAAACTGATGCAGCGAACAAACAGCATTACGAAGTGCCGACAGCGTTCTACCAGCTAGTTCTTGGTCCGCGGCTCAAGTATAGTTGCGCGTTGTGGTCCGATGAGACGAAAACCTTGGAACAGGCCGAAATTGCAATGTTGGACCTCTACATTGAGCGCGCAGGTATCACCAACGGACAAACAATCTTGGAGCTTGGGTGCGGATGGGGATCATTGTCGCTATACCTGGCGGAGAAGTTTCCCGGAAGCAAAGTTACAGGGCTTTCCAATTCAGCGACTCAGAAACAGTTTATCGATTCCCGTGCAAAGGAGTTGGGACTTACCAACTTGACGATTCTCACGGCGAACATTGTGCACTTCGACACTCCGCAGAAGTTCGATCGCATAGTTTCAATCGAAATGTTCGAGCATATGAAAAACTACAAGCTTCTGCTGGCAAAAGTGCGACGCTGGCTCAAGGACGACGGACAGCTCTTCATTCACATCTTCACGCACAGAAAATACGCATACCACTACATCAATCGTGATGGAAACGATTGGTTAACGGAGTATTTTTTCACTGGGGGCACAATGCCGTCGGATGATCTGCTTACGCATTTCAACGAGGATATGAAAGTCGATCGTCAGTGGGTCGTGAACGGCAAGCACTACAGCAGAACCTCCGAAGAGTGGCTGCGCAACATGTACAAGAACTCCGATGCCGTGAAGGCGCTATTCAAGCAAGTTTACGGTCGGGAATACATAAAATGGTATGCGTGGTGGAAACTCTTTTTCCTGGCATGCGCCGAGCTGTGGGGCTATGCCGACGGCAATGAATGGATAGTGTCTCACTACCTGATGCGCCCGACCTCCGCAACCACTCAACCCGATGCAGCCACTGCATCGCTGGCAACGCACTAAGAAGCGAGCCTTACCTCCGCTTCGACGTGCGGTAAACAGAAGTCGCGGAGCCTCGGGCGCGCTGGGTTCCGGACGGCGGCGGGAGGCTCTGAGCCTCACGCCCCGACTCCCGAACAGGAAATCGTGGCAGACCTCGTCCTCACACGGTGCTCACAACTGGTGATTATTGTTAGGAATGTAAAAGGGGTCACTGACCAGCAGGCAGAGCACACTACCCGGTCCGCACACAGGTTTAATCGCACGAAAATGCGAGCCCGGCGACGCTCTAAGCGTTGCCGGGTTTAGTTTTGACCTAGAATCCGGAATCGACCGATCTTGGCGGTGGTCCACCCTGGTAACTACCGGAGTCTTGCTGCGGCTCGGGGTTGCCGGCCTGTTCGCCGCCACCACCGACAGTGGCGGAAATAATTCGGTCCCCTTGCCTCAGAGCATAGACCGTGTTCATTCCCTCTATTACTTTTCCGAACACAGCATAATTTCCATCAAGCTGACGCATGACAGATTTCGTTATATAGAACTGACAGCTGGCGGAATTGCGATTGTTGCCACGAGCCATCGCTAAAACCCCCGGAATGCCGTGGGCCAGGTTGCGATTGATCTCCAGGTTAATATAGCGGGGTTGCCCGGTCGCGGGGTCGACATAATTGCCGGTTCCATCACCGTTGGGGTCACCACCCTGGACACACCAGCTTTCGATGCGGTGAAAAGTGAGCCCGTCGTAAAATCCTTTGCCCACAAGGTCCAGGAAGTTGCCCGCAGTATAGGGGACCATGCTATAGAAGACTCGCAAAACGATCGGACCTTTGGTTGTTTGAAGCACAACTTTCTGGTCTTGGTTTTGCGCCTGCGCCGGGCCGCCAAGGAACGCCAGGGCTACCGATACACAACTTGCCAGTAACCGAATTTGCTTCATATGGTCTTCCCTTACCACCTCTCAATATCATAAGGGATCTGGAACAAACACGCGATCACTTTTCCTGTCGATTACTCATGAGTCACTTCTTGTTGCGAGCGTAAGCAAATGACGGCGTCAGACGCGCAACTTCGTAGCTTCGCGGATCGTTGTAGTGCTTGTCTACAGATGTTTCAAACGTCTTGCTGTTGGAATCGAACGTGCCCTGTAAGAGATAAACTCTGTCTGGAAATCGGTCGTCAAGGACGGGATCGGAGATATGCTCTAAGGGCTTCGATTGTCCCAATTCATACCACGTCCCATCAACCTTGTAATCTAAGGTAAATTCGAGCCGCGACTTGACGAAGAGGTTGGGTTGCCCTCGTTCGGGTTCATAATTAGTCTTTATGGCGACTTCTTCGGTGCTGAACGCCCCCCGGCTACCGACAATAACCAATTTGGCATCGCAGTCTCCGGTAACGATGGACACGCCCTTCTCGGTCTCTAGACGAGCCTTAGGTGCTGCAACCACGACAGAGCCAGACTTGGCGCTCACCTTCGATCCATCGTAGGCGTAAACAGCAGCAGCAGCAGCACGAAAAAAGCGCCGCAGACGCGACGTTTTTTTTTCAATTAAGCTTAGCGTTACAGGGCTTTGCTAGTCCGCTTCGGAAGCCAGCACGAGTTGTCGTGCCGGTGCAGGGGTCTTGATCGCATGAGATGTGATGCCGGCGACCTCGCCATTGGTCTTGTACAACCAGAACGAGGCAACAAATCCTACGGCGTAAGCCAACGACAGCGTGGCACTAGCCATTGCATAGGACCCGCCGTAGAAGGCTATCAACTGTGCTCCGCAAAGAGCTAATGCAACAGCGAAGATTCGACCTGCGCCGAATATGATACCCGTTGCAGTACCCAGCACTTGCGTGCCGAAGGCTTCTGGAATGTAAATCTGCAAGGCGGTAAACTGTATATTCGTCAAAATGCCCACAGCCAGGCACCAGAGGATCAGTTCAGGTCCGTAAGTCTTCACGGTCAAAAACATCATAGTGGTAGCCAAAAGTCCTCCGCCAAACGCAAGAGTCATAGTACTCTTTCGTCCGAGGTGATCGAGCAATAGCGGTGTCATGAAACAACCGGCCAGACCGCCCACGCTAAATATGGTGGTAGCCGTGCTGCGTTCGTTGATCGCTTCTGAAGCCATCAGCTGGTTGACCCATGCAGGTATCCACGCAACGCAAGCCCAATAGCCGACGACAGCTGATGCGCCGAGCAATGCTGTAACTAGCAACCGTCCCTTCGCTTCGCCTTTCATCAACTCGACTATTGGCAAACGAAGAAGCTGCTTTTCACTGTGCGTCAGATCATTGGCATCTTTCTTTTTGATTTCAGCACGCTGAATTTTGACAGTTTCGAATGAACTGGATTCTTTGATCTTGGAGCGCACATACAGCGTCATCAACGCAGGAATGATGCCTGCAACAAACAACCATCGCCAGCCGAACGGGCTGAGCAACGTATTGAACGCAGCAGCGAGCATCAGCCCGGCATTGAAAGAACTTTCAAGTGCAGCCGTCGCCCAGAGGCGCGGGCGTCCTTTCCAAAACTCTGCGACGATGACGGTACCCAGACAGATCTCTCCGCCGATACCACAACCGACAATGAATCGGCACGCGGCGAGCTGCATCCAATTGGAGCACAGAGCGCACAGACCGGTCGCCAGTGAATAAATTAAAATGGTCAAAATCATAGTCTTTCGGCGTCCAAGTCGATCGGCAAGAATGCCGAAACCGATTGCGCCGAAGAACCATCCGAGCATAAAAATTGCCAGAATAATCGAGCCGATTTGCCCGACCTCCGTATCATTATTGCTACGCAGCAGCTCCGTGAGCGCAGGCACCATAGCAATAAAGAAGATGGACGCGTCCATGGCGTCAAAAGCTTCACCCAACCACGCTGCGGCTAGAGCGTGCCAGTGGCGGGTTTTCCCGGCTTCGCGGTCCTTAATTTCCGAAACGAATTCTTTTGCTTCGTTTGTTAGCATTGGCAGTCCTCTTACTTGCGGGAAAAGAGTTTGCCAGCATCTGTCGTCCCAATTCCAGCGATTATGCTTCAGGGGCAACTATTTGGTAAATGGGGGAACCCGCATCAAAAAGTCGCAATTCGGCGCAATATCACACACGGGGTGATGGCATAACTTCCAGAAGCTAAATCGCCCAACTAAAGGTGGAGGGGCGATTTGACGCAAACTTGTCGACAATGAATCTATCCTTACTACGCGGAGCATGATGGACAAAGCCCCCCCTTTCTGAGATCGACATGCTGAGCATTTCTGCTTCCAGTCTGGTGTACCGTCCACTGCATCGCCACGCCTGTCGCCATGACGTTAACGCCCGCCTGCATGGGCGAAATGTGTCAGATTTGTGTGGGTGCAGTTGCTCTATTTAGAGTCACACCAGACCGTCAAACAAGGCGAGACGGCACGGGAAACGGCTGCCAAACACGCCGCACGACAGAAAGGCTGAGGACAGTTGGCCTTGCAGAGGACTACACTGTTCGATTAGCGAACTGACAAGCAACCTATTGAGCCACGCAAGCACAAACGAGCACGCGACTGTTGACAATCGCCCTGTAGATTAAATCGGTGTTTCTCACTGTGTTACTGCCACTCCCGAACGTGGTCACCAATTTTCTAAATTTGGTGACCACATTCGGGAGCGTGGTCCGAGCCCTGAGCCCCCAAAAGATGAAACATTTTTAGCCGTTCTTTCGGTCCTTTTCTTTGAACTTTTTGACCTGTTTCTTCGTATCTAATCTAGGTCCTGTATGGAGGCAAAAGTCATGAGTTGCAGTACTGAAGAAGCTGTAGACACATGGAGGGCGCCCGTTCCCGAAGTCTCCTCTTCGCTTCGCCGATACATAAACATGGCACCGGACGGAACGATTTTCACCACCGCAGAACTCCGGGCACTCGGTAAACGTAAGGCGATTGACAAATTTTTGTCACGAGCAGCAGCTATCGGCCGAGTTGTTCGGCTGGCCAGAGGTGTGTATTTTAAGCCCAGAAACGATGCTCCCGATTGGCGCCCTCCGATAGAAGACATCGTCATGGCAAAGGTGCGGGCATTTCAGCGAGATGTAGTCCCCTCCCCGGCCAGCGAGCCGTTGTCGCAGAATAATCCGCAACACGAACAGGTTGGTCACCCGCTGTCTCCAATCGAGGGCGAGATCCATCTTGATACCAACGGTAACACCAGCTCCTTTCGTCTCTACAACGGTCTGATAGTAAAACTCAAACACATTGCAATGCGAAAATTCGATTTGGCGCAGTCCGCTGTTGGAAGGAAGCTTCGCGATCTATGGGCATCCGTGGAGGCTTTGAGTCCAGCCCGTTTAGTGCAGTTCTCGCAGTCCATAGGAAGAGAGGAGCGTAGGGATTTGAAGGTACTCCTGCCCTTAATTCCCCATTGGCTGTCGGACACGTTGGGAGCTCCGTGGACGCATAAGTGGGAGGTCCATCGTTTCGGTCGAAGGGAATCAAGCGGAGCTTCCTCTCAATGGTTCAGTACAAAGGCGGTCAGTCGGAGCCGAACTCATCGTCCTAGTTCTCGTCCGGCACAGGTCGACTGGGTCGAGGCGTGATTGTTCACAGAAACCCACGATACTAAAAGAGCGGCGCTGCAGCACCGCTCTTAATAGCAATAGTCGAGGTTTAAACGAGTTTTTTTTTCAAATGGAACTAGAATCAAAATTCAATCTATAACTATTCCTCCATCAGTCTTAACGTTGATTCCAGAATGCTTTCCAGTGATACCTCCAGTGTGTGATCAACAAGATGTTTGCGGTTGCGCGTCAGGCTGTTGGTTGCTTGAGTTAGGTCTTCGGAATCGAAATTGTTAGCACGCCGTCTTTCATATTGGTTTGCATTTTGTCGGATTGAATGTTTCGCGGCAGTGGAAGCGTCGCCTGGAAGGTCATTGTGTTGCACTGTTCTTCAGCATTTTTTCCTGCGTTCACGCATTTGTCCTTCTCTTGATTCGCATTGATCAGCAGCTCACGCCCTTGAATTTTCACTTTCACGTTTTCTGCTTTTACAGCCGGTAAATTCGCAGTTACGACAACAGCCCCGGGTGTGTCTTTCGTCGCGATAGTCGGTATGGGCGGCAACATCGGCAAGATTGCCTCCAGCCGATCAGGTTGGAAAGAGAAGAACTCCGGACGCACCGCCGCTAGATCGCTTAGTCGTCGAGCCGGTACATCGCGCTCAATCGCGAGATGACATTGTTGCGGCGGAATCGCATCATTCACTGCGTATCCGGCAAGGAACGACATGACTAATGCGACACTTGCAAGTACTCCGATTGCAGCGTTCCTCAAAATCGGTTTGGTGTGCACCTTTCCGTTTTGCAAAATCGGCTGAGTTTTTGTAACTTGCTGGTCTTCCGGTACAAAGTGCGGCTCTACTTTGCTGTCCACAGGTTGTTGAACTGATTCGACATTGATGTCGCCGGTATTAAGGTTTTCGTTGTTAGCATTCATGGTCTCGTCTCCCTAACGTCCGAATACTTTGAGAATACTCAGACTTTGTAGGGAGAGCGTGAGGACGAAAAAGGTATCTCAAACAACTTGACGAGCAGAAAAAAACTTGCCGGAATGAGGGCTAGCCGGCGGGGAGCCAGAGAATGTCGTGCGTCGGGTGGCCGATGCGCAGCTGCTGCTTTAGTTCAAGAGTCTCAGCGTCATAGAGGCCGATAGTGTCGGTCTGCTGGCTCGTGACCAGCAGTTGCCTCCCGTCGGGAGTCAGACAGATTGCACCGGGAAAGTCTATATCAAGCGGAAGCTTCTGCTCTTTCAGCTTAGTAAATGTCTTGGTTTCGAAAACCAAAATGCTGTTGTCGCGCCCACAGGCAACGAATAGCTTGCCACCGTCCTTACTCAACGTCAGGCCGGTCGGTCCGGCGTTTGTCTTGATGGTGTGCAAAATAATGCGTTTCTGAATATCGACGACCGACACTGAATCAGAATTGCGATTGGAAACGTACGCAATCTTGTCAGCGCCATTCACCGCTATACCGCTGGGCACAGAGCCGGTCTTAATGCTTCCAACCAGTTTCTGATTGTAGGTCGAAAGCACGGACAACTCGCCAGACGTGACGTTGAGAACCAGAAGATAGATGCCGTCCGGCGTAACGGCAACTTTGCCCGGTCCTGTCGGCACTTTCGTTTTCAGCAATAACTTGCCGGTGTTGGTTTCAATTACGGCAATGTTCGAGGGACCACTTTCACTGACGTAAATCCATTTTCCATCAGGCAACCCGGCAATGCCCCTAGGCGTGCTCTGCGGCGCAAGGTCGATTTGTCCCAAAAATTTTCGCGACACTGGATCAAGCAGCAAAACTCTATTTTTAGCCTGGTCCGTTATATAGAGTTTGCCACCGATGAAATCCATTCCGCAAGGAGTACCCTCCGTGGGAAATTCAGCAATCTTGCTGAAGCTCTTGCCGTCCAGCAAAGTGATGGAGCCTCGTTTCACCGAGCTTACGGCGTATGTGCCGGTGCCGGTATACGCCTTCGTCATGCCACCAGCGGAGCGTGGTTGCCCAAATTCCGGTCTCGCTATGGTCGCATCGTCCATCAAAGTGATCGAAAGATCGCCAACAAGATGCTTTAACGATTTCGGCAAAACGATTCCTTCCGGCACGATAAGGTCGGCTGGAAACTGAACACTGTGCAGCTTCTTGGTCACTGTTTCCGGGAGATTCGGAGGCAAAATAATGGTCAATACTTCGCCCTTCTTAGTGCAGCGAATATGCCCCCATCCATTGCTGTAGAAAACCAGATTTGGTGGCTCTACTTTTTCCGGAACCTTCAAAACAGGATCGCCGGCCCCACCTTTTTTCGCAGAGGTTGTCGGCACCAGTGGCAATACCACAGATCCGTCGGGCAATGCAATTGATCCGTCAATGCGAATGCTCCCTCGGTCCCAGACAAGAGCAGCTTGCTGCCTCACTTCTGCCGGAAGCTTAGTTGCCAGGGCCGGAATCGGCAAAAGAAGACCGTGTATCGCGATGGCCGCACTCATAAGGGCTGACACCATAGCAATGCGCGGTGTTACCATCAGCTTAAGTTTTTTCATAGCATCGAAAAGCGCAGCCGCTTATTCTGCGTTGCTCTTGCCTTTGAACACTCCGGCAATTGCATCGAAGATAGACTGGTGCTCCTTCTTATCATCCTTTTCGTCTTTTTGAACAACAGGTCTTTCGCTCTCCGGTACAACTAACGCTTCATTGCGCAGATCGGCCAGTTGCTTGTAGAGGGCTTTTTCCTCGTCAGACAACTTCGTTGGCACCTCTACAAAGATGTGCACTTGCTGATCGCCTCGGCGCTCGCTATTTAGGAATGGAATGCCTTCGCCTTTTAATACCTGAATGGTTCCGGTTTGGGTACCTGCAGGAATCTTGGTAATGCGTTTTCCCCCAACAGTATCGATAAGCATTTCCCCGCCAAGGGCTGCCATCGATGGACTTATGGACTGCTTCAAATGAACCGTTGTTCCTTCGCGAATAAACTTCTCATGATCCTTCACGTGGCAGATGACGTAAAGGTCGCCAGGTCCGGCGCCCTTGCGACCGCTATCACCTTCGTTCGGCACTCGGATTCTGTTGCCGTTGTCGACGCCGGCAGGAATCTTCAGTTCGATAGCGCGAGGCTGACGAATCAGCGCTTTTCCCTGACATGCATCACAAGCTTTCTCGACGCGAGTCCCCTCGCCATTGCAAGTTGGGCATGGAACTACCTGCGAGAAGTGACCAAAAAATGTAGAGCGGGTTTGCCTAACCTGTCCGTGTCCACCACAGCCAGTGCAAACGACAGGCTGGCATCCGGGCGCAGCGCCGGAGCCACTGCAAGCGGTGCACGGACGCAAGTGTTTGATGTTGAACTTCTTCTCCACGCCAAACACTGCTTCGTTGAAATTCAACTCTAAGTCATAACGCAGATCATTTCCGCGTGCCGGTGGGCGACCGCCGGTTCTGCCACCGCGCATGCCACCACTAAAGAAAAATTCGAGAATTTCGTCGAGCCCGCCGAAGGCACTGGGATCGAAGTCGCTCGAGAAACCTTGCCCGCCGCCACCGCCGCGCTTCAGCCCCTCGGCACCGTACTTGTCATAGATTTGCCGTTTTTCATCTTCAGAAAGAACCTCGTAAGCAGTTACGAGCTCCTTAAAAGCGGCCTCATCTCCGGTATCTTTGTTGTCCGGGTGAAGCTTCGCTGCAGTCTTGCGAAATGCCTTTTTGATTTCATCGGCCGTCGCAGTTTTGGAAACGCCGAGTATCTCGTAGTAATCGCGAGTTGCCATATTTACCATGTTTTCCTCTGAAGCGGAGGCAGCGTCAGTTGGCTTTCGCTCAACTATTTCTCAACGGCTGCCGTACCTGAACCGCCGTCGGCCACTGCGCCTCGGCTAGTATATAAGAGACGCCCGACTTCCATCAGTGACGAATCAAGCTTCTCTACTAGCGTAATAATATCGGGACAATCCTCGTTTCCAAGCGCTTCTTTAAGTAATTCTAGATTTTGCTTTACTTCACCAAGGTCTACTACACCGTTGTATTTGACCAAAGTCCGCTCAGCATCGCCAACAAGAGTCTCGGCTTTGATGCGCGCCGCAATGACCTCGCGCGTAAGCCTGTCTTGCTCAAAGTGTTCTTTCGCTTCTGTCTGCAGGCGTTCAACGTCTGTTCGTGACAATCCGGAGGAGCGCTTTAACGTAAACGATTGCTTAACACCCGAAGCAGCATCCCGAGCACTGACGTGCACGATGCCGTCGGCGTCAATGTCGAAGGTAACCTCGATCTTGGGGACGCCTTTGGGCGCGCGAATGATCTCATCCAGCGAAAACTTCGCCAGCGACTTGTTAAACTTGGCCAGTTCCCGTTCGCCTTGCAGAACATGCACTTCAACGGACGTTTGCCCATCTTCAGTAGTGGTAAAAACCATGGTTTTACTGGTTGGAACAGTCGTATTGCGCTCGATAATGCGTGTAAACAAACCACCCGCAGTCTCGATTCCGAGAGACAGCGGGGTAACGTCCAACAGCAACAGGTCTTGCGTTTCACCAGCCAAAATGGAAGCCTGAACGGCAGCACCGAGAGCAACGGCCTCGTCCGGGTTAACCGATTTGACCGGGTCTTTCTGGAAAAATCGTTTAATCGCCTCTTGTACAGCCGGAATTCGAGTTGAGCCTCCCACAAGGAGGACGTTCTCAATTTGCTCCGGTCCAAGTCCGGAATCTTCGATTGCAAGCTGCACCGGCTCCATGGTGTCTTCGACCAGGTGGGCGGTGATCTCATTGAAGCGTGCGCGCGTCAGTGCGGCCTGGAAGTGCTTCGGACCAGTGGCGTCAGCGGTTAGGAACGGCAAGTGGATCTCGCTAACCATGGCGCTTGAAAGCTCGATTTTCGATTTTTCAGCGGTTTCTTTCAAGCGCTGAATAGCCATCAAGTCGTTGGAGATGTCGATACCATTTGTCTTCTGGAACTCCGCCTTCATCCAATCGATGATGGCTTGGTCGAAGTCGTCACCACCCAATCGGTTGTTACCACGAGTAGCCTTTACTTCGAAAACGCCGTCGACAATTTCAAGAATACTAACGTCGAACGTGCCACCACCCAAATCATAAACGAGGATGGTGGAGTTCTCTTCCAACTTGTCCAAACCGTATGCCAGTGCGCTGGCAGTCGGCTCATTGATAATGCGCAGTACATCTAGCCCGGCGATCTGACCGGCGTCACGAGTGGCTTGCCGCTGAGAATCGTCGAAATACGCCGGAACAGTGATGACAGCTTTGGTAATCGACTCGCCGATATAGGTTTCGGCATCAGCTTTGAGCTTCTGCAAAATCATTGCAGACAATTGCTCCGGCGAATATCCGGTACCGTCGATGGTGACTCTCTTGTTCGAGCCCATATCGCGTTTGATTGACAGTACTGTCCGAGTCGGGTTGGTCACTGCCTGTCGCTTGGCCAGATGTCCGACAATGCGCTCACCGGTACGAGTAAAACCGACGACCGAAGGAGTTGTACGAGCCCCCTCCGCATTTACGATAACTTGAGGCTTACCGCCTTCCATTACAGCGACACAGGAGTAGGTGGTGCCCAGATCGATCCCGATTACCTTGTCATTTGCCATGCGACAACCTTCTTGAATGCCTCGAACTCCAGACAGTACTATACGTCATCCAGGTCCCCCAAGTCATACACACCCTGCGCATCAGCCTCAACCAGAGGCTTGACTTTTTTGGGTGGCGGCGTGTCCGGTGCGGCACTAGCCGCGGTTTCGAGCTCGGGAACAGGCGCAATGTTCTCCAAGGCCTTGGCTTCCGCCTCCTGCCGTTGCTTCTCTGCTTCCTGCTTCTGGCGCTCACTCTCGGCTTTGGCTCGCGCAGCTTCTTCTTTTTGTTTTTCGGCTTCTTGTTTCTGTCTCTCGGCCTCTTCGCGAGCGGCAACCACGGAAGGGGCCGGAATATTGGGGTTTGAGGCAACGCTCACCAGTGCGGCCCGCATCACTTTCTCGCCCAGGAAGTATCCGGCGCGGAGTTCTTGAACGATAGTATTGTCAGGATGGTCTAAAGAGTCCACCTGCATAACTGGTTCGTGCAATCGCGGATCGAATTCGACCCCTTTGGTGTCCATTCGCTTGATGCCAGCCTGCTCCATGCAGGCGAAGATTCTCGAACCGACCAGCTGGAAACTTTCAACGATTTTATCAGCCGGTGTCTCCGGCGTTAGGTAAAGGAGCGCACGATCGAGATCGTCAAGACCATTGATAAAGGCTTCGGCAGCCTTCTTAATGCCGATGTTGACGGACTCTTCGCGCTCGCGTTCGATTCGGCGTCGGAAGTTGTCAAAATCTGCCATCAACCGCTTGTAAGCTCCTTCAGCATCAGTCGCGCGTTGTTCCAAATCCCGGCATTGCAGCTCAAGCTGTTGCACACGCCTGTTATCCACGGGAGCATCCTCTTTCGCCGGTGCCTTGTCAGCTTCATCGCCGGCGTACATAGCGCGGAAGAACGCTTTTGCAGCGTCTAAGCGCGAACCGCCCTCCGGTTCAGTCCCGCCTGCAGTCGCGCCTTGCGGTTGACCGCCCCCGGCCTGTTCTGCACTTCCCGACGAACCAGAAACGTCGTCTTTCTGGTCTTCTAAATTGTCAATGCCCATCAAGTGTCCCCCCGTACCAAGGTGGCGGCTACAGTCCAGCGTGCGCATGTAAACGATAGTGCAACCAAAGCACTATTTTCCCCCATATTAGCCTTATCTACCTTTTTAATTTTAGGGTATGCGCTCAAGAGTCTAGTTCGCTTGGCTTTTTAGACATAAAGTCCAGTAATATTTGGGGCCGAGTTTACCCCGGAAGGTGGGACTTCAAGATGTATTACAGCCAAACAGCACGCCTGGCGGTCTACGCGCAGGGTGAATTTCACAAGGGAAAATCAAAAACGGCGGAGGGTGTAATTCGTTACGCTCCCAATCCCATAGTCGCTGTTATCGACAGTACGCAAACCGGCAAACGTGTGTGCGACGTGATCCCGGATATCAAGTGCGACGCGCCACTAGTCTCATCGATCGACGACGCCCTGCAATTCAAGCCCGATGCTCTTCTTTTGGGTACGGCATGGGCGGGCGGAGGAATGCCCGCACAATGGAAGCCCGACATTATCGAAGCGCTGGAAGGCGGCATGGATGTCATAAACGGCTTGCACGACTTCCTTTGCGACGACCCGCAAATCGCAGCGACGGCAGCACGATGCGGGCGAAAACTCCTTGACGTGCGAAAGCCGCCGAACGATCTGCCGGTAGCCTCAAAACGAGTACTGGAATCGTGCAACGCGCATGTAGTTTTGACGGTAGGGTCGGATTGCTCCGTCGGAAAAATGACGGCTTCCCTTGAGATTCAGAAGTCGGCAGTCCGGCGCAAAATCAACGCAGGTTTTGTTGCAACGGGTCAAACCGGAATCATGATATGCGGCAGCGGCATAGCAGTAGATCGTGTTATTGGCGATTTTATGGCTGGCGCTGTCGAACAAATGGTTGTCGAAAGCGGCAAAAATCACGACATAGTTCTTGTGGAAGGACAGGGATCTCTTGTTCACCCGGGCTTCTCCGGCGTTACGCTTGCACTGCTGCATGGTGCCTGTCCCCATGCAATGATTCTATGTCACAAAGCAACACGCAAATGCACGATAAGCACCGAACACCCGCTGCCGCCTCTCCCTGCTTTCGTGCCGCTTTACGAACAAATGGCAAGCTGGATGCGCCCCGCGAAGGTCATAGCTATTGCAGTCAACACCGTCGGGTTGACGGAAGAAGAAGCTGGAGCCTACGTAGACGATATGTCCAGGCAAACCGGTCTGCCTTGTTGCGATCCGGTTCGTCACGGAGCCGACATCTTGCTGGACGCCATACTGACAAATCAGGAGAAAACCCGATGAGTCAGCAAACAGAATTGAAACTAACTTTTGAACCGTTAAACATGCGCACCAAACATCCGTTTGGTATTTCTTACGGCACCTCCTCCGACGTGTCCAACGTGTTAGTGAAAGTGCAATACGACACGTTCGAAGGGTTGGGAGAAGCAGCCCCGGCCGCGTATCATAGTGAATCCGTTCCTACAGTCATCGCAGTTTTGAAAAGCTGGTCCGAAAGCGGCAGCCTGGGCAACGATCCATTCGCGGTGGAAGCGACGATGCGTCGCCTGGACAAAACGCTGGCGGGAAACGGCGCAGCCAAGGCTGGAGTTGAGATGGCGTTGCAGGATCTTCGCGGGAAGATTTTGGGAATGCCGGTTAACAAGATTTTGGGACTGTCCGGTCTACTGCCGCCCATGACCGATTTCACCATAGGCATCGCCGATCTTGACATGATCGAGAAGAAGACGGAAGAAGCGGTAAAAGCCGGCTTTCATATACTGAAGGTGAAGCAAGGCACCAGTTACGACAAGGAGATCATCAGGCGCGTGCGCAAAGCAGCACCATCGCTGCCCTTGCGCGTTGATGCCAATGGCGGTTGGACGCCCAAACAAGCAATTGCCATGTCTCACTTCCTTGCGGAAAATGGTGTTGAGTTCATCGAACAGCCGCTACATAAGTTCGCCAGCCTCGAAGATTGGCGACTGGTGCGCAACGGCGCAGCCATTCCAATTTTTGCCGACGAAAGCTGCATGCGAGCCCCCGACGCAGCACGTCTGGCGGGGGTAGTCGACGGCGTAGTGGTCAAGCTAGCCAAGACGGGGGGCTTGAGCGAAGCGCTGAAATTGATTCACACAGCACGCGCGCTCGATATGCGCGTTATGTTCGGCATGATGGTTGAATCTTCCATCGGCGTCACGGCAGCCACGCATTTGTCAGCTCTGGCGGATTACCTGGATTTGGACGGTGCGATGCTTCTAGCGGACGATCCCTACGACGGAGCCATCTACAAGGACGGCTACATGGTGCTGAGCGATCGCCCCGGTCTGGGAGTCATTCCGCGCGCTAACTGAAATCGGCGCTCAATACATCGGCAGGCTGAATCCACTCGGATGCAATTAAAGTATCAAGAAGCGGGATATTGTTTTCGCGCATTTCTTGCATCGCTAATTCGAATTGCGCCAACGTAAGCTTGCCGGCCGACACCAGTTTTTGAGCAAATAAAATTGAATCGAACTCTTCTTGCGAAAGCTTGCCTTTTTCAACCAGGAAGTAGCCCATCTCACGCTCGTTCTTTCCTTCCGCCGCATCGCCGGCATCCATAAGGTCCAACATCGAAACCAGCGTCGAGAACCGAATTAACTCTCTCAGGGGCATGAGTTTCTGCTTAGCGTCCGGAATCTCGCCTCCAAGCAAGCCCAAATCATATTGCATGCGGGCAACCGGATATTTCAGAACATCGTGCGCGAGGCAAAGAGCACCAACGAACTCCTGGAACTGCCAGTCTTCAAGATCTTTGGCAACAAGCCGCTTGTTGAGATTGCGAATCTTGCGAAAGAAACACTTGTGAAGCTCCTCGAAAGACGCAGTCGAAGGGCTCGACAGAATCTCATAGAAACTGCAGTATTCAAGCCGCTCACGAAGGTCCTCCTGATTGAGCGGCTGCTTGTCGCTTTTTTCGCCGCTAAACAGTAAATCTACAGTAGAGCCCGGCTCCCCGCCGGCAACAATGTCGAAAGTATCCGGAGAGTGCTTGGATTGTTTCTTGCGCTCTTCGGCTCTCTGCCTGGCTAACGCCAGGGTATCGCCGGCAGCCCACCCCCCCGGTTTGGCACCGGGAGAATCTTTGAGGCCGGCAGCTTCAGTAATTTTCGCCAGCGGGTCATCGGCGGCGGCGCTGTTGGCAGCTTCTTTGATAGCAGCTTCTTGTCGACCGATCATGTCGCTGAGCTCGCCCATCTTCTCGTTACATTTGAGCATGCCTTCCATGTCGCCGGATTCCAGGCACTTTGCCATCTGCTGGGCCAGGCTCGCAATCTGACGCTCTAGCTCCGCCGTGGTCATATGCACCAAAGGCGGAGACGACGGCGCAGCGGCCACGGAAGTCGGCGGCTCCGCCAACTGCGGCAATGAGGGTTCCGGCGGAGCGGCCACGTTACTACTACCGGACACGGCTTCAATGTGATGCCGGACAAATACAGAGGGCTTACCTGTGCCGGAGAGGGTCGCAGACATACGAGCCACCGCTTGGCAAACGCGATTGTGCGAAGCCACCATTCCCGCAAGGTCACCAGCTTCGGCGGCTTTCAGGAAATCGGCATCGGCGTTTTCCAGCTCTTGCTCGAGGTTCGTAATTTGATCTATCTCCCGGAAGGCCTGAGTCTCTTGCTTCGGGACCGTCTCTCCCGGACCGGCGAGATTAGAATTGGTCACCTTTACCGCCCGTCAAATATGCCATGGACCCCAAAAATAATTATTCCTTTTCCAGAACGAATTTAACTATCTTGACTACTTATTTGATTCCAACATAGCAGCTTAACAAACTAGACAGGGATCACGATGGCGTCAAGCGTTGACGCTTTTGCAGCGTGGCTGCAAGAGCGCGAGTCTTATCACGCCGAGCTAGCTTTAAGACTGGCCGGCAGCGTTGCTCATCTGAACGAATCTAAAGAGCACGCAACCATTTCAAGAGTTTACGAACGAGCCCTTAAAAAGCTCTGGCAAATGCAGGACCGAAGCGAGCGCAAACGCGGCCCGTTCGGATGGCTGCGAGCGCTTCTCGCGCACTAATCAAAACTATATACGCAAGTACCACTATAAATAGAAGGAGACGCGATGGCTTACCAACCGCCACCGATAGCGGAACTCACCCAGATTGCTGAAATCCTGGTGAAATCCGGGTTCTACAGGAACACCGTGTCAAACACGGATCAAGCCCTGGCGAAGATGCTTTACGGCATGGAACTTGGCTTAACGCCCGTTCAATGCATGACCGCCGTTTACGTCATGAAGAACAAGGAAGGCGTCATTCTCAGCCAGCCAACTTTAACCGCTCCGGCCATGAGTTGCCTAATGCAAAAGGGCGGCTACAAGCTGAAAACAAAACAGTTTGACGGCAAGAAATCCATAATCGAAGTAATCGACAAAGACGGAACTCTGAAGCGCGAAGCCGTGTTTTCGTGGGAAGACGCTCAGCGAGCGCAGCTTACCGGAAACATGATGTACAACAAGTACCCGCAAAACATGTTGTACAGCCGGAATATTGCAAACATTGCCCGGCAGGATTGCAGCGATATCTTTGGCGGACCGGTTTACACGCCCGAAGAAATGGGCGCCGAAGTTGATGAGGAAGGAATGCCCGTTGAGGATGACGGCTCTTTTCGGCTCACAATGCGCGAATCGGCAAACGAAGAACTTCGCTTGAGAGGTGAACCGCCGATGCCCCCAAAGGAGCAAAAGCAGAAAGCAGCCGACAAGCCGAAGCCGGAAGCAAAAGCGGAATCCAAGCCGGCGCCGAAACCTGCGGAAACTGCGAGCGAGAAATCAGATGGTGCCTCTGCTGGACCTGTGACGAATGCGGAAAACCCAGAGACAACCGCGAATGGTGCGACGAATGCGCCGCAATCATCTTCTGCGCCTTCGACTGATAAGCCAGGAGCTGACGCCCTCGGGCAGATTCTGCAAGCCGGCGGTAACAGATCTTGGGACAAGACCAAGACAAACAAGTTCCTTTGCGACTGGCTTACAGCCAATCAGTTTGACCTGAAAACGTTCCGCGACGAGTGGACCAACGAAACCGTTGAAGCCATAAAGCAAGCCATCAAAGAGGCCGCATAGTCTAAATGGAAGAAATTGATTTGTTCGAAGAGGCTCCGGAAACCCCGGAGCCCTCCCCTGACTCGCTCGCATTTCTGAAAGGTGAGATTGCCAAAGCCGAGGCAACACTTGCTAATCCTGCAATTGACAGCTTCGAAAAAGCGCACGCGAAAGCCATCAAGCGCAGTTGCGAGGACCGTATAGCGGTAATGGCAATGAAGCCAAGCCCGCATGCGCGCCCGTGCAACCTGAACGACTACGACCGAGTGAGAGAAAAAGCAATCAAGCTGTTCGACAACAACGCCCAGGACGCTGACGACTTTCTAGCCGTGCAACTAGAAAAGGAAGACATCGATCCGAAGACCCTTAAGGGCTGGAACTGGGACGCATACAAGGCGATATCGGAACTAATCATTGATATGGCCACGGCGGCAAAGAACGCGAAGCGCCGCAAGAACAAGAAAGCGAAACCGGAAATCATCGCGACGGAAGCAGCCGTATTTACCGCGCCCGAACCGGCGGATCGTCCGAAATGGATGACCGAAAGCTTAGAGCCGGGCGACTACGTACCAGGCAACTGGTATCAGCAAATCATGACAGCGGCAGAACGACAGGGTTGGCCCGAACCGTTTGACCAGTATTACGCGCCAACCGTTCACTACCAACTGTGCCGAAAGTGGGCCGAGTCTAACGGATTCACTACAACAGAACTGTTTGCGCTTGTCGGACCGCTGGCGCACGCGGCCGGACTGTCTCAGAGCACGATAAGCCGCGAAGTAATTGAACAACTAGAACAAAAGTTGAAACTGATACTACAGGAGAGAAAACCTTTGGAAGAACTAGACCTATTCGGCGACGTGGAGCTCCACGAAGGCGCCGCCACCGACACGGGAACGGGGGAAGTGCTCGCCCCAAAGCAAGAGCCCGACCTTATCCAATCTGCCGACATCCCATCCACCAGCACATCCCTTGGCCATGTTTCCGATGCCCCTGGCCCGAGCAATGCGCAGGATGCAACAACATCAACCCCTATTGGTGCTACTGCCCTGACGCCGGAACAGGAACAGATGTTAGCCGAGTGCCGAGCAAAACTAGGGTTGGACCGACCGCCACTAATCAACAACCTGAAGGACGTTCACAAAGCGCTACGCAAGCGGATTCAGTTACTTCTTGAACACGCCTACTTGCAAGAAGAATACAAAGAAACGATGGCGGAAATTAACGGCAAACTCGCCGCTTGGGAAAAGGTCTATGAGGCGCAGCTTGAAGCCTATCACCGCATGAACCCGCCGGCATCAGGCAAGACGACCAAAACGCTATTTGGTGATCTGAAGTTAGCCGACAAAGGCGCGAGCGTATCAATCAGCACTGACGACGAAGCGATTCAACAAGCTTGGTTGCGCGCCACGTTCCAGAAAAACCCGGCGCTTGCGCAGGCTTGGGAGATTGCAGAGAAGGCGCCGCAGTACACGCGCAACCTCGACAAAATCAAAGCCTGGTATGAGGAAGCCGTCACGAACGGCAAGAAACCGGAATGTCCTTGGCTCGAATACAAAGGACCAGTCAAGAACGCGTTCAGCGTAGGACCGAGCCCCGAGACTTTCGCCAAGCATCTGAAAGAAGGCAAGACGACTTTGAACGCCCTGGAGGATCAACTACGTGGTTAAAGGTTGGACACGAATAACTATTGAAGTCAGCGCAGATCATCAGCGCGTAACGGTGCCAATTCCGCTCGACGACCTCAAGCGACTGAAGCGAGCGGAATACAACGACGACGGCGACAAAGCGAAAGTGGACCGGATTCTAAAGAGCGCTTTGCTTTGTTGGGCGAAAGAACTAAAGCTCAGCATCGGAGATTGGGAGGAGCAGAAAGTTGCAAAATGACAAATTCGCCAGGATAAAGCAGAAACAGGCGATGAACTTTGGTGGAGCAACAGAAGCGGAAATCATCAGAGCGCTTTCCGAATGCCAACGAACTTTAGACGAGATTCTTCAAAAAGTGGAGACCATACCGTTACCGCTTAAGGCAAAAGCTAAGGTCGGTTCGGGGAATGCATATCGATTGCTTCTGCGATACATGAAGCATAAGGAGCTGCAAAATGGATAACGTTACCAGCCTCGACGTGCACCGCTTAAAGACTCAGGGCAAGCTCTCGCAGGAAGCGGCAACCGACATCATTTTGCACCAGGACGCGGAACTAAAAGAACTGCGCGAACTAAACGAACAGCTCATTCAAACAATTGCGGACCAGTCCAGCAAGATAAATGTCTTGGCACCAATTGCGGTGGCGCTCATGGCTCGACAGTGGGAGCACCCGGAAGGATTGCCGAAAGCGAGCGAGTACGGCTCAACGTTTCAAACGGCAGTGCTTTTAAATGCGCTGAGCAACTACCACTTAGATCTCGAAGTAAACAACGAAACACAACGGACCGTAATCAAAGCGACTAGGAAGGCATCGAGAGATGGAAACCAAACCGAAGCACTACCAGAAGGCGAACAACGCGAGAGAACTACTAACAGTCCTTCGTGACTACTACCACATGGACACGAGGGAATTTACAGCGCGCCACGGTAAAGGCTGGAACCCGCTTTTGATGGCACGCGAAGCACACAAGATTTTAGGACAGGAGCAACACGCATGAAACTAGAAGACAGAGCAGAAATACAAGCATTGATTGATAGCGAGTCGCCGTCAGCGCCTTACGAGGCAATGATTGAACGCATTGCAGAAAAGTACATGCTCAGAATTATCGACTTACGAAGAGAGAACGCGCGGCTAAAAATCCTGCTTGCCGCCAACTGTGTTTCACATGTGGCCAAGAATCCTAGAAGCTACATTGGCGAATATCTCGCTGACAGGGTGTTTGAGAACACCGAGCTAAAAGGACACTCGCACCTAGACATGCTGAAAGTACGCCAAGACACGCTTGCGGTTCTCAATGGACTGGTGGGATGAGTTTGAGCGCCGGCAGAGGGACAAGCGGCTTGACCAAGATTACAACATGCCTCTTGGACCTCAGCCTTGGCAGCGCATCAACCCAAAATCAGGACAGAACCAACTCAAGACGAGACGTTACGAGGAAATCGTTGCAACGCTCGCAGAAGAAGAAGAGTACAAGCGCAACCTGCACCCGCGCTTAAGCCTAGAGGTTCTGTTCCTGTCCACCAAGAAGGTTGGCGACCTGAGCAACTGCATCAAATCGCTTGAAGACGCTTTGAACCGCATCAGCTATCACGACGACCGACAGATTGACCATTTAAACGCGTTGAGACTCTACGCGCCCAGCTACCCGGAGCGCACCTTAGTAAGGATTAGCGAGCTTGCTTCTTGAAATATACCAACAGCAGATTTTGCCACGGCTCGATTACCTTACGTTGCTGGCCAACCTCAAGCCGAGGCAAACAGGCGAGAACTTCTCTCTGACTTGCCCGGCTTGCGGGGACCGCCGCGCCTTCATCAAGCGCGGTTACGACACCATCAAATGCAATAAAGAAAACAGCTGCGGCAAGACGGATTTACTCACTTACATCAACGGCAACAATCCGCCCAGGGGCAAAGATTGGGTTGACCTGGTTCGCTCGCTCGGGCATCAAGTTGGCGTTCACATCCCTGAAATTGAGCGCTCGCCGGCAGCAGTTGAAGCGGCGGAGAAACGACACAAAGAGAACCGCACGCTTGAGCAAGTCTTGCAAATCTGCCAAGCCAAGTTCGAAAACAGCGGCGCGCAATTCTACTTGCAAGGGCGCGGAATCAACGAGCCTGACGAGTTTGGATGGTTCGACCGCCAGGCGCTTGAATCCGTAATCGACCGCAACGAGCTGAAAGCGCTCGGGCTGCATTCCACTTTCTGGGATTCTCGTCTAGTTATACCGATTCGCGACAGATACGGCGTACTAAGAGCGCTCGCAGCTCGGGACTTGTCCGGAGAGTCCGACCGGAAGTTTGTAAAAACCGCCGGCTATGACATCAGCTCGGTTGTATTGGAAGGACTCGACCAGGCGCACAAGTACCGAGATGATTTATGGTGTGGCGAAAGCACGATTGCAATATTCTCGTTCCGAGAAAACGGCATGCCTCAAATGTCGGCTTGCGGCGGAGCCAAGCAGCTCAAACCCGGCAAGTTCGAAAAACTGTACGATTGGGGCGTCAAGCGGATAACCCTTGCTTTTGACCTGGACAAGACGGGCGGCGAAGCAACGGACCTTGTAGCCAGAAAGTGGCTAGAGGCTACCCGCCGGCCAGAGATCTACATAGTTGATCCGATTTACTGGGACGACTGCAACGACCCGGACGAATACCTTAGAAAGTACGGCGCCGATGCAACTAAAGGAATCTTTGCGACCGCTCTAAATCTCAACGGTTTCCTAGCGCAGCGCTACACAGTGGACCTGGACCTTAGCAGGGCAAAAGACCGGGCAACGCTTGCCGATCGCGCTACGAATTACCTCAGCCAATTGACCGACCCGAAAGAGAGCCAGGTTGCTTGGGAGGAGTTCTATAAAAGAGGAATAGCGCCGCTACTACCTCTTGACGAGGACTTTCTACTTGACCGCGTTGTTGGCGAGCAGCAGGCGCGCAAAGAAGCAAAGGCAAAAGAAGAGTTCAACAAAGTTCGCGCCGAACTGGCACAGATAACCGACATCGCAGAGGCAGCAGCCAAGCTTGCCAGCGCAGCGGAACGACTGAACGCCACCAAGAGCGACAGACATTTACGACCGGTTCAGAAGCTTTCCGAACGGCTCGCAGCGCACGAACTGTATTTAGAGCAAATGCGCGGCAAGGAGTTCTTAGGACTACCGCAGCGCACATTACCAGGGCTCGACGAAGCGACGGAAGGATTGCAGGCACTAATCACGGTGGCAGCAGGACCAGGCGTAGGCAAAACAATTTTAGTTGAACAGTTGTGCGTTGACTTGCTTAAGGCAAACCCGAAAACGTGTTGCTTGTTCATCTCGCTGGAATTGTTCGAGGAAGAATTACTAAATCGCATGAAATCGCGAGCGGTTGAGACGCCCAGGAGCAAACTGCTCAAGAGCGACGATGCCAATTTGCACCTGAAGGCCCGTTCTGCAATCGAGGACGTTTGCCGGCGGTTCTGCATTATTGACCGCAACGTTGCGCCGGACATTACAACGCAACGAATCTTGCAGGAAGTTGCGAATTTGAAGCAAGAGACGGAATGCGACGACATTGTTGTTGCATTCGATTACTTCAACAAATTCCCGATACCGGCGGACAAACTCCGCGAGCTTCGGTCATCAGAAGACAAAGATGATTGGCGTATGGAGCAGATGGAGCGCATCAGAAATGCAATCTTCCCTAATCCATTCATTGTGATTGCAACCGTCAATAAGTCTGAAGGACTTAAGGCCGTGAGCATGAATAACGTGAAGGGCAGTAGCCGGATCGTTTACGACGCGGACACGGTTCTGTTGCTCAACAAAATTGAAGACGACGACCTTGTTGGACAAGTGGCTTGGGACGTATCAACCGAACAATGGGAGCTATACAAAGAGCCCAGCAAGCCACGCTACAGCAAGCGAAAAAAGAAGGTTGACGACGAGACAGAGCAGGCTTTGCAAATCATCGTAGACCGCAAAGAAGAGCAGCAAGTTGACTTTGTTGAACTGACTATTCCCAAGGTTCGCGGCGGAACGCAATCGAAACTGACGCTACTGAACCGACACACACTGAGCGATATCAGAGAACTGAAATGAGAGCTTGGGACCGGAAACTTGAAAGGACCAGGAGGAAAACAGAAGTGACCGCATACAAAGTATTAGACAGCGACAAAGGAATTGTTTTAGAGGACATTCAGACGAAAGAGCGCCGCGCTTGTTGGCCATTCGCAGCAATCGACAACAAAGTAAAGAATCACTTTGAAGGCAGCAACGGCGGCTTGATTGGACTAGACAAGGCAATGAATGCCTACTTGAAGCCTTGGGAAACCGCCGGCGATCCATTTGGTTTGACGGTGGCATTGCAAAACGTAGAGCTTGTGCAAACAGCCGCGCGCAAATATCTCGACGAGCAATATTTGAAAGCAAAAATGGAAGAAGACGCAGCGCCGAATCTGCTTGACGAATACTTTGCAGAAGCTGTTGAGCCCGACCTATTCGCGCAAGAGGAACCAGATCTGTTTGGCGGTGCCGCATGAAATGCCCTGCGACTTGTCCCGAAATATGCCCCAATCACAAACAGTTAAGGATTGACGTAAGCAATGCCCCCCCCAAGAGCAATAGATTGCCTGACCTATTCCCCGAGTTTAGCCAATGCCGCAACGGACACCCACCAAGACCGAGAGGCAAGCTTTGCCCGCAATGCTACAAGCGCAAGAGCAATCCATCACGCAAGCTTGAAGCAAAAACCAGGCGCTTAAACCGAGAGAACAAGCGCGCCGGCTCGGTACTGTGGATCAAATGGGCGCGCAAAACAATGGAATTGTTCTTGCAATGTTGGGAGTACCAGGACGGTTACTTTCTGCCCAAGCAGAGCTTACCGCAGTTGCACACGTGTCGAAAAATGGCGCAATTGATGTTGGAACTCACTACAGAAAACCTTAGATACAACTGGTCAAAAGCGCGGCTTGAGCCGCTTTCGTTGGAACTTGACGAACACCTTGAAGGACAGAACAAGAAACGTTGGAAGGATTAATGTTAGACCTATTTGCAGACGTTGAACTAATTAGCCTGGCTCCGGACAGAGAGCAATACGTAATCAACTTCCCTTATTCCGCAGAGAAGAAAGAGGAATTGAAAGCGCGCGTACCCGGCATGAAGTGGATCAGAGAATCCAAATCATGGCTGGTTCCTGACAGCGTTGACGCAGTTGTTGCAATGTCCAATCTGCCCTATGAGTGGACGCCCGAAGCCAGAATGAGAGCGTCAACAGTTGAGCACAGGCACAAGGCACGCGTTGACCAGAGCAGAGCAGCAAGCGCCGAATTGCATCTACCAGGGTTCAATAAAGAACCGTTTCCATTTCAGAAGGCCGGAATACTTTACGCACTGGATAGAAAGCGCGTAATCATTGGCGACGAAATGGGGTTGGGCAAGACAATACAAGCACTCGCAACCTTGCACGCCGCTAATGCCTATCCTGCTTTGATAGTCACGCCGGCATCGCTCAAATTCAACTGGGCAGAGAGTGAAATACCTGCTTGTATCCCTGGCCGGCATGTTGTTGTTGCGGGCAAGAAGACAAGCCCGATGTTGCTGCGCATGGCGGACATAATCGTCACTAATTACGAGCAGTTAGTTGGAACTCGAATAGGACCGGACGGAGCGCGCACCAGTTGGCTTGATGAAAGCAAGAAGGAAGTTGTACTTAGCCCGTTAGCTGAACACCTGCGAGAGCTTAAGCTTAGGTTCATTGCAGCAGACGAAGCGCATTATATAAAGGACAGCAAGAGCGCCAGGACCGCCGCATTCATGGCTTTGCGCCAGGGCGTTGAGTACCGCTTATTACTCAGCGGAACGCCGATGTTGAACAAGCCGCAAGACTTCGCAAGCCTGTTGAAATTCATTGACCGGCTCGACGAATTTGGCGGTTGGTGGCAATTCATGATCCGGTATTGCGGAATGCAAAAGGGATACTTCGGATACGAGGCAAAGACGCCACAGAACGAGCTTGAACTAAACGAAAAAATGCGCGCCTCTTGCTATGTGCGCCGCAAGAAAATGGACGTGTTAACCGAGATGCCGGACAAAATCAGAACGCCGGTTATTTTGGAAATCGACAACAGAGAGGAATACGACAAGGCAGAGCGCGAGCTTAAAGAATGGGTCAAGGACCGGGTTTTAAGAGACAAGAAATTTCTTGAATCGATAAAGCACCTGGACCCTGCAACGCAAAAGATGCTAATTCGCGAGCGCCAGGAGGATAAAGCGGAGAAGGCGGAGCGCGGGAAAATGATGGTCCGCATTCAAGCCCTAAAGATAATCACGGCCAACGGCAAGAAGAAGGAAGTTAGGGACTGGATAAAGAACTTTCTTGAGTCCGGCGAGAAGCTGGTTTACTTCGCAACGCACCAAGAGATTTTAGAGTACATCCTAAAAGCGTTCCCAGGTTGCGCGCGCATACTTTCGATTGACTCGCCTGAAATGCGGCAAGCGAACGTAAAGCGATTCCAAACAGACCCGGCTTGCAACCTGATTGTCTGCGCACAAGGAACGAGCGCAACGAACTCACCGGGCGGAGTTGGGCACACGCTTACAGCAGCAAGCAATGTGCTCACGCACGAGCTTGGATGGAATCCGGCATTGCATGACCAATGCGAGGACCGATGCCACCGAATAGGGCAAAAGGACACGGTTAATTGCTGGTACGCAGTTGGCCGCTCAACGATTGACTTTGACATTTTAGAAATCATTGAAGACAAGCGAAAGCTTTCGCGCCAAGTGGTGGACGGCGACGACAGCGAAGTTGAAGACGGAATACTAAGCGCATTAGAGAGGAAATTAGCAGAATGAGCCACGCATACGCTGAAATTATCAAAGACGGCAAGGTAATCGGATGGGGAGAGTACAACGGCACCAGTGACGTTATGTTGCCCAAAATTCGCGAATCAGAGGAAGAGGTTTGGAAGCATTGGCGAGAGCGTGACCCGTTCCAATATCAATGCAAATGCGCAGAGCCAAAACCTGAGCCGGTCATCGTTTACAGTCATTACGGCTGCCGTTTTTGGTGGAAGTCCGAAGCTTGCTTAACTTGCCGAGTTCTCACCGGGGAATTATGCCCGGACGACATGGACGACATCGTCAAACGGGGAGATCCGCTAGGGCGCAGCGATGATTAACGACTTGGACTATGACGACCACGCTTTTGACTGTTGGAGGGACAACAAATTGTTTGATGGAAGACTGAGCGACATCGGAGAAATAAAAGTAACGCTGACCCAAGAGGAACGCATGATTCTGTCAGCATGGGAGAAGGGATGGACCGAAGGCAAACAGCAGTTGCCGCTTGCAGTGACTTACCATGATGCAAGCGCATTAACCGCAAAGTTGCATCTAAACGGTTCTCCAGCGGTGGCGCATTCAGGTTGGCTCCTGGAGATTCACGCAAAATCAGCACCAGAATGGACGCCGGGAAAAATCAGAGAGCGCCTGATTGAAGTGCAGGGAGAGCACGAATGCAAGCAAGGGTTCAAACGCACATTGCGAGCCGTAGCGGCCGGCAATGTCACCGTTGCGGTTGATATGCCGACATTCTTAAAAGCCTGCGAGCAAGAGACAGAGCAGTACCAATGGGATAGGGATGAATAAATGAATCACAGGCTCAGACCATAGAAGAAAGCCCCGGCGACTAAACCGGGGCTTTTGCTTTAACAGCGTAGATTCAAACCACAAGAGCAATCATCGAGTAGGTAAAGAATGAATAGCCCTAAGTCACGGACTCCATAAACGTGTCCGGTGTGCCAATCTGTCCAACGGCTCGCGTTTACGTGCTTAAACTCAATGCGTTCGCCTACTTCTGGCAGTCTCCTGCGACGAAGCTTGATTCGATTCGATTCAATGGTCCAGTGCCAAGCTTTGCGTGAATAATCATGCGAACAAATCAACCACGTTCTCGGTCTTGGGCAGACTCGGGACTGGGACGTTGAGAGCCTTGATCCGCTGAAGGGCTAAGAGAGCATCGCTCGATACAACTTCAACGCGTTCCCATAACATATCGTTGTCTTTCTTCAGTTTCTCGTTCTCCGCTTTCAACTCAGCAATCTGCGCCTGCATCGCAGCGACCTTGGTATCAACAGCTTGCGTAATAAGGCTGACTTCGTCAAACAGCGACGCGAGTTGATTCTCTATCTCAGCTACCACCTCGGCATCTTTAGCCGGCACCACGGGCTTAGGACCAGCCTCTTTCGGCTTCTTCTCCTTGCTCTGTATCTGCACACCTTCAGCAATGATGCAGGCTTCACACCATGGTCGGCGGAGCTGGACTATCCAACCTCGCGACTCGTCAACCGCAACCTGCTTCTGACACTTCCCGCACTTGCACGGCTTGTTCCGATTCATCCAGTTGAACTCAAGCTGACTCACTTGCGCGCCTCCAATCTCCGACCTCCAAAGCGTAACCAACCAGCTCCGACCCGTGAATACATATGACATGTCATCACGAGCTATAGCAATTTCATCGACTATAGCCGGCTGCTATAGCAACAAAATCCGGCTATAGCAAAATCCGCACTATAGTTCGACTATAGCAATTCTTCTATAGCAGCTATAGCAAAGCCCGAAGCTATAGCAATCGCTATAGTCGAAAACCCGCTATAGCTCCCGATATTAATATCTAGTACTGAATAGTGATAGCTACGATAGTAGATAGCTATCACTATATTCAGAACAATAATAATAGTCCTAATATAGCCTTGCTATAGCGCCCAGCTATTGGCTGGCAGTCCCTTAACCGCTGACGCTAGGGACCTGCCATAGCCAGGCGTAGCTTATCCGGAGTACCAAACCTAACTGCGATACTACGTACAGTGGCGATGCAAAACAATTACGCTGAGGTATGAGAAATCGCCAAGAAGCCCTGTGAAACACAAGAGATGCAGTGCGAGAGGTTAAACGAAGGCGAGGCGCCTTAAAAGTCATCAAAGATGCTTCTGATGAAGGAATGACTAAAACAGTGGTTCAATACTAATACCATAGCCTACAAATCCACCCCTTCCCCCGCCTTGGTTCTCAACGCCCGCGCCGCCGCAAACCCGCACCGTTGCTACATCTTCAGCGCTTAGCAACTGTCCCTACCTGATACCGGATGCGATACCGCACCTCTTGAGCTAAACGCCGGAAAGCCGCATGAGCGCTATGTGGTGCCTCAATCGTATCAATAGTTGGGACTAAACATCTGATTACCGCGAACCCAGTCCTAGCAAGGGTTCCCTACCTGTTGACGCCAAGACCCCGGGGTACCGCCCCAAAACGGATCGCCACCCCGCCCGGGCATTGGCGCACCCATACCCCTTTCATTTTTTAGTTTTGTTCTCACATGTTCGTACTTGTCATATGTATTCACGCCGGAAAACTTGCCCGTTACTCTGAACGAACTGAAGCAGGAATGACCCAATCGGGCGCGACCGATATGGACCCGGCGGTTAACCGGGAGCCAGTTGTGAGCAAGTAACCGACAACTGCCAATCCTGTTTCAGTTTTACGGATAAGGTGCCCGAGTGGTCACAAAGGTGAAAGCAGCGGCGGCGATTCTAGGTGAGCCGTAGAAACTAAAGACCTCGGCGTTTGTTTCACGCCGTCATAGCCGGGGTCACGTGGGTTCAAATCCCATCCTTGTCCACCGATTTTTATCGCCTGGTAGCTCAGTGGTAGAGCGCAGGGCTTTTGCCCCGGTGCGCTGGTTCGAATCCAGCCCGGCGACTGCTTTGGAGGAAAACATGAGAACGAAAGAGTTCGAGGATACATGCGGAGACGTTCTAGAAATTCGCACCATGACGAGCGAGATTCGGAAGACGGTCGTAATTCAGCTCAATTGGGACGGTGGACAGGTAGACGATTGCTTTGAGTTCACAAAGGACCAGGCGCGCGAAATCGCAAAATTCCTTCTTGAATTGGCGGTACTGGAATGACCGTTCTTGATTGGCTTGAAGTTGCCGCCGTTGCGACTGCCGAAATATTCATCATTGCGGTTTTGGCGTCCGGCGCATTGTGGATCTGCGTGAATCTTTTGCGCGACTTGCGGGAGGAAAAATGAGTAAAGTTCTGAACAAAAAACACAGAGATTTTTGCGACTTCCAGAACTACGCCGATTGGCTTTGCATGGTGGCGCCTGCGGTGCTGTGGTTCAAGACTGAAGATGTCGGCAGTTACTCCGGTCAAGTTTTCGGACTCGGAGCAATGAAGGGCAAGATTGTTTTCTACGAGGACTATTACGGCTCTTGTTCCGGTTGCGGCTCTTGGGGTGAAGGTGGCGAGCCTGAGTCTGAAGCGGACGTACTTGAGAAATCGACGCAATACGCGATTGAGGAAGTACCGGCACTCAGAGAGAAATTCGCCAAGCTAAGAGAATCGCATTACGAAAAATTGCCCGAGGAGTTCGACGCAGCATTAGGCGAAGTTCTTGCGTACTTGCTTGTTCGACAGAACATGGACCGCTACTCGCTAGAAAGAAAAACCCGCGAATTTTTGGAGATTGAAACGAAGTGAACAAGAAAGAACTGGAATTTTTCAGAAATGAAATTCGTCACGGGCTCGCGGTGGATTACCAGATCCAAGGCGAAGAAAGGGCGCACCGTGAAACCAGGAACGAACTAAACAAGCTAAAGCGCGACCAAAAAGAATGGGCGGCGAAGATGGTCAAAGACGTTCAAGCCGGCGGCAACGTTAACAAACTGCTGCAACTTTTGAGCGTCGGAGAGTTGCCACTGCCCGTAGTGCTCACCGCTTTGACCGCCTGGTTGTCCGGTGGTGATATCGAACTTTCCGAACAAGGTCTTACCGTGAAGGAGTATGTACCAGATGCATGAGATTGACAAAATCGAGAAGCTCCGAAAGGAGAACGAAAAAGCGCTTGAGACTCTCGCACTAGACTCGCCAAACCTCTTCAAATTTGACGAACTAAATCAACTGTCGGAAGCGGTTGATAAATGGGATAAATGGTGCGAGGAAGAAAAATGAACGGATTTGCAGGTTGGGCAATTATCGAATTAATGGGACACGTGAAGCTAGCCGGCTACGTGACCGAAGAGGAGCATTTTGGCGCCAAACTTGGGCGGGTGGATATCCCGCTTGAGACTGGAATTGTCACTCAGTTTTTTGGCGGTGGAAGCGTTTACCGCGTGACACCAGTAACAGAAATTGTCGCCAAAGAAATTGCCCGCCAAGGGGCGCCCGCGCCAGTATCAAGCTGGGACCTAAGAGCAATCACCAGAGAGCCAGGGCGACTAATCGAAGCAAAAGGCGATTTCGATGAGGATGGCGACGACTCGGAGGAGCACTACTAAAGTGATGCACGACTTTAGGGAAGTTTACCCGCATACAATTTCGAAGATTCTCAAGAACGAAGAAGATCCGGACATCACGCGTCAGGAACACATCGTTCGGTTTCTTGAATTTGAGTACATGCGCGACCATGCCAGCCTTAACAATATCGCCCGCTGCAATGTTGCGATATTGTCCAAGAAGCCTGAAGGCATAAGAGCATGCCCCTTGCCAGGGAAGCTTTGGGCAATACCTGTCAGCTTCGGCTCAGACATGCGACCGTACAAAGACGACGTTGTAAAAATGATTCAGGCTCAAGATGCAATTTCGCACGAAATGATTCGGGACAATCGCTTTGACGCTATCACAATGCGCCTGGTTGGCACGGCTCAAATGATGGCGAAGCATATTCACGACCTCGCTTTTGAATCTTGGGCGAGCAACGAAAAGAAACTCGCTGTCGCCAAAGTGAAAGTCAAAACGGCAGAGTTTGACCTGAAGCTTGAGAAAGACCGCTGTCAAAAAGTCATCGACAATCTTTCAACTGTGCATAAGCAATCTTACGGCGCCCTGTCGCACTGCTACGACACAGACAAGCGAGTTCATACGCTAGTCGCCTGGATCGTGGCGTTTGCTACCGGCATCGCAATAGGGAGCTTGCACTAATGCCATTTGATTGGAAGATGGAGGAAATCTACGTTCCACCAGGGCAACCGAGACAATTCAGGTGCGTTAATTGCAAACGAGCCTTTGAAGCGCCGCCGATGTTTCACACATGTGAATCGCCGGACCGATGGCACCAGCGCCAGGCGGCTATATATTCGCACAAGCAGCGGGAAGCGAAGTAGTTGACGCGCCCGCTATTCTCAAAAACATGAGAGTACTAATCACTGCCGCCGCACTTGTAGCCCTCGCCTTGCCGGCGGGTGCCGAGGACCTGGTGAGGCTTGACGCCACCCAGACCTTGACGAATGGCGTTGCCACGCCGAATATTCCGACCGTAGACGTTGACGTTCCGGAGAAGAAGCCGAACAGGTTTAAGGCTTGGTGCAAAGAGACGTATCGCGGTTGCCGATGGGTCTGCATCAAGACCAAGCCGTTTGTTGACTATGCCGGCTCAGCCGCAAATTTTGCCCTGTTGTTTATCCCGAAGAAGTAAATGAAGAAACTCATTCTAGCCATCGTTCTGTTCTTAACACCGGCGGCAGTTTGGGCGGACCCTTCGCTTACGTTACCGACCGCGCTTAAGACCATTGCACGGTACAAGCGGCAGCACTTGCCGATCCAGTATTACGACTCGATGGCAGATGGCAGCCCGTTTGACCGCGAAATTCAAGATATGGCTTACTGCTATGAAGGTATGATGTTGGCTTCCCGCGAAGACTTCATGAAAAACCACAAGATTATGATTGCCCGGCATTACGCCAAGGTTTCCGGTAACACCGTCAAGATTAGAGACGAGATTATCGCCCCGGTGTTCAGCGCTCGCAATGACGCGCACGTTCTGCGGAACGTTGTCACCACTTACACGCGCCCATTGCTTAAAGGCAGGCAGTATCTAGGTATCGACGGCAGGTTGCACAAGGTGAGTAAATGACGGTAATCGTCTGGGACGGCACAACCTTAGCCGCTGACTCGATGACTACCGCCGGCGATATCCGGATACAAAACAGCAGAAAGATCCGAAAGATTCATGACGCCTTGGTTGGCACCGCAGGACGAAGCGACGACGGGCTTTTGTTTGAGCGGTGGTTTAAGCTTGGCTGCAACCCGGCAGAGAAGCCGGTACTTGACGAAGAGTTTTGCGCGATAGCAGTTACGAAAAACGGCGCGTATGTTTACTTCGATAAATTGGTACCAATCAAGATGGCGCCACCGGTGGCAATCGGCTGCGGATACGTTCCCGCTCTTGCGGCTCTAAAAGCTGGAGCCGACGCGCGCAAAGCGGTAGCGATTGCATGCGAATTAGATATCCATTGCGCACGCCCGATCCTCTGCAAAAACTTATAGTTGTCAGATGTATTAACGGCGAGCGCTCGCTTTGGTTTACTTCTGTTTGTGGCTCCTCCGAGAACGAACAGCATGTGCGAGAAAGATTACGATAGTAGAGTTTTGATGGTGACGGTCTTTCTCGCCGTCCTGTTTCTCATCTGGCTTTTGTGCTCCGGCGGACCGTCGCTTTGGTTCTTTGGGGTAATGCCATGAACTTGCAGGGCTATCTTTCGATACCGCAGCTGGTGAAAAAGTACAAGAAATGCGATGGTTTCTGGCGCTCCCGGTTAGACCGCTTAGAGCATGTGCGGGTTAACGCTTCGCTCATTTTGGTGAAGGATCAGCATCTAGAAAACTTCATCAAGAAGGTTGAGGCTGAAATACTCGTCAAGCAAAGAGAATCCGTCAAGCGCGCTCAATTGAAACGCGTAGAGATGCAGCAGCAGGCGAAGGCGGCGACACCTGTCAAAGTAATGAAACTGCCAGACATGACGCCGACGCTTGGCACCACTGACGTTATCCGGGAAATGCAAGTGATACGCGGGCAAGTCTGCGGAGCCGTCGGGAACGCCGTAGCTGACATTCAGAAGCTTGCAGAAGGCAATACAAAGCTAAGGACTACGGCCGGATTGATTGCCGGCGACATGACGGAGTTGCTTAAGCGACAAGACGAGATGCAATCAGAAATTGTCGCGCATCTAAAGGGCATCGAAAAACTTTTAACCGAGCTGAGGGACATATGGAAAAAATAGACCAATTCAGAGTTGCAGCACTTACCGGCTTGCTTTCAAACCCGCTCATCGTGCAAGCAACGCAGGTGGCAGCGCAAAAAAATCACTGGCCGCCGCAAATGGTGCACAGCGTTATGACAGAAACGGCAGAAGCTTACGCACAAGCGATGCTACGCAAAGCAAACGAAGCAGACAAGGAAGCAGCAAAACTAGCGGAAGCGGCAAAGAATGTTCAACCCGAATCAGATCCGGAAGTGTAAATGTGGACATGAAGGACCAGGCGCTAAAGATTTTGGAGTCCGCGATCTTAGAGGCAACGGTACCCTCAGTTTTCAAAACCGATGCAGAAGCTGCCGAAGCTCTAAAAAGCGCCTGGTACTTTCAACCGATCTCGCATCCACAAGATTGTTATACATACTTCACTACCCCAACGACAAAGAAGGACCGCGCCGAGCATGGCGCTTCATGGCCCGAAAACTTGCGAGGAAATTACACCCAAATGTCAAACTCACAACAGAAGCAACCGCGATGCTCAACGGTGGGGCAAGCGCTTAATATTGGCGGTTCGCTTGTCGATGCCATCAACAGGGGCGCAGCAATGCCGGAGTTTCGCCCGGTGCTCGATCCTGTCGCTCAAATAGGGGCGGAAAGGCTTCATTTAGCGGTTAACTATCCTGAGTTTTATAAGAGGCTGAGTCAAGAGAATCAGCAGCTTGCCGACAAGTTTGTCGCCGCCGAGGAAGAAAACGAGCGGCTTAGACGAATGAATCAGCAGTTGCGCGAAATGATTGCGAAAAGGACCGAGCGCAAGCCCGTGACGCACACGCTCAAATGTGATGCTCAGTATTTTGACGCCGTCCTAAGCGGAAAGAAAAACTTTGAAGTACGCAAAGCGGACCGCGATTTTCAAGTTGGCGACACCATCGTTTTGGTTAAAGCTTTGACGCCGCAACAAACGGCAGCAAAAGAAGTGTCAGATCTCAAACGCAGAATCACATACGTATTGCACGACTTTGAAGGGCTACGCCCGGACTACTGCGCGCTTGCTTTGGAGCCCGTGTAATGACCAGGAAGCTTATCGACGACAGGCGAGACGGAGAGCTAACAGTCAAGGAGGCTGCTCAGCAGTTTAATTATGTTTACGCTCACTTGCTCCGATTGGTTGCCAGAGGGGTAATACCAGCACGCCAGACCGGAACGACGCGCAAGCGCTGGTTTATAAAGACGGAAGACATGCAAGGCTATGCGCATAGAACGTCCGGGCGTGTCTCAACCGTTAGACGGATCGCAGCGCTTGAGGCAAGAGTTGCGGAACTTGAGCGCTTGCAATATGCGGCGCCGATGAAAGCGGAGCAAGTTCAGAAGTGAACAACGAGCAAGACGTTAAGCGAGCGATAGATACTCTTTACGGTCCGGACGACCTGGTCAGGGAGTGGGACAAAAGCGAGATCATTCTTTTCGAGATTGAGAAGCCGCTCGACTTCCGCCCAGGCGCGATAAATTACGTTGGCAATCCGCCAAGACTAGAACGAAAGCGCCGCCGCAGATGGTGGCAAGAAATTGGGTACAGGTGGCGCCTGATGTTAATGGCGCTTACAGGACAGATAGACCACGAGGAATAGAAGTTGAGAAAAATCGACGACATGACGACCGGGGAATTGGTCAGCGCTTTGGACCTTACAGGCTCAAACATTGAAGATTTTCTGATGGGCAAGGTAACCGCCGAACTTTTCGCTGCGCGCATGGTGGCACTGTTCGCAATGAACGGACTGCTGACTATGACCGTTGGAGAAGAGGAAACACCGACAGCACCAGAGCAAGGGAGTAAAGGAAATTGAGCTTAAAAGATCCATTCGCACCAGATCCGACGCCGGACGAATTGCAGGCCGGCAAGATTGACGACATCCGCAAAAGTTGCGCGGAGCTGTGCAACGACGTAAAACGATGTGGACCGAACACGGCAATGCAGACCCTGGCTTTGCGCAAGGTCGAAGAATTTTTCATGTGGTTCAACAAGTACATTGTCAGAGATACACCAACACAGGCGCAACTAGATGACATCGGAACCGTTCCAGCAGTACAAGAGAGTAGTCCGCAACGGTAACAGCCTAGCGGTTATTCTGTCGAAAGAAGTTGTGTACCACCTGGACCTTGAGCAGGGGGACGAACTCCGAATTGACGTGTACGAGCCGGAAAAGGGCGAACCCGGCAAGCTGGTAATTGCTAAAAGCACCAGAGGAAACAAAAAGCCCGCAGGCTCAAACAGTAACCTGCCCGATTTATTTGCATAACAGTCAAGTACTTGAAGGCGGCGACATAATGAGTTTGGCACTAGCGGAGTTCAGCGGGGAATTGTTGCCGGCACAAGAGCACCACACGGAAGAAGCGGCGAGACTCCTAGCAAGACGCCTCTTGCTTCTGACCGTAAAAGATGCTTACGACCTCCGGGATTACTACGCCACTGGCACGTATAACGTTCGCTACCGAATGCAGTTTGGGTTCACCAAGAATGCAAACAGAGAGCAAGCGTTCAAAAGACACCGCGAGCAGATCCAGGATTGGGTTGAGAGCGAGAGGTTTAAGAACCTGTGCAACAAAGTTAATTTAGACCCAGTTGGCGCCGCCCGATGCGTCCGGAAGCTGCTTGAAGGCGACGAATTAGAGATACAAAAAGTGCAGCTACAGTTGGCTGAACTGAGAGAGGAAACGCAAAATTATGCATCCAGAGGACCAAGAGCCAAAGAAGCGCCGAAGCCGCAAGAAGCCGGTAGATGCGCTACCGGTACCAGGCACTGACGCGAGCGAACCGCCGGATCTGCTTGGCGTTGACGTTGACGTTGACGAGGAAGTATTCGAAGCAACGGAGATTTTGAACGGCGTAAAAAAGCCTTCGATACCGGCGAGCCCGTCCTTGTCACAGCCGGATTCAGAGCAGAAGAATGGCGAGGACTCTACGGAAGCAAACGATAATCAAGAGTTTTTAGATAACCTGATGAAGTTCGCGGAAGACGCCAATTATCCGGCGGAGCTTCAGGACGTGTTGCACCGTATCGGCGTAACGGCAACCACTCACGCAGAAGCCGCAATGAAAGCCGGGCATCGTTCGATTGCTGGAGACTTTAACGCACTGCTGACAGTGGCGAAGCAGCTAGCCAAGAAAACTGCAGGCGTCCAATACTGGAAAGCGCGCTAATGCCTGAAATCAGAATGAGCATGAAATTTACATGCGACAACTGCGACAAAGAAGTTAGGGGCGAACCGCAAAACAAATTCGTCATGCAACAGAACCGGCCCAGTGAGCCGATGACTGTATGTACGAATTGCGCAAAGCTGATTGACGCGCATAACGAAAAGTGGCTCAAGCCGATGCGCGAGGAAGAAGAGAAGCAAGCGGCAGAAGCGAAGAAAAGGCGCGAGCGGGAAGCCTCTAAGAAAGCGGAAGAAGAGCGCGCGAAAGAACTACACGCCCAGGCGCCGCTAAATGCGCTACTAGAGCAAAACGCCCAGATGCTCGCGCTTCTGACCCAACTTGTAGTGAACCAGCAAAACGCAGCGGTACCGATGAAGCCGTATCCGTTTCAGCAGCAGCTAATGGACGAAGCGAAGCCAGATGATAAGCCCCGACCTAAACAACGAAAGCCCAGAGCAAAATAAGCATTGCTATTGGCAGCATGAGGAAGGGCACGCAAAAGCGGGCCAGCGTTGCGAAGGCTTCCGTATTCAGGGTTCGGCATTCTGCGTGTATCACGGCGAGAACGCAGAGAAGCGCAAAGAGAGAATAGCGAAGCAAGCGGCCAAGAAAAAAGAATTGCTCGACGCCCTCGACTTCGATTACCACGAACTAAAAAGCGTGGATCAGGTTAAGTCGTTGTTGGAGAAGTTGACCAACGGCGTAATCTCCGGAACCATCAAACCGGACAAAGCACGCGTTGCGCTCGAAGCGTTGCGCACCATGTTGAAGACGTTGGAGAACCGCGAAACCGGCGGCCGTGCATTCTTCAAACTGGACCTTTCCGGCGGGAAGGTTGATGCAATCAGCGCCAATCTGCCGGCAGACCTGCTTGACGCATTCCTGATGAGCAGCGCAACGGACTCAATCAAGATGATTGAAGACTTGGACAAGCAGGGCAAGCTTGACCAGATCATTGACGCCCAGGTTGTTTTGCCGGCGGGCATAAACGGCAAGTTCAAGACAGCCGACGGCTGGGAAGACCCGGAACCGGACTTATTTGGAGACTTAGAAGAATGAAGCTGTTCAGTGGGTTCCGGCTGCAATCTTTGCCACCGGAAATCTACCCACACGCTTGGGAAGACTTAGAGAAAAACGCCGGCGAGTACCTGGAATATTTCCAGCGAGCGCTTGAGCTAAGCCCGTTTGTAGTCGATGACTGCTTGATGCATTTGACGCCCGAGCAATTGCTATTTAACGCCCTGCGACACGGCGAGTACTTGATGTGTTTTCATCGAGAACACCCGGCGGGCTTCATGGGCTTCCTCGACATCAGCCACCAGCGCAGCGCAAAGTTTGAAGCCTTTGGCGATCCGCTTTTGCGCTCTTGTTATCGAGGCCGCAAAATTTTGCTGAAGCTCGCGCGTGAGGCAATAGAGTACGCGTTCAAACCGTTTGGACCGATAAGCGAAGGCGGCGGACTCGGCTTGCTCAAACTCAAGGCAGAGATCGCCAGATGCAACGAACCTGCACTTAAGGCAGCTCGCGCGCTCGGGTTCCGCCCGGTGGGGGTATCGCCAGCCGATGGCTTTTACCACTCCCTACCTGTTGATATGGTGTTGTTGGAATTGCTGAATCCGCAATTCCTGCGCACCTTAGAGGCAAGCTATGTCCCGCAGCAAGAGCCCGCAAATGTCGTTCCCGACAGCGCCGACGTACACGCCGCCGCCGGCATACGTTCCACCGCCGGACCCGCAGACGGTAGTACCACAGGCGATGTCGGCGCCAAGCATAGTACAAAGCGGAAACGAAGCAGAAAAGCTAATTCCGCAATGGCTGCAATTCACGAATCAGAACCCGATGGACCCTGCGGGGCGGACTCAGTACGAGGATGATTTTTACGCTCAGTACATCGCGCCCGCAGTAGCACAGGCTCAGGCGAACGCATACACAGACGGACAATCGCGCGGCAGCTATGGCGGCGCCATGGTTGGACAGCTCCAGGCGCAAGGGCAACTAAGCAAGCGCCAATCAGGGCTCGACTACGCAAACAACTTGTTTCAGAACCAGTTAGCCGGCCGTCAAAGTTACTTCGCCGGCGGACCTGGTATCGCGCAGCAGCAGAACCAACTTGATGTAAACCGGGGGCTTGGCGTTGCTCAGATGCAACAGAACAACGCCAACGCGCAGAACCAATACAACCTTGGTGCGAATCAGGATCAAAATCAGTTTGCCATGGGGCTTTATCCGAGCACGCTAGACCTCTACAAATTCCAACAAGGACAGAAGGCGCAAAAGGCTTACACCTTGGGCAGTTCCGCGACCGGTCTATTGGGCTCGTTTGCCGGAACCGCGTTAGGTGGCAGGCTTGGCGGCGCGATTGGCGGCGGCATTGGCTCGTTGTTCGGCGGCGGCAACAAACAACAGGTTCCTTCCTACTTTGGCAGTGGTTATGGCGGAAGCTTCCCGCAAATTTCAAGCTCAATGACCGGTTCAAGGCTCTTCTAAAATGCAAAGTTTTTTTCCAGGACCTCCACAGATGCCAGCACAGCAGGCAGTACCCGCGCCGGAAGAACAACCGGCGTTGGGCGCTCCTGTCCAAATGGCGCAAGCTCCAATGCTCGGCGGCGCCGGAATCTTTGGCGGTTACGGCTCGCTAATGCGACCGCCGGAAACAGTAGCCTCGACCGACGAGAGACAGGCTCGCTTAGGGCAGGCTTTTGATAAGTTTACAGGATCTGCTTTCAGCGGCAGAGACGCCCGCGCTGAACGAGAGATGCAAGCAACCAACGTCTTTGGTAATGCTATTGGCGGACTTATGGCAATGTTCGGCAGCGATGCCACCGCAGCCGGCGGCGCTCAATTGCTCCAGGACGTTAACCAAAAAGTTCTACAGCAGAAGCAAGAGCGCAGGCTCGCGCAGCAAGACGCGCTCACGGGACTGAAGACAGTAACGGACGTAATAAACAACACCAGCCCGACCGGGCAGAAGGCATTAGCCTATCAACTCAAAGCAGTGCAAGGCGGACAGAAAGCGGAGACAGACGCATTTAAGGCGCAAACCAGCCGCATGCGCGCGGTTAATGCCGGCGAGATATCCGCCAGGAAAGCCACGGAAACAGAGCGGCACAACAAGGCTATCGAGGACTTCAAGACGCAGGCGCAAAAGCAAGGCTTGCAATTGAACTACGACAAACTGACGTCAGCCGTCAAAATGCAAAACGCCAAAAATGCTATCTGGCAAGAGATCGCGAAGATGCAAAACGCGACGAAGCAAGCCGGCATGGATCAAAACCAAAACCAATTCATGCAAGGGCTTGTTGCAAAATACAAGATGTTTAACGCGAAGCAGTTGCAGGATTGGCAAGAGTTCCAAGCGGAGTACGCGCAGAACAACACGCAGCAGGCCGGCGGCGAAGCGAAGTTTAAGAACGCGCCACAATTGCCGGACTTGCTCGGGCAAGGATTGATTGGCGTGGATGCAGAAATTGAAGGATTGGAAGATCCAATTTCAGCAGCGGAACAGATGTTTCAACAAACGGCGCCAGTTGCACCCCCGCAAGCTCCGGCACAGCAAGCACCCGCAGCACCGCAGCAATCACAGGGACCAGGCGCCGGCGCAATTCCGCCGCAGGTTGGTAACAACCTGAAATCCATTTTTCAACAAATGACGCAGGGCGCAAATCCGCAATCAAAGGCGCGGGAGAAAGAACTACTTGGCGCAAAGCTTGCAGCCAAAGGCTATCCGCCGGAAACGATTAAGCAATTCTTGGGCGGTCTTTAATGGCAAAAACAGTACCAATTCCACCGCCGCCACCAACAGAAATGGCAACGGGCGCCGCTTCGGACCCATACGAGGCCGCGTTCCAGGTTCAGGACTCGGACCCATACGAAGCCGCGTTTATGGAACAGCCGGCAATTCCGGCAATGCCAGGCGCGCCGCTTGCACCAGCCGCAGCGCAACCAGCGCCGGCGAAGAAAAAGAACGTCATGACAGTGACGAAGCCGAAGCCCGCACCGAAACAAGCCGCAGCAAAGACCCTAATCGCCCCTCCCCCGCCGCCGAGCCCCGGACAGGAAGCAGCAGACAATATCGGCAAAATGTTTGGCGGAATACCGCAGGCAATCAACCAGCTAGGGCAACAGGCACAGAACGTCCCGTTTTTGGGCGACCTTGTGAAAGGGGCTCAACAGCTAGGCAAGGAAGTGCAGCAACCGCTTGACGCAGCACTTGCAGGATTAGCGGGAATACCGGCAGGAATCATTGGCTTGCCGCAAGCGCTCGGCAATTTCGACATGCACGCGGCACAAGTGGCAAAGCAAAAAGGCCTGCCGTACTTCAGCCCAACAGGCGCAGCCATGGGGGTGATAAATCCCATGCTCGGACGTTCGCCGGCGGCACCAATCAAGGTCAAAGAAAACTATCAGCAAATACCGTTTGTCGAACCATTCGCACGAAGGATGCCCGCAAGCACCGGCTTAGGCGAGATGGTGGGCGGAGCACTGATACCGGCGCTCAATCCGGCTATCGGTTTACCGGCGAAAGGATTGCTTAGCAATCCCATGGTTCACGGCGCAGCGGAAGGCGCCTTGAACGCGGGCGCAATGGGCGGGGTGATGGACCTGGGCGTTCAATCCGGAGAACAGCTAGCAGCAAAGGAAACGAAGCCGCTTGACTTCGGACGAGCGGCAAAAGCCGGCGCAGCCTCGGCAGCGGTAGGCACCGCGCTTGGTGCAGGCGTCGGAGCTTACAAGGGAATCAAGGCGAAGAAAGCAGCAGAGCCAGCGCCCGCAGAGCCGGAAGTATTGCCGCCGGATGACGTTGACGCCGTTGTGACCCAGCAGGAGCAGCAAGCGCAAACCGGATACGTGAACCCGTTCGACGGAATCACCAAAGGCGACACGCCAGCATTTCAACGGACAGTAGAGCAGGAAATTAAACGGGCGACGAGCCCGGAAGAACTCATTCGCGTAACGAATGACGCGTACACCTGGACGAAGAAGCACACCCAGCTTGACGCCCGGCAGAAGATAAACGAGGCGATTAAATCGCAATCCAAGAATCAAGAAGGATTGCTAAAACAGAACGCCGCAGAGAAGACACGAGAAGAACTCGCAGCCTTAGACAAAGAGCGCGAAGCCGCCCGCATGGCGAAAGTTAGCGCCGACACCAGGGGCGGCAATCTCGAAGTTCAATCAGTGAACCAGGAATCAGCCGCGCTCGCAGCACAGAAGGCGCCACCGCCACAGCCGGAAATAGCACCGGCGCAGCAGGCAACGCTTGACGCCGAAGCCGCCCAGCGCTCGCAAACGTTTGACCGAGGACAGCAAGAGAACCAGGAGTTCCCGAACTCTTATCGCACGTTCAAAGATGAACGCGGACCAATTCAAGACCAGTGGAACGCGCGCCAGTTGACCGACAGCCAACTTGATGAAATGCGCGATTGGTGGTCCATCGAGACTCAGAGAGAAAGCCTGAAGGGCTCGCAAAAGACAGCGGCTAATCAGCGTATGGACGCGCTCGCGCAAGAGCGTATGCGGAGAGAGCGCCGAAAGAATGACGGCATCGAGCAGGATTGGCCGCAAGACGAACCGCCGTTTGTTGACGAGCCGGAGGCAACCGCACCGGAGCCAGCAGCAACGCCGGAACCGGCAGCGCCAAAGACCGCGCCGGACGACTTCGGACCGCTCACAGATGACGAGCTTACCTCTTACGTATCGGATGACTACCCGGACGACGTGCAGCTACGAGCAATCGACGAAATGGCGCGCCGGACCGAGGCGGTCAAACCTACGGACATCGATGACAAAACGCTTGACACGAAACCCGAAGAAGTAGCAATAGTAAGCGCTCCCGAGGCGCAAAATGTTGGACAAGTAGACGGTCAAAAGCCGAAATACGAAGTTAGGAAACACCCGGACAAGAAGAACAATTTCGCTATCTTCAACAACGAAACGGGCCAGTTTGAAGCGCGCAGCGGCAAGGACCGGAACCAACTACAACGCACGGCAGACAGCGCCAATCAATCAGGCGCGCTTGGGACCAGGGGGACTAGAACCGACCGGCAGCAAGCGGGCAACTCGAAGGCGGCGACGCCGTTGGCAATCTCTGACGATGCAAGCCCGACCGAGCGCAAAATCTTTGAAGGCGGAACCAACGTTGCACGCGAACAACTTGGAGATCTCGCCGGCGGACTGGATGAACTCGCGACGGCGGTACGCGCGAAGGCGGACGCGCGCGCGAAACTGCAAGCAGCCACAGCAGCGTTGGGAAAAGCGGAAGGGCGCAGCTTCTTTAAGCTGAAAAAGTCGCAAGGATACTCAGCCGACGAACAAGCATTTTTGAAGAATGCGAAGCTTGAGGACGACAGCCTTTACTTTGAAGTTAATACCGACAGACCGGGCGCCGACGCCGAAGTCTCGATAACCGGACGCCAGCAAGGACGAGAGCTGATTCAACAGTTTGAGGCGGAGTACAAAGCCGCCGAAGAAGCCGTACAGCTAGCAAAAGGCAAGGTCCAAGCGCCGCTTATGGCGAAGGTTCAGGCCGGAGAATTGCCCGCGTCGGTCAACTTTGAATCCGGCGGATTGCCATTCAATATAAGAACTCGCGCGAATCGAAAACTATTCAACGAGAAACAATTCACCTTATCCGAAGGCGAGACAGTACCCGACGACCGCCAAGGAATGAAAGAGGTTGATAAATGGTACGGAAAGCTTCCGCCGGCGGAACAAACGAAAGTCTACGAAAAGGCGGCGGTTTCAACTTCGCCATTCCGGCAGCGCGGCATAAGAAGCCAGCGCGGAGCGGTTAACCCGCTCGCAATCCTCAAGCCTAAAAAGGGGAGCTCGGGAAAAACATCGCCACCGCCAGCGGTATCACAACAGGTTCAGGGCGGGCAGCAAATCGCATCAGTAGCGATGCAGGCGCCGGCAGTGAAGAAAGCCGGACTGCTGCAAGGCGCCGCTGAAAAGACATCGTTACTCAGCTTGAGGCGAACGTTTGATATCGTTCGCGACAACAGCATTGGCTTACATAACCGAGTCTGGAACAACGTTGCTAAGGAAGTACTCGCAGGCAAGGGCGTTAAGTTCAAGCCAGGCGACGAGGCGTTTGTTGCCGAAGCTCGCGGAATGGAAGCGAAAGACATTTTGACGAGTCCGAACCTTGGACCATTGACCAAGCAGCAGCGGCTTTACTTGTCGCAATCGCGCTTGATTCGAAAAGAGTCCGCCAAGTTCGTAAAGGAAGCGCTCGACGAAATCGAGAAGGCGCCGCGCACCGAATGGAATCACGAAACAGGCATTCAGCACGACACGCTAGCGCAGCTTTATGACGGCTTACTTGGTAGTAAACGCGCCACCAACGGAACACGAGAAGCGAACCCGGTAGACCAGCTAACAAGCGGACTTTACGATTACATTTTCAAATGGAATCCGGGGTACCATGCGCTCAACCTCACGGACCCGTTGATTGCAGGTAGCGCACGCGTAGGCATCCACCGCATAACCGCCGCGAGCGCTTACAACAAAGGCGCAGGCAGCGCAGCCGGGCGCAAGTTCGTGCAAGAGCTTGCCGACGGACTGGACGGACCCGTAAAGCAATTCCGAAAAGAAGTTGAACTGAGCAAAGGCAACGGGCTTCTTTCCAAAATCCGGAGCCTCCCGGATCTTCCTTCGCTGGAATGGAACAACCGCGACGTGATGGCCGCCGGTCTGATGCTTTACGCCGACAAGGTGAAATACAAGGGCGGTGGATACAAGTTAATCGACGACCTCGCAACGGGCAACGTTGCCGACGACGTGAAGGTTGACGCGTTCGTTGAAGCGCTCAAAGTCAACCAGGACGTTAACGGCGCCGGCGCACTTGGACTAGACAAAGACCTGATTGGACGCTCGCCGCAATTCAAGGGCGTGATTCAATTCACGAGCCAGCCGTACCGCGTTGCCCGAATGCTGAAGAAGTACGCCGGCGACATTGTGACCGGGCGCGACATTGTTGGCGGAGCGCGGAGCATTCTTACGTTCGCAGCGATGCAAACCGTATTAGGCGGGCGAGCAGTGATACCAACTGAGGTATCCCAAGCTTGGGACATGATTGAGCAACCGGACGCCGAAGGCAAGAAGGCGCTTTACGCCTTGCAAGACCTCTTAGACCGCGTAAGCGTTCCGCGAGCCCTTGGCAGAGACACAGCCGACAAGATGAAGGTCAGCTTAATGCCGTTGTTCGCAACGGGCGGGCAGGGCTCCATTGCTTGGGAAACAGTCACCAAAATTGTGACCAATCTAATGAGCGGCGAAGTGGACAAAGCGGAGCGTTCCGCCGGACTGCTTGCCCTCTCGATGCTATTGGGCGGTGGCGGTGGCGACCTGCAAAAGATTCTGAAAGAGAACGAATCCTTGAGCAAAGGACAGAAAACATACACGACTTATTCGGATATCGTGCAACGCCCAATTGGCAAGAAAACGGATCCAAATTACGACCTCGGCAAAGCCGCCGGCAACGTGCTGCTACCAGGTGTGCCAACAGACGTTGGCGACTTCCAAAAAGGCGCACGCCGAAAAGAAAACAAAAAGAACCTGATGAAGCTAAGGAAAGACAAATGAAAAAACCACCACGGATTGAGAAGCGAGAGAAGCCACCAGCGCAGCCGAAGGGCGACAAAAAGAAAGGCAAGAAAAAGGACGGTTATTAATGGCAGCGGAACGAAACACAGTTAAGGGCAAGGACAACAGCGTTGCAGGGCTAATCAAACGCGTTAACCAGCTTGAGCACCAAGCAGCGTTGCAGCAAACCCAGATTGACGCTTTGGGCGATAAGTTCGTGTACTACTACCGTAGGAACGATGAACGCCCGAGTCTTGGCGTTATCTTGAGCAAGAACAAATCAGAGTTGGCAAACCTGCTTGTACTTGGCGAGTACTGGAGCGGCGGTTTAACCGTGTTGCTCGACAAGCCCAAGGTCGGCGTAATGGACAACGACAAGGGCGGCAAGTGGGAACCAATGGTGATACCAATGGAACTGCTCAAGCTCATGCCGACTGAAGATCTGTTGAAGGATGAAGAGGAAGCGGACGAAAAATTGTCCGCGCTAAAGGATGCAAGCAGCGATACCCCAGCGCTCTTATCCTAGTCTTGAGGAGTTGAAGCGGAAACGGGCAAAACTAAAGCTCGTTCTGCTTCAACAACAAGACAAGCTAGAGGAAATACAAGAGCAAATCAAAGAACGTTGCGCCAAGGATTTTATATTCTGGGCCAACAATTTTGGTTGGGCGCACGACGAGCACGCACCGCACAAAGAGCGCATCAAGCCACTTTGCCTCTGGGACTTTCAAGAAGACATTGCGCTTGAGATTATCGAGAACATATGGCGGTGTGCCGGCTCGCACATGGAGGAATGGAACTGTTACGGCGACAAAGCCCGTAAGGTCGCTTGGACGTTCTTGAATCTGCTAATCATTCAATGGTTCTGGCAGTTCCACGGCATATCGACCGTAATTACTTCAAAGACCTTGGACGACGTTGACACCAAGGGCGATATGAACACGCCCTTTGAAAAATTGCGTTTTCAAATCGAAGTTCAATACAAGCAATTCCCCTGGTTGTTCCCGTCGAACTTCTCGATTCACGACAAGGAAAACTATAAGACTTGTCTGATTGCAATACCGAACGGCGGCGCTCAGATTGCAGGCTTAAGGCCCGACGGCAAAGCCATGCGCCAAGCTCGCGCGCTCATCTGGTTCGGGGACGAGTTCCCGCACGTTGACGGCGACGTTCCGCTATGGGACGCCGCATGCGGCACGGTTAAAGTTCGAATACTTGGCGGCACGCCGAACAAAGAGCGCGGCAAGAACTGCAAAGCGTACCGGTTGCGCTTCAACCTCGATAACGAAAATGCTCGAGTCTTTAACATCCCCTGGTGGAAACATCCGGAGAACGCAAAGGGACTTTACCGCAAGCCAGACGGCACGCTTTCTAGCCCCTGGTACGAATCCATGTGCAAGCAGAAAAGCAAGCAAACCATGGCCACCGAGTACCTTATGGACTGGATGGTTGCCATGGGCGGGCAAGTATTCTACGCGTTGCGCGAGGAAGAATCTTGTCAGCTTGGGATGCTTCCGGACCCTTACGGCGGACCGATTATTTTCGCTTGGGACCCCGGCTTGACGTTCGCTATCGTGACCGGGCAGAAAGACAGGTACGGGCGCTTGCGCCTCTTGGACGAAATCGTTCTGACCAAAAACGAAATCGGAGAAGGACAAGTACTGCTCAACGTGATGGCAGAGAAAGCCGTTGCGCTGATGAACAAAAAATACCGCAGCTTCGAAGTGATCCACGTTGGCGACCCTTACGGCAGCAGACAGCAGATCAGCGCCCAGGTGAAGAACGAAACCGAGTTCGACCTACTGAGAAAGAACTACGGCATACGCGTACAGAGCGCATTCTTGTATGCAATTCGAAGCGACGAGCGCAAGACTAGCAGAATAGCAACTTTGCTTGACCTTATGGGCTCGGACGTTGAAGAACCGAGCGGACATATCACGCCGAAACTCCTGTTTGACCGCTTCTCGCTGAAGACGCTTTACGAGGCATTCAAGAGCGGCTATCGCTGGAAGACCGACGACTTTGGCGAGAACACCGACGAACTTATTGAGGAACACCCCTTTGAGGACGTGGTTGACTGCGCCGGTATGATTGCCTTGAAGCTCTACGGCAAAGACCGGGGCGACAACAACAGCGGCGGACCGAAACCGAAGAAGCCCAAAAAGAGCGGATGGCGCAGAAGCGGGCAAGGATACCGGAAGGTTGGCTAAGAAATTCGTCTTTCAGCAAGCAGACTTTGGGCCGTTCGATAGCCCAAGAATGTTAGCGCTCGCAAAAGATCTTTGGGACTATGTACTTTATTGCATGGACCACAGGCGCCCGCGCGAAAAGTACGTTCAGGAATGCGACCAGGGCTATTTATGCCAGCGGTTTGTACCGGACGACCTCGCGATTCAACTCATTGAAGATGGCGAGTTTGGCGAAAGCGATATCTTTGACAATATGAACCTGCTTTCGATTCGGCAAGCGCTCGCAGTTATGCCGCGCAACGAACCTTGGCTAACAGTCAGCAGCAGGGAAGGCGAAGCCGACAAGCTTATTCAGGCGATTCAAGACCATCAAATCTTCTTGCACAAGCGCGCCAGGACCAGGCGCAACATGCAACGCCACATCAAGCAAAAGCTTGTGCGCGGACGTTCAGCGATTTACTGGGAGTGGTACGAGGACATTGTTTGGAGACGAGCAACCAAGCGCGAGCATAGGGGCGCGGTCAAGAAGTTCCTTGAGCGTTCAGGCTTGCCGAAAGAGGAAGCCGCGCAGTTTACGCGGGGCAGATACCCGCATGTTTCCTTTGCTGGCCCAATTGTTCGCCCGATTGATTTTTATGATATCTGGATGGCGCCAGAAGAGGATCTAATAAACAACCGGCGCCCCGCCAAGATTATCCGCAGGTTTAGAACGCTCGCCAGCCTCGGAGCAGAGCGCGACGACAACGACCAACAAAAATACAAGCCGGAATTACTCAAGAAGTTGCAAGAGATGAACCTTGAGGAAATAAACGGCAGCCAGGACCATGCCGGCGGAAGAGAAGGCAGTCAGCGACTTTTCGGCAACGAAACAGTTGCCTCGCAATCTGGTATCAAGCTGGTGCCAATTTACCTGATTTACTTGCCTTACTTCGAGTTCGACCACGAAGGCACGAAAGTACAATTCTGGGACACCTACTTTCACCTTGCGATCAACCGCAAGGGCGATAACCCGATGCTTATCTTTGCCGAGGAAAACCCCTCAGACCTTGGGCACAATCGCATCCTGATTGATGACTGCATCGACTGGTACACGCCGACAGCTTCGGGCGGTATAGGCATGGTTGAAAAACAACTCAGCAGGTACCACCAAAAGAATTTTCTGCAGTTGCTCACAGTCACGCAGGCCGCGCACTCCCTATTCCCTGCCAAGTTCCTGCTTGAAGGCGCTTTCAGCGACGACGAGGAAATTGACTTTAGCGCCGGCGCACTGAACAAGGTGCAAGATAATCCATATGGCTTGGACGTAATCAAAGACGCACCGGTTTCAGAAAGCCGGGTAATTCTTGGCGAGAACTTGCTTAGGTTCTACGCAGACGACATGAAGGCGAGCAGCGGAACGGACGGCATGAGCACGGACAACGCGGCCAGGACATCAGGCGGCGGAAGAAAGACGGCGACCGAAATCAACCGCGACGCGAGCACCGGATCTATCATCCTCGACAACCAGGCAGAGAACGACAGCGAGCTTTTGACAGACTTGTGTCAAGGAACGTTCGAGGAATCGCAGAGAATGCTTTTGCCGGACAGAGAGGGCATGCTTGATTATGAGCGCTACCTTGCCGGCAAGGTCCAACAAGGGCGCCTTGAATGGAAAGATTTTCAAGTACCGCGCTCGATTCAAGTACAGGGCGTAAGCGGCGCTATCAACCGGCAGCAAGAGACAGATAACTTGCTGCAAGGGCTCGACGTAGCTACACGAGTTGCACCGCTTGACCCTACGGCAGTTCCACTTATGCACATCGCTTTGGTTTCCTTGTGGCGCCGGCTGAACATTCCGTTCCCTGACGAGCTGGAGAAATCACCAGAGGAATTGTTAGCGACCAACCCGCAGATTCAACAGATGGCGCTACAAGCCGCAATGCAAAATCCTGAACTCATGGCGCAGCTAGAGCAACAAATGATGGGGCAGCAGATGCCACCGGATGCAATGCAAGGAGAACCAATTGATCAAGCGAGTCAGCCCGGCGGAATTGCGCAACAAGCAGCTTAAGGAGCGGAAGGACGCGAAGCAGGACGCGGAGGCTTTAGCGCAGGAACGCATTCGCGCGCTCGAAGTACTTGTACGACACCAGGGCTACCGATATCTTAAACATATCGCCTTTGGTTTGCTTGAGCAATACAGATGCGAACCGCCGAAACGCGGCGAAGACATACAACAATGGACAACGTATAACTCCCTCAGATGGGCGTTTGAGCGATTATTTAACCTCGTCGAACAGATAGCGGGTGTTTCGCCAAAAGCTGAAAAGGTTTTTGATGATCACACAGGGCAATCAGACGGACGAATCGGCATACCAGAAAGTTCTTGCAGCGATTGAAGCAAACCCGGATACCGACCGGGATAGTCTCGAACCGCTGAAACAGATGCACGGCGCTTTGGCTAAGGACCTCATTACCGAGGTAGGCAAGCTAAACGCACAGGAGCGCTTTCAGCAATTTGCAAACGATTCTCTCAAGCAGCTACGAGCTGAAGTAGAGAGACTTGCAGACGATGACGAAGAACTTGCAGACGACATTATTGCGCTTGCGTTGCGCGACTTCAACCAAAAGGACGAGTACAAAGACGCGCGCGAGAAATTCCAGAAGATGGAATTTGACAAAAAGACAGCCAAGGAATTGGCGAAAAAGTATCACGACAAGCTTGCGAAGGAAACTAAGCGCAGCGGCAACCTAAGCGGTATGACCACGCAAGCGACAGGAATGGATTTGGCGAAGCAAGCAGCCGCCGGCAAAGCGGGTAGCGAAGCTGATTTGAACGAAAACCAACGCGGTTTGTTCAACGCCAAAATGGAGGAGTATAACCGGGCGCCTGACCTCTTCAAACGAAAGTACGGACTAGCCGACGAAGCAGCCGCGAAAGCGCGGTTCTTAGAACAAGTCTCGAAAAAGTTTGTGTAAGGAGCGCCAATTAAATGGCAGATGGATCAGGGTTCCAGGTTCATAAGAACCGGGCAGCCGGCGCGGGTGCAACGGAAGTTGTAAAAGGTACCGCCTCGACTCAATACAGAGTAGGGGACATGGTCGCAGTGACCGCCGGGATTGCCACCAAAGTTAGTGCCACTTCAAAGGCAACACACATCGTTGAAGCGATGATAACGCCAAGCAACGTAGCGCGACCGGCTACAGAAATGCTGACGACTACAGCGGGAGAGAAGTTCATTCTAACCCCCGTCGCCGGCGGTTTGGTAATCACAAAGTCAGACCTCAAAGTTAATAGCGCGCCGCCGATTGCAAACGCGTCGTGTAACTCCAATAGTACCGCCACGTCCGTGCTTGTAACCGTTGCCTCTACAGATGACGACTACGACAACGGCACCATGTACAGCCACGACCTGGACGAGCAAAGGCTAATCACCGACTCACAGGAAACCGGCGGCGTGACCACGTTCACGGTAGAACCGGCTTTTAGCCGAGCGCTCACCACGGGCGATACCGTCTCGGCTGTTCCTTTCTGCAAAGGCGCAACGGCTGTGAAATTCTCATCGACCAATCCGCAACAAGGCATTGGCACCGCAGTAGCAGACAAGACCGGCGGACACAACAAGATCGAAGACGTCGATCTGAAGCGCCTCGTTGTCTACACATCCCACCCAGACCAAGAGTAATTTTTGTAAGGAGCAGGCGATCTAAATGTCGCAACTTTTACGTGACCAGTTTATCAAGGAGATGGGCGAGGATCTCGACGAAAGCACCGGCTTGGGGCTTTTGATGGGCGACGCTTGGAAGCCTGTTTTCCACCAGAAGAAAACCGACAGCAGACGAGTTGAGAAAACCTCGTTTGTATGGCCGGCAGTTGTGGGCGAAACCGAAGAAGGCGGAGCGCTTAACCGCTTGACCGTCAAGCACGGCTTCAGCTCTTTCGTTGTACCGAAGACCTACACCGGGGAAATCAAAATCTCGCACGAATTTATGCGAGATAACAAGTTCCCGGAAGTAAAGGAAAAAGCCTTTGGTCTTGGCTTAGCGTTCTCGCGCAACAGATACAAGCTCGCTTGCGACATCCTCGTAAATGGCTTCTCGTCTGTGACATCGCCTGACAGCGTTTCGCTGTTCAACGCGGCGCACGTCTTGAGCGCCAATAACAGCGCGACAGATTCGAACATTGCAGCCAGCCACGCACCGCTAACAACGGACGCGTTCGACACTTGTATGGCCGACATGATGACTACGCTGGATGAAAACGGCGAAGTCTACCCGACGCCTATCAACAAGATCCGCATAATCTGCGTTCCGCAGAACTTGCGCCAAGCGCTGCAAATCGCCGGCTCAACCTACGAACCGGAAACGATGAACAACGCGATTAACGTTTATTCCGGAGCTTACGGAAAATACTCAATCGAAGTTGTTTGCTTGCCGCTTCTGTTCGGACAAGCGCCTTCCACCTGGAGAGCGACCCAATGGTATGTGCAACTCCCCGAGCTGCACGGCTTGGAGTTCTACGAGCGCGAAGCAATCGAAACTTGGCAGGTATCAGACCAGAACTCGCTTAGTGTCCTTTATCAAGGGCTCGACGCGTTCGGCTTCCTGATTCGAGATTGGCGCTTCATGTTCGGCTCTAAGGGGAACGCCTAATGCATAAACGACTATTGAACGCGCTACTTGTCGCGTTGCTAGTCGCAACGCCCGCGTTCGCCTTGCCTCAGAGCAAGCTAAAGAACAACCTCAAAGTTACCGGCAATCTGACAGTGGACGGCACCAGTACTCATACTGGCGCCACCACTCAGACCGGCAACATGACAGTCGGCGGGACGCTTGGCGTCACTGGCGTTGCGACCTTCACAGCAAAGCCGGTCCTAAGCACTGCGAGTATCAGCGTCAACGGTGATACTGTAACGTTCCAAGATTTGGGCGACGCTAACGTTGTTCAGACCGCTGGGACCCAAACCATTGGCGGTACCAAAACTTTCAGCACAGCCCCGGTTATTACCGGCGGACTGCCAGCGGCTCAGATTCAAACTGGCTCAGCAAAACGGCAAACGCAAACCGTTCGCTTGTCGCCTGAAACTGGCGCCGCAGCAGACGCAACCGTTTACCGGGGCATCATAGCGTTTCGCAGAGCTGGCACCGTAACCGGTATCAGCTACGGCGCCGCCGTAGTTCCGACAACCGGAACCAACGTTATCGCCGTTGAGAAAAACAGCTTCTCCGGAAACACGATGCTGAACGCTGCATCTGTGACCCTGAATAGCGCAACCATCGGACAATCAGCGACCTTGACGGCGACCGGCGCAGACCTCGCGCTGACAGCCGACCAAGTAATCACCTGTGAGTATAACGCCGGTACCCAAAACACCGACGCTGAACAAGTTTATGTGAGCGTGGAGTTTGAACCCACGGATTTCTAAATGGCAAACAACACTTGGCGCGGCGCGACAAACGAAGTACTCAGACTTGCGCGGCTTCGGACCATCGCAAGCGATGCCGAGTTTAACTTGGATTCAGGACTTGAATCAGAGCAAAGCGCAGCCAAGTACTACGTTCGCCTTCTTCACTATCACTTAAGCCTGAAAGCGGTAAAGCATTTTGCCAGCCGTCGCTTACAACTTCCTGTGAGCGACGGCACCGGCGTTTATGCGCTAGACACCGGAATCAACCCGAGCGCCATTGCGTTCCGCAGCTTCATCAACGTGACTGCCGGCGGCACGCAAAACCGCGAGCTTGAATCTTGGGACTACGAAAAGTTTAGCAAGGCGTATCCTGACGCAAGCGTTATTCAGGAAGGCGCACCAACGCACTGGATCTTGTTGCCGCTCGAACGGACCGACGAGAGCCCAGTTTGGAAGGTTCGGATCTTTCCGACTCCCGACGCTACTTACGATATTCAGTATCAAGCGAAGCTGAACGCGTACCCGTTGACCGAAGCGGCAAGCGTTGTTTTGTGGCCACCGGAATACGAGTTTGCACTTTGGGAGCACGCCTGGAGCTTGCTAGAAAGCGGACTTGGCGAAGGCAAAGAGGCGCTCATTGCTCAGATGGCAAAGGACGCTATTGACCGCGTTATGTTGGCGGACGGCGTACCGGTAGACAACCGCCGGGGCGTGCGCACCATGAGCCCAATCAGAAAACATTCACGCTGGCCAATCGGCAGATACACCGGTTGGGTTTCTAGCCCATTGGGGTAAGCCATGGAAGACGGAACCCCACCAGTAAATCAAAGCCCTCTCTACAAAGACGGCAAATCGCTTGGACCAGGCACTTTGAGCGCGCGGCGCGGACTTGCTAGCGCCGTTGCAGACCTGGACAGGGCGCCGGACCAGGCGAAGGTTTTACACAATTTACAGCAGCACAAAAAGCGCGGCGTTTGGACTTCGCGCGGCATCGGCTTTACGCACGACAACAGCTCAGCACTGAACGCCGGCGGGGCAATACTTGGCTTTGGGCGGTTCATTGATTCGGCTGGAGCGCTAAAGCTGCTCATCCAAGCCGGTAGCGTGCTTGGATCTTACGACTTCTCAACGCACGCACTGACAAACATTATTACAGGGTTGAGCACAAGCGCTATCCCTTGTATGCGTGCATTCTCGCCAAGCACTTCGACAGCTCAGGCGATAACTGTCTACTGCAACGGAAGCATTGAACCGCGCAAAGTTACAAGCGTTAGCGCGGAAGCAGCGCTAGAGTTTAATGCTGGAGTCTGGCCGGGCACGTTCAACAGCAAGACTTACAGCGAGCCCAAATTCTGCGAAAACTTTGGCGACCGCATGGCGTTTGCTGGATTCCCTGACGCCAATACCCAATTCGATATTCTAATTTCGAACCAGGCGGACGCGGAAGTTTTCACGCAAGCGGCGCCGATTCTCGCTACGGACGCCGTTGCATTCACGGCGCCGGCGGAGCTCGGACCAGTCACCGGAATTAAATCGTTCCGCCCGAGCAATACCAACATCGAACAGATTTTCGTAATCGGCCAGCGCGACGGAATAAGCGTAATCACCGGCGACAACGCCAGTACCTACAGGCTCGACATCCTGACCGACGCGCACGGCATTATCAACAACCGGCTTTGGGTTCAGGTTTTAGACGACCTGGTTTACTTGTCGGACAAGGGCGTTTACAGCTTCAGCAGCTTGTCTCAAAACGCAGTTAGACCGAGCGACGCATTGAGCGCCGACGTGTCAGACATTATCAAACTTATCGACCTGGACAACTGCGCCGCAGCGTTTGCAATTCACCACCCGCAAACGCAGGAGGTTCAATTCTGGTTCCCGTTGCTCACCGTTGACGCCGGACAAAACAAGTCTTGCCTGGTTATGAGTTACAACACGGGCGCACCGCCTGGAGTCATCCAGCCTGCTTGGAGCACAAAGAACGGATTCGCAATCAACAGCGCGATTGAATTGCGCGGCACCATGTACGGCGGCAGCTATGCCGGGTTCGTTCAAAAGCACTACACGGGCGACACTTACAACGGCGATTCGATTCTATTTCGCTATGTGAGCGCGCTAATCAGCATTAGCAATCTTTTGCAGTCCTTCAGGTTCAAAGAGCTTGCCATCGTGACGGACGGCGGCAATCAGAAATTTGCGGCAACGGTTACGTTCTTCAACTCACTGGAAGACGGAAGCACCAGGCGGACGGCAGCGGAACCAAACAGCAAAACAATCACGGGCGGCGTTGTCGGCGGGACCACGTTCCCGACGTGGACATTGGGTACAAGCGCGTTCCCTAGCGAGCATTTGAAGAAGCACAAATTTACACCCAGGGGCAGAGGTTGGGCTGCAGAAGTTGAGCTTGGTTTCACCAGCACCAGCGGCGATGGCTTGGACTACTCGGGGCTGATTTATACACTATCAATTGGAGGCTTTCAGCGTTGAGAAGACAGTTACGCAATTGGCTTTTGGCTTGTGCTTTGACCGCTTCGGCTTTGCCCGTTGGCGCAGCGATAAGCAACATAAGCGGCTACATAACGCAGGTTGACGGGGACACAGTAACCGCCGCTGAGTTCAACACTTGGGTTGGTGGCATCTACACATACATCAATAGCAACTTAACTGCAACGCTAAACCTGATTGATGCTAAAGGCGAACTATTAACGTTTGACGGCTCCAATCACGTTGCCTTGGGCAACGCAGGAGCCAGCGACAACGGCAAAGCGCTTGTCTTAGACAACGCAGAAACCGCCGGCATGAAATGGGCATCGATTGCAAGTACGACCGCGCTTACGACCAAGGGCGACATACTTGGATACGCAGCGGCGTTAACTCGCGTTCCGGTTGGCACGGACGGGCAAGTTCTCACGGCTCGAAGCAGCAACGCAAACGGAATTGCTTGGGAAACAGCAACAACAATTCCGACAGGAATCATTGCCCTATGGTCTGGAGCGATAGCGGACATTCCGAGCGGTTGGGCACTGTGCGACGGCGCAGGCGGCAGACCGAACCTACAAGGCTTATTTGTTGTTGGCGCGGGCAACGCCTCGCCAGCAGCGACGGGCGGAATGGGACTCATGAGCCCTGGCGGACCTTACGGGGACAACAGCGCGGGCGCAGGACTAGGACCGAGTCACACGCACGGAACAGCAATCGCCGTCACCTCAGCCCCCGGCGCGTTCTCCGCACTGAACCAAGTGTCACCTACAACCATAACGCCACGTTACTACGCGTTGGCTTACATCATCAAGACTTAAGGAGCGCCACAAGTGACCGAGATTACACAAGACCTTGCAAAGGCACCGGCGCGGCAGCTCAAGAAATTTTTCAACGGCGCCGGCACTGCGATTGACCGAAGCACCGGAACAAAAGCATTGGGCGTAACAGCTCCTTGGAGCTTGACCGGGGCGGAGGGAAACATTGATGTTGCTATGGGGCGAGTCCCCAAAAGCGGCATCGTGTCTTACATCCACGACGGCGCAGACCAGGACGTCACAATCTATTTTCACTCTTCGTTGCTTCAAAAACTGGACGCCACACAAAAGGGCTGGTACTTCGGCGCGGAGACTGCGAGCTTGCATACAAAGGCGGTTCTCGGCAAAGCGCTAATCACTTTTAAGGGACCGGTTGACGCTCCGTTTTTTCTCAAAGCAGGCACAACGCCGGCTAACAACTTGCTGACAAACGCGCCAGAGCATGACTCAAACCCTAACACGGATCTGTCAAATGTCTAAGAGTCTAGTTTCTCTACTGCTAGCATTAATGCTTGTCTCGCAAGGACTCGCAGCCCTTGCAGCCGGGCAGAGTTCAGGCTATTCACCCACTGCCGGCGGTGGCGATGTTGACGCGTCTTACTTAACGCTGGGCAACTCGGGCACGTTGAGCAGTGAACGAGTATTCACGGCGGACAATACATACTTTGACGTCACGGACAACGGCGCAGGCGGCACCTACGTACTAACGCTTAAGACTGTGCCAGTTGCTAAGGGCGGAAGCGGAGCGACGACGGCGCAAGGCGCAATCAATACTTTCGCTGACGGCGCAGCAGGTGCAGCGGCGGCAGAGGGCGACATCCTTTATCGAGGCGCTACGAACTGGACGCGTTTACCCAAGGGGAGCGACGGCGAATACCTGACGCTTGCCAGCGGCATACCGGATTGGGGCACGGCTCCAACAGGCGCGCCGGCAGATGCACAATACGTAGTGCTCGCGTCGAACGGTGGACTGAGCGCCGAACAAGTTTTGACCGCAGGCACAGGCATTAGCTTAAGCACTGCAACGATCTCGATTGATTCGACCGTTGCGACTTTGACCGGCAGCCAAACGCTGACGAACAAAACAATCACCGGACCGATTCTTTCTTACAACAGCGGCAACGGCTTCACGCTTGCAGGCGCAACCAACAACGCAGCTTTTACTTGGGCAGATTGGGCAGGCGCCAGGACGTTACTAATCCCGGACCCTGGAACCACCAGCAGCACACAATTTTTGCTGAACCGTGGCAACCAGACAATTAACGGCGTGATGACTTTCACCGGCGTTCCCGTTATCGCGACAATCACCAACGGCGCCGGAACGCTGACGTTGCCGACCAGCACCGACACGATTGTTGGCAGAGCGACAACGGACACGCTGACAAACAAAACTATCGCAAGCGGAACGCTCACATCTCAAGTTACGTTGGTTCAGTCGAGCGGCAACTACACGCTGACATGGCAGAACCCGGCGGCAGCTCGCGCGTATCGCATTCGTGAAGTAGCGACAGACGCAGACTTTGCAATGGTGAACCAGGGCGACGCGCACGCAGCAGGCGGCGGCGTTTACTCTGATGCCAACACGCTTAGGATTGTTGCAGCGGGCACGACCGGGCATGCGTTTGTAAGCGGCGGAACTAGCGCGCCATCATGGGCGGTGCTTGGCGTTGCCGGCGGCGGTACGAATATCACCAGTTACACAGCCGGCGACATCTTGACCGTGAACGATGCCGGGACACTGGTAAAGCTTGCCGGCGGAACCGACGGGCACATTCTTACATATGACAGTACGGGCAACCCAAACGTCAAATGGGCAGCCAACAGCGGCGGCGGAGCGCCAACGGATGCCACTTATTGGGTAGGCACCGCAAACGGAACGCTAAGCAACGAAGTCATCCCAAGCGGCGGTACTGGTATCAGCGTAACCGCCGCGACCGGTGTTATAGCCGTTGACTCAACCGTTGTTGTAACCAGTGGATCGCAGACGATAGCGGGCGTCAAAACATTCTCAAATACGCCGGTACTATCAACCGCAGCCATCACCGCAAACGCGGACACAATAACAATTCAGGACTTGGGCAACGCAAACCTAGTCCAGTCCGAAGGCGCTCAGACAATCAACGGCGTGAAAACCTTTGGAAGTACGCCGGTACTTTCAACAAATGCAATCACCGCAAACGGGGATACTAACACTATCCCCGACCTTGGAAATGCAAACTTTGTCATGTCCGAAGGGACGCAGACAATCAACGGTGCAAAGACCTTTGGGACTGCATTAGGTATCTCAAGCGGCGGCACCAACAACGGTTCGCTTAGCGTCACGGCCGGCACGGTCTATTATGGCGACGGCTCAAAGCTGATTGGGTTGGCGCCCGGTACTGATGACCAGTATTTACGCATGAACGGAACGACCGCCGTTGAATGGGCGACTTTGTCCGCCGGCGGCGAAACTTCTTTTGGTGGCACTGGCGCGGACGGTACCACAGCCGGAACCACCGTATCAAACGGCGTAAAAAACTATACAAGCGTCACTATCGGCGCGGCAATGACCATCGACACAACGGATACATGCTGGCTTCATGCTACCGGAACGCTAGACATTTCCGACGCCATCACCTACACGGCCGGTAGCGGCTGGAAAGGCGGCACGGCGGGCGCCGCTTCTCCGATATCCTATTCAAGCAATGCAGGCGCAGGGCTTGGCGGCGGGCATTGCAGCGCAGATCTTGGAGTAAATGCGGCCGGCGGCGGTGGCGGCGGAAACGGCACGCGCGGAGGCAGAGGCGGGCAATCTTCAGGCGCCGGTTATATCGCGGCAGGCGGAACAGACTACAGGGGCGCTTACCCTGGCAGTGGCGGCGCCGCCGGATCTGTCAACACGAGCGGAAGCGGCGCCACCGGCGGCAACGGTGGCGGTCTGCTTGTATTCGCAGCGGTCGGAAATTTGACAGACTCGACCGGCGCGGCGGTTACAAATAATGGCACGAACGGAACGGCGGGAACAACGGCGGCAGGCGGTGGCGCGGGCGGCGCCGGCGGAACGACCATATTTGCAAGCCAAGCAACAGTAGTTTTGGACCTCATCACAGCAAACGCCAACGGCGGCAACGGTGGCGCCGGGGCAGGGTTCGCGGGCGGCGGCGGCGCAGGCGGCGCAGGAAAAAATATAGCGATTGCACCGAGCGCGCCGACAGTGACAGGGACGTTTAACGCGGCTGACGGCAACGGTGGCGCGGCGGGCGGCAGCGGCGGGCAAGCTGGCGAAGACCCGGGGCTTGGATATCTAGGAGCGGGCGCTGGCTCGCAGGTATTGGCTTTAACTGCAATGCCTAGTGTTCCTCTGATTGTAAAACTCAAGAACCCCGCAAACATAGCCAAACTTGAAATGCTGGCAAAGATAAACCTTGCTTTGGGCAAGGGCGACGGAATCCACGTAGACAACCAAAAAACGATTATCTCAGCGCTTGCGGACAACGTACTTCAAGAAGAGGTTGCGCTTTACGGAGACTTAAGCGGAACGGCTAGCGCTTGCGACGCGGAAGCAATCGAGGTGCTGAAATGTTTGAACTAATGCTCGCCGCGATGTGGCTTGTACAGGGACCGGAAGGGCAGACGAGGCTATACAACACAGAGCCCCCTCCGGCGGTTGTTTGGCCAGGCTCGACAATCAAGTTTCACAAGGACTTACAGCCGGACACGGCGCACCTTTACGAAATGAAGGACGGCGAAATTCAACTAAAACCCGCTCCACAGCCCATAGTTGCAACCGAAGACGAATTGATCCAAGCCGCAATTGATGAAGCGCTCAAGACTAGGGCGGACGATCCGGCGCTAACCGACTTGGACTACGCGCGACTATCGCGCATGAAGTTTATGAGCCCCGAGCACAGAAAAACAGAATGGGACAAAATTAAATGATAGACCTTGGCTTAATTGCAATTGCTAAGAAAGCGGTGGCCGCTAAGCCGCGCAAATACGTGACGGCGGCGCATGTGGTAGCGGTAGCTATGCAAGAAAGTCACGGCGTCCCTTACTTCAATCCGTTTGAAGCGCAGTACAGAGCGAACCTGCGAGCAGCTTGCAGAATCACCGGCATGAGCGAGAGCGAGATCCGGAAATTGATTGTATTCCCTCAAGAAATTAACGGTTGGAAAGTGCCATCATATTTGGTGAACAAGTTCGCCAAGTTCAGATGCGAGCCGGGTTATTGGAAGCCAGAGAAGCACGAAACCAAAGCGGAGGCATTCTACCAGGCGTGCAGCTTTGGGATTGGGCAGCTAATGGCGCCACATCTAAAGGGCGACACCAACACGGTTAAGCGTTTCGCGGCAGACGTGAACGCCCAGGCGCTTTGGATTGCCGGCATGATGGAGCAGCTCTTAACGGCGGCAAAAGGCGACCTAAAGAAGGCATACGCAGGTTACAACAGCGGCAATATCAACAGCAAGCGCGCTGACGTCCTGGCGCGTTGCGTCGAGGTAGAAAAATTTCACGCGCAGGCCGCAAAACAAATTGACGCGTTCAATAACTCAACACTTGGGAGCACCAAATGAAAATTCCATTCGCCAAGACTATCGCGAGCAGCTTCATCCAAGGCGGACTTGACTGGCTCAAGGGGTGGTTCGAGAACGCCAAGAAGAATACCGACCTGGACGAGGACGGCATCAAGGACTTTGACGAAGTACCGATTCACGCAGCGACTTTGCACCAGGCAGCGCTTGAGGCGATGGAGTCCGTTGACGGCGCGAAACTGGCCAGCGGCATCGAGAAAGTGACCGCCGGTATAAAGGAATTGTCCGATTGCCTGAAGGTTGAAGAAGCCAAGGCAGCGTTTGAAAAAGGGAAGGCGGCAGCGCTCGAACTGTTCAAGCTTGCCATGCTGGCGATTGCCAAGGTGACACCAAAGGAGGTAGAACAGTGAACTGGTACGAACTATTACACAACGTCGTTTGCCTGGCCGCCTTCGCTTGGGCGGTTGCTTGCGCGCGAGTCCTAGCGAGTTTGATTAGAAATGGCTGACCACGAAGAAGAAGAAAACGAAATCATCCTATGTGAGCCCGACCGCCAGATGACGGACCAGGGCTTTGGACTGCGAGCTTGTGTCCTGGCAATTGCGGTTGCACCGCTCATATATTTGATTGCCTCGATTGCGGCCGCTTGGATCGGGAAAGACCTCAAGCTGGACGACCGTATATTGACAGCCTGTTTGGCAGGCTGGGCAACAATATTGTGGTGGGGATTTAAGAAGAAGAGCTAGGGTTGCGACGGGCTTTATGGTCCTGATAGGTGATAACGAAAGCGCTTAAGAAGGCGCCAAGCACCCAAGAAACGGCTCCGAACGCTATAGTCCAATTAGCAACGCCAACTAGATCGAAGCTTGCCGGCTCCCGAACGCGTCCGCAAACAAGCAAGACTCCGAAGCCGAGCGCGATACAAAAGAAGCTGTCAGGCCAATTGCATTTCATGACACGTATTTTTATCACCCGGACGAGGTAATCGAAATTGATTACACGTAACTTCGACTAGACAAAGAACGCCCCGCTGCCCTATCCTTGTTAGTATCGTCTACACAAACGGGGTGCGATAAATGGAAGTAATTGGCTCTAAACTACTGCGAACACTAAGGCGAATGCCCGCTGATGAGCGAAAATCGTGGGCTTTCAAAGCGTCTTACACCGATTACGTTGCAGTCACCAGGCAAATAGCCTCTCAATATCGAGCGGCCGACAATCACCAAGACGAAGCGCACAAGAGCGAAATGGTGGAGATAGCCGAACATCTCGCTGAAGGGCGTTACGGTTACGCCGCCTTCGCGTGAGAGCGCGCATCAGGAAGCCCTACTTTAACTTGGAAGGATAAACAATGCCTAAGAGAACCAAAACGCCAGCACTCGCAGAAACGCTAGAACTAAATCCCGTCCTGTTGCTCATTGGATATATTCGCGTAAGCACTGAGCAGCAATCAGAGGGTTGCTCCTTAGACGAACAGGCGCGCCGAATCACCGAATACTGCAAGGAGAAAGGGTACAACCTGCTTTGCATTTTCAAAGACACGGCCAGCGGGGACAGTATAAAGGAACGTCCTGGATTCCTTGAAGCGTTCCGCATGATTATGAGGGACCAGGCGGACGGGCTCGTTGTCTGGAGCGGCGACCGCTTCAGCCGCAACCTGTTCGACTCGATGGCGATTACTCGCGCTTTCAGCAAAAAGCGCAAGAGACTTTTGGCGGTAAGCGAACAAATCAACCTTGCGGACAAGAACGGAAGACTTGTTTTTAATATGAAACAGGCCGTTGCTCAATACATCAGAGAGGACATAGTTGAACGGCTTTACGACCTTCGCATTGCCAAGGCGGACAAAGGCGGCTGGATTGGACATCGCCCGCCTTACGGCTACATAGTTGTTGCGCATCAGCTCGTGGAAGATCCCGAAGAGCAAATGATTCTTAGGTTAATGCGACGACTCAAGAAGTGGGTTAAAGACACAGGACTGAGAGAAGACGGGACGAAGCGAAGCGGGGTTAAGACCGGCACAATGAGTTATGCGGCAATTGCGGCATACCTAAACAAAAGAGCAGAGACAGACCCTCGCTTTGCACCAAAAACCACGAAGTCGTTGCAGCGACCACGTAACCGCCCTTACTCACCAAAGCGCACCCAGACTTGGCGCCCGTGCGTGGTGAGGAGTATACTGCTAGGAGTATGCCACTTGCACGAGCCCGTCGTATGTCTAGAAAATCCACCAGACCAGTTCACCCACAAATCGCAGGCCTCCTGAGCGCCGCGAAGCTGGCTCACGTTCGCGCACTAGCAGAAAAAATTCAATTGCCCGAGATGACTGTTCACAGGATCTTGGGCAATTTTAATTCTCATAGTCATTTTTTGAACTATTGCAAGCTTGCGGCCGGATTAGGCTGTTCTGTTGACCACTTAGCGAGCATATATTTAGATCACGGGCAGGAAGAAGCGAGCGAGTTAATCAGAGCACTCGCAGGAGAAAAAACTACAAGACAGCTCGCGGAAATATGTGATTTTTCCAAGTCTACCGCACACTATTTGCTAGCCAATGAAAGCAGACATATACAATTGGCTGATTATCGAAAGATTGCGAGGGGGCTATACATATCGTTAACGCATCTCGCTAGTGTGCTGACCGCGAAAAGTGATACCGAAGACACTATATGTGGTGCATTGACTGACCGTCCGACGCCTGTTAGTATTCATTCTGTTGTGAATCAAACAAATATTTTTGGAAATTAATCTGACCATCCTAATCAGATCTTTTTACGGCGTCGAGTCACGGACGGTTGTGCGTTGACATTACATCCTGACGCGACGCCGGTCCGACTGCGAAAACAGGGACCGCGCCCGCCGACTGGTGTGATGCACCTGTACCGATGCGGGATCGCTGACCGAGCGTGGATAAGTGAACGACACCTGCTCGAGCGCAGAAGGATCGCCAACGCGCGTTGAGCCGTCACAGTCACGGGGGAAGGCATGATCCCCTGATCGCTGTGCCTTGGGCGGCGGCCTTTCCGGGCGACCACCTGGGGCGCCACACCCCGCTCGATGCAAGTGACACGTCAATGCCACAGACCATGCGGCAGTGGTGTGGTCTGGTGTATGAAGAGCAATAATGAGGGTCCGATCAAAATCAGCATTAATGCGGGCATTATGCAAAACCACAGCGGAAAAGCCATCCAAACAGGCAATTTAGCCGCGCGTTCTTCGGCTTTGCGTTGTTGCCGATTTCGCATAAACTCACTTTGAGCACGCAAAATAGTCGATACGCTTAAACCCAATTTTTGACTTTGACTCAGCGCCGCTCCAAGAGATCGCAGCTCATCAACGCCAGTTCGCTCGTACAGATCGCTATAAGCCTGCGCCCGATTCATTCCCAGAAGTATGTCTTTGCCAAGCCGGTTGAGTTCGTCGTTCAATGCGCCTGCTAACACGGTTCGTTCATTGGCAATACGCTGCAATGCCGCATCCAAACCCAGCCCTGCATCAACACAAAGCAGCAAAAGATCAAGCGCTTGAGGCAAACTCTCGGCAATTTCGCGACGACGTCGGTTCACTGATACCACTAGCCACAAATCAGCAATAAAGAAAAGGAAGATCGAAACAAGAAGCACCGCCAGCAGTGGTAGCCACAGCGCCAATATGCCGGATACAATCGCCGGATAAAGTTTCCACGAGTAGAACCTGCAAACAGCGTTGCGTCCACGCCATCCTGCACGAATCTGATTATTTGTCAGCCACTGTTGATAAGTTTGAGGAAGCAACGAAGAGAGAGAGTACGCAAATACACCAAGGGTGGAGGCAGTTTTTTCCTGAGGGTCGGCGACAACCTCGCGACTTTGCGGCACAAGAAGACAGATAGCACCCAAAACGAGAGCGACAATAAATTCGGGATATTGCAACAAGGCTTGATTCATAATTTCATACCCGAATTGTGGAAAGCTTGCGCATTATAATAATGCCCGTAACCATTGCAAACGCCGCCGCAACAAGAAGCAGCCTGCCGATGTTTGTATCCGTAAGAGGTTGCATGTATTCCGGATTTACCAACTGAAAACCAACAACGACGAAGAGAGGCATCAAACCGATTATCCAAGCGGACAATCGACTTTGAGCCGTAAGCACACCAACTTGGCCTTTTAACTTGATTCGCTGCCGCAATGTCGCGTTGGTTTTCTCCAACAATTCAGATAAACTACCGCCAACTTCAACTTGAATTGCCGTTGCACGCCTCAGCATATCAAGCTCAAATGAGCCATAACGATCAACCGTGCCAGAAAGTGCATCCGGCAGAGTTTGTCCCAGACTCATGCGGTTAAAGATCTCATTGAATTCACTTCCGCATGGTGCCGGCATTTCCTCCGCGACAGAACGAATGGAACGCGGAACACTGTGCCCGCTCTTCAAAATCGATACCATCAGCTCGATAGCATCGGGCAATTGATTTTGAAATTTACTACGCTTTTTCTCCGCCTGCATCCGTAGAATCATATATGGTGACAGCGCAAGCAGCGACGCAACACACACGCATGGCAAAACAGGAAGATCAAAACCCAGGGCTAGAATCAGCGGAACAACGAGCAGTAAAATAGAAAACTGCAATAAATCGGATGGCGTGTAAGACGATCCGGCCGCTTTCAATAGCTTGTCTATATTCGCATATCCGGGCATCTGTTCAAATCTAGAACCTCGTCGCTCGGATGCTCCGGAAATGCGGAACTCTGATAATGCGGATTCTGTCGACGACCCGATTAGCTCCTCCAAGCGACTTCGAAGCATCTCGCGATTTCGCCTTGACACAACCAGGCGAGTGGCAAGTACACTTGAGCCAAGGACGACTATAATCACCGTGAACGAAACGGCCAGTATCTCGTTCGACATTACGGAACCTCCGCCGAAAACAGACTGGCCGGAAGTTCGATTCCAGAGTCCTTGAACTTCGTTTCCGTATATGGACGCAATCCGCATCCAACATGAATTCCACCGGTTCCCGTGTCGGACTGTTTAAACCGAAACAACTCTTGCAGACTAATCAATCCTTCCTGTACACCGGTAACTTCGGTAATACTGACCACGCGTCTGCTCCCGTCAGGTAAACGTTTGATCTGGACAATCAAATTGAAAGCAGAGCCGATCTGCTCGCGGATACTCCTTTGCGAGAGATCAACACCGGCAAGAAGGACAAGCGTTTCCAACCTGCTCAGAGCATCGCGCGGGGAGTTCGCGTGCACGGTAGTAAGCGAACCCTCGTGCCCCGTGTTCATCGCCTGAAGCATATCTAAAGCTTCCGGACCACGCACCTCGCCGACGACGATACGATCAGGTCTCATTCGCAAGGCATTCTTAACCAGCTCACGCTGTCCAATGGCGCCTCTTCCTTCAATGTTGGCGGGACGCGATTCCAAACGAATGACATGTCGTTGCTGCAGCCGCAACTCAGCAGTATCTTCAATGGTGACAACGCGTTCGAAATCGCCAATTTGCGCCGACATTACGTTAAGCAAAGTGGTTTTTCCGGCGGACGTTCCGCCGGAAATCAAAATATTTAGTCTGGCTTCCACACAAAGCTTGAGAAAGTCCGCCATGCTCGAGCTTAACGTTCCTCGACCAACTAGATCGTTTACATTGAACGGCACAGGACGAAAACGACGAATCGACAGCACTGCGCCTTCCAACGCCAGCGGTGCAATGATTGCATTAACTCGCGATCCATCAGGCAATCGGGCGTCAACTATGGGAGACGATTCATCTACTCGTCTACCAACGCGAGCAACAACGCGGTTGATCACGTGCAGAAGATGCTCCTCACTACTAAACCGAATGTCGGTTTCTTGCAGTTTACCGTTTCGGTCAACCCACACACTCTGGTGACCATTGACTAAAATGTCATTGATGTCCGGATCGCAGAGAAGCGGCTCCAACGGGCCAAGCCCGAGAGTCTCGTTCAGCACGTCGCGCGCCAATTTCTCTCGCTCGGTTCCTGTCAGCGGAAGGCGCTCCTCTTCAAGGAGAGCCTTAACCGTATTTTCAACAGCATTTTCTAATGCTTTGTTTCCTTCCAGCTGCATCAAACGGGAGATATCGATGCTTTCGATAAGTCGGTGATGAATTGCTCGTTTGAGGTCCTGGTACTGATCGGATTCTTTCAACAACGCATTGCCGAAACTTCCAGTTAACGACAACCCGGCATCCTTAGACGAGGCGTGCCCGCCCGGAGCGACAGAGTCGCCAGTTTTTCCGGCAGACGGCTTGACCGGTGCACCGACCTCAGCTTGAAACAACTGTTCTCGAAGGTTAGTCATTGCAGTTAATCCCCGACAGTGTTCAACTTCTTCAGTTGAACGGAAAGTTGGTCGGCTTTCAGCCGTGCGACAAACATCGCCAGCTCCGACACGGCAACAGCAAACTTCTCGCGTGGTGCGCGCACCACAGCCGGTATGCCGGAGCTGGCGCAATCTTGCGACAAGAAGAAGGCATTTGGCAGTTTAAAGCAGGACCGTGCAAGCAGCGCCGGCAGATCGTCCTCGATCGATTTAAATCGCCCGCCACTACGATTAAGCACGGCAGTGATCTTTGCTTCGGGATATTCCAATTCGGCAAAAATATTCAACCAGCGCTTGGACGCAGCGACACCGGATATAGTGGCGTCGAAAACCAGAAAAATGTGGTCCAAACGATCAAGCATAGTGACAAGATGCTTGTCCAAATGTCCCGGTAGATCAACAACATAATATTGCTCGAACGAACGTAGACTCTCCAGGCATTCCGCCATGCGGGACAAGTTCGTAGCCCTAGCGCCGCTGCCGTCGGCCGGCGCCGACAATAGTCGACAAGTACCGCTTGAGGTCCCGTCGAATATGGGAGCAGAACACGCCTCTATCATGGCGGCATCCATTTCGTGATGTCTGGTCACTAGATCCACCAGAGAATGGCGCGGCTCTCTTCCAAGCAGAACTGCTGCGTCCGGATTTTGCAAGTTAGCGTCCAACAACGCACTGGCTCCATGATGTTTGGCAAGCGCGGCCGCCAGATTGAGGGCAATGGTTGTGGCTCCGCAGCCACCCTTGGCCGAGACTACGCCGACTGCGGCATAGTGCTTGGCTTCAGGCGTCTCAATACCGACAGCCGGGACGGGCCCGGGCGCGACCGGCTGAGCACGATGGACCTGACGGTGTCGGCTCGAAACCTTTTGCGCCGCAAACATCGGAAAGAATGTCGCCAGATCTTTCAACTCACCGCCCTCCAATTAAACTTCATCTTCCGGTCGCAACGCTCTTAAGGACACTGCCGGCGCCAGCACCACTCCTCGCGGGCGAACTTCAGGACTGTTGCTACCGGCGATGAGCTTTCGCATTTTAAATGGTCCATCGGTTCTCGGCGCCGGCATGCGTTCCCCCGTTACCGCTGGAATCGAACGCAAGCCTCCGGAACATGATGCATTTAGAAGTGGAAGCGATTCATTGATTTCGAAGGAAAAGTTCCACACACCCGGCGTCGCTTCAGTGATTCCCTTTAACTTCAGCCAGGCGAACCCTTGCACTTGAGTTTGAGAAGCCGTGGGCACGGCGCCTCGCCGTTGCACCACTGGCAAAATGAAACAACGATTAGCGGCTGATGTCCTTAGTTGCGTCAACAACGCACGCAAGTCGGCATTATCGAAAGAGGTTCGATCCGAAGAGAAGCAATCGACAAGGACGCCGCTTTCCATCGCCTGCGGATAGCGCAATACTTGCGGTGCAGGAGAAGAAGAGCTTCTGTCAAAGTACTTAAGTAAACCGATCAATTCATCAAAGCGTGCAGGTGTTGCAGCGTCGGAATAATAACCACTGACGGATGCGCCGCTTACACTGTTCACAAAATATGCTCGCAGAATTGGGGTCGCCCCTGCCGAACCGGTAGCAGCACCTGGATCGACCACTTTCAGGGATACCACCACAGGTGGTGCGCCACGCTCAGGCAATGCAGCGACGAAATCGCTATATTCCAGAGCTAGCGGAAAGACGGCCAATCGCCCGCGATAAATACTTTGATTTCGGCGTCCCGAGGCGCCAGCAGCCACGGCGGCACCAATTCTGGTCGCAGGCTGCCCAATTACTTCCGCCAACCCGGTTTGATTGCGTCTGAGGGCTTCGGGAGGAATGGCACTGCCGGCTAAAAAGTCCATCGCATAGGCAACCGGCATAAACATCATCTGCAATGCATCCTGACCAGTTCTGCGCGCTACTACTCGCAGGAGCAACTCGTTTTTGTCTTCAGCACTGCCGTCCACTTGCGTGCCACTTTGAACGTCTGAATCCTGTATAAAAACCGGTTGCTCGGCAGGCTTAGATAGATCCATTACGTCGCCCGCCGATGCAGTGTTCGACGGATCGTCATTCGGGCCGCCGCTGCCATTGAGAGCAGCAAAGACCTGAGCGGCAGCAGTTGAAGTTATCGCACCGCCATCATCGCAACAAGAAATGTTGTCCGGATTGCCCGCTGCATCAAAGCTAGCATATGGCAGTAATTCCAAAGCAGCCGCACGCGCAGCAAAGCGGAGCTTCTCAACGCAGTGAAACTGTCGCATCACATCAACGCAAAAGCCCAGAAAAGCAAAAACGACCAACAGAGAAAACACCACAAGCGGCATTACGGCGCCACGTTGATAGTTTCGTGAAGTCCGACATCGCTGGAATCGATGCAGTGAATCGGCAGGGAGATGAATTCTCGAGACCACGTTGCTAAACCTTATCGCGATGGAACTTCACAAGATTCTTTCTTCGAACCGGATACTACTTCTACGATCCATTTGACGGGATCAGGCGCGGATGCAGCTGCGGGAACAGCAGCGTTTGGCGCCGCCGGTGGTGGTGGCGCGAACATTGGCGGTGTCAGTGGCGCAGCAGGCGGCAATGCGGGCGGGGCGTCGGCCTTTAAAGCGTCTGCTGGCAAAATGTCCTTCTCGCTCGCACCGGTTAAGCCCGACTGCCGAGTATTAGCGCGATTACGCAATACCAGGCGCAAACGTCCCGATTCCAAAGCTTCGGTCAAGCGCTCGGTATCTTCCGGTGATGCAGATAACGTAACCTTTCCCGAATCAGAGCTGCGAAACCGATCGACCAGCATCATCTCTCGCGGAGTGGAAAGCAGGACTTGCAGATTTTGGCATACTGTACGCGTGAACCTTTTTCCCTCTTTCACAACAGTAACAAGAACATCAACGCGATCGCCCGGTTCAATAGTGTTGTCTACCAGGGCATCGGGATCGAGCTTCAAGGTCACAGCGCGGGCCTCGGCACCAATCATTCCAGCCAATGTTTGCTTGAAAGGCAGCACAGCCTTAGCGACAATCGGTTCACCCTTTCGCACAAAATTGCAAGTAGTGGAGCCCACCAGTTGCTGATACGAAGTGAACATGTCTTCACTAAAATAGTCTTTTGGCAGTTGCGTGTAATGCAGGCTTGTAAACCCGACCTTACAGCCAGGAGGCAAATCTTCGCCAGCAGCGACAACTCTGACTGTTGCCGCAGGCTGTTTGGCACTGCCTCCTACCATCCTGACACCCCCCAGCACGAGGAGCGCCATCACCGCTACAAGCAGAATCATCCGCATCGGCGGAATCTTTTTGATCGACGCTTGAGACTGAACTCTATTTCTATTGAATAGCGTACCGGGCTCTGGTGTTATGAGCGGTGCCACAAAGTTATCCTCTCTATTGTTGATAGACTTCCTGCGCTGCTGAGGCAGACTCGCGCAACAAGAAGTCTCCGAATCTCACGGGCTCGGCCTCAGGCTCGGCGGACATAGCGATATTCACCGCGGTTACCTCGCCGCCGGAGTTATTGCCTGTTTGTGAGTGAAAAAACAACCCAAATGGATACTCGACCGTGACGGTCACACGATCCGAATTTTGTAGCGCACCTTCCACTAAGACTCTGGCCCCGGCAGGCAGCGATCCCTGAATTCCCTGAGGCCCGCTGAGCAATCGGGCCGCGGCCAGCGCGCGATAGACAGGCGAAGGATTGGAGTCATCATCGGGCCCGGTGACCGAACCGTCCTCGGAGAATCCCCGCACACGATCAACCGTTGCCGAGTTGCTCAAATCAGGAAGCCGAGATGCAGCACGTGCGCCCTCTTGTGCTGCATATGCAATAACCTGCTTGATATAGAAAAGTTTGCCGAAGTAAATGATTCCAATCAAGCATACCAACAAGAATGGAATCGCCAAAGCGAATTCAACTAACGACTGTCCAGCGCTGTTGCGAGTTCTGTTGTATCCGAGAGTTCTCTTCATGTCGGCTCCGCTCATGTGAGTTCTCAACCGTGTGATCTGGATTTAAGACAGTGCGTCGGAAAAAGCTGAGAACTCCGACGGCGGAAAGTTCCATAACAGAAAAGATCGGCCGCGAGCGCAGACTCGCAGCCGATCTTTTCGAAGACTAGTCGATCGCCCAGGGAGTCGAAGCGTTGTTTACCATTCGACCCGGATCTGACGGCCGGCTACCGCCATAGTTAATAGCACCTTGAACACTGTGAATGATATCGCCGCAAATGTGTCCGAGGCTACCGAGTGAAATCATGCATAGAGCTGAAATACAGCCCAGACCGATTGCGTATTCCACCAAACTTTGACCTTTTTTACTGCGTCGCATTGCTGCTCCTTTCAATAGGGATGGGTTGAACGTTTGCCATGATCGGTATGCCTGTACAGATCAAATGGACCGGAATCAAAGCAGCCAAGACTCGACAACTCGCTACAATCGCCTCTGTCCTAGTTGCGAATAATTCTCAAATTAATAGTGCGAATGTACACCTCTACAACAAGACTGTCAATTACAGCCGCTTAATATTGCGAGGAGGGGCAGACGTCATCATCCGGACGCAAAACCCTTACCTATTCCTACTTTCTAGACAAAGCAACCAGTCCCGAAATAGTCGGACACACACCAATGACATGCCATAAAGCCGCATCTAGATGATTCCAAGATGATTTCTATTCTCAATAAGGAATCAACAATTCTCAAAATATGACGCGCCTTGTTAACACCAACGCGGACGTTCAGGTAAAAATTTTCCGACGCTAAAGCCTTAAACCGGTGTCGCATAGATCATGAATGCCAACGTGGCTCTACAATGAGGGCAGCAAAAGCGGCTATCCAAATGAAACGGGGAAAATCTCAACGTGAGCGATACCAACGACGCCGACCGCCGCACGCGACAGCAGCCGTCGCTCGAGTCATTCATTAAGGACTTGCCCCGCGGCCAGCATCTCACGGCGCCCGAAGTTTACAAATTGGCCCGAGAACAAGGGCTTCGGATAAGCCTCTCGACGGTGTATCGCACATTACACAACATGTCATCGCACGGTCATGTCCAGGCCATTGTCGGTGAGCACGGCAGGCGCTATGAAGCACTGGACGCCGGGCACGACCACGATCACCTTATTTGCGTAAAGTGCGGTTTGACTATTGAGTTCGAAGACGATCTCATCGCAGGGTTCGGAAAGTCGGTGGCAGAGTGGAAGGGCTACGAGTACCGCACAAGCCGATTCGACATTTTGGGCATTTGCGAAACATGCAGAGCCAACGGAGACGATCACAAAATAGAATCGGCGCTCAACGCTATCGAGCGAGTGATGAGCCTTTGTGAGGTGACACAAGATAGCTTGAGCGAAGCAATCGATTTGTTCGAAAGCAGAAAACTTGCCCGAGGCAAGGACATATTGATCGCTAGCCGCGACGCGCTAAGGCAAGCCCTTTCCGAAATCGATAATGCCATTGCCCAACAACCGGAAGCGATGCCGTCACCGCCGGCAAGCCAGCCGGACAGCGTGGCGGGCGAAGCATAGCGTCACGTTATCGTGATTGCAGTCTCTTCGCCGATGTCCATTCGTCGGCAAGAATTGCGTAGCGGTGATGATCTCTCCACTCGCCGCCAATCTTGAGATACTTGGGTGAGAATCCCTCAAGTCTGAAACCTAGCGATTCAACCAATCCGATGGAAGGCTGATTCCCCGGCTGTATGTTTGCTTCCAGCCGATGAAATCCGAGCGGGGCGAAAGCATAGTCCAATGCCAAAGACAGACCTTCCTTCATCAAACCTTTTCGCAATTTGGCAACGAACGTAAAATAGCCTAGATAGGCTGATGCAAAGCCGCCGCCAACAGGTTCGTTTAGATTGATCACAGACGCTAAGGCATCATCAGCGGTATCGATTACAAACAACCCGATAGTGCGTCCCTTGTGCAGTTTATCAAAATAGGCCCGCGCACTGCCATGAAAGACCCAAGGTGCATGGGCGTCTCGACTATCATTGATCGCCCGCTCCATTTCCGGTTCGCGCAACAAAGTCGGAGCAACAAGACTGCAGCGAGCCCCGCGCCCCAGCGTTACCTCTCCATCCATGATCCTATAGCCCCAAAGACTGATTGATCAATCGTTGTCTCGATTCGGCAAGCTCACGCTCGGACTGAACGATCACGCCTTCAAAATACGCTAGCGAAACTTTGCGCCGGGCATTGATTGCAGCACGCTTTTTCAACATACGGGGCATCAATCGCAACGCATCCATTGTTCCCTTGAGCCAGGGTATGACCTGCCCGCCTCGCACAATCACCACCGCAAAATAGTACAGCTGCCAGTAAAGGATGTGCGGCAGGAATTTTAACAGCAACGGCAACGGAATATTCTTGACGATAGTGTTCCAGTTGTTCTTAGCCGACAACTGCACCACTAGCGGATGATAACCACTACCGGTAGTACCGCAGCCCAGGTGGTACATCACCGCGCTCGGGACGTACAAACACTTGTATCCCGCGCTCTGCGCCCTCAGCGCGATATCAACATCTTCCAGATACGCGAAGTAATCTTCGTCGAACAATCCAATATCTTCCAGCATGCTGCGGCGGTACAATGCGGCGCCACCACAAGGTCCAAGAATGTATCTCGGGTTGTTGAACTGCCCGCGGTCTGTTTCGCGATGCCCGATTCTCCCTGGCAATCCACCGCGCCGATAACCGTCACCGGCACCATCCAGCAAGGTCCGATCGTCATAACCGAGCATCTTGCAGCCCGTGCTGCCGATTTCGTCATGCTCGCGCAATACTTTCACCATTTCGGTGATCCAATCCGCTTCGACAACAGTATCATTGTTCAAGAGCGCAATGAACTCGCCGCGTGAATTGCGAATACCCGCGTTTACGGCTACGGAAAAGCCCGTGTTATGCGGAAACTTGATCAGATGCACTTGTGGATAGTGCTCTTCCAAAAATTCAACAGAGCCGTCATGCGAGCCGTTATCAATCATTATGACTTCGACTTGTTTCCAGTTCACCTTGAGCAGCGAGTCAAGACAACCTTTAAGGAACTTCTTGCCGTTCCAATTCGGTATAACAACACTCACAAGCCCCTTCTCCACTATCGTGGAAGACGAGGGCCACTCTTTTAACGCGGGTTGGGTTAAAGTCGCGGAAGCAGTCATATTCATCCCCGAGATTGTGAGGTTATTATCCCTGGTAACCAAGCGATAGAGTCTTACGTGCTTTTAATCGTCCGCGGGCTTGCAGCCGGTAAGTGTTTGCCCCCGGGTTTCGCCAGGAATGCTCACAGGGAAGCAACTACGGACCGAGACGGGGCAAAGCTCTCCCGTTAAGCTTCTATTACGCCATTCGACTGCAATTCATAGTACGAATCTTTTGTCCCTTAACTCATTTATGAACGTGTTGCGGCGAGCAAGAGCGGACCGAGCCCTGAGAGCTGCTCCACGGGCAATGATGGTTCCTATCGGGTACAAACAGACTATCCGCATCGGTAAACACTTCCGATACAAAAAATTATCTTCGCAATAGCGATCACTTCAATTGACCCGGAATTCCCCGTATGGCTGCGCATGCTATTCTTGACCATGTCGCCGCGGTGGCATCCTTGGAGAAAACTAAGCTTGTCCGGTTTCAGCAGACGCATTTTGCTAGTCACGCTTGAACCGATTGCACGCCAGATGGCCGGTCCGGCTATCCGCTGCGTTGAAATCGGCAAGGAATTGGCACGCGATCACGAAGTAACGGTTTTCTCGCCCTGCCCCTCGGATATCGAGCGCCCGAACGACATCTGCGCCTCTGCGAACTTCAATATGTTTTGCGGCGGCAGCAAGGCAAACCTGTACAAGCTGGCTCAAAACAGTGACATCATAATTGTACAGGCGAACGTTCTAAAGCCTTACCCCGCCTTGTCCGACATGGGTAAATATCTTGTAGTCGACTTGTACGATCCTTATCTGTTGTCACTGTTGGCACAGTACGCCGGCGATCGTCATACATCTGATTCGAGTTACAGCATGATGCATCAAGTGTTGCAACGACACATGCTGGCAGCGGACTTCTCCATTTGCGCATCGGAGAAACAGTTAGACTACTGGCTCGGAAGATTTTGTGCGGTGGGCAGACTCAGTCCTGAACTCTACAGCTTCGACCCTACGTTTCGTAAGCTCATCGACATTGTTCCGTTTGGATTACCAAGCGAAGCACCGGCTCGAACAGGCAAGGGAATGAAAGGCACAGTTCCGGGCATCAACGAATCCGACTTCGTGCTGCTTTGGGGCGGCGGCATTTGGGACTGGTTCGATCCACTTACAGTGATTCGCGCAGTCTCCGACCTCAGCCAAAAGTACCCGCAACTTAAATTGTATTTCTCCGGGTGGAAGTCGCCCAATCCGCAAGTGCCACTAATGGACATGGCAGTGAAAGCCCGAGCGGAAGCAGAACGAACAGACGCGCTCAATCGCAGTGTTTTCTTCTCCGATTCCTGGACTCCTTATAGTGAGCGCGTCAATTATCTCCTTGACGCCGACGCGACGGTGTCGGCGCACTTCGATTTGCCGGAAACACGATTCTCGTTTCGCACTCGCATTCTCGATTATTTCTGGGCAGGTCGTCCGATTCTTACCACGACAGGCGACCATCTTGCCGATCTGATCGAACGGCGTCAGGCCGGCGTGGCGCTGCCTTACGAAAGCCCGTCCGCCTGGAGCGATGCTATTGAGAAACTCATAAACTCGCCGGATCAACAGAAAAGATGCGCGCAAAACTCGCTGGAGTTGGGCAACGAGTTCAAGTGGTCAAACACAGTGGAAGCGCTGCGAAAGTTCTGCGCCGAACCATATCACCTGCCGCAATGGCGCCGCATTCGCATGCCCTCTTTGGTGGAGCGCGCGCGTGCAGTGTACTCGCGCGGAGGCAAAGATCTAGTCATGCGCAAATCGCAAGAAATCATTCGCGATCTGATCCGCGGGTAACGTGCCGGGCCGGTTCCGATTCGCTATTGCTAGAAGGCTTTCTGTTTCTGAATAGCCTTTGCAAGCCATTCTTCCGCACCGGGATATGACTTATCGCACTTTATACAATCTTGAAACTGCTTAATTGAGTTCTTCATCTGATCAAGATTGTAATAGTATCGACCCAGGTAAAAATGAACGGCGGGGTGATAAGGGTTGGCTTCCAATGCCTTCGCAAAGTAAGGCAGTGAGGTGCTGTAGTCCTTTTCGTCAAGAGCCATGATGCCCAGTTCCAGGTTCGCATCGTAGTATTGAGAATTGACATCGAGCACTTTTTCCAACTGCTCTTTCGCGCCTGACTTATCGCCCTTTTCCTTCAATATGAGAGCCTTATCCGTAAGCGCGCCAACGTTTTTCTTGTCTTTCGCCAATGCCTTGTCATACCACTCCGACGCCTTATCGTACTCCTTCAGCTGCATGTACATTTTGCCGATCTGCGAGTAGGCATCAGCGTACCCCGGGTCAAGTCTCAGAACTTGTTCAAACTCTTTGATCGCGTCTTCCGGCTTCTTCAGCTCCACAAGCACGTAAGCGAGGTTGAAGTGCGCTTCCTTGAAGTCGGGCTTTAGCTTAAGAGCCTCACGAAACTCCACTTCCGACTTATCGAACTGGGACAATTGCTGATAGCAATAGGCAAGGTTGTTGTGCCCTTCCGCATAGTCCGGATCCATCTTCACGACGTCTTCGTACACTTTTGAGGCTTCGTCGAACTTCTTCAGCTGCATGTACGTTGCGCCGACCCAGTTCCGAACGCCGGTGTTATTGCCTTGCAGCTCCATTGCCTTTTGCAAGGGCACAAGCGCCTCTTCGTACTTGCCTTTGTTGAAAAGCGCGATTCCGGCATTGAGACTTTGCTCAACGGCGGGGTCAAGCGGTTTGGACGGCTCAAGATTGCTGCGAGCAGGCCGCCCGGCAGCAGTGGCAGGAGGCATGGCCGGTGTACTCGCTGCGGCACTAGCACCACCAGCAGTGCTGGCTTTCGCCGGTGCGACGGTCGTCGCTTTCGTAGGAAGAATGGCGGGTTTACCCGACACCGGTGCAGGAGCTTTGCTCGCAGGCCTGGACTGGACTATCTTGGCAGTGTCTGCCGCTTGGGCGCTCTCCGCCACCGCCGAAAGCGTGACCGCAGCAATAGACATCAGGATGAGACGCGGCACGGTTTTCATTCTTCAGTATTCTCCTTGCACTCGCGGCCCGGACGGCACCGGGTGCTCCCCCATCCGCTGCGGTGTCCCGGGGTGCACACTTACCCTTCCCGTGCGTCCATCGGTTAACACTCCGGTACCGTACCTCGTATAGAATTATTAAGGTAACTCGATGACACGACGATTTTGACTGCAAAAAGGTTCTTGCCTGATTGAATCTACATCGAAAAAAGGGGAAGCTAACAAGAAGTGTGAGCGAGCTGGCAGCAGGAGGGGCCGTGGCGTCCGGAAAACAAAGGAACCCGGAAAGAGACGCAACTCCCGAGATGGAGTTTGAGCCTTCTCCGCACCTCACCGAAGGGTCGATCGTCGAGTACGAGTTGCGTACTGCGATGGCACTCCAGGTTGCCATGGAGGAGGGGCTTCGCAAGCTCAAGAAAAAGACCAACAAAGAAAACGTGCACAAGTCACGAGTGTCCTTGCGGCGCTGGTTTTCAGTCTGGTCGGTCATGCAGGACGAGGGCTGGGACAGTGAAGAGTTCGCGAAAAAACAGATAAAACCGCTGAAGCGCTTGCTTAAAGCCATGGGCGCACTTCGCGACATGGACGTCTGCATCGAAAAAGCCGAATCCATCGAGTGCACGGAAGGCTTGCTCAAAAAACTCAAAAAAGGTCGCAAGAAAAAGGAAGAGAAACTCGTCGAGTTGATCGATAGCCTCAGCCCTCTTGATATCACGCAAGAGATTGGTCAATATCTGAGGAAGCGTGCGGAAAAGCTGGTTCAGGAGCGAAAGAGCACACCGTATGAAGTTCTTGACGCCTACGTGCGTACCCAAGAAGACAAAGTGCGCAAAATTGCACTGAAAGCAGCCACCTCCGAGGATCTTCACAAAACACGTCTTGGAATCAAGAAATGGCGATACCTGCTGACCGAATGCATGGGGCTTACCAACCTGGAACTCGTTAAAGCACAAACCCTGCTTGGGGAAATGCACGATCTCGACAGCCTTGAGGGGATCATCAAAGAGCACGAGGAACCGCAGGAAGTGTTTAAAGCGCTTCGGGCGGCCAGGGGAGACCTCTTTCGCGAATGGATGCGATGCCGCGAAAAATTACCGTACGGTCTGCGTCCGGGTTTTTCTCATCCAAAACCCTGAAGAACCGCTTGTCATGCGCGGATAGATAATTAATTTCATATGTCAGGAAAAGGTGTGGCACGCAGCTTAGCCCCTACAATTGAGGAAGGCAACCAACCGGTAATGCCTTCGTCGTGTACGACTGTCTCCTTCTCTGCGATCGGTGGAGAGGACGAAAGCCCTACTAAGCCTTTTGGCTAAGGAAAGGACTCAAATGCCCATACGGAAGAAATTAACCATCCTCGGCTCGGGAGCTGCAGGTCTGACAGCCGCAATTTATGCGGCGCGCGCAAACTTGGAGCCTCTGGTTATTCAAGGTCTGCAAGCCGGCGGGCAATTAACAATCACGACAGATGTTGAAAACTTCCCCGGTTTTCCGAACGGTATTCTCGGTCCCCAATTAATGGAAGAGATGCATAAACAAGCTGAGCGCTTCGGCACTCAGTTCATTTACGACAATGCAGAGTCCGTTGATTTGACCAAAACGCCTTTTGTAATCAAAACGAGCGGCGAAGAAGTACACAGTGACACGGTAATTATCGGCACTGGTGCCCAAGCCAAATGGCTCGGATTGGATTCAGAACAAAAGCTAATGGGTAGAGGCGTTTCTGCCTGCGCTACCTGCGACGGATTTTTCTTCCGCGACAAGATCGTATTCATTGTTGGTGGCGGCGATACCGCCATGGAAGAAGCAGTATTCCTGACACGATTTGCCACCTCGGTCACGCTGGTCCACCGCCGCGACACTTTCCGCGCGTCAAAGATCATGGTCGACAGAGCCATGAAGAACCCCAAAATCAAAATGTGTTTGAACTCGACCATCGACGAAATTTTCGATGTGAGCAAGAACGAAGTGACAGGCGTGCGCATTCGCAACCTGCAAACCGGCGAATTAAGTGAACATCCGGCCGATGGCGTATTTATTGCTATCGGGCACCATCCGAATTCGGATCTGTTCAAAGGCCAGATAAAAATGAACGAGAACGGCTACATCGAAACGGATGGCGTCAAAACGAGTATTCCCGGAGTATTCGCAGCAGGCGACGTACAAGACGAAATCTACAAACAAGCAGTCACTGCTGCCGGTACTGGATGCGCAGCCGCTTTGGAGGCGCAGTGGTACCTGGAAAAGCTTGAAGCCGGTCTGATTCCCTCGAACTCAGAACCGGCCAACAAAGCCAATCCGCAGAAAGCCGCCGCTGGTGTTCACGAGTAACTTGTCGGACCGATGACCACCGGTAAGACTATTGTAACTCGCAAAGCAACGGCGACGCGTGCAGCCACCGAAGCAACTATCTCGCAAATAGTCGAGCAACATCCTTGCTCGCGCCATGCGCTGTTTTCCGCACTGGAAACAGAACTGTTATCGGTGACCGCAGCTGGAAACCTGCTCGCAAATTACGATGCACACGCATCGGTATTGCGACGGTTGTTGCTGCGAGCGGCAACAATCATGCCGGAGCCCGCAGTAGGATTCATCCTGGAGAATGTTCGCAATGAGTATGGCAATGGCGCCTACTGCAAGAACCATCAAGCTCAGTTGCGCGATCTTGCACTGAAAGTAGGCGTTTCACCCGAGCACTTCAAAGCCTTCCGCCCGGAAGCAGGCGTTCGCACATTTATCAAACAAGCATCGCAGCACTACTTTCCGCGCTCCGGAAATTATCCGCAAAGTCTCTATAGACCTGCTATAGCAGCAGGTGCCATTACGGCGACAGAACTGCTAGCCATAAAGGAGTTTGTGTTCCTGCAGAAAGCCTTCACGCGCATGGGGCAGAAGCACCACATATGGTTTCACCACGTCGCCATTGAAGAAGAGCATTCCGACGAGTCGTTGGCGCTGGCTCTCTACTTCGATGAAAGCAATAGCGCCTTGGACTCGGTGCTGTACGGACTCAAAGGCGTGCTCGACGCCAACCTCCATTTGTATGACGGTCTGCTCCGCACGCTACACGATTAGCATTTTAACGGCGACTTCGCTCTAGTTCTGCAGCATATTCGACATCAAATCCGGTTTTTGCCAGGAACAAATTATCCGACGGGTGGTCTTAGGGTTCTGTTCGGAGGAACCGCAATGCAAATACTAAAGTATCTTACCGTGGCAATGTTGGCTGCCACCACTTTCTCGGTTACGGTCGCAACGCCGGCAGAAGCGTTTTCGCTGAAGCGCACCATTCGTCAAGTTATTGGCGGAAACCGCTATGACAATAATTGCTACGGCAACAGTGGTTACAACAACCAATTCAATCAGTACAACAATCAGTTCGGAAACTACAACAACGGCTACGGATACGGCAACAACTACTACGGTAACGGTCCTGTTCGTCGCATGGTTAATCGATTTATAGGCGGTTGGTAACCCGCCTCCGCAATCCCGGTGCTTCAGCGATCCAACAGAGTGTGTTCGCTCGACGGTACTGAAGCATCCGGCTCATTGCGCGCTCAAGTCGGCCAAGCGCCGCCTTCTTAATGCAGAAGCGAGGAGGCTTGCCGATAAGCCCAACCTTCCAATGTCATTTCCCGGGCAGCACCTTCGCGAGTCGAATGTCCACGAGGTGGTTCAGCAAGTTTCACCTTCGCCGGACTCTCTTTCAGAGCGCTCTGCGCTCCGCAGTTAGCGGATGGAACCGGCAGAAGACAGAGCACCGATGGTCTCAGTTCCATAGAGGGATGAATGACGGCTAGTTTCATCATTAATACTCCCTGTGACGACTTGTTCTATCCATACCCGCAAAGCACGATTCTACTTACGATTCGGGTTAGCGCGACCTGTGAGCGACTAGGGTTCTGCGAACGTTGCGGCTGGCGCGAGCGGTGCACTTGGCCAATTCATTCTTGTATCCGCTGAGTTCGGGATAGTCTGGCGAAGGAGCAAGAGCGATGGCTTTTTTGTAGTCTTTGATCGCATCGAGCAATCGACCGGATTCGGCATTAGCTCTTGCGCGGAAAGCATAAACGCGGAACACGTCTTTGACGCCACCGGTTTTGATTACCCTGGTGAAATCAGCAGCAGCCGCCTTCATGTTTCTGGAAGTGAGGTGCAACAACCCACGTTCTAGAATCAACGCCGGGTCTCTCTTCAGTTCGACAGCGCGATTGTAGTCGGAAACGGCGGTGTCGCTATAGCCGAGGGCCGCAGCCATGCGAGCTCGCTCAGCATAAGCTTCAGATGTAGGAGCCAGTTTTAGTGACTGGTCGATGGCTTCGAACGAGCCTTCCTTGTCACCTTTTTTCGAAAGCTCTCTCGCTTTATTAATCTGCGCTGTCGCCTGAGCTTGATTTTCCTTGCGCATATCAGCGGCGGTCTTTGCCTCTACTTTATGCGAGGCAATTGCCGGTCCGATAAACGGAATTGAATCAACTCTCACGATGCCGGTGCAGACCAAAAGCAAGTAGATGGAGAATGCAGCTAGGGCAAGGGCTTCCAATGCGGTCGGCGCAGCTTTGAGAGGTTGTTTTTCGTCGAAGACCATCTGCTTCTTTTTTCGCACAACGGGCTCTTCGGCCTTCTTCGCGAGATACTGCTTAGTTGCGACAGCCGAAGCACGCGCCTGTTCGCTGACATCTACCATTTCGCGCAACGACTTCAAATCGCTCGTCGAAAGGTCCGAGTAGGAGGGCGCGTATCCTCCAGTTTCCACCCAAGCCGAAGGCTCCGGCGTGTAGGGTACTTCAGGCTCAAGCGGCAAGTCATAGACATCGACGCCCTGAAGAGACTCTTCGTTTAGTGCTGTGCTCACTTCAAATGACCGCTCGTTAGAAACATCAGACCAAGATGGTGCGCTTTCGCCATAGGCTGCAGCGTAGCCCTCACTGACCGTCGTCGCTTCTTGAGTCCAGTTCGGCGTATCGGCAGCAGCCTGCGCCGCTTCATCCCAGCGCAAGCTCTCTTGCAAGTTACGCGACGCAGCTTCGTATTGTGCGCCGTCGTAGGCTCCAACAAGTGAGTACGCGGGTGTAACGGCACCGTACGGGTTTACTGCGGCAACACCGTTGCCTGCTGTGTCAAAATTTCCATCAATCTCAAACGGCGCCGGAGCAGTCGTCAATTGACCTTCGAACGATGATTCGCTCAGGTTAGCAACAAACCGTCTTACGCTAGTTTCCAGATTCGAAGTATAGTCTTGCATACCAATTTCTCCCGGCATTTACACGCGACAAGTCGACAGCATGCACACCCTGTGCATTGCATCTGTTTCGACTGACTAACCACCCTCTCACTCTTACACCGACTTGGACTTCTTTCGGGAAGATGTCGGCACCCCTCTGAGTGATTCCATACCAGAAGGTTACGTTTGAAATGTTGCAATCCTGTGACTGAAGTCAAGGTGCCGTTAGAGGGTCTATCAGGTTCCCTAGGAGGGGATCGGCACCGGTTTGGCCACGCGACTAGCATTGAACATTGCCATTGGCACTGAATGCTCCCGCCCCTGTAGCAATCCGATTAGCATCTCTGCAATTACGGGCGCAAACTTGAACGCGTGACCGGAGCACCCCGTGAAGAACGCGACATTCCGTCTGTTCGGCAGCAAATCGATCACGAAGTGATGGTCCGGGGTGTTCGTATATAAGCACGTACCGGTTTGAATAATGTCACCGGCGGCGCCGGGCAGAATGGACTTCATGCGCGATTGCAGCGTCGCCAGGTTTGCGGCATCAGGCTCGAACGTCCGCCCTTCCGCAGTGGTGGCAGGACCGCTGCGATGAACCGCAGTCTTGACGCCTGGCGCACCGAATATAGGGAACCCATACCAGCCAATACCACCACTTCCTGCGCCATCATACTGAATGAAGACGGGGAAGCGCCCCGGCATGAAATCATCGGGATGCGACGGTGCGAAGAACGCCCACTGCTCTAACGTAACCGTCAAAGGAATACTGATGCCCAACTTGTGCAGCAACGGGCCGGCCCATGCCCCCGCGCACACGAGCAGATTGTCCGCCTCTACAGTCATATGTTCACCTTGCAGTATGACCTTGTCATTGTGAAACTCGATAGCGTCGACCGTCGTGTGGGGCAGCGCGATGGCGCCACGCGCCACGGCGAGATCCGCCAGCGTTTGCACGCATAACGAAGCGCTCAATATACCGGTGCTCTCCTGCACCAGACCATAGGCATCGACGCCAAGGTTGAATTGCGGAAACCGTCTCAGTATCTCGGCGCGGTCCAGCTCCTCATATGGCACACTTTCAGCGTCCATACTTGTGCGGCACTGCTCTATTCGCGGATCGGAGGGGAAGCCGATGTCGATACCGCCGGTGGGGAAGTATAGTTGCTTATGCGATTCAGCCTCAATTTCCGACCAGAGCTGGAAGGTCCGCTTAGCCATCTTGATGTAGACGGGATGATCATACGAGAGCCGCGTAATGCGACTTTCCCCATGGGAGCTTCCGCGATTGTGCCCGATATTGAATTGCTCAACCAACGCAACAGATTTGCCTTCGCGCGCCAACAAGTATGCAGTAGCACTACCAATGATACCGCCACCCAAAACCGCATACTCAACTCGGGTCTTCACGAATTCTGCTCCTTTTGCAGTATTGCTAAGCGTTTACGCAACAGCTCAGGATCGTTTACAGGGCGATCGCAAGCGAAATTATGGCAGACGTAGGCTGTAGCCTTGCCATCTACCATAAAACGATCTTGCAGCAATGCAAGATCTTTAACAGCGGCGTCCGCCGACGGCAATCTATTGTTGTCCATAACAACAACAACCGCGCCCCGAAGCCAGCTCTCATTCACCACTTGCAGCAATTCTTTCCACTCGTCGTTTTCAGAACTTACTATCAAAACAATCTCCGTTCCCGCCGACAAGTGGAAGTCCATTGCGCACAGCAAGTTCGAGAACTGATCCGGAGCTTTGGCAAAGTAGGGAGCAAAAATTGCAAATACACGCTCTGCAATTGCGGCGAATTCTTCGTTTCCCGTGATGCGCGCCAATCGCACGAGATTGAATACGGAAACAGAGGTCGATGAAGGTGTCGAACCATCATAGAAGTGTTTACTGCGTGTAATCAGCTGTTCGTGATCGCTGCTTGTAAAAAAGAAGCCACCGTCTGCGGTGTCAAGAAAGTTGGCTAACACTACCTGATTAAGCTTCAATGCATGTTCAATCCACTTGGGATTTGAATCGACCGAAGACAAGTCCAACAAAGCTTGAATGAAGCAAGCGTAGTCGTCTAAGTAGCCGCTTAGCTTGGCGTGCCCGCGACCATAGCTGCGCAACAACCGCCCGTTGACGTATAACTTATCCAGAATAAAGTCCGCAGCTCGCGTAGCGATGTCGAGATAACGATGTTCTCTCGTAAACCGGTAGCCATCGACAAAGCCGGAAATCATCAAGCTTGTCCAGCTGGTGAGCATTTTTTCGTCTCGTCCCGGTCGAATCCTATGCTCTCTGGCGTCTCTCAGTTTTGTCTTGAGCGGATTCAATCGAGTCCAGAAGTCAGCTTCGGACATTCCGAGCCGGGAGGCTAGTTCCTCAGGAACTGTAGAGAAGCTGAGGATACTCTTTCCGTGTTCGAAATTGCCGCCCTCCGTAACACCGAACGCGCGATTAAACCAATCGCCGTCCTCAGCACCCAAAACCTCGATTACCTCGGACGGAGTCCAGACGTAGAACTTGCCCTCCTCGCCTTCGCTGTCCGCATCTAGACTGCAATAGAAGCCGCCTTCAGGCATGAGCAACTCGCGCTCGACGAAGTGCAGAATATCTTTGGCAACTTCACGCCACCAAGTGCGCCCTGTCACCAAATACCCTTCAAAATAGTTGCGAACAAGCAAGGCATTGTCGTACAACATTTTCTCAAAGTGCGGAACGAGCCATTTGCGATCCACCGAATAGCGCGCGAATCCGCCGCCCAAGTGATCATGAATTCCGCCTTCCGCCATTTTGTCCAGTGTTGTTTGAATCATTTCCAAACATTCGAATTCGCGCCCTGTCTTTTCCTTAGCGCCGGGTTTCAATCTGCGGACACCGAGTGAAATACTTGCTGTATGCGGGAATTTCGGAGCACCGCCGAAGCCGCCCCAAGTCCGGTCAAAAACCTTGATCAGCCGCGAGACAGCATCGTCGATAAGCTCTGTTGAAAGAGTGACTTCCGTGTCTGCCTGCAACTTATCCATCATTGAAAGGTGTTTGGTTATATCAGCCGAGCTTTCCTCAACATCGGCTCGCTGAGTTGTCCAAGCGGCTTCTACACCAAGCATCACCCTGCGAAAACTCGGCATACCATGACGATCCTGCGGCGGGAAATATGTGCCGGCAAAGAACGGTTTTAGATCCGGAGTCAAGAATACAGTCATAGGCCAGCCACCATGACCGGTGAGCATTTGCACGGCCTTCATGTAAATTTCATCGAGGTCGGTGCGTTCTTCGCGATCAACCTTTATGTTTACAAAGAGCTTGTTCATCAGCTCTGCGGTATCTTCGTCCTCAAACGATTCGTGCTCCATCACGTGACACCAGTGGCACGCAGAATAGCCGATTGACAGTAGAATCGGTTTGTCCTCCGCACGCGCTTTGCTGATAGCTTCTTCGCCCCAGGGAAACCAATCGACGGGATTGTACGCATGCTGCCGCAGATAAGTGCTCGTTTCATCGATTAGACGATTCGGCTCGCGCTTTACCGTGGTCGGTTGCGGTTTAGTACTATCTATCATTTTGCCTCCCGGGCCTGCCGGAGTCCTTCCAACGCGGTTTCCGATTCATACTGGCGAGAGCCCTTCCCTTCAGCGAGAAGTCTCTCGTCAGCCGCACCAGGTGCGGTTCCACACTTTAAGCTTCTAACCAGTTTATACGCTGCCAACGTTCGTTCGGCAGTTACATCCCAACTAACCGCGCGTGCTGTCTCCACCGCATTTCTGGACAAACGATCTCTCAAAATGTCGTCGTCCATGAGACGTTCCATGCAATTAGCAAGCTCGGCCGCCGAGAGATGATTTTCCAGCAGCAGTGAGTCGTGTCCTGATTTGAGCACCTCAGCGACCCCGCACACACGGCTGACAATTGGAACAAGTCCACGTTGCATAGCCTGAACGGGCGCCATCCCGAAAGGCTCCACCCTCGAAGGTAGAACAAGAACTTGCGACCGTCCGTAGACTTCATCCATGTTCTTGCAAAAGCCCAGATAGCAAACACTCTCTTTCAACCCTAGTCGACCAAGGCGCAGGCGGTCCGCGAATTTTTCATTCAGCCCTGCGATGCTAAGCCTGAAGTCGCGCTCGCGAGACTTCAGAATCTTGCACGCTTCAAGAAGGACATCGAGCCCTTTCTTCCGAAACCCGCGGCCGACAAACAGGAAGTTGAAAGTTGAGGACGCGGTGGATTCACGCGCGATACCTCTCACCGCGGAAGTCTCTACGGCCAGGTCCGCGCCGGGATGAGCAATCACATGCGGTTTGTTCTGCACCTTCAAGAATGGAAATGCCTCGTAAAAGTCCTTTTGCATTACATCGGCCGGAAACACAAGACAAGTGGCTTTGCGGCACAGAAGTTCGTCGAAGTGATTTCGCAAGCGATAGGCCGGAACAAGAACTCGCTTGCAATCATTGAGCACGCGTTCCCAATCCAGCCCGACGATGCTGAGACGGCTCGTTGTGTGATTGTGAAAAGTGACGACATCCGCACCATCCACGGGACAATGCTGCGAATGCACAACATCAAACGCGCCTGCATTCTTCAGTGCGGCGCTGGCAGCGTCATACAAGTTCTGCAATCGCTCGCTTTTGTTGCCGCCCTTCTTCACTTTGAACTGCACAACGGCAAGATCTGCAGACTGAAGCGCTGACTCATTCTTTTCGCAAACCACGGTCACATGCACATTCTGTTCAAGCAGACGCTCAATCAGTTTGTGTGCGTACAGCTCCAACCCGCCGGCGGTCGAAAACTGCCGCATTACCATTGCAATGCGAATGCGCGGACCGACAGAGGTTTGAGGTTCAACGTCCAACATGCCCCTAATTATCTCTTAGGAGATATAGCGAGGGATTCAAAGATTAAGCCGCTCCGCAGCTCTCCTTCTAAAATTAGATTCATTTATCGATGCAATGATAAGATGGCGCATCTTTGCCGCTTGGAGCAATCTGGTGAAACCTCTCTTCCTAATTCTGTTCGCCCTGTGCCTTTCCGTCTCCGACGCCATCGCGCAGACGACGGAAGAAAAGGCGGCAACAGTTCGATATCTGCAGAAACTTCAAGACAAGTCCGGCGGATTCTGTTTCACGGACAATCACGACAACCCGGCGACTGTTTCGGCTACATCTGCAGCGGTGCGTGCCTTGAACTATTTTGGCGGCGTCATCGACCGCCCTGTGGCAACTCGCAGATTCGTGAACTCGTGCTTTGATTCAATCTCAGGGGCATTTTTCGATACTCCGGACGGGAAGGGAGGTGTTTCATCCACAGCACTAGGCATCCTTGCAGCCACGGACCTGAAGATGCCCATGAAGAAATTCAGCAAGCCGGCGCTTGCCTATCTAATCTTTAAGTGCAACGGATTCGAAGACATTCGCATAGCTGCGGCCGGGCTGGAAGCGCTTCACGAACTACCGCCGAAAGGATGCACATGGCTGGAAGAGCTGGAGAAACTTCAAAACTCCGACGGAAGTTTCGGAAAAGATGATGGTATCGCTCGTGATACCGGAGGTGCCGCAGTCGCCATTCTGAGACTGGGCGGTCTCCTCAAAAATCAAGAAAAGATAACTCAGTTTCTAAAAGAAGGACAGAGATCCGACGGAGGATTCGGCAAGAAGGGTGTGCCAAATTCGGATCTAGAAACATCGTACCGCGTGATGCGCGCGTTCCACATGCTAAACGCCCTCCCTGCAAATGTGCCGGCCATGCGCAAATTCATTAGCTCCTGCAGAAACGCAGACGGTGGTTACGGCTTTGCTCCAGCACAACCATCCAACGCTGCAGGCACATACTTCGCCGGGATTATTCTGCACTGGCTTGACACCATCAATGCAAAAATTCCGAGAAAAGACTAGCTCTAGAAACTCAATCCAGAAGCCGTATAGGCTAAGACCGCGCCCTATAGTATGCCAGTGAGTGTATAACGCTGTTACTCGGATCCTCCGGGTCAAACAGCACGGTGCAGGATGTCTGCGGTGACTGCGTAATCCTGCGGCGATGGCCAAAACTTGACCTCGGCGGACTGCTGCTCCGATACCGGGTCGTGCATAAAACCTTCAGTTCCTGGCGACACGGGTCTCCTCCGCAATAACAAGCGTCAACCGGTTATGCGCCCCTAATCTTAGCAGGTAACACAAAACGCCCTTTCGGGCGTCGAGTGCTTCCTGGATGTGAGATGGTGAAAAAGTGGCCGCAGATTTGGTGATGCTCCAACAGGCTCGATCCCTCAAGCCCCCCTCCGGGGTCGCTGCGATGTAAGTATTTAATTACTGCAAGCGGAGAAGTTTTAGGCGGAATATGAGTATGAAAACTTATCTTTGGCTACAAAAACAGGAGCGGGTTTAGTAGTGCTGCGATTTCTACTTGATTCGGGACGCATCGACCCAATCGTCATCAGATGACTCGTAACCATCATAGTGAATCAGATACTGGTTTCCATTCACCTTCAATATGTTGACGGGATAGGAGGCTCCTTCCCAGAGCACTTTCACTTTTTTCCCTACGACCTGGCAATCGCTTCATCGCCAATTCCCCCCGCCCGGAATCAGTACCGACAGAATTTCCAAATCGGTTAGAGCGCCGGCGGTTTGTAGACGAGCAGGCGCAAGCCATTAAGAAGCACCACCAGCGTGCTGCCTTCGTGCAAAACGACAGCTTCGCTGATTTGCACCCAGCCCAGAATTGAAGCGACGATAAGAACCGCACTGACGCCAACAGCAATAACCATATTCTGACGAATGACACTGGTGGCGGTGCGAGAGAGTTGCACAGCGAATGGCAGGCGATTAAGACCTTCGCTCATCAGCACAAGATCCGCTGTTTCCAAAGCAACATCAGAGCCTGTACCGCCCATTGCAACGCCCACAGAAGCGACCGCTAACGCGGGAGCATCGTTGACACCATCGCCAACCATAGCGACACCGCCTTCTTCGTTGGCGAGAGTGCGCAGCATGGAAACCTTGCCTTCGGGCAGCAATGGCGCTCGTGTCTCGTCGATTCCCACCTGCGACCCAATTGCTTTAGCGACCACTTGATTGTCTCCAGAAAGCATGACCAGACGCTTGATGCCGATTTTGCGCAGATTGGTTAGTACTTGCTTCGATTCAGGTCGCAGCTGGTCCGCAAGTCCCAACACTCCAATGAAGGCGACGCCACGGCGTACCAACATAGTGGTCTGCCCCGCTTCTTCCAACTTCTTCATCAGAGAAGAAATTGGTTGCGGAACTTCCTCACCTTCAAAGAGCGACAGGCTGCCGATAGTAATGGTCTCGCCCTGCACAACAGACTTCAATCCCTTGCCGTGTACCGCCTCACTGCTGCTTGGCGATACGTAGCTGACACCGCGTTGCTTGGCGCCATCAACCACCGCATGAGCGAGAGGGTGAGACGAGTGCGATTCTGCACTAGCAGAGTAGAAAAGCAAATCGTTTTCAGTTGCACCATTTTGTGGACTAACCGACATAATCTGAGGTTTACCAACGGTCAATGTCCCGGTTTTGTCGAACGCAATCGTATCAATTTTGCCCAACGCTTCTAAGTGCGCGCCGCCTTTGATCAGCACTCCACTCTTAGCTGCGCGTCCAACAGCGGCCAGCACAGCGGCGGGTGTCGCAATCGCCAAAGCGCAGGGGGAGGCAGCCACCAGCAACGAGATCCCTCGCAGCACGGCATGCTGTGCGTCCAATCCCCCCTTCCACCAGAGCAGAAGACTGAGCAGCGGTGCGGCGACCATAACTATAGGAACAAAAGTCTTCTCCAACTTTTGCGCAAGACGCTGAGACGGACCTTTCTGCGCTTCCGCCTCGGACACCATATCGATGATCTTCGCCAACTTCGACTCGCTGGAAAGTTTGGTTACTTCAATCTCCAATGCAGCTTCCGTATTGATCGTGCTCGCAAAGACGCTGTCGCCCGGTTCCTTCGGAACAGGAACGGATTCACCTGTAATGGTTGCCTGGTCGATCGAAGAACGACCGCTGCGAACGACACCATCGAGCGGCACTCTGTCTCCGGGACGGACTATCACTATGTCACCGCGGCGCACGTCTTTGACAGCCAGTTCCTCGATCTGGTCTCCTCGTTTTACACGAGCAGTCTCCGGGCGCAACTTGCCGAGCGCTTCGACAGCTCGACGGGCCCTTTCCATCGCTCTGTGCTCCAACCCGTGGCCGAGACTGAAGAGAAAGAGAAGAAATGCACCTTCAAACCAGGCACCCAATAGCCCCGCACCAACACCGGCGAGCACCATCAAAGTTTCGATGTCGCAGATGCCCTGACGTAGCGAATTGACGGACCCCTTAACAGCAAAGAGTCCACCGGAGATCATGGCAAGCATATAGAGAGCGGTTGCAATCGGATGCTGATCAGGCAAAACACGATCGAACGCAAACCCAACGGCGAGCAATATTCCAGCTGTTACCACGAGCGGCATTTCAAGCTTGGACGCCAATCCACCACCGTGGGAATGAAACGAACAGGCATGTCCTTTCTCAGGTTCTTCCAGTTCGTACCCCATCGCCTTTACGCGAGCTTCAATACCGCGAGGCGAAATAAGTTCGCTATCGTATTCAATGACCAAGCGTTCAGCGGCGTAGGCTACGCTTGCAGTGAGAATCCCTTTCGTACGATGCAGTGCATACTCGATCATATACGCGCACTGCGCCGAATCCATCTGCCGAACAAACCATGTCTTATTGCGATAGCGCTTGGAAATCCGCTGCCCCAAAGTCTGCGCAAGGTCAACTACATCGGACAATTGCACATGTTTCGGTTCGTAGTGTACGCAAAGTTCGATACGCCCGTCGTCACGCCTCACGTGAATATCAAGGATGCCTTCGCGTCCCTCCATAACTTCTTCCAGTTTTTCGAATCGTCCGAATTCATCGGTCTCACCTGGAATGACGATGTCCAACTCGAATTGACAGGCAGTGCCGCCGTCCTCCGCGGGACGCTCCCCGATGCGACTGTCCGTCAGCTTTGGGCGCTTCACCTCATGGTGATGATGATCGTGACCGCCGCAACCGCCATGATCGTGCCCGTGCTCATGGTCATGATCATGTCCGCAAGAGCTACTATGACTGTGGTCCTCTCCGTGGTCGTGATCATGTCCACATCCGGAGCCGTGCTTATGCTCAGGCTCTTTGTGATCGCATGACGCACCGTGCTTATGTCCGGGAGCGTGATGCTCGTGATCACACCCGGCGTCATGCTTGTGTTCTTTGTGATCGCAGCCCGGCCCGTGCTCGTGATTTGCACCGTGATGCTCGTGATCGCCAGCAGCGCGCTTCGAAACGCGCAAAGAGACTCGGGCCTTTCGTGCAGGCGCAGCAGGATTGCCGGAGGTATCAATGCTGACGACAACGTCTGTCGCACCGGTAGCGGTGAAGTTCGCATCTACTACTTGCGGTGCGCCATGGGACAAGTGCTCTTTGTGGTCGCAGTCGGCATCGTGTTTGTGATCGGCATGATGATGCTTGTGAGTGCATGCGTCATTCTGCGAATCATGCTCTTTGTGATCACACTCGGCACCATGTTTATGGTCCGGATTATGGTGCTCATGAGCGCAACTCTTCGGACCGGAGCCGGGGCTCTGCTCGCCAGTAGACTCTAGTCTGTCTCGTTCGTTCGTTGCCATTTATTTACCAGTTGCTCCATAACTCGTTCAAGTTATCACGAAAGCCAATACTAAAAGCCAACCGGCACCGACGTTGACCTTTGTCTACGTCGGTGCCGATAAGCTCAATCGATTCGATCAGTGCTTGTGTACCGGTTTTGCATGATGGTCATCATCATCGTCGTCGTCATCATCGTGTGCACCATGTCCATTCGGCTCATGATGGTCTTCCTCGGGGATCGGCTGAGTAAATTTCTGCCCGGCCACTTCAAGAGTGAAACTCTTGCAGCCTGCCGGTACTTTGAATTCCAACACAGCCGGTAACCTGGTCTCGTAGACTTTGACCACGTTCCCCTTATCGTCATAAATGGTTCCACCTGCAGCCACTGTCATGGTTTCATCCACGAGCACGGCAACAAGCTCTGCCATTTCTTCCATTTTGTCCGCGATGCGATGGCACCACAAGTGCCCCACTCCGGGATACTCCTCATGGCAAATGCTCTCCATCTGTCCTTCATCTACCTGGTCGCCTACACCAACCAGAACAAAGTTCAACCGAGGCAACCTACCGCTTGCGACTTCCTTCGCCACTTGCTGCGAGTAGGCACGCACATCCGCAGCATCGTGAACCTGGCTATCAGTGATGATGACAGCTAGTCCGCGCCGCGCGCCACGGTCAATCTCCTTTCGGATATGAGCGACGTAATCACGGAGCACCGGCAGCAAGACCGTGCCCTTACCGTAGTACTGCGGTCCGGGGAACTTGTATTCCTGAGCTTGCTTGCCGGCAAGGTCGCCGACAATCTCCAGCGCAGAACCATCTCCCGTCGCCCAATACGCTACGCGAAGAACGCCGTCGCGATCCTTCGTTGCGAGGTACTCCAGCATCCAACGCATTTGAGGTTCAACAAGATTTCGAACTCCGCCCAACTTCGCTAGAACGCCGCGCGGTCCGTACTCATCTTCCATACTTGCGGACCCGTCCATGTAGAGGGCAACATCAAGTCCCTCTACTGTAGGATCGTGCAGCAGCGTTGCAAGAACGGTGCCACCCTTGTTGTGCACATCGGAAAATGGCTTTGAAATCGTCTCGTGTGCCATTATTGATTATTCCTCTATTACCGGATTAGTGATGGTCATCGTCGTCTTCGTCATCATCGTGATGATCGTCGTCTTCCGGCAGGGGCTGTGTATAGCGCTGACCATTCACTTCCAAGGTGAAGCTCTTGCAGCCTTCGGGAACGTTGAACTCAAGGATTGCCGGTAAGCGCGCTTCGTAGAGTTTAAGGACATTCCCTTTGTCATCATATATGGTGCCGCCTGCAGCAACTGTCATGGTTTCATCCACAAGTACTGCAACCAGCTCCGCAATCTGCGTCATCTCTTCTGCCAGGCGATGGCACCATAGGTGACCGAATCCGGGGTATTCTTCGTGGCAAATTTCTTCTAGTTGCTCTTCGTCGACTTGGTCGCCGACACCAACCAGAATGAAGTTCAGCCGGGGAAGCTTGCCCGCGAGCATTTCTTTGACCGTTTGCGTACAGAACTTTTTGACTTTGTCGGCGTCGTGAATTTCGCCGTCGGTCACAAACACCGCACAACCACGGCGAGCGCCGTTCGGAACTTGCTCCTTTAGATATTGCACGTAGTCCCGAAGCGCGGGCTCAAGAAGAGTTGATGCACCAGGGTTCTTAGGGCCGGGGAACTTATAGCTTTGAACATCAATGCCTTTAAGCTCACCAATTACTTCGATACGCGCACCGGTTCCGCAAGCCCAGTAAGCAACACGCAGTAGTCCGTTGCGATCCTTGGTGGCAAGATACTCAAGCATGCGTTGCACTTGCGGCTCAACGCGGTTGGGCAACATCTCGGCAGGTTTGTTGAACAACCAACCCATCAAGCTGCCGAATTTTTTCTTGTACTCGTACTCGTCGCCCATGCTCGCGGAGCCATCCATGTACATGGCCATGTCCAGACCTTCGACGGTCGGGTCATGTAATAGCGTGGCACGAACATGTCCTTTCTCCAGGTGAACATCGGAAAATGGCTCTACTGCTTTTTCTCTAACGTGTGATGTCATACTCGCCTGCCTTTGCTTTTCGTTGTGCTATCTCTAACCTTACTCAAAATCCTTCATCCAGTCCGGCTTAGACTGCGGTGCAGAACTTTCTTTCTCTCGCTCTTTTTTAGGGACGGTATCTTTTCTAGTAGTTACCGGCGCTTCAAAATCTTTCATCCATTCGGCTTTTACTTTGGGCTTGGGCCCAGAAGAACTTTGCGACGCAGGCTTGGCTGCCGGCTTGCTAGTGGCTCCCCCGGGCTGTGCGTAACTTGAAAGTCGAGGCTCTGGGGCGCCAGGCTTCTTGTGGGCATCGACAAAATCTTTCATCCAGGTCGCCATCGCTCCATCTGCATTTCTCGGTTTAGAAACAGAATGGTTATGAACCTGCTGCACCGGCAGTGGTGCCGCGGGAGTCCGCACAACGCGTAGAGGTTCTGCAGGTGCAGTATGGCGAGCTGCTCGCATTCTGATATCGGCGGTCGCAGGCACAATTCTCTGCTGCAATGCCCAAATGCGTTTCGGCGGCCATCCGCGAAAGGCCTTTAAAGCCTTTTCCGCAATTTCGAGAAACTCGTTCAATGTGCCTTCCGTCGGTAACTCCAGCCGGTCCTTCATGATGCTTCCGAACGCAGAAGCAAGGAACCCCTGAAAGCCTTGCGTAACAGTAGTTTTGATAATCGCGGTATTTCCTTCAATCGTGTAGCCGCGCAGCTTGAGTTGTTCCTCCAGCAGCATCCGGTTCGGCACCGGTAGCGTCATCTTGCACAACGGGCTACTCACTTTTTCGGCGATCATGTCCGCACGCAATGCACTCAATACGTCAAACAGCATTTGAGTAACCACTAACTCATTGGCGGGATTGCTCTGCACCATATCGCCGGGCAACATGGGATATGCCATGACAATGCCGGCACCACGAGCGATTTCCTCTTCGCGATCGCCAGCCAAAGTTATGTGCAACGACCGTCCGGAGACTCCCGCATCGGGCGAGTATCCAAACGGGTGCTTCGCCGATTGGATCAATCCTTCCAGTAAGTCGCCACGAGTAACCGTTAGCTGCCCGTCCAACCCCGCAGGTTGCAAGCTCGAATCGGAAGGAAACGGACCATACAACGTGCCGTACAAATAGACAGGATCATTGAGTCCGGGCGCATTACCGGGCTGCTCTAAAAGCTGAACGTTGAAAATGTAAAACTCAATCGCATCCAGTAATCTGCCACCGGAGCCGATCATATCGCTGTAACTTAGCTCCGACTGCAGCTCGCCGGGGAAGACACTCTTGTTTTCGCCCGGCAGAAGATTGAGATCGCCGGCCTGGTCGACCGTGACAACATACTCGCGCTCGCTGACATGCCTGCCGCCTACAAAGAAGCTGTCCAACGCGTGAATCGACTGTACGGGATCGATAGCACGCGCGGGCTCCGCGGCGTCACCGCGAGCAACGAAATAGCGTGGAAATGGGCGTGCTGCCATTGGAAGCCTTGATCACCGAGGCTGTCTAAAGGAGGTACCAGTCGTTCCTGAATGCCAGTGGAGTATACAGTCCTTAGAGGGCATTTACAAATCCCTGGCAATCGCTGGCGTCGGGCTTTTCAAGGGCGCAGCGGGCATTTCAAGCGCAGAAAACTTCAAAAGTGCTAACACTTTCGCCCCTGTCGCCCGGACTAGATCCTTATACCCCGCTATATCAGTCAAAGGTTAAATCAGGGGATAAAGTTGTCCATAGAACCAGATCACTCTATGCTTAGTCGAATAATGAGAATGCCAGGTCAACCTACCCGCCCACTTTTGATACTCGATCTGGACGAGACACTAATTCGCGCCACGATGACACATCTGAGCCATGCTCCGGATTTCGTCGTGTTCGACTATGCAAGTTACTGCAGACCTTTCCTAAGTTCGTTCATTGCTGAACGAAGCACGATTTTCGACCTTGCGATTTGGTCCGCAGGAACACCCGAATATGTAAACAAAATCACGGAAAGACTCTTTCCCGTCCAAATCAAACCAGTGTTCGTGTGGTGTCGCGATCGGTGCGATCCCTTTGTATATCGGAATACTGAGCAACTCTTCTATCAGAAGGATTTGGAGAAGGCAACAACACTCGGATATCCATTATCGAGAATTGTAATCGTCGAAGACAATCCGATAAACGTCCAAAACCATTCCGGAAATGCTTTGTACATCAGCTCATATCAAGGAGATCCCTCAGACCGAGAATTAGAGCTGCTTGGATCTTTCCTGGATCAACTGAGCAAACATCCCGACTTTCGCACGCAAGAAAAACGCTACTGGCGAAGTACCAGTCTCTAGGGACGATGATATGGAGAAATTCGCATTGATATAAAGTAAGCATCAACGCGTTGATATCTTCTGCGCATGCGGCATGCCTCCCATTAGCTGGTGACGACCATCCTGGCTACACGACGCAGAGTCGGCGGAACGCCTAGCGTGTTAGAATCGCAAGATTCTCAATCGAAAGGTCTCAGATTTGCGAAAAGTTGAAAAAAAACTCTGTCCGACTTTGATGATAATCGCGCTGAGTTACCTTGGCGCAAGTCCGGTGGTCTGGGCGGGCCCAGCGGTCCAACAGCCGAAGAAAAGCGGTCCTGAATATACCAGGCATCGCATCGAACAGATTTTTGGACCATATTTTGGCACCAATCAGGGAATTGAGATCTACGGAGTCGCCAAGCGCGAGGGCAGCTTAGATAGCGAAAACGAATCAACAGTTTCAGGTGTCATGGTCAGTCCCAAGAAGTATTCACACATCCAACTGAAAGCAGAACTCAGATTCCCGCTCGGCATCAGTGAAAAAACAGGTTTCGAAACAGTAAGGACAAACACCGACACTTCCGAGGTCGATTGCGATCACCTCAACGTTGCACCAACAGAACAGAAACCGCAATACCAAGACATCTACCATTCAAGCTTTAGATGGTCGTGCCCTCTGAATGTCGATCAGAAGAGCTTACGAATAACTGAATTGAAGGCAGAGTAGAGACTCCTTTGCCATATCCAATTACCTTCTTCATTGGGGAATGGTTCCGTTCTCTACAGGCAGTCCTATCTTCTCGCTTAAATCAATCAGGGGTCGCTTGCTTGTTTTGAGCGGGCCTTCAGTCGGTCGATCAAGATCGGCAATGATGAATAAGATAATTGCAAATGCGGTGACGAGGGTGATAATTGACGTCCAGCTGCGTGCGCCCGCTCGTCCGCATTGATAGCCGGTCGCAAACATACTGACAAATATCATCGCGTACAAGCAGTTCCATATGCTCTCGGGAATGCGTGCGCGAAATGCTTCCACTCGCCTTTCTTGCAAATTGATTACTTCGTTCATAGAATCAACAAACAAAGAAGTCACATCTGAATCTAGATTGGCTTTGCCGATAGCCACGGTCTGCTTCCAGAGGTCGACCTGCAACTGACCGGACTCAGCGATCGCTTTTATCACTTGCTGATCATTTTCATAGTTCCGCATCCTGATCTGTACATAGCGACGCAAAAGATTTTGGATTACCTGTTGATTCTCCGGCGGAAGAAAATCAGCTCGCAAAAACGCCGTGTAGATCGCAGTGGCTTCTTCGCTGAGCAAAACTCTTCTTTCGCTAAACCGATCTGCGGTAGCTCCAAATGTGAACGCAAGCACAAATGCCAAAAGCGCCAGCGTGCTCTGTACTATCGACTCAATGGGCGGTTTGGCCCCGGCAACATCACGCTGGGGCTTATTGCGAGCACTGACAAAGACTCCGAATCGAAAGCCGGCTTCGATAGCGGCAAGAACAAACACACAAGTAAAAAGGAAGAAGGCCCCTAAGGGCATCTGATTAAGAAATTCCATTTCCCTAAATAGACCTGTCAGGGGAAGTCCGCTAGCCGCCTGATGATTGTACCCGAGCCGAGTTCGTCCAACCCTGCCAAGATGAATGTTTGCTTTAGCGTCAAAGTTCCGATGGTCTCGCTCCGAATCTTTGTTGTTGTTGTAGCGGCAAGCGATCTGCATCAATGCATTGACAGCATCAGTGCCGCTACCGCGCACGAAATCGGTATAGAGCAAAATTTGAATTGTACTCCGGGCCGAGGCATAATCGTGATTCGCGGTCCTCCCTTTCTCCAAATTCGAGTCAGGTTTCTAACAGTCCACTCGAAAACGCAAGCGCGGAAGCGAGGTTCCGCGGCTGGACGTAGCCGGAGTTTAACGAGTAAGCGGTCTCCTTTCCGATTCAACTTTCAAGACCTCCGCAAGCTCACAAATTTTTCTGAGGTTTGCAATTGATACGAGGCCTTGCAGCTGTTTTCCATTCTCAGCGGTCTGCTCAAAGCCGGCCGCTTTCAGTTTGGCTTTGATTTCGTCGGAAACCTTTGCCAGCGTCAGTTTCACAGCAACCTTCAGCAACTGACCGTCCTTGGAACGATTCGTCATCATTCGAGCCAGTGTGCCATCGAGTTTGTTCAATAGAGCAACAGGCGGCTTATCGTCGGCCTCGCGGTCTTCATTCTTGCTGGCTTCCTTCGCCTTCGACTCACCCCCTGCTCGCGATGGTGCCGGTGAATACAGCTTGTCTGCAAAAGAGCTCTCGTCACGTTTCTTGGATGAAATCTGAGCGCGTTCCATCGGAGCCGCGTATTGATTGTCACCGGGCTGATGAACAAACTTCCCCATGGTTGTTGGGGGAAGGGCGGAACCATCGCTTCGGAAGTCCGCAACTCGTGAACGACTCATTAAGCGGCCGGAGACAGCAGCACCGCCGGCCGTGCTGCCCCCGGAAAGACCGTATCCACCAACGCCGCCTCCCGGGTAGACACCGGCTGACTGCGGCTTGCTGTAAGCCGACCGAGGGGAGGCGGACATAGGAGAAGCGGGAAACACAGCGAAGCCTCCAGAACCGGTCTCGCCCGCACCGTTGCCCGCGCTGCCGGCTCCGAAACCAGTCGGCGCTTGTGCTTGCCGTGAGGATTGAACAGACGTGTGTAGCGAACGTCGCGAATGACGGGGCATGGCTGGACCGACATCGCCAAGTGCGCCCTCCCGAGACACGCCGTCAGGAAGTTCAACTTCCACAGGCACAGTTTTGACTTTGCCATCCTTGGTGACCTTCGTATCCTCAACGGCCACAAAAGAGGTGTACTGCGTCATCAGATGATAATCCAGCGCAGTCTTCACAATCTCGTCTTTCAATTCCGGATTGACCGTTCCCGATTGGGCGCCGGCAAAATCCTCCGCCATTAAGCGATCGACTTTTGCCCGAGCCCACACGGATTTGATAACTTCATTGCTGTTTTGCTTTTCCGGAAAGACAATCTTCAATTCTTGTTTGTATGGCTTGCCTGCCGAGAATCCGGACAAGGTCACAGTTCCAGCCCCTGGCTTGGTGTAGCGCCCTTTGAAGTACAGCGGCCGTTCGGCCCAGACATCACTGATTTCAACGGGATAAACTTCCTTCACAGAAACACCATTGAAGTCTAGTTTTACATCGGTGAGAACCGGACTGCTAATTCGCTTATAGAATTTTGCTCCGACTTCGGGTCCGGGGCTGTTGAGCAATACATACTCGGGCTCACCGCCGCCGTCTTTTGCTATGCCGTCAATCAAAAAGCGATTGACACTATTACCGGTGCCAAACGGAAACCAGCGAGCGTTGCCGCGTGACTTGCGAACTATAGAACGAACCTGAAAGTCATTACCGACATATCCGTCCGTCATGAACACAACCACTCGCAAACGATGATCATCGGCAGGCAATGCGCAGACTTTCTCTACAGCAGGAGCCATCCATGTGCCACCATTGGCATGAAGACCATCGATGAACGCCTTCGCCCTCGCTCTAGTTTCGGGGCTGTTACGCAAGGGGCTCGGCGCCAACTCGGTCACGTTGTTGTTGAACGAAAGAATCTGAAATGAATCATTCGGATTCATGTGATCAACAATGTAGTCCATTGTTTCCTTGGCTTTTTCGAGAGGTTTGCCTCGTTGCGAACCAGAACAGTCGATCAGAAATACCATTTCTTTCGGGGCAATCTCCTTCGGCGTGACGCGTTTTGGTGGCAGCAACATCAAAGTAAAGTAACCTGATTTCTCATCACGATGAGTCAGATAGCCGCTCTGCAGGCTATCCTTCGCCACGGACCAACTGACCACAAAGTCCTTGTTCGGAATTGTCGCTTTGTTCGTCAGCACCACATGTGCACCGTCAGCACCGGACTGAGTTACTTTCACCTCATGCAATTTGGATTGCACGTTACTGATTGGAACCCCTGCTGCAATGTTCAACTCGATTGAAATATCGTGCCCGGCGCGGGTTCCTTCCGCCGCAACCGGAGGCGTGATTTTCGATGCATCAGGAACTATGTCCGTATCAAAAGCACGTCCGCTTCCGGTCTTTCCTGTCGCTGCGCCGGGATTAAATCTCGGGCCGACAACAGTCGGAAAGTTGAACGTAAAGTTGCCGGCTTCGTATGGCAGCAGATCAACATACTTAATCTCGATTTCGACCTGTTCACCTGGCTCAATGTTCGCCACGGACTGAGTAAAAATGTTCGGGCGCTCCTGATCCAGCAATGATGCAACGTATCCGCGAGACTTCGCCTGCTCGTAAATGTCGCGCGCTTCCTCTCGCTTCTTGATGTTGCCGTGAATGACACGGTCACCGATTCGCATGGTCATTTCGTCGACAGCTGCATTCTCGGGCAAAGGAAAAGTGTAGATCGCCTCGATTTTGTCCTTGAAGGGATTCAGAAACTTCTGTTTGACAGACACGCGCGCCACGTAGCCGGAAACCTGCGCCTTCACGTCGGTATGCCGCAAGGGGCATTGCCCCGCTTGCTTCCCTCCAACCATCGCCATTAACGCACCCGACCCTTCAGGAGCACCGTGCATGCTTCGGTCTCCCGGAGAGACCAACTGCCCGCCGGAAGGCCGGGGCGCCATCTGCGAATAACCGGCTTGATTAAGGAGCAGTATGCTAAGCAACGAAAGGCTCAGGCTGAGGGAGTGGCGAAAGGTTTTATGATTGACGGTCATCCGTTGTACCTCACATTTCCTACTAGGGTACTCCCCCATGTGACTAAATTTGCACGGGGTTTTTCCGGGTTCTAACACCGGAAATTAGGTTACTTCGAACTGCATATACAGAGGGGGTTGACGTGCTTACCGGGGTTAAGTCCTCGCGCATAAGCCGCTTTTCGCAAACTACAAACGCGAGACTTAATGCCTCCGGAGCAGCGTCCTTTTCAATTCGAACCACCAGCAGATAGAGAGGAGCAACCCTACAGCCATGACTATACAGGCAACACCAGGCTCGTTCAAAAACCAAATTCTGATCGATATCAAACCGAAGGCAAAGGGAAGAGCTAACCGGAGCTTTAGGCCAGCCTTCCTTCGTTGCTCAATTTCCAACGACGACAATTGCTTCTGAGCAAGATTGGACTCATAGAGCCTGAGGCTTTGTTTCCACCCCTGCAACTGCAAGTCCATCAACTGAGTTGGCATGGTTCCCTCAGTACGACTGTGAATCTCCACCAGCCGTTTGAGACAATGCATGATGTCCGAAGAGTTCGCGGCACCTGATTTTTCATACCGGCGTAGGCATCGCTCATATGTGCTGCGAGCAGTTACTAGATCGTTTGAAGCAAAAGCTTTGTCGGCTTTTTGCCTTTGCCAATTGAGAAACCTTCTTGCAAAAAACTCACAACCAAGCACAACTGAGTAGACACTTACTAATGCTGTCAACAGGGCACTGGCTGCGACGACCCTAGGATTGGTCTGCGCTGCGGCATGCTGAGAAAACGAATAGAAGAACAACACTACCAACAACATCGTGCCCGCGACAGCAGCGCACCAAGTGATTGTCGGTCCAAGCAAGTAAACGCTCCGCCGCACAAGCGAGGTCGGCTCTAAACGTCGGGAGAACTGATAGTCTGACGACTTGGCGTGATGTTCCAAAGACTCGTTCATTTCTCTCCAACAAACCAACAGTTCATTCTCAAATTATGCTCCGCCCGCTTGACATTTGCCAAAACTTAGGCTCTGCTTAATCATTGTCAAGCAGAGGAGGCTATTGCGGTCCTCTGATCACCGGCATCTAACCGCCCCCCCCCCCCCCCGCCGATTGTTCGATACAACCGCAGTTCTCCCGGTCTCAGGCGAATGGACAGCAGGCCAAACTTAGGGGAGATCGGGTATAGATAAGGGTGAACCCGTTTCGGCGAATCGATGTCTTCTCCCCAACTGCCTTCGACTGCTAGCAAAAGCAACTCCTATCCGCCCGGCATGGTTCTGGCGCTTGTAGCGTGGCTCGCCATAGCAACCGCGGCGGTTGTACTCGTATGCTCGGGCGGGCAGGCATTGCTGCGAGGAGACGTGTTATCGTTCGTGTTCGACGCGGCGATGGTAGCTTTGCTCGGATGGTCTACCGGCGGTTTCCTGATAAACGTGCCTCTGTGCATGTATTTGACCACCAAGTTTTCGGGAGGGCACCTCACCGAAATCGCCGCGACGTATAGACGAGCCTTACACATATGGGAGCGACTGCCCGTGGCCAAGGACGTCAACCTCGGTGTCGGCATGGCGACATTTGCATTCATACAGCACACTCGCGGAAGATTCGACGAGGCAGAGTCGCACTATCGCAAAGCGCTCAAACTCATTGAGAAAAACAAACAGGCTGCGTATCCTCATTTAGCAGCAATAACCAACAACTACGCCAGCTTGTTATTGCGCGAACATCGCTTTGTCGAAGCAGAAGATCTGCTCGATACCTCAATCGCAATTTGGGAGAAGCAGAAGGGTGCGGAGTGGAACGGTTCCGCGATTCCTCTTTGCACAACCGCCGCCATGCATTTGGAATGCGGCGAGTTAGACAAGGCAGAAGATTGTCTGTTGAATGCACGCCGGCGCTTCGAAGCACAACAGAATCCTCGCATGATTTTGCCTGACAGTATGTGGCAGTGTAAAACGGTTTGTTATCTGGGCCTGATGCTTGTCTATTGCCGCAAAAAGCAATGGGGTGACGCATTCAAATTCATGGAACTGTCACTGGATCTGGTGCATCATAGACCGATCTCATTTGGACCACTCTGCCTCTACGTAACTAACAAAATCGTGGAAGAACTGCTGGCAGCCGGCAAGCTTGAGCAGGCTGAAAGAATGATTGAATTAGCTTACATGATCGGAGGCAAGTATCCCGATCATCCCGATGCCATCGCAGTTTTGGAACAGTACGACAATCTACTGCGACTAACAGGTCGCACAGAAGAAATTGGCGATATGCGTCGATGGATACGCCCTGTCACACCAAAGATAAAGCTGTTGCCCGGCAGCAACTAATTGCAAATGACCTAGTAAGCCTAATCGAACGAGGGGCATAACGAAAGAGAGCGAAAGCGCAGCGAGTATCGGCACCACATGCGGTACCTACTCTTCGTTCACCGCAGAATTCGGACCAGCCTGCACCAGTTCAGCAACAGAGAAGCGCACTTTACCGTTGCGGGCATCGATCAAAGGTTTGCGATCAGCGCCGGCGGCCCAAACAGCAACAAGATTCTCCGAATTTGTGATCACTGTAATTGTCCCGGGCTCGGCGCGCCAACCAGGAGGCGGTGCCAGTTCCCAGGCTTCAATCAACTTCCGTGTCATAAGCGGATTGCACTCAAAACGAACAACACAAGCGCGACCAGTTTCGGCTCGCGTTTGTACCCCTGTTGCAGAGTAAGGATTGTTTCTCAAGTAGCGGCGGCAAAACTGCTCCGCTTTCTCCTGGTCGGTGCCGGCCTCGGGAAAACGCCCGTAGGTGTCCTTGTGATAGGCAAACCAGTCGGAGATTAGCTGCATGTTGTCGAACATTTTGTCGTCGGCTTCCTGGTTCAACTTGATTGCCAGCTTATACGCCTCGGTAAAATGGAATGCATGCTGAGTCGGAGCGCTCAAGGCGCCATTGACGGGCATTAGCATTGCGAGCAACACAGCAGTTTTAAAGACTTTCGTCATTTAATTCAGCACGGTCGGGTACGCCCATCAAAATAACACGAGAGCGATTCGATTTCGCCTGAGAGCCTTCAAATATTCACACCCTTGACATAAAGTCCTCGGCATCCCGCTTAAACCTCGACCAGCCCAACTCAAGCGGCCGCAAAGAGCGAAACGCCGACTCTTCGCTACAAGCTTAAGGATTCCCGCCGGCCTGCTGAGGCACCGAAGCGGGCGTAAACGTCTTGAACCGGAGCGGCCACTTATAGTTCTTATTGCTGGCGACGCCCGTTCTGTAAGCCGAAATACTATCGCCACTCCACAAAGTCAGGTTATTCGGGATATTCACGAACACCAAGCCGATATTTGGAAATGTCGCCGGAATGATTTTTCCAAATACGGTACCAATCCACGGACCTTCGGACAGAGGGGTACGCGCGCTCGAAGGAGCTAACCCGCGTAGCATCACCGGAGTAGATTGAAAGTTCGATGTGCGCACTTCCGCCATGAACGGTTCGATGGCCTCCATGATGGTTGCCCCCTTAGGATCGGTTCCAGGGTCCGTACCTACGGCGTTTATGCCGATCCAATCAAACACTGATTCGCCTGGCCAGTAGTAATCGAGTTTGTTCCATGCTTGATTTCCAATCGCGGAGTCAAGGCCTAACCTGGCAGCATTCTTGTTGCCGTGAAAGCTTCCAGCACTCGAATAGAACGCCAGGGTTTCGCCGCCCGACGCAGCCATTATCTTGTGGAAGCGCTTCCACGCATCGCGAACGCGTTCCGGACCATCGGGAACATCCGGCTCGCCATACTTATTGCAAAGATCCGCTGGAACGGTTTTGGCGGTGGCGAACACACCTTTGCCAATACGCTTCCTCAGCTCATCCGCCAGTTTATCGCCAGACAAATCTTTCAGTTTCGGGTCCATCAACGTGTAGTACGGCGTCTTGCCATCGTCTCCGAACGACAAGGCCGCAGCATCCCGATCGAATTCGCTTAAGAAGCCGACCAAAACTGGTAGACGCGGTGCGCCAAGAGCGATCATATTTGTTCGAATGTAATCATCCAATTTTCCATCCACAACATCTTTCACGACATAAGCTGACGGAAACGACCGCTCCGGTAACCGGAATGTAATTGCAGGAACTTTTGCCGCAAGGATGCGGCACTTGCTCCATAGTGAAAGAGGAGGCGAAAATGGTATCCCTCGCGCAGGATTGCACGGCGCGGTGACGTCGACCAGAGAGCCATCTTCGTTTTGAATAAGGTGATCGACGGTTTCGAGTTGAACAGTACCACCTGCAGATTCAATCAGGCCTTCCGACCGTCGTTCGGGAGTCAGGTAAATCTCCTCATTGGGAAAAGAACCGAGATAAACCAACCTAGGCACCGAAGCCAGCTTCTTGTTCTTGTAGGTACTCAGCAGTTCGCTGCTGCCGTAAGCAATGTCGGGCGCATTGGCTATAAGATCTTCCAGTCGCTCTATCTCGGCGGTAATTTTGTCCTTGTCCCATAGATCCAAAGACGTGTATCGCACCAGCTTGTCGTGAATCTTGAAAGCACGGTCCAGATCTTTGACCAGTACCAGGTCGTCAAACTGACCGCAAATCTTCTTGTACCGTTCTTGTAAAGGCGCCAGCTCTTCGGCGGAGGGCGATTTGTGATCGCGAACGAAGGCTTCGAGCAGATCTACATCAGCACGGGTTCGCACGTCCGACATCGTACCGGCAGACATGACAATAGCATCTACCGCTGCTTTCAGGCGCGCCAACAGCGGTGAGTTCGGACTCTCTTTCGCAAGAGCCGCGAGCTTAGCTTCAACTTTGGGCATCAGGTCTTGTGCGCGGGCGTCGCGCTTAATCAGGCGTTTGACCTTTTCGGCGCGGAGTTCTTCGACGCTAGCGGGTGCCGGAGCAGCCGGAGCAAGTGGCGCCGAATAGGACGCGGTACAAACGGCTGAGGCAATGGCCATTAACACGCCGGTTGCGACAACAAGTTTTCTCATGCAGCTATCGTTTCCTCTTTGTGGCGGGCGAAATTTTCAAGTTCATCCAACCAGGTGGCGGGAACGTCGACCGACTGACGGTGCTCCAGCAGTGCTAGTTCCTTCAGGTCCCACAAAACGTCGAACTGCAAACGATGCGGCACGGAGCTTGTGTTGCGCAATTGTCGATAGAGGCTGTTTAACCGTTGATGCAGTTGGAGAGTTTGTATAGGTGCGGAAACTTCTTGGTTTAACATATGAGACGAGCCTTCTCTGCGAGATGCCTTTACCTGCTCTAAAAGGTTCCCGGGTATACGACAGGCTAAACCGGGGAACAGTTGTCAGGCAGACGGTCTCCGGAGGAGGCGCTGTCAGGACAGAGAAGAAAAATCGGGGTTGGCATAAACGAGCCGGATCACGCCAACACTACCTTTTATAGTAGCGAAATGCAAAAAAAGCCCGCCAATTGGCGGGCTGCAACTGTCTGAGTGGCGCAGCAGGCGCCTTTACCGACTAAGAGCGCCGTTTTCTGGCTGCTTCAGCTTTCCGCTTGCGCTTGACGCTTGGCTTCTCATAACGCTCGCGGCGCTTAATTTCCGAGAGAATCCCAGCTTTTTGAATCTTTTTCTTGAAGCGCTTCAATGCAGCTTCGATACTCTCGCCTTCGGCAACTCTAACTTCGGACAAGGAAATCCCTCCTTGGGACTATAAAAAGGTGGTGAAATTGCTGCGGCTCATCACTTGACGAGCGGCACACTTGTTGACTCACAATGCAACTTGTTCACTGTATCATCCCATAACGGGACTCAGATCCCCAAGCGCTTGTCACACTCTCGTTCACAAAGCAATTGTCCTTGAAACAACCTTCACGCAATTTTCAACCTTTACACCGGCTCCGGAGAGTTGCCGTGTAGCAGACAGCGTTACAAAAACTAGAACCCGAGCCTCGGTGCGATGCTCGGGTCCCAAAATGTGAGAGACGGGCTCTATCTCGCCTGTCCTGGTTGCTTTTCGTCTTCGTCGTCTTCCCAGTCGGCATGACTCCATTTGTCAACGTCCTTGCCTTCGCGTTCAGCCGCGTTAAGCGACTTGCTCTTATCGAATGCAATCTTCTGAGTCAAGAATTTGAAGACAACCTTTCGAGCCTTCTTTAATATCGGGAATTTGTAACCGAAAGGGGGAGTGTAGACTATTGCTGGCGGAACATCCTGTCTGCCGAAGGTCAACACCGTGTTCATGACGCTGGAGCCCGGGAAGCCCATAAAATCGGCACCGGCAGTCAAACACATCAGACTCGACAGAAAGAACACCGGTCCCCAAAACAAATGGACCCAGGGCGCAACTTTGGTACGAATCAGCTTTTTCTCGCTCGGCTGAGGCAAGCAGAAGAAAGGTGTAATCAAAATAGTAAAAGGGACCCAAAGAAAGCCAAAAGCCTCGAGACCTACCCAGTAGGACACTTTACCGCCAATGGAGGCTTGATAGAACTTGATGGCGTACATTACGCCTAGAACAAATATAAGAAATCCAAGTACGAGGACAACCTCGTGGGGAAGCTGGCTAATCCATCCGGCAATAACAAGGTTAAGCGGGGGGCCAGCGTTGGAGGGCGCAGCTGTTGCTGCTGTAGTTGCTGCAGTTGTTGGCATAGCTTCTTCAGATTAGGGAGTACGGCCGTTGACTACCTTCAGTTTACAACGGGTTCGCCGATAAGGGGAGCCGGGTTTCCGCTGATATAAAATAAGTCGATTATATTGTGGACTTCAGACGCAGGACATAAACGTGGAAAGAACTCTTTTGAAACGAACAGCTTACGCGGGCAGGCTAAGCGATCAGGATATCGGCCGAGAGGTCTGCGTCGCTGGATGGGTTGATGTGCGAAGAGATTTGGGCGGAATGGTCTTCATAGAGCTTCGCGATCCGACTGGAAAAGTACAACTGGTTTCCGACCCGAATCGTAACAAAGACGTTCACGAGACCCTTTCTTCATTGCGCACGGAATATGTAATTGCTGCGAAAGGAAAGATTACAAATCGTCCGAAGGGTAGTGAAAATAGAGACACGCCCACTGGATTGATTGAAATTTATCCGGACTCGGTTCAACTGTTGAATACAGCTCGCCCCCTGCCCTTCCAACTGAGCGAGGGTGGCAAAGTAGACGAGTCACTCCGGCTGAAACATCGTTATTTGGATCTCAGACGTCCGGAGATGAACCGAAATCTAGTGGTGCGCCATCGCATCACGACAGCCATTAGACAACATCTGAACGATTGCGGCTTCATCGAAGTCGAAACCCCGATCCTTACGAAGGCAACCCCCGAAGGCGCCCGCGATTTTCTCGTGCCCAGCCGCATGAATCCCGGCGAATGGTACGCGTTGCCGCAATCACCGCAGTTATTCAAGCAAACGCTGATGATAAGCGGCATCGACCGGTACTATCAGATAGCGCGTTGCTTCAGAGACGAAGACCTCCGTGCAGACAGACAGCCGGAGTTCACGCAAGTAGACATCGAGCTTTCCTTTCCTGACGAAGAAGACGTCATGACGGTCACGGAAGGCATGCTCGCCGCAGCTTTCAAATGTGTCGATCTTGACGTGCATCCTCCATTTGCTCGTATGACTTACGATGAGGCTATGAACCGATTCGGCAACGACAAGCCTGATTTGCGATTCGACATGGAAATCAAAGATCTGTCGGCCGTGGCCAAAGAATGCGACTTCCAAGTTTTCAAACAAGTTGTCGAACAAGGCGGAGTGGTAAAGGCGCTCTGCGTCAAAGGCGGCGCAACCACGGCTTCGCGCAAACAGCTTGATCTCTGGACGGCCTTCGCAAAGTCGAACGGCGCAAAAGGTTTGGCCTGGTTGTCATTCAACGCAGAAGGTGCACGCAGTTCGGGCGTGCACCAGCATCTGGCCAGTAAGTTCGACGAAATCAAACAGGCAACAGGAGCCTCCGAGGGCGACTGTATCTTGATTGTTGCGGACAAGCCTTCAACGGTGGCCACGGTCCTGGGGCGCTTGCGCTTGAAGCTCGGTGAGGAATTGAAGCTAATTGACGAAAGCCTTCACAAGCTGCTCTGGCTCACGGATTTTCCGGCGTTTGAATGGGATGACAACGACAATAGGCTCGTCGCAGTAAACCACCCGTTCACAAGTCCACGGTTGGAAGATTTGCACCTGCTTGAGTCCGAGCCGCTCAAATGCAAGGCTAGAGCTTACGACATAATCTACAACGGCATCGAAATTGGTGGCGGCTCAATCAGAATTCACTCCAAAGAGGTACAAGAGCTTGCATTCAAGGTGATTGGGCTTACAGCAGAGTCTGCAAGAGACAAGTTCGGATTCTTGCTGGATGCACTCGAGTCGGGCGCGCCGCCACACGGCGGATTGGCGCTGGGACTGGATCGCCTGGTGATGCTGTTAACCGGCGGCAAGTCAATTAGAGACGTAATTGCGTTTCCGAAGACACAGTCGGGAACCTGCTTAATGACCTCCGCACCATCTGCGGCATCACAGGAGCAGCTGAAAGAACTGCACGTCGAGTTCAAAGCTCCACCACAAAGTGCGGAACGACAAGGAGAGCCCGTCTCCACAACGTAGACAGGGCGGACGGTTCAGGACCCTAACTCGTGTTTGCCCCGGAGACAACGCTTAAGTGGTGTCTAGTGACAGCACGTGTTAGAATCGAAAGAAGCTTGTCAGTCCTTTCTTCAGGGCGCTCCGATGCCACTTTGGCAATCCAAAACATATACGCGCTCGGTGCGATCAGACTTTATTCTTGACCGCAGGGTAAAAGGCGGCTTGATGCCGTCGTTGCGCAGCGGCATGCCCGGGCGCAGAGTAAGGCGTGGCGGCACGCTTATAGCGACAATTGCTGTATGTATGGCGCTGACCGCCTGCGGCGACATGCGCAGCTCGACGGACTGTCTGGTCTCGGGGAATCAATATTTCGCCGCCGGCGACTACGTACACGCAGCTATGGACTACCGCGAGGCACTGAAACGCGAACCGGACAGCGCAAATGCACAGCACAAAACTGCGCTTAACAACCTGGGAGTTGTGCTCAATGCGTTGGGAAAACACGACGAAGCCATACAGGTGCTCAAAAGCGCCATTGAGTTAGATCCAAAGAACCACATCTCCCACTACGCTTTGGCGCAGTCCTTGACGGTGATGAAGCGATATAAAGAGGCCGTGACGGAAGCGCAAACGGCTGTGGAGCTAAGCTCAGACGAGCTTGCGGCGCACCGCGCCCTTGGCGATGCAGCGCTTGGCGCCAATGAATTAGAACTTGCGGTTGGCGAGTTTCGCTACCTGATAAAGCAAGACGCAGACGACTACGAAGCGCACCAGAAGCTCGGAGAGGCTCTGTACCGTAGCGGAGACAAAGAGAATGGACTGGCGGAGCTAAGGAAGTCCATCGAACTGAAACCGGACAATGTCGAAGTACGTAAGGCGTATGCCAACATACTGCGTGAAAGCGGCGACACCGCCGGTGCGCTGGAGCAAGTTGAAGAAGCGCTTAAGCACGAATCCGCGAACGAAGAACTCAAGCAGTTAAAAGAGTCGCTTTCTTCGCAGAAATAATGTTTTGCTTTGAACTTTTTGTGCGCTGATTCCGTTTATGGGATAGAGCAAGCACGATGCTTTCAAATGGCAACCTTCAAACGGCATAAGCACCACCATCTCTGGTCTCCGGGTTAGAGCCGGTGCGTCTTAGACCGGATCGCGCACCGCATATAGTGCGTAGTTTTTGACAGTAGCTTCGGCGGGTTCCACAACGATTACGCGGGGAGCGCTTATGTATAGCAAAGTTTTTTCCGGCGGAGTCGCCGGAGTCGATTCCTACAGAATTGATGTTGAGGTTGATTGCAGTGGCGGAATGGGACAGATCAATCTAGTCGGATTACCGGATGCAGCGGTCAAAGAATCTCAAGAACGGGTACGGGCTGCAATACGCGCCTGCAACATTCTCATGCCCGTAGGTAAAAAATGGACGGTAAATCTTGCACCGGCGGATACACGAAAGGAAGGCCCGTTGCTCGATCTACCAATTGCAATGGGAATACTTTCTTCCACCGGTTTTGTCGATTCGACGAAGCTCGCACAAGTTTGGATGGCGGGTGAACTTGGTCTCGATGGCAGCGTTCGCGGCGTAAACGGAATTCTTCCGTTAGCCATTGCCTGTCGCGCAAACGGCGGAAAGATGCTAATCGTACCGGAGGCAAATGTGGATGAGGCACGCCTGGTCGAAGGGCTAAAGGTGTATCCGGTCGGACATCTAAAAAACGTTTATGACATGTTTCGCGATGGTGCGGTGCCAAAACCAGTGCAATCAAATTCACGAGAGCAATTCCAACGAACACTGCAAAACGCCAAAATCTACCGGGACTTTTCCGACGTAAAAGGGCAAAACCACGCAAAACGAGCGCTCATGATTGCAGCCGCAGGGCGACACAACATCCTGTTGGTCGGACCGCCCGGCTCCGGTAAATCAATGCTCGCACAGCGCATGGTTTCAATCTTGCCACCACTTGAGTTTGAAGAGGCACTGGAAATCACAAAGTTATATAGCGTGGCCGGACTGTTAACCGATCGTGCGGGAATAGTTTCACAGCGCCCATTCCGTTCGCCACACCACTCGGCCTCCCTGTCAGGGCTGGTCGGAGGCGGCTCAACTCCTCGCCCTGGAGAAATCTCATTGAGTCATCACGGCGTACTATTCCTGGACGAGATGACAGAATTTGCACGGTCGCACCTCGATGCCTTGCGTCAGCCTCTCGAATCAGGCACTGTCACCATTAGCAGAGCGCACAGCACCTACACTTATCCAGCATCATTCCTCTTAGTCGGCGCTTGCAATCCATGCCCTTGCGGCTATCGCGGCGATCCGATCAAGTTCTGCACTTGCTCCCCGTATCATGCCGAACGATACTGGAATCGACTTTCCGGTCCGCTGATCGACCGCATCGACCTGCAAATTGAAGTCGGTCGCCTCAGCGAAGGAGAACTTGCTTCTTCCAGCGGTTCTACGACTTCCGAAACCATGCTGTTGCAAGTAATGCGCGCAGTAGACACGCAACGCGAGCGCTCCGTCGACGGACGCATTCAATATAACAGCCAATTGTCGCAGAGCCAAACTCGCAAATATTGCGCCATCGGACAACACGCTAGCGGACTACTCGCCCGCGCAGTCACACAGTTAGGACTTTCCGCCCGAGCTTATGATCGAGTGCTCAGGATTTCCAGAACTATAGCCGATCTTGAAGGCGCACAGGACATCGAACCGAGTCACATCGCCGAAGCGGTGCGCTATCGCAGCCTACGCTACGGAGCTCAATCATGACGATAAAAGATCAAACGAATGCGCAGAGAGAACCAGAAACAGCTACCGGCGGTTCGTTTGCGTTTACGCGGCACCTCTGGTGGTGTCAGCCCCCGCACGAATTCGAAGCAATGAAACCATTTCATGGCGCTCCGGTAAATCGGGTCATCACCAGGTGCCACTCCGCGATGCGCAACTCTACTGGAGCAGACCGGTCTCCAGCCGGAACTAAGCATTCGCAGAAGGAGAGCCCTTCACGCACGGGCGGACAGCCCCTGCGGCGTAGACGTCGACAAAGTTCGACACCGGCCGGACCGGGCAGTTCCCGGACCGATTGGAATTTTGCGAAGCTTGCAGAAGAGCCGGGGGCGCCTACATATAGATTAACCTGAATATTTTGCTTTACAAGAGTCGGAAGTAGGTCACGTTTCGGGAAGAATGCTCGTAGCGCGGGTTAGTGCGTGCTAAATGGAGGCGGCTTCAAGTTCAATGGACAGCGCCCTAAGGCAAGACAAACCAGGTGAACGCTTCGTAGCCGAGCGCTACGAGATCTTGTCCACGCTTGATCAGGGCGGGGAGTCACCGGTTTACCGAGCGAAAGACTCAGTGACCGGGCGCATAGTAGTCATAAAATTTCTGCAAGCGAATCGCCAATACGACACTTTGGCGCTTGGACGATTCATGCAGGCGGCAGAGAAGGTCTCAAAGCTAGACCATCCCCGCATAGCCACTTTGCTTGATTTCGGGCTGGCTGATGAGAGCCGTCCATTCACCGTAGTTGAGTACGTCGAGGGACGAAATCTTGTAGACGTTTTGAACCGCACCGGGCGGCTTCGGTTTAAGCAGGGCGTGGACATATTTATCCAGTTGGCCGAACTGCTCGACTTCCTCCATGCCAACGACGTTACACATGGAAATCTCCGCCCCTCTTACCTGACCATTGTTTGGGACCGCGAAGAAAATCCCACAGTGAAGTTGACCGACCACGGTTTGGAGAAGGCTCTTTCATTCGATACAACGGGACGCTCCGACCGTCTGCGCGGGAACAACTTTTACCTTACACCTGAGGAGTGCAAGGGAACGGCGTTGGATTCGCGCTCGGATGTCTATTCGCTCGGATGCCTTATGTATGAGGCTCTAACAGGCATTCCTCCATTCGCCAGCAAGCTGTCGCATGAAGTCGTACAGATGCATATTAACGATGAGCCTAAATCGATGCGAGAAGTCCGCAGTGATTTACGGCTGACGGTTGAAATCGATCTGCTCGTGCAAAGGACTTTACGAAAGAACCCCGGTCAACGCCAACAAAGCATGCGCGACCTTAAAGACGATCTGTTACATGTCAAACGCAAATTGGCCGACTCGCATCCTTTGGATCAAACAAGTTCACACTCCAACTTGATGGCGTTTCCATCCACAACGTGGTCGGCACCGGGTCCCGCCCCGACCCGAATGAGTTCCGGTCTGCGCATCAAAATGCTGGTTCCGGTCATGCTTGGCGTCTTTATTGTGGCCGGCTCTGCAATCGTAGGTTCCGTGCTGCAAAACAAGTTCACAGGCGGCAAGGTAATGAAAACATCTTCGGATGACTTCTTGTGGCAAGAATGCGACCGCAAAGGGCAGAATTTCTTGCTCCAAGGTCAGCCCTCTAACGCTGAAGCCGAGTACCTTAACGCTCTGGCAATAGCAGAGCGATTCGGCGAACATGATCGAAGAATGCTGCTTACTCTTAGACGCTTGCAGGATGTCTACCTGACCGAAGGCAAGCAAGACAAGTCTACAGAAATCGAAGAGCGCATCAAAACGCTGCTGGCCGACTGAGACTGCCGCTACGTGCTAGACGGGGGCCGCGGCGAAGAATTCGGCGTGAAGCTGCTTGACGGCCTTATCGGCATCAGTGCCACCGACAACGAAGCTCAAGTTTATATCGGATGCACCACCGGAAATCATCATTATATTGATTTCGCTCAAGGCACGAAATACTCGTCCCGCTATGCCGCTTTGTACGCGAAACTGACGCCCGACCACGGAAACTATTGCGACATCCTTGAAGATTTGTACCTCGGCATGCTTCGCCAGCTCTTCCTGTAGTTCATCAAGGCGCTCATCAGTGTCGATAGTCAGCGCAATTGAAACCTCTGAGGTCGAAATGAGATCGACGGCAATCTTGTAACGGTCAAAGATTTCGAACACTTTAGCGAGATAACCGTGACTCATTAACATGTTGGCGGAGCTCAGGTACACGGCCGTGATCCTCTTTTTGGCCGCCACCGCTCGAATGAGATCATCCGACTGCACTTCCGCCTTTATCAAAGTGCCACCACAGGACGGGTTCATGGTATTGAGAATCCGCACAGGAATCTGCTTCTCGACTGCCGGTCTGATGGTCATAGGGTGCAGAACTTTGGCACCAAAGTACGCTAGCTCCGAAGCCTCCTGAAATGAGACTTCCGGCAGTAGCTTTGCTTCCGGAACCACTCGCGGATCGGCGGACATCATGCCATCAACATCAGTCCAAATCTGAATTTCTTCAGCATCCAGGGCCACCCCGAATATTGCAGCGCTGTAATCAGAGCCGCCACGGCCGAGAGTCGTAGCGATACCGGATGTGGTGCTGCCGATAAACCCCTGGGTGAATACGCACTCACCTTCCTGCAATCTTCGATTCATTTGCAAACGAGTAGGCAACACAAGCTTCTCCCACAAAGGAGCCGCCTTACCGAAGTTATCGTCCGTGACCAATAGCTCGCGAGCGTCCAACCAGCACGCCGCCAGCCCGCGCTTTCGCGCCAGCGCGGCTACGATTCTTGAAGATAGCAGTTCGCCCATACCGGAAATGGCATCCAGAGATCTCTTGGACAGTTCGCCGAGATAACCAACGCCGCGATAGAGAACAATCAGATCCTCCAATTGCGCGTCGATGTCTGCTTTGAGAGCATTGCTCGTGCCTTCGTCGCCGTCAAAAAGTTTGTCAATGGCGACAGCGTGTTTGCTTCGAATTGCTTCAACCACGGTGTACGCATCATCAAGCTTTCGCACCAGTGCTTGTTCAGCCCCGGCGATCAGCAAGTTGGTCACACCGGACATTGCCGATAGCACAACAACTGCAGGTCCAGACTTCTCTAAGGTGGCCAGGACCAATTGCACAACTTCTTCCATACGCTCGGCAGAACCTACCGAGGTTCCACCGAACTTCATGACGATCATGACAGTTTCCTCTTCTTTCGCAGCAGTAGTAAGTGCGCGTTTGTCTGTCGCGTTTGCTAACGCACTCTAAATGCAAGGCTGCTACATGCTCCGAGAACGAAGCCTGAGCAACCCGCAGTTCGCTATATTGTAATTGCTTGACTTATCTGCGCCAAATACTAGCGCCGAGCCCGCGGAATTTTTCCTCGAGCTTCTCGTAACCGCGGTCGAGGTGGGAAAGCCCACTGACTTCAGTGATGCCCTCGGCGCCGAGTCCGGCAATAACTAAAGCAGCAGAAGCTCGCAGATCGGGAGATTTCACTTCGGCCCCCATCAAACGCGGTACGCCTTTGATGACCGCGGCGTTGCCTTTGACAGCAATGTCAGCCCCCATGCGGCGCAGCTCGCCAACTTGCATAAAGCGGTTTTCGTAAATGGTTTCCGAAACAATTGACGTACCTTCCGCGGAAGCCAGAACAGCCATGACAGGAGACTGCATGTCGGTCGGGAATGCCGGGTACGGAAGGGTGATGATTTCGGCGCCGCGAGGGCGACCGACCATTTTCACTTTAATGGTATCGGGAGCATAGATTGAAATTTCGGCCCCCATCTCTTGCAGCTTACTGATCAAGGAATAGATGTGGTGGGGGTTAACCTTCTCGATGACGATTTCACCGCCGGTTGCCATAACAGCGCACATGAACGTGCCGGCTTCGAGACGATCAGGAATGGTATCGAATGTAGCGCCATGCAAATCGTCGATGTTAACACCGTCGATGGTTATCTGGTAAGTACCTGCGCCCTGAATGCGACCACCGATAGCATTGACGAAATCAGCCAAATTCACGATTTCAGGATCTTGAGCCGCATTCTCGATAACGGTTTGTCCTTCGGCCAATACGGCTGCCATCATGATGTTTTCAGTGGCGCCGTTCGACGGACGATCCAAATAGATTTTGGCGCCGGTCAACTTGGTGGCATTTGCATAAACATAGCCATGATCGATTTTGACGTCTGCACCGAGCAACTTCAAACCACGTTCGTGAAGATCAATTCGGCGCTCGCCTATGGCGCAGCCGCCGGGAAGAGAAACTTTCGCGGCTTTAAATCTAGAGAGAAGGGGGCCCAAGACGACAAACGAAGCGCGAAGCTGGCTTACCAACTCATATGGAGCCTCCACTTCTTGTACGTCACGAGGATTGATGATTACTTCGCCATTGCCAACTGTAACCTTCGCACCTAAATGTCTGATGACTCCCGCCATCATCTCAACGTCTGTGAGATTGGGCACATTGCGCAGGACGCTGGTCTCTTTGGTGAGCAATGCAGCTGCCATTATTTTCAGCACGGCATTTTTGGCACCACCGGTGTTTACTGAACCAGAGAGCGGGCGACCGCCTTGAATGATGAGCCGTTGTTCTTCGCCATCCCCGGCCCGTTTTGGAGGATCAAGTCTTGTCGATTGTGTTGTCATGTCAGTCTCCGAAGCGCATAACTTGCCGAAAGTATTTGCGATGATTGCCTTCGAAATATGCGAACCGGATATGTTAGCGATCCGCGAAAGCCTTCTCCCATCAGCAACCATATTACACTGGCAACGTAAACCCCGTGTTAAGCGGGAGCTAATTTATGGGAGCGTACTTCTGATAAATGCCGCACGTTGAAGGAAATCAAACCTTGTATCTTTCACACTTAATGACGTCGAACGGTTATCAACAGATCCCGTATGTTTTCAGGTGTTACACTGTTTCCCCGGAAGTAGCCACCGGCGGACTACCACGGCAGATTCGCGAAGCGCTCACCCCGACAACTCTTTGCAACGGATTGCTTTATGCGCGCAACTATTTGGAACACACTTTCGATACTTCTAGTTATCTCTGCCACGAGCGGTTGCTCCATGAACGAAGAAATGAAACGAATCGAAGCGGCAAAGCAGATGGGCGAAGCAAGGCAGCAGTCAAACTCAACAAACTTGACCGGTGAACAAATTTTTTATCGCAGCTGCAACACATGCCACCCAAGCGGCAAGAAGGGAATGGGACCACGGCTTGACGAGGTCAACGAGCACTATCCCGAAGATGCACAACTGGGAGCGTTTATCCGCAAAGGGAAGGGCATGATGCCGCCTCAGGCGAAAGACGATCTCAACGACGATGAATTGAAAAACGTCGTGGCGTACGTGCGCACCCTGAGCGAGTCGCTCAAGGAATCAGCAAAGAAGTAGTCTGCATGAATTTTGTAGGCAAAGAGCTCGCCTGTCCGAATTCCATCCGCCGGACTGGCACCGCTTGCGGTGCCATCGCCAAAAGCACTTTTAGTCGACCAATAGCAGCTCGAGAGTAGCTTCGCCATTTGCGCTCCGAGGAAAGCGCTTGCAAATAGAACTACATCAAAAACATTCGCACTATCCAAAAAACGAATAGTGAGAAGGCTACATACTGCGCACCGCGAGTAATCCAGCCAGGCTTTCCCAGGAGCGTCGGTTCGACAGGACTGTACTTTATTACGCTCTCGACTATGGCCTGGCGATCAGCTAGATAGTTTGAATGAATGAGTAACGGTCGCATGCTTTTGCGTTTGTTCGGCAGCAAATAAAGCACCAAAATCACTTCAGGACTGACGTAGATCTGTACAACCTGACTCCAGTTGACGGTGCGTCGTCGCGGCCAGTAGGGACCGCGGTATTTAACACCATACTTGCTGACTTGCAAACTAGACGGATTGACGTAGGGACGCATTCCGATGAAGAGGGCCAAAGCTGCAATAGTAAGGAAGAAGCCTTCAATATTGATGAAGAGCAACCAATTGCCGGACTTCTCAAGCGGGTCCCAGCAGTAGCGCGCCAGCCCGGCATACGCAGCCGCCAGGATGACACAGAACATCAACTCAACCGGTTCACGCTCTTCGACAAAATTATCCTGACAGTCGGCTGCTTCCGGCAAAGGCTCGGCTGAAATCTCGGCGCCATCAGCGGCAGGTCCGATTGCCGGCGATACCAACGCAAGCGGATCCGAAGCACTCGGGTCGGATGCTTTCGGACTGTTCATCTTGGTGGATTGCTCAGCTTCTGTAGGCTCAGTAGCCATCGAACCGCCTTGGCGCGGGGATCTCCGCCCCTACCACAATAGCTTAAACGGCCGCTACTCACAAGTGCCTAATCAGGAGGGGGATTCTTCGCCGAATAGGTCCGTTCTCGCCCGTTCCGCACGCTTTCGCGTCATCAGCGGACTTTCGTCGCGGTCAATTGCCCCCAACGCCTTGTAGAAGGACGCATCGAAAGCCCTGGTGCGGACCACCACCGGCATGGGCACCGCATAGCCCAGTACCAGAGCCTGCTGCTTCGGGTCCATTTGGGAGAGAACCGTGCGCAAAGTCTGAGAGCCAGAAACGCCTGTGAATACGGCTTCAATGTCCTTATCATCGTTTAGCAGTGCAGTAACGCGAGTCCCGAGCTGACTGAGTATCTCAGGGTCGATACCACTGGGTCTTTGATCCACTATAAGAAGAGTGACAAAGTACTTGCGCATCTCACGAGCGATGATGCCAAAAATAGTTTGCTTCGCAACGGCCGGAGACAGAAACTTGTGAGCTTCCTCAATCACTATCATAAGTTTGCGAGGAGGAGCTTTGCGTTCCGGGTCCGCAAGATACTTCTCGCTCAACCGCACGTAGTTCGAGTGCAGTCTTCTCGTAATCACATTCGTTGCGAGCATGTATGCCAGCAAATTGTTTTGCCGACCAAACTCCAGAACAACATGTCGACCGGATTGAATGAACTGAAGCAGCTCATCGATGTAGTTGCTGTCAGTACGGGGTCTAAGATAGGCAGTTTTCTGCACCACTGTGTTTAGTCTGCGCTGCAACGTCTTGATGGCGGTGGGGTGGCCTTTATACATCTCGGTGAACTCCTCGATCTCTTCAGAGCTCATTGCGAGCAAATCAGCTATCCAGGTGGAACCAAACTTCTCTTTCACGATGTAGGCATTTTCCAAAGTGGCCTCCGACAGGGCCAACTCTGACTTCAACAGCTCCAAGTCTTCGATTTCGATCTGATCGTAACCAATGTACAACTCGCGCGCATCGGGAATGCCGCGATCGCGGGATGATTCGGCATCCAGGCTAAAGACAATAACGTCACTACCGAAAAGCTGCTTGAGCCCTTTGACGCGCGGTTGCGATTTGTTCTCGGACATGGCTTGCCAACCGTATTCGTTGTGCATGTCGAACACCAACATCGATGCGAGATTCTTTTTCATGATGCCGCACAAGAAAATGCGTGTCAGGAAAGATTTACCTGTGCCGGATTTACCAAAGATTCCGTTAGAACGTTCAATGAATCGCGACAAGTCCACGCAGACGGGAATGTCCATATTCAAAGGTTGCCCGACGTTGAAAAAAGGATCTTTGGGATCGTCTTCGCGCTCACGGCCAAAGACTAATGCAAAGTCATTTTCAGTCGCTTCATAAACAGCGGAAAAGTGTGCCGGAATGGTCTTCACCGGACTGAGTTCTTTCATCTTCGATTGTTTGTCCAGCATCAGCATCGGTTGCACTTTCACCGAACCAAACATGGTGGCACCGGACAGGACCTCAAGAAGAAACGGATCGTTGGCAGGAGGAAAATTGAGCATCCGACTATTGCTCGAGGCCAGCTCAACGTCAGTGAGCATGCTGAAGAAACGACAAGTACGCCCTTCAATCACGACAAAGCGCCCGACGCGCAGGTCCTCCACCGAGGTGGCACTATCCAGTCGCATTTCCAGACCGGAAGACAGCGACCCTCGAGTGATGACCCCAAGGTACTTGTTCATTGGTTAGCGACAGTCGAAGCCGAGCATTATCGCAAAGTCTTTCACCGCCGCATCTCGTTGCTCGGTCTCATACTTGTTTTCACGCACAACTTTCGATTCGTCCTGCCCTTGATACTCAGTCAAAACGTATACGAATGGCTCTTTAAGGCTGCGTTCCAAGCGAAGAAGATTGCCGGTAGTACCGGTGGCGCCCACAACACCCCAGACGCCATCCAACGCTTTGACGATATCGTTGACGGTATGCGGCCATTGCGGTCTCATAATCACCATGTCAACGCCCTCCGCCCGACTGTGTTGCTAAGCACTCCATTATAAGGGCTTAGCGCTGCCGTTTCATTTTGCCGTTCAAAAGAGTTATTTGAAAGATTCGGACAAGCGCAGCTAGAGCGATGATTTACCGCCGCAAAGAGCTTAGCGCCGAGGCAAGGAAGCTCGCCGACGAGCCGGAGCGCTGAGAAGAAAGCTAGAGCGGCGAGGGAGCCGCAAAGGCGCAAAGTCGATGTCAAAGCCCGAAGGAAACGAGGCTTGCCGAGCATCGGAGCGCCTGAAAAGTGAAATGTCCGGAGAGGGACTTGAACCCTCACGGTTGCCCATACGCCCCTCAAACGTACGCGTCTACCAGTTCCGCCATCCGGACAAAAACTTGTAGCGCCTTCCCGGCGGGAGGTGCTAAGCCCAAATTTCATCACGCATGCAAGGTCGCTGTCAACTCCGAAAGGAACCGGGTGACAACTCAGAGAAAAACACAAACTCCCGAAATGACCAACCCGGCGACATAGCGAACGGACAATCAAAGCTGCGGATATAAAGAAAAACGAACCAAGCAGTTGTCACTTCAATCAATTCAAGTCAATGAATTCGCACATTGACTGCTCCGGCCGGAACATTCATTAATGAGAATTCGATCGTAAAGTTATCTACTTGATCGTTAAGCGTGGGAGCCTCGGTCTTCTATTTGATGACACCCTTGCACGAATCCCGCCCCAAGAGGCTTTCAATGAGAAATTTATCTTGAATTGAACCTAATCTAGCCGATTTTGGGCATAATTACAGTTGTTAGCTCACTAGAAGACGCACCATGATTGAAATGCATGTAGCAGGCATTGCGATGGATGCCAGAAACGGGCACCCGATTGTCGTTCTGAACGACGAACAAAAGCGCCGCGCTCTGCCAATCTGGATCGGCATGTTCGAAGCAAACGCCATTACCCGAGCGCTAGACAACCAGAAGCCCGAACGACCGATGACGCACGATTTGCTGCTCAACACAATCATGCAAACCGGTTTCAAGGTGAAGCACATCGAGATCAACGAGATTGCTTCCAACACTTACTTTGCCACCATAATCCTTTTCTTGCTGGATGCAGATGGAAAGGAAGTGCTAAAGCCGATAGACGCCCGCCCTTCAGACGCGATCGCGCTGGCGCTCCGTGCCAAGGCTCCGATCTTCGTGGCGGCACAAGTGGTGGCGGAGGGCACCATTGCGGCGGATGTAGACAAGGACGAAGAAGAACAGGAAGAGTTCAAAAAATTCGTCGACAACTTAAAAGCATCCGACTTCAGCCTTACTAGCTCCGAAGGCGGCGCGGACGATGATCCCGGTTCGATGGAAGATATGCCCTGAGAGCGCTAGTTGAGCATTGTCACTTTCTTAAGGCCTGCTTCAAAGCCGCCTCTAGCGTGGCAATTTTTGCTTCCAAGAGTTTTTCTTTGTCGGTCTGAATTTCCTTGAGAAGCTTAGCGTCCTGCCCCTGCCACTCTTTGAGCTTGGCTATATTGTTGGTCTGCGAAGAGCCTAGTAACGGAAGCCCGGACAGGAAGCACACAACAAAGCCCAGGGCGTAGGTACCGAATAGCCAGCCGCCCCAAGTGCACTGGAGCTGGGTAGCGCCAATGTTCAAGGTCACAGACTGCGTGTTAGACATCAGAAAATACGCTGCCGCCGCGAAGAAAGCGACGTTGACGATTACGAAAATAAGTCTGCGTGACATTGCGCTGTCTCATAAACGGTCGATGAGCTGCTGAAAATCCGCCGGCAAGGCTGCTTCAAATTCTAACAGTTGTCCGGAGATAGGGTGTGTGAAGCAGAGGTAAGCTGCGTGAAGTGCCTGCCCGTTGAGCCCGAGCTTGCGCCGAGCGGTTTCCGTGCCTGTGGTCTTGTTGTTGTAGACAAGGTCCCCGACAACCGGGCAATTGAGACTAGCCATATGTACACGAATCTGGTGTGTTCTCCCGGTTTGCAGCGTGGCCTTGATGAGAGAAAACTTCTCCCGCGTACTTAGCACTTCGAAATGTGTAATCGCTTTTCGACCGTCCGGCACTATTGCCATCTGCCAGCGTTTGGATTTGTGGCGACCGATTGGTTTGTCCACCGTGCCGCGTTCTGCTGGTGGAGTACCTTCCACCAGCGCCATATAGACACGCTTGGCAGTGCGCGCGCTTATCTGAGCGGAAAGATTCTGATGCGCCACGTCATTCTTCGCCACCACCAGCAAGCCGGAAGTATCTTTATCCAGGCGATGGACTATCCCCGGACGCATTGTCCCCGATATCCCGGACAAACTATCACGGCAGTGGTTCAGCAAGGCATTGACGAGGGTTCCGTCGGCGACGCCGGCTCCGGGGTGGACAACGAGCCCTGTCGGCTTGTTAACCACCAGCAGGTGCTCATCTTCGTAGACAACCTGAAGGGGTATCTCCTGAGCTTTCACGCCGCACTCAATCGGCTCGGGCAGGTTAACGAGCACACGTTCGCCACCGCTCAACTTAAGCGACGCCTTAGCCAGCTGCGAGTCAACCTTAATCTGCCCGTCGTCGATCAATTTTTGAACCCGAGACCGACTAAAGCCGGCATGAACTTGGGTGAGCACGGACGCCAGGAATTGATCCAGACGCACTGGCGAAAGCCGCTCTTCAACTTGGAACTCAAGAACTTCCGGCACCATCGGCCCCAACAGTGTTGCGTTTGGACGTCAGCAGGGCCGCTATTATGATCAAACCGGCCCCGACGTCAATCATAACGTCCGCCACATTGAACACCGGAAAAGAAATAAAGGCAAACTCCAAGAAATCAGTAACGTAGCCGTGCGTAACCCGATCGACTATGTTGCCCAGAGCACCGCCCAGAACGCAACCGCAGCCTGACAGCTCCAGCGGCCGCAGAGGCTCATCCGACTTTTCGCGCCAGAAGATCCAACCTAAGATACAGACAAAGATGGTGCAGCCAATCAGCGTAGTCACCAGTGCATGCCCCTGCCCGATACCAAATGCGACACCAGTGTTTCTGGTCAACGTGAGCTGCAGGATGCCGGGCAAGAACGGTTCGGAACGCCCGTGCGCCAAACTTTCATTTGCCAGGACCTTAGTAAAGTGGTCCGTTGCAAATACAATTACCAAAGGCAATGCAACCGAAGCGATTCGCATCGGGCGCATGGCCTATTCCGATTTTTCAGGAGTGGAAGGCTTCTCTGTAGTGCCCGATTTTTCGGCCGGCTTGCCGGACTTGTCGCCGTCTTTGTCCGATTTGTCACCAGGCTTGTCAGACTTCTCGCCGGCTTTGTCACCGGGCTTGTCGCCAGGCTTGTCCGATGCGGGCTTATCTGATTTGTCCGGAGCGCCAGCGGCCTTCGGCTTCTCGGCCGTAGTCTCAACGACTTTCTTGCCGTCATCTTCCATCGGCGGAACCACATTCAAACGGCGCGTCAAAATAACAATGCCCATAAGAGAGTTACGAGAGGCATTCGTCACACCGATGGTTGCCATCAGCAGCTCATTGCGATTTTTTGTGTTGGCGGTCATAACCCGCTCCAGAAGCGGATGATCCGAAGCAGGATCGGTCATGAACTTCCAGGCTTCCGGCGGTCGCGGCGGTGGATACTGCACTTGCGCAGCAGTAATCGATCCCATGGCCGTCAAACCGGGAGGCAACTCCACTTCAAGCTTGGCGGAGAATTGCTTACCGGCTTTGACCTGTTCCGGCGCGGCAAAAATGGGATCAAGCTGACGAGCAAGACCATAAGTCACACGCACTCTTTCAAAGTCAATTCGATCGCCGATGATTCTCCAGTTAGGACCAATTCGTTTTAAATAGAGTTGTCCTTCCGAAACCGATGTTAGTTCACCCTTGGTGCCTAGTCCCTGAATCTCCTTCTCTGAGGTTCCGGTCGTGACATCGCGAGATTCAACGGTGGCAAAGGGACCTTCAACTCGAATCTGTTTGGTTGAGGAAGCCGACTTAACGTCCGGGTACTCCTTCCAAAAATCGCGCGTGAGATCAGTAACTACTTTCCGGTCGAAACCGTCGTTGTTGACGTAGTCGTCAGCATAATGCCCCATCACTCCATCAAGATTGTGCGAGTTCCAATCCTTCTCAAGAGTTACAAGAAGCTTTTCAATATCCTTCTTGTCCTGCTCCGAGGCTCTCGAGTCCGGAGAGAACGTGATGGTTGGTTGCGCACCGCGAGGCTCGGCAGCCACCGGCGCAGTTGCAGCGTGAGCCGACAACGTCAAACAGTGGATTGCAATTGCTGCGATAGTAAAAATGAATGCCGATGCTTTATAGCGATGCAAAATTCGCACTTCCCTTTCTGAGCCTGGACAAGATGACATTATAGCCACAGTCGAGCTAAAGCGCGAAAAAGCAGTGATAGCTCGACGTGCTCGCCTTAACAAGAAATAAGCTCCGGGCTATTCACCCGGAGCCTTTGACATTCGATCAGGCTGGAACAAGCAGCTTGTTCATGGCATCGATGTTCTCGCGAATTGAATCGGCTGATTTCTTCAAAGCAGCAGATTCTGAATCGGAGAGCTTCAAGTCGACGACTTTCTTCACTCCCCCCTTGCCAAGAACGGCCGGCAAGCCAACATAGACATCCTTGAGTCCATATTCGCCGTTTGCCAGAACGCAGCATGGCAACAAGCGATTTTGATCTCTCAAAATTGCTTCCACCATCAATGCGGCTGATGCACCCGGCGCATACCATGCGCTGCCGGTCTTCAGCAGTCCGACAATTTCGGCGCCGCCGTCGCGTGTGCGTTGACAAAGCGCTTCGACTCTGTCTGCCGCCATCAGTTCGGTAATCGGAACACCGTTGACAGTGGAGTAGCGCGGAACTGGAACCATAAGATCGCCGTGGCCGCCCAGTACCATCGCGCGAACATCTTGAACAGACATGTTCAATTCCATGCCGATGAATGTTTGGAAGCGAGCGCTGTCAAGAACGCCAGCCATGCCGACAACTCTGTTGTGGGGTAGCTTGGTGGTTTGCCATGCCAAATAGGTCATGACGTCGAGCGGATTGGTGACGATTACAAACACGGCATCAGGCGAGTGCTTTAGTGCTTCGCGAGCGCAAGTTTGAACGATTGAAGCGTTCGTCTTTAACAGATCGTCTCTCGACATCCCCGGTTTACGTGCGATACCAGCGGTGATGACGATGACTTCGGAATCCTTGGTGTCGGCATAGTTGTTTGTGCCGAAAAGCTTGCGGTCGTGGCCGTGAACCGGTGACGCTTCTGCCATGTCCAACGACTTGCCTTGGGGCATGCCTTCAATAATATCGATGAGAACTACATCGGAAACGTTCTTCTCGGCGACATATTGCGCAACGGTGGCGCCTACGTTGCCGGAGCCGATAACTGTCACTTTGCTCACTGCCGGTCCTCCTTGCTTTCAGACGAAAGCTGTTGTCATTACTTCGAGGTGCCCCGGTGTGCAAGGTGACGACTAGTGGACTCAGCGTGGTGAGGGACACTGACAGTCCACGCGCGGTCAACGAACCGGGTGCAGATGCTGTGCACAGTAGCACGGACCAGTCATGGGCCTCGCCGCCGTTAAACATTGACCTGCCGCAATTGTACGCCCATCCAAATGTCATGTAGCGCACGCAAGCTTAAGACAAAATTTGGCATAGTGCCCAAACCCCGTAACAAACGGACTAGCCGGGAGATTGTCATGGAAACAATAAACTGGCTGGAATGCGGGTATGTAGCGATTGCGGCAATTGATACCAGACTTCCCGGGAGCACTAAATGAACTGCGCTCATTGTGGTGAGCCATGGAAGCACTTAGAGGAGCGCCCCGGCGAGAAACACAATCAGAAGTAATGAGACGCTATGGAATCACGCCGGTAGAAGTCAATGAAGCGGTTAAAAAGTTCTTTGGGGTAGATGACAACTTTGTTTGCGAGGTTGTCCTCTACATCGCTTCGAAGAGAGCGATGGTTGACCCGGAATGGGAGTCGGGCTTGTCTGTCGTAATGCGTAAAACAGGGGTGACGGCTGAACAAGTGAGGCAAGCAGCACGGCAAAGGCGCCAAGAGTTCGCAGGAGAGACAGAAACCCAATTACCAGGACTAAAGTATTCCTCTGACTTTGGTGCCCGGACTTTGGATATGCGAATTCAGAATATTGCAACCTGTGGCGGCTCCCTGTTGGCGGCCGGCATGTATCCCGAAGCGGAGGTTATTTTGCAGTATGCGTTGTCTCTCGTGATTCTGATTCCGCAAGAGAATCTTAGAAGTAGAATCGAATCAGACTGTAGTCACAGCTTATCGATTCTCTATATTCAAACTAAGCAGTATGCTGAAGCGGATAGGTATTTCCATTTATTCATGAGAGACGGACACGAGTTCGGCCCGATGAACTGGTACACCAAAGGGATGCTTTCTCTGCGAGTTGGCAAAATTGTCGAAGCCGAGAATGCGCTTCTGCGTGCACTTGCGAAACTCGATGAACGGCAGCTCCAACCTGAGACCGCTCCATTCGCCTTAGCAGACCCCGCCGGGGACATGCGTTGCCGAATTGAGACTTTGATTCTTTTAAGTATGGTTTATTCAAAAACCAACTACGCCGATAAGGCCAAAGGCGTCTTGGATCTCGCAGAGGTGCTCGCCGGGCAGAACGGCAACTTGTGCAGCCTTCAAATTCGGCGGGCGTTTGGGCACCTCGAATTGTCGAAGGGACATTTCGCCAAAGCCAAATCGCTTTTTAAGCAATGCATTATTGAGTTACAACCTTACCTGAGTAATTCGAGATTTGCGGATTTGATCGCGGAGCTTCATGCGGATATTGCTAGTTGCGACACCTAATGTTGAAAATGGGCCGCGGTGCCTTGAATGAGAATTCGTTTCTTCCCGGTCCAAAACCGGGAACGGTCAGCAAGCCAGACGGAACAGTAGTTCCAGTACCCGATGGCTGGGAGTTGCTGCCGCCGGGAGATGCTGCACTTACACGCCGAGTCAAAGCGGCAGGTAACTATTGGATCATGGAAGAGGTGAGAGGCCGAAAAGTGTTTTCTAAGGGCATCTGGGCATGTGCGGTAACGATAGGCACCATTAGAGCAGTTTTGGAAAGTGAGCGCTCTACTGAGAAATTCGCAAGAACGCAGGTTGCGAACGCTCGGCGGCGAGAAGCATTACAGTCTCAATACGAGGACGACTTCTTCAGTGCTGTTCTTGACTTTCTCTCTTTTCATCAAAAAAACCACGACGTTGGAGAAAGGCTAGCTCGGGCGGTGACGGAGCATGCAACTCCCGTAGGCAGTGGTACGGTGGCAAGAACAAGACGTTTATCACTGTCTGAGCGCGCAGAGGCAGCCGTGATTGCCTGGATGCGTCATAACACCACGGCTTATGAACACATGATTGTTCCCGGAGTCAAGGGCAAACGACGGGAAATCAGGCGTATGCTTGCGAGCCAATCCCAGCAACTGCTAAAAATGTACCGCAATGGCACTGTTGTTCCCATGAATTGCCCGCTTCAAAAGGCGCTGGACCAACGCTGATTCAGTTAACACTGTTTGCCAGTTTATTGCAGCTACAATCGGTGTGCACAGGTATGCACGTAAAAATAATGGCACCAACTGCGCCACCAGATCCTGGTACTGAGACCGCAGGAATAAACCAATGGACCAAGAGGCTCTCAGCCGAGGTTGAGGCGCCCTTCTAACCCTAAATTAGATTCAGGAAGCAAACGCGCGCCCGGAGACGACAAATACAAAAGTGTCAGAAAGGGATGCTCGGTCTTAAAAAATAAATTTCAAGCTGAATGTTTAGAAAGCTAAAGGGGGTGGAAGAAATAGATCAAGCAGATATGACAAACCTTTCATCCATTTCGCCTCCTTTATCCTTCTTTGTTGTGTGCAGTAAGCCCCCGGTCAGACCGGGGATTTCTGTTTTTCGGGGCGGGAGCACCGACTGAAATCGGCTTCCACTTTTCTGCTCGAACCACTACGGCAATTATGTCTGTCTCCGAAAAGTTTAAGTGTAACGCCGAAAGAGCAATCTGAGCTCGAAAGTCCTTGGTGGCTGCGGAAAGCTCCAGGGGTTCCCGGACCTCGTACTACTGGCCAATCAGCCCCCCCCCTGACAGACATCGCAAGAGGAATACTCGCACTATCGAGGGTTTATGCAAAGGTTGAAGTTGTACTGTCTCTGCTGTCTAACCGTGCTCTCTTCCTTTCCGGTTCTTGCGGATCAGCCCCCAAGAGATCCCGAAGCAAGCGATTTCGAAGCTGCTAAGCAGAAGTTCAAACAGGGCGACTTTACGGGCGCTGCAACGCTGCTTTCTTCTTGCACGCAAGCAAACGAAAAGAACAATCCCCTTGCACATTATTATTTGGGCAACGCCCTCCTGCGGTTGCATCGCACTGCCGAGGCTCGCAAGGCCTTCCAGAATTGTCTGTCTCGAAACCCTGACGAGAAAACCAAAGAATATTGCTATCAAGCCATGGGTCTCAGAACCGGGACTTCTACTTCCGGAGGTGGCACAGCAGCTGGCACTGCGAGCGCAACCGCTACAACAAGCGGACCGGCAACCGCTTCCTCCGCGCCGAACATAGAGATTAAGGGACTACCAAAAGTCTCGGGGAACTTTTATCCGGACCATCCTTCGAGCAAGGATCAGCCAGTAACACAAAGCGTATTGCTAAAACTGAAGGAACATCCAGGTGACAGCCGGTTTAAGGCCGCCCTCATGGTTACCGAGGCCAAAGCACAAGTGGCCCACGAGAAGAACAAAATGGAACAAGCAAAGAAATTGATAGACGATCAATTTCGTGTTCAACGGCGACAGGGCGAACTGGACGATGCTTACAAGAAGCGCGTGCAGGAAGCCGAGGCACAGAAGACTGCGTACATGAAACCATATGTGGACTTCTTCGAGAAATCGAAGGAGATTCTTTCAGCCTGGGAGACTGAATACAAAAACGCTCCTCCATGAAGTACTACCGGATGCGAAGTCTGAGGCAAACCCAGCTTAGGAATGCAGACGGATTTCGCGGATGGTTTTGAAAAAAGCCTGGCTTAACTGGTCGCGCCAAGATTACCGACAGCGGAAGCCAGGTTACCGGCCTGAAGCCGAATGATTGGCATCATGTTCGCCCCGAAAGGGCATCTCTGATTGGAGGCTATCGATTCCGGAAGCCGGACGCTTGCATCTGCTAAACTCAGTTAAAAACGCAACCGATTGATAAGATGTACTGACGACTTAGCGGTATCTGATTTTGACGAAGCCTTGCTCCCACGAAGACTCAAGACTTAAATGTTCCCAGTGTGAAACGACGATCTGCGGGCAGTGCATGATCGAGTGCCCCGTCGGGTTCCGCTGCCCAACTTGCGTAGGTCGGCCGAACTCAAAACCCAATGGCACTAAACAACCTGAAAGTAACTGGAAGATCGCGGCCAAAGCGTTCGGGGCATCAGCAACCGTCGGAGTGGCAGCGGCATGGGTGATGGCACTCGTCCAGATCCCCTTCATTGATTGTCTGCTTAGCTTTTTCCTTGGTATTTATGGCGGCCGCTGGGCAAAGCAATTCCTGGATCACCGACTTGGAGCAAGAACGGCTTCAACAGTTGTTTTCGGCGCTCTGTTCGGAATGTGTTTCAGCCCTCTCTTATTTACTCCCCTTGTAATTTTCCAAATGCTAAGTGCGGCTGTTACCGGAGCAGCTCCGGTAATGCAGTGTCTGCTCGGAGTAGTTTCATTTCTGTTCACGCCGGCATGTTTTTTCGCTGGAATACTCAGACCTACAGTTTGGGGTGAGTTTTTATAACTGCACTCCAGTTTCACTTGGCATCAAACGTAAAACCGCGCTGCTTCGCCTGCTGGCGCAAGGCATTCAACATCGCCGTGTCGAAGGCTTTATCGGTGCCCTTGTTGCTCTTACTGCGTTCGTCCTGAATGTATTTTGCACGTTGCGTGTTGAGGTCGGCAATTTGCTTCTGAATCGCAGCGCGTTTCCTCATTTTCTCGTTAATGTAATTCGTCTGTTGCTCTGGCGACATTCTTTGCATTTCGGGCGGCAAGTCTTCGTTCTTGATCTTGGACAAATCGAAACCTTTTTCGCCGCTTGCATCGAGTAGATCCCAGCTCGAGTTGCGGTATTGTCCACTTGCTTTCGCCATGGCGCGTGATGCAAAATTCGAAGCACCCATCTGTCGGGACAATGAATCGGCAGCCGACTGCTTTTGCTGCCCCTCATAGCCGCTTTTGCCATAAGCCACATACGTGCTGTTGATGGCACCGCTCAGTTCAGCTAGCTTCTGATCAAAAGGTGTGGAGATTACGACTGTGCCCGCAGCCTGGTCAATGGCAGCGAACTGTCCGTCAGCGCTGCTGGCGATTTCACGCCAGGCACTTGCCTCTGGATTGGTCGGCGATCCGCAGTAGATAGTGTTGATGATGATACCGCGCGTAATGGCACGTTTGGCCGTTTCAAATACGTTGAGGTTTGGATCTTGAGTAGCGGATTCATTGCCGGCGACCACCAAAATTTTCAACGACTTGGCGTCGGACCAGGACTGCCGATCAGTGGCGGTTGAGATCACGCGCGCGCAATACTCATCACCGCCGTATGTGCGCAAGGCGGTTAACTCTGTGAAAACCTTGTCGAGATCGTCACTCAGATCAACTACCTTATGAACAAATCCGGTTTGCGCACCAAAGGAAGGAGTGCCGTAAGCATATAAACCGACGCGCAAATGGGGCTTTGGTTTAGCGGTAGCAAGTTCATTGACTATGTCCCATATCTTTTCCTTTGCCGACCCTATGAGGCCATCCATCGAATTGCTGGTATCAAGACAAATGACCAGATCCACAGGCTTCTCGCCCGTTGACGAGGATTTCCCGACACTGTGCGTGTCTCGCGTGGCATTCTCCCCGACCAGTGCGCCACGTGACGGCCGGGGCTTGGCTGCAATCTTCACCTTGCCACAGTTCTGCTGTTGGCCTTGCGCAACGTCTGCCTCCCTCGCCCCTGCGCTGAGCGGAACGCAAAAACTTGCAGCAATCAGAATCAACGACGAGACTTTCATTCGTGCTCCTTCTATTATTCAGAATGGTCTCCGGGTTAGATCGTAGATCGCAAATCTCACCGTTTGAAGCACGAAAAGACGGCAACCGATTCAGGGGAAATCCGGTGTAAAGCGATCTGCAGCGCATAGAATTATTGGAAATTCGGCCATCGAGGCTCCGTTACATGCAACCCATCACCGCGCGGACCCGAGAAGGAATTAGGCTCACCAGCACTCATTGCATTGTGACTTCGTTGCCGCCTCGGCCCCTCCGCTTGACCGCATCCGCGGAGTCAACAAATCTCGAGATTTGTTGACAAAAATTTCCGAGGTGCCCGCCCGCCAGGGGCCGAAGCCTCCCTCCCTCCCGCTCGCGGACTCTTTCTCACTGACACTGAAAGAAACTCCCCCTAACGGGTTAGCAGACACGTTGGAAAATGAACGGATATCTTGAAGCTAAGGACTCGGAAGCCAGTAAAGAACGCGCGCAATCTTTTGGGAGAAACAAAATGTCTGTCGTTCCAAGGTTTCAAACTGGCATTCCCAATGCCAATGCCAATGTAGCAGTCACACTTAGTCGACACCTGCATAAGCTATTACTAAATCTGCAGGGCCGAGCTCTCTTTAAGAACGGCAGATCGAGACTGACTGTTCCACCAGAGCAGGACAAATCGCCCACCACTAAACGGGCGCAAGCAGATGAGATACTGAAGGAAAACATCGTACGTTTTCAAATCACCATGGCGAACGATGCCTGCACCTCTGAACACGTTCTTGCCTTGCTTGCGTCCAGCGAACATCTAGCGGTCCTGACCCGAGTTGCCGACCACCCGCGCTGTCCGGAGCCGGTACTGCGAAGATTGGCTTCGCATCCTCAAGTAGAGGTTCGTTGCGCCTTGGCGCAAAACCCCTCCCTCTCGCCGGACGTAGCGATGATTCTGGCCATGGACATGGCGGCAAGTGTCCGCTACACGTTGGCGGAGTCCTACACCGTACACTGCGAGATTCTCTCGATGTTGATCGAGGATGAAAGCCCGTACGTTGCATGCAGAGCGGCAAAAACTCTATATCGCCGCAATGAAGAGCTAAGTTGCAACTAGCAACTAAATCGATTCTGTAAAGTTCAATGCCTACCGACTCACGACTGCGATAGTCTTGCGTTGGTAGGCTAACAGTTTTCCGAGTCGCACTGGATTCGACGCGAGCAATCTTACAAATCTTCCATTGAGATTCTTTACTTCCGCTTTCACCGTATTTATCCCCGTGTCGTCAGAAGGATTCGGTGGAATAATGGTGGAGTCGACCCGGTTCCAAGGGAACCAGCCCACATATTGCCCGTCTACTTTGAGAATATTTCGTATAAGTTTGAAGTAGAGACATCTATTACCAGGGACACCCACGACTCATGAAGCAATCACTTATTGAAGTAGCTAGCAGGACATCGGTCGCATTGGCTCTTGTTCTTTCTTGCGTGATTCCATGTGGGGCGGAGGACAACACTCTTGCAGCTTCGTCGTACAAGACCGCAGAACCGAAGCTGGACACCACCAGACCGGCGGACCAGACCAAGCCGGCGCCCAAGTTCAGCGGACCGCTGACAGGCAATATTCAAAAGCTTGACAAGCACAATCCAGCCAAGGGTCGAAGCATGTTCGGCGGGCGATTAGGTACCCCCAACGGCGGCTTACGCGGACGCACCGATGACTCGCTGTCCAGACCGTTAGCAGTTCAGGCACAATCTTCAATCGGCATAATCGGGGTCAAGTTCGTGGCCACCAACGGTGCGCCGCCAGTGATCAACCAAGTTTTCCCGGGTACACCGGCCGACGAAAAAGGTCTTCACATCAATGACAGAATTGTTGCTGTCGATGGAGTTCCGACCGCCGGTCTCACAAAAGACGAGGTCTTCGACTTGATCGTCGGATCGCCGGGCACACCGGTAACACTGTCTATAATGCGCGGCAACGATTTTTCAGCCATTCACTGTGTTCGAATGGACATCAATGAGTTAACGGATCCACGCGTCCGACGCGACTACATGACTAACCTCTAGCTAACAAGCTGAAGCAGTTTTTTGGCTGACGGGACTCCGCTGTTTACCCGCTAAGCTCGACATGTAGCTTTAGGACATGCGGCGGCCGCCGACGAACCGGAGCGCTTACATGTAAAGCGTAGCTCAAGGCAAGAGAGGCGGCAAGGCTGTGATAAACTACCGGGCCTATGCGACTTTGTTTTGACGCCACTCGATTTGGCTTGGGCTTGCAAGAAGCCGTGGAAATGGCTGCCGCCCGCGGTCTGCCTTCAGTCGAGTATACCTTTGAGCCATTCTCGGTTGTAGATAAAGCCTCACGCAAAGTAAGCGATCAGGAGAAGGAGTACCTAGCTGAAGTCGCGACAAAATGTAAGCAGCTGGATATTGCAGTGGCTTGCATCAAACTCAACTTTGCCTTGCAAGCCGAGGACAAAACATCCGTAAAGAACTTTCGCGGCATGGTCGAGAAATTAGCGCTGGTCGCCAAGGCAATCGGCTGCGACAAAATCCTTTTTTATGTGGAACCGGGCGCGGCAGAGAACTGGAAACAGCAGCTGGAAGATGCTCTGAGTCCTGCGATTACAGCATTGCATAAAGCAGGCATCAAACTGATGCTCAGCCTTTCGACGCCACCTCATCTTCGCGGCCGCTCGCTTCGCTCCTGGCGTAGCACCGAACCTGGTGAGTGGCGAGAGTTACTGGCTGCAATGCCGGAACTCTCACTCAGCTTCTCCGCCGCAGATTGTGCCTGGCAAGGCATCGATTATCTGAGGATATTATCCGGACTTGTGCCGGCAATTGAACATGTCGAAGCAAGAGACATAGAAGTGAACCGCGTTTTGCTCGCCGACACAGGTCTCTTTGGACCGCTGTGGTGGCGATACAAATTGGTTGGCCGCGGACAAATCGATTGGCGCCAATTGATCGAAGCGCTAAAACTGTACGACTATCAGGGAACGCTTTCGATTCAACTAGATGACGAGTTCACACCCGACGATTTCGAGGACTTATCCGAAGCGCTAGAGGCTAGCGTGAAGTTGCTTGCACCTTTAGTGAAATACTGAATGCGAGGTCATTCGTGGCGAACGTTTTTCTCTACAGCCATACTCACTGGGATCGAGAATGGTACCAACCGTTTGAAGTTTTCCGGTTGCATTTGACCTCCGTCGTTAAACGCGTTCTCCGCGATTTGGAGACCGGCCGACTCTCGCGATTTTTTCTCGACGGACAGGCCATTGTTTTGGAAGATGTGATGGAGTTAGAGCCGGACCTGGCACCACGTGTTTCGGCACTAATGAAGAAAGGAGAGTTAGCGGCCGGTCCCTGGTATGTCCTGCCTGACCAGATGCTAGTTTCCGGTGAGAGTCTCATCCGAAATTTGCAGTTCGGGATTAATACCGTCGCCAAATTCGGGACCCCGAGCCTTACAGGGTATTGCCCTGATACCTTCGGACACAGTCATGACTTACCGCGCATACTTCGCGGATTCGGGATCGAAAGCGCCTTCGTCTGGAGAGGTGTGCCGGAACTGGGTTACGGACCTCTTTTCTGGTGGGAAAGCCCGGATGGAAGCCGAGTGCTAACTTGGCACTTCGCGCGCGGCTACTATCAAACTTTGATGCATGAAGGCGAAGCAGATACAGCATCACGAGCGGTGCAGATACGCGAACATTTGATACCGCTTGTTACCGAGTCCGGTCCGCAAGACGGCACAGCCGCCATGTATTGCAAGCAGCTTGACGCCGCTCTGTTTCCGTGCGGAGCAGACCATACGGCACCGCCTACAAACTTTTCGAAACTAGTTGACTCGATCAATGACGAAGATTTCCAAGTCACACAGATACAACTAGCTGACTTCGCCGCACTACTCCAAAATCGAGTAACGTCGAGCCCCACTGTCGTAGGACTGCTAAATCGCGAGTTGCGAGACAACAAATCCAGCAAAATGTTTTGCAATGCTTATCTCTTGCCCGGGGTTCTTTCAACCCGACTTTACCTCAAGCAGGAGAACCGCCAAAGCGAGCGCCGACTTGCGCGCTTTGATGAACCTCTATTTTCCCAACTTCATGCTCGCGGGTTGCTACGATACCCCCAACCAGCGCTGGATTACGCATGGAAGTTGCTTCTACGCAACCATCCTCACGATAGTATTTGCGGATGCAGCGTCGACGCGGTGCATGATGAGATGCAAAGTCGCACCGCAAAACTCAACCAGGTCTTGAGTACACTTGAAGATGAAGCACACGCATTGCTCAGCGGACTTAGCGCGGAAAGCCCATTGTCTCCTGAAGATCCGGACAGAGCTGTCGATACCTTCGTGGTGGCTAACCCATCGGTCCGCGAATGCAGCGCACCTGTACCGTTCTCGTTTTACGCTCCCTGTGGAACGAAGTTTAAGAACTCATCTTCGCTGCAGATAAGCTCACAAGAGACCTCCGAAGAACTCTTCGGAGGGTGGGGACGAATTCCCTACTACAAAAATGTAGTGAAATTTGAAGGCTGGTTTTGGGCCGACAAAATGCCGGCATGCGGAATCACCGGATTCAACTGGCCCGTGCCGCCGAATGCGGACAGCTCGGGTCCGCCAATTGTCGCTGTGAGATCTCACTCCATCGACAATGGGTGGTTCAGGTTATCGGTGAATGACAATGGCGAAATTCATGTTCTCTGTCGCGAGTCGGACAAGACTGTAAGAAACTATTCGCTGGAACACAAGTTGCGAGACGTCGGCGACGGCGGTGACACCTACAATTTCGACCCGATTGAAGGCGACAAACCAATCCAGGGAAAACTAAAATCGGTTGAGCAAGGAGAGAAAGGTCCATTGCGCGGCTCCTTGAAGCTCACCTACGAAATCAAGATCCCCGAATGTATTATCGAAGCCAAAGCCTCTACACCACCAGTATTCAAGCGTTCTAGCCGCTTAGTTACTCATGTGATTCAAACCGAAATCTGGCTAAATCGCGGCGGAAGACTGATCAATTTCACCACCCGCTGGGACAATCAGGCATTGGATCATCGGCTGGAGGTTTTGCTCGATACAGGCGAACCGGTAAACAACAGCTGGTCGGAAAATCATTTTGCTCTCATTAAAAGACTGCATACCGGTGCCTCAGAACGACTACCGGTGGAGCGCGGCAACGAGGCGGCGCCGGACCGTTTTCCGGCACAACGTTTTGTGCTGGCAAACGGACAAATTTTGTTCAATGACGGACTACCTGAGTATGGTGCCGAGGGGAGACACCTTACACTAACGCTGCTGCGCTCGGTTGGTATTCTGTCTCGAGGACAAATGCGAACCAGGGGCGGTGGCGCGGGTCCACACCTGCCTACGCCTGGAGCGCAGTGCAAGGGAAAGAGCACTGCAACCTACGCTTGGGCGCCGTTGCCGCAGTGGGATCGAAAGAACAAGGAACTTTTCGACCGCTTGCCTGAGAAAGTGTCGATCATCGCCTATGACTTGGCTGAAGAATTCGAAAGATCCTTCTTAACCGGTTTCGCATCATCTTCCGATTTGAAAGCCAACGGTCTACAGGCGGTGATAGGAAAGAGTCTGTTCCGAATCGGCAACAACGCGATTCAGGTCGCCGGTCTGCACGTAACCGACAATAGGTTGGTTGCTCGATTTTTGAACACGACAGAGCATCCGCAGCAGACACTGGTGCATGTTGATACTCCAGTCTTGAGGGCCGACCTCTGCCGACTTGATGAAACGCCGATGGAAAGACTGCCCGGACCATTCGACGGCGAGCTGTCGTTGCAACTCGAATTCCAGCGCTACCAATTGAAAACCATCAGCTTCACACTCAGCTCAAATGGGGGCAGCGCCTCTTGTGCTGACTCCGCAGTCGCTAAAACTTCGGAAAGGGTTGGTGGGGAAGCCTCCACGGACACGCAATCTTCGCAAAGGTCAGATGCGGACTCGACAGCAGCAGATCCTCCGCCCGATAAACCAAAACGCAAGTCTACCAAGGCCAAAAACGCGAAACCGAAGCAGTAGCGCAGACGAAGAGTTCATTCGGCCCCGGTTGCTCAGGCGGGGACAGGAGGAAGCGGGTCCGGGGCGGACAGCCTCGCCACGGGTGAAGGGTTTAACGGGTCGCGTCTCACGGTATTAACCACATAGGCCGGTGCATCGGATGGCATACAGCCATCCCACTGGTTGAAGTTTAGGGATAGAATTGCAGGTACGGGTCTGACTTCAACGGACGGCTGGACTGCCAGAGGTGTGGAATGAGCGATTTCCAAAAGGGTGGGCCGCTGGCATTGGCAGCGATGCTGACTATTTGCTTGGCTGCAGAGGCAAAACAACTCAATCCCGATTCGCCTTTAGCCGCAGAAATGCAAGTCTCCATGGATCGCATCGGCAAGCAGATGAAATCCGGCAAGTACGAGAAAGCGAAAACAGCGATAAACTCGATGGTTCAGAGTTGCACCGATGTGCCGAAGTGCCTTGCTATTGCCGAGTACACAGAACCCTATGCTTACCCGATGATGGAAACACGCCGCGAGTGCTTGAACAAGGCCCTGCAACTTTGCAGCACTCAGGAAGACTTCATTCTGGTCGCTCTTAAGTCGCGAAAGTATCAATTTTTCGAAATTACTAAGCAAGCAATTACCGCGCTGATCCAGAGTGCGAAAACGGTGCCGCAGTTGTACGACCTAGCCCGCAAAGCGCAAGAAGTAGCAATGAATGATGTCGCACACCAAGCCATGGAGAAAGCATTTTCTGGATTAAAGACGCAAGATGAGGCATTCGCTTTTGCCGACCAGTGCAAAGCGACGGGTCTCGACGACATGCTACGAAAGACCGTCAAGCAAATGGTCGATGATGAGGATGATGTGCTCGGTCTGTGCGAGCTGGTTCTGCAAACCGAAAAATATGGAATGCGTGACCAAACCAGGTATGCGCTGCGGAAAGCGCTGGATTATTGCTACACCAAGGGTGGTGTGGCCGAAATGGAACAAATCAAAGAAGTGGCGCGTCGCGTCAACGAACCGGATGTTCAAGCTCGCGCTGAATACTTTGTGAAGAAGGGCAAACTGATTCAAAAGATAAAAGGCGACCAATCCGCCTATCAAACCAAGTTGCGCCAATTCAGGGAGAGCCAGGACCTCGACGCTGCTCGTGCGCGCGATGCCGCGGCCGCCGGAGCCAAAGAATCACAAGCTACAGAAGCAGCCGGATTCGGGACGTCAAATCCGAAAACCCCCGGCGTCGCACCTACAGGTCCGGTACGAGCCAGCGACGGACTATAGTTGCAGGGGTGGCACCTGAGAGTCGCGTTCGCGTCTTAGTTAACGTTGGCCCTTCGCAGCAGATTTACCGTGCGACACTTCGCCCGGTAGTCGCGAAAACTCTTATGAACCTTCCATTCTCATTCATGCAGCCTATGCCGCTGCAAACAAATGCGGGCGTCACGTCCGCGCTCTGGCAAAGACTCACTCTGTTGGGTATGTTCGACGCTGTCTGGCGTCCGGCTACAAGACCGGCAGGCGAGGAGATTCCGCGGGCACCGCGAATAAGTAGATTACAGCGGCGTCGCCGTCAGGGACGGTGCCGCTGATACCGCGGCAGCAAACGCCATAATTCCGACGGCTTCGGCTATCTCAACTACCGCACCGTAGGTGTCGCCGGTCTGCCCTTGAATTTGACTATTCATATATATAGAAGCCAGGATGCCGGAAAACACGGTCGCCGAACAAGCAATTACCAGGAGCTGCCAGCAACAGCCAAAGGTGCAAAGAAGCACGGTGGCAATCAACGGCACAGCGAGGGCTTTGAATAGATCGCCGGGCACGGCGGTACTTTCATGCCAAATTTTACCCATACCCTGTTCACGCGCATAGGGATAACAACCGATCGCGATCACTTCCGCCCAGCGAGCCCAAGCCGGTATTACCAGCAGTGCCCACCCGACAAGTTCGGTTTGAACGCTGATTAGGCCGGAAAACTTGCTTAGAATCAGAAGCATTCCAGAAACCGCCCCAAAAGTGCCGGTTCTGCTATCTTGCATAATTTCCAGCATGCGATCACGACTGCGATGCGACAATATTCCATCTGCTGCATCCATTAATCCGTCTAGGTGAATTCCACCAGTAAAGGCGATCCAGGCGATGACGGACCCGGTAGCCAGCACCGCTGGCGGTGCGCCGACAAACAAGAGACTCCGCCAACAAAGAAGCAGCACACCACCAACAACCAGTCCGGCCGCAGGCAGATAGCAAGCCAGCCCGGCGATTTCAGCATCGCTCGAAGGTTTCCGCAAGAACGGACACGTCGTCACATAAGACAACGCCAGGGTAAATTTTCTGAGAATGCTCATGGACTCGTGAAATTCTCCGCAACCGATCACTTTCCGATTGCGCCGGTGCGAAACACCTATCCGGGAATCTCAGCTGTATATTCCGGGCGTACGGGAAAGTTATCACAATTGCGAAATACTAGCATTTCCCTGCGAGGACCATAATACTTGGCGAGGTCTTCCACTCGCGCTATTAGTTCAGGCTGGCATTCCAAATTGGCAGCATTTTCTAAGATTTTGTCGACAGCACTAGCCTGTATTTGATTCAAGGGATGCTGTCCGCTGTTGTTATCTGCTGGAGCATCAGGCCGATTCTCCAACTGCGAAGCCCACGGCATGGCACACTCACGAGCCATGCAACCAATGATGTCGGGCGTCACCGGCAACTGCGTCAGCGTGGTAAGTCCGTAAGCAAAAATTGACCGCGACGATTTGTTGTGGGTAAACGCCTTGTGCGGTCCCATAATGTCAGACGCCCACGCCATGGTTAGCAAGCAGCGCTCCGTGCGATCAGGTCCACCATAGGGCGCGGCGGGCAGATCCATCATTCGCGCAAGGGCCTCGGCCAGCGGCCGCGAAAGAGGACTGTAGTACTCAATGACATCAAATTCGGTACCAGTCTCGGCAAACAATCCCCTCAGCACCAATAACGTTGTAGCGACGCCCATGTAATCAGTGGCAATATTCAACGGCTTACCGGCGAGATCACACGGCGAAGTTTCGCTGAGCAGCATCGCCCCGTACAATGAAAAAATCCAATCGCGCACACCGGGCGACGGCGCTTCAAACTTTTCCATGCGCCTCAAAACCCACCGACGGAGCGCCACTTCACGCTCTTCATCGTCGTTGCTCTTCAGTCGCTCAAGACGAGTCAACCCGTCGCGCGCACGAGCAAAATTGCGCCCGATACTGTGGCAAACGGTCAAATTGAGCCAGGTATCAAAATCTTCTTCAATGCCGGCAAGGAACTCAAAGTGAGGCACCGCCTCAACAAAGCGGCGCATTTGCATAAGCGCGAAGCCTAATTCGTATCGAATCATCCGTTCTTCCGGATGCAAATTGACGCAACGCGTCAGAAGCATCACGGCAAGTTCAGGCTCACGAGAATCAATGAACTTGTAAGCTGTCTCAAATAGCGTCTGAGAGTCATTTTCCAGCGTATATGCACTTTTCGAAAGCCTGTCTAGCAATTCATACAGATCTTTTCGCCCGCTACGCATCAAAATCTCGGACAACAATCTCACGGCAGCAACGTCACCCGGATTAGCCAGCCAATGCTCCCTGACAAGAACGAAAGCACCGGAGGAATCGGAGTCGTGCATGAGGGCTCTGGCTTGTTCAAGCAAGCCTCGCTCCGCAGTGCCCTTGGTTTCTACATGCTTTTCTGACATCTATCCCCGCCGGTCCGTTTTGTTCACACTAAGATTCTAATGCCAAAGCGATTGTGCAGCGTACAGGAGCATCGAATTTTCCTGTTCGACATTTCACCATATGAGAGTTGCAGTCGCTTAACCCATGCTGAAAACCAATCAGCGGCACATTAAAATAGAGGGGCCCCGGGGTCGCTTAAGTGCGACGGAGCCGCATTACCGCTAACAACACGGGATTGTAATATGAGCGACAAAGTAAGAAAGACAATCATTGCCGGCAACTGGAAGATGAACAAGCTCCGCAAGGAAGCATCTGAGCTAGCCAGCGCCCTGGTAGCCGGAACAAAAGGGAAGGAGAACCTCCCCGAAATCGTTCTCTGCCCGCCTTTTACATGCCTTGACGTAGTAGTGGCCGCCGCGAAGGGCAGCCCGGTCAAAGTTGGAGCCCAAAACGTCGACCATCGCGATTCCGGCGCGTTCACAGGCGAAATCGCACCACCGATGCTAGTGGACTGCGGCGCATCCTACGTAATCATCGGTCACTCCGAGCGACGCCAGTTTTTCGGTGAAACCAACCAAACTGTGCCCCTGAGGGTAAAAGCAGCTCTCAATCATGGTCTGACGCCCATTGTTTGCGTTGGCGAGCTACTCGACGAACGCGAAAATGAGCTGACCGACCCCGTGGTCAAGCGCCAGGTGGGCGCAGCCGTTACCGGTCTGACGGAAGAAGAGATACTTAAGCTGGTTTTCGCATACGAGCCTGTTTGGGCAATCGGTACCGGAAAGGTTTGTGAATCCAAAGAAGCAGCGCGAGTGGTTGCTCTGGTGCGCTCGACTCTCAAGGCGTCGTTCCAAAACAAAGAAACGGCCGAGCAAGTTCCCGTGCTATACGGCGGCAGCATGAGCGCAAAGAACGCTGAGGAATTGCTTGCGCAAGACGAAATCGACGGTGGACTGATCGGCGGCGCATCGCTCAAAGCAGATGAATTCCTGGAAATCATCAACCATGCTTGCAAGCGCCCTAGACTGAGCGCGACAAAAGCCTAAGGGTTAAAGTCATTACAAAAGCGGCGGCGGGGTCTCCCTTCGCCGCTTTCTGGCATGTAGACGCGCAGCTCTAGCGGCGAAGAGCCGCGAAAAAAGCTTTGCGCGCGGCAGTCAGGACGAACAAGGGCAGCTCGAGCGGCCAGGAGCCGCAAAAGCGAAGCGTAGTTGTCTACGCGCGGAGGCGGCGAGGCTTGACGAGCCAACGGAGCGCTCGGGGCAAAATCTCAAACAAGCGGAGCTTGAGCGGCGAGGAGCCGCAAAAGCGAAGCGTAGTTGTCTACGCGCGGAGGCGGCGAGGCTTGACGAGCCAACGGAGCGCTTACAGATCGGAGAGGGAGGGATTCGAACCCTCGCTGCGTTTTAGCGCAGACAGTCTTTCCAGGACTGCACGATAGACCACTCTGACACCTCTCCAAGGTGTTCATTCGATTGATTATAACGCGCCGGGAAAGTCAAGGTCATACGGCACCACAAATATTTGTACGTCTTGGTAATAAGCTGTAAGGCCCCGTCCATACAACCCCTGGCGAATTACACCCTGAAAGTCCGTACCGGTGAAATCTCCCGCACTCTGTTGACAATTCGTGATACAAAACCGCATTCTACGCTAGTGTCAGGCAAATACAGTGTAAACTTGAGGCCCGGCGCCGATGAGAGCGCTGACAGCTGTTCGGGAATCTTCAATGGACGAACTCGTAGCAAAACTGAACGATATCCAACTCACTTTCGAGGAATTGGAGCAAAAGCTCTCCGATCCCGAAGTGGTGAGCAATAGCGACCATTTGAAGAGACTGTCGCGCACAAGGAAACAACTATTGCCAACAGTTGAGGCCTTTGCCAAATGGAAAGAACTGAATAAGCAAATTGAGGGCGCGCAAGACATTCTTCGAACGGAAACGGACAAAGAGCTCCGAGAGATGGCAGAAACGGAATTAGCCTCGCTACGAGCAAAACAAGAAGGGCTGAATGACGAATTGCGTCTGGCACTCCTTCCCAAAGATCCTAATGACGAAAAAGACATCATGGTGGAAATTCGGGCCGGCACAGGCGGCGACGAAGCTTCACTGTTTGCCGGCGATCTCTTCCGCATGTACAGCAAGTACGCCGACAAGATGGGCTGGGTCACCGAACTCGCAAGCGCAAACAATGGCGAAGTGGGCGGCTACAAGGAAGTGATCGTCAATATTCGAGGCGACTGCGTTTACAGCAAATTGAAGTATGAATCGGGCGTACACCGAGTACAACGAGTGCCGGAAACAGAAGCGCAAGGACGCGTTCACACTTCGACAGCAACAGTGGCAATTATGCCTGAGGCAGACGAAGTAGACGTGCAGCTCGACGAACGAGATCTGGAAATCTCCACCATGCGCTCCGGTGGTGCCGGCGGTCAGAACGTCAACAAAGTCGAAACGGCCGTGCGCATCGTGCACAAGCCAAGCGGACTTATGGTGGCATGTTCGGAAGAACGCAGTCAACTTCAAAACAAAGAACGTGCCAAGCAAATTTTGCGCGCCAAGCTGTACAAACTTGAAGTTGAAGCACGCCAAAAGGCTCTTGCAGACGCAAAACGCTCACAAGTCGGAACAGGAGATCGCTCCGAAAAAATCCGCACTTACAATTTTAAAGACAACCGCATCACCGACCATCGCCTCAACATGAACTTCGGCCTGCAGGCCGTTCTGGAGGGAGACCTGGAAAAAGTGATAGAGGCTTGTATTCATGACGAACAGAAACGTCTACTAGAACAAGAAACTCAGCTAGTCAGCTAGATGGTCCGCACTATTCGAGAATGTGCTCAATCGCTTCGCTCCGCTTTGAGAACACTCGGAGTGGACGATGGCGAAGCCGAGGCAGAGTGTGATCTGATCGTCGAACACGTTACCGGACTCAGACGCTCACAACGACTGCTCTACCCTGATTCAGCCGTGACAGCAGAGCAAGAGCTGCAACTGTCCGCCGTGATGCGCCGGCGCGCGGACGGGGAAGCGGTGCAATATTGCCTGGGCGAAGCCTGGTTTATGAACCACCGATTTGCGGTGCGACCGGGCGTATTCATTCCGCGCTCCGATACAGAAGTCCTTGTGGAGACTGTCTTACACAGACTCAAGGGTGTCTACTCTCCCGCCATTGCTGAGGTGGGCACCGGCAGCGGAGCCATCGCAGTTTCATTGCTGGCCGCACGACCGGACGCCAAAGTCTCCGCCGCAGAGCTATCTCCGATGGCTTACGAAACCACGCTGGAGAACGCGGTTAACTGCGGAGTTGCGGATCGCCTCACCTTGACGAACGCGGATTGGCTCGAGTGGCTACCGTCGCTCCCGCCAGGTCTGGACGTTTTTGTATCCAATCCCCCATACATACCGCGGCGGCAGCAAGCCGAGCTGGCCCGAGAAGTATTGGCAGAACCTCATCTAGCGCTTTTCGGTTCCGATGAGGATGGGCTCGGATTCTACCGTCAGTTCGCTCAAGTTGTGCGCGAAAAGTTAAAGCCGCAGGGATTCATTGCAGTCGAAACGGGCGATGGGCAAGCCGATGCAGTTGCCGAAATTTTCGCCCGGGCCCGTTGGGTCGACCCTGCCACAGAGCGGGACTTGACCGGAAACAAGCGAGTCGTAACCGCCTCCCCGGGGAACCTTGGGGCTTTTAAAGCATCTTAGAAACTGCTAAAATGAAAAATATCTTTTGTTTTGTTGAGGACGCGCTTAATGGATGATGGCTCACTTTCCGCATTCGACGTCCAGGGCACTATAAGAGCAACCATAGTGTCCAGCACCCACCTGGTGGAAGAAGCCCGCATTCGCCACAAGCTCTCATTCACAGCAACGGCAGCGCTCGGTCGAGCAATGACCGGGGCGGCATTGGTTCTGCCGGTGGTGGCGCGCAGAGGGCGGCTTACCATGAAGTTCCAAGGCGACGGGCCGCTAGGCAAAGTGGTAGTAGACGCATCGTCAAAGGGCATTGTTACCGGCTACGTAGAGAATCCCCGAATCGAGTTACCACTTAACTCTTTGGGGAATCTTGATGTCGGGGCCGCAATTGGTAATCGTGGCTATCTTCACGTAACGGCCGATGCCGGATTCGGTCCCCATACCTCAACTGTGGAACTAGCGTCGGGTGAGGTTGGCGAAGATCTCAATAAGTATCTGGTATCGTGCCAGGACGCAGGCTCAATATTGATAGTGGGCGTGCATCTTAGCAGACAAGGAGTTGAAGCGGCGGGCGGTCTGCTTATCCAGTTGCTGCCGGACCATACCGAAGAAACGATATGCAAACTGGAAAACAATCTGGCATCATTTGGTTCGTTTACTTTTCTCATGCGCCGCGGAATGAACATGGAAGACATTCTACGCAGAGGATTACAGGGATTCGACTTACACGATCTCTCGCCCATTCAGCCACTGCGATTTGACTGCAGATGCTCAACGGAAAGATTCATTCAAGCATTGCGTGGAATGGCTAAACAAGAACTTCTCGAAATGGCCGAGCAAGGTGAAGCCGAGGGACGATGCCAGTTTTGCAACGCGGTCTATCACGTAGCAAGTGAGCGATTGATGGACATTGCAGAAGGTGCCGGGTAAAGGAACGGACACCGCTAGCGGTGCCCGTTCTGGATCAATCGCTTAACCGATCAGCTAGAGAAGCCTACTACCACAAGCCGAACGGGCTTACGTACGTGTTGATACGTCCGTAATAGGGATTGTATCCATACGGGTTGGACTGCACGCCCTTCATCGCATTATCTTGATATTTCCAGCTTTGGAATTGCGGACTCCATTGGCCGAAAGTCTCATGGATAGCTGACCCCTGATTCTGACGCGCGCGGAACGCTTGTTCTTCCGCCTGATATTGCGGCGAGGTGTAATAGTTGTACTGAGCTTCAGCTGGGGTAAACGCAGCGAAAGCAGAAACCGCACCGGCGGTGATGAGCAATGGCAGTATGTTTTTGATTTTCATGGTGAGTTACCTCCGACTCTTTCTCGGACGTAGCCACCCCACTGCAGTTCCACATCCCGTGGACAATGACGTAAGTAAGCTGCAAGGCGGCTCTCACCGTACATTCCGATAAAAGTTTAAGAAACAAACACCGACAAGCACTTGCGACGACCTCCGTACCGATTTGCGCATGACGAAATGTTTCAAAGGTGCACGCAAAAACAAAGCGCCCGGAGGCGCTTTGTCAGTGACAGATAACCGGCCTCGGCAAGGAGACCCGGTATTTGGCGGTAGCCCGGATTTACCCGGCCTTAGTAATTTTGCCGCCCTTGATGCATCTGGTGCAGACTTTCATCCGCTTAACCGTGCCGCCGATGTTTACCTTGCAATTTTGCAGGTTCGGCTGCCATTTTCTCTTGTTATGGGGGTTCCAGTGAGAACGGAGAAAGGTGTAACCAACACCGGTAATCGCACCTTTTCCGCAACTGTCACAGCGTTTAGCCATGGCACACATCCTGTTCGTTTGAATATTGTAGTTCGATTTTCGTAAATCGCAGTTTTCCCTCTAAAAGAGGGCATAACCGTGAAACGGAGCGGGCCATGTGGACCCGAACTGAACCGACTCAACGGAAAGCGTAATTGTATCACGCCGGGGTCGGCATTCAGAAAGTTTGAATATTGTTGCCGGTTAATTTGCCTGACAACCGGTTTTCCGGTTGTAAGTTGATAGACTCCCGAGCATTCGTGGTAGCCTGAGAGGGAATCATTACCAGAGAAGTTGCGTCGAGCGAAAAGGCATGTAAAGAGAGGGGCGGTCATTGTTTCGAGACTACGCTCTTTTATTTTCCAAGCTCAGACGAAAAGAGTTCTAAACACACGGCAAACGTGGTATCACACTACTGACGGGCGCATACGATCCGGCCAGCAGACCGATAAAAGAGAGAATGGGAGACAGGGATTAACGCATGGCACTGGTTAATTACGCCGCGAGGGAAATCAACTGCAAGATCGTTTATTACGGCACCGGTCTTGGTGGCAAAACTACGAACTTGAAATATATCCACAGCCAACTGGCCCCATCTACCAGAGGTGAGCTGATAAGTTTGGCGACGGAAACGGAAAGAACCTTGTTCTTCGATTTCCTGCCTCTAGACCTCGGTTCGGTGCAAGGATTCAAAACTCGATTCTCGCTATATACCGTACCTGGTCAGGTCGAATACAACGCAAGCCGCAAATTGATCCTCAACGGCGTCGACGGAATTATCTTCGTCGCCGACTCTGATGTCATGCGTGCGAAAGAAAACGCAGAATCCTTGCAGAACATGATCGACAACCTTGCTGAGTACAATCTGACGCTCGACAACATTCCATGGGTTTTGCAGTACAACAAGCGAGACCTTGCAAACGCAATGAGCGTAGAGCGAATGGAAAAAGACCTCAATATTCGTGGCGTTCCAAGCTTCGAAGCAGTGGCTTCCGAAGGTCTTGGCGTGTTCGCCACCTTGAAAGCCATCAGTAAACTGATTCTTAACCGTCTGCAATAATTCACGGCTTTCGGTAACAAAGATAATAATTAATGACCGGCTAAGCCGGTTAGTCTTGCCGTTCAATTTTATGCGTCATACACTCGCATCATGTGCTCAAGAACCTGATTGCGTGCGGCACTCAATGCATATCCACTGCATAGCATGCAACTCGATCCCTCCAGAGCTCGTGTTTCATGTAGAGGTGACCAGTGCTGACGCAGGGCAAAACTATGGACCGTGAGGCGGAGATAGCAGCGCTCACAAGAGCAATTGTTGTGGAGCGGCGAGCCCGACATACCGATTTCAGAGGGAAGCGCACAACCTTCTCCGACTTTATGAGACGCACCGCCGAGAAGCTCTGCAAGCGATATCCAACAGATACGCGCTGGTCGACAATTCGTGGTTTGTTTCGCCAGTATCCCAATACAGACGTTGCTTCACGTATAGCCATTTTGCGCCGCACGGAGGAGCTTCTCAGCGGCGATCCGGTAGAACCGCCAGTCATTGGTCTCGTGCGCGAATCCTCCGGCACCACATTCGTGGCCCCCTCCATGGCGGAGAAAAAGGCAGCACGCAAGCAAAGTGCGCCAAAAACAAAACCTGAAACGAAAGTTGAAGCAAACTCTGATAAAAAATCAGAAGCACCGATCAATCGAGAAGTACCAGGCGCCAAGTTTTCTCCGAAGCCGCCAGCAACAACTACCAACGATCCCGATAGTGTCGAAGTCAAGTTTCTCAAAGGAGTCGGTCCGAAGATGTCGGACCTGCTCGATAAGGTCGGCGTTCATACGGTAGGCGATCTTCTGAGACACTATCCGCGACAGCATTTGGACTTTCAGAACAGGCTACGAATCAGCGAACTGGAGCCGGGCGAAGACGTTACTATTATTGGCGAGATCCGGTCGGTCGGCGCATTTCAATCGAAGAAGGGCAACATCTCCATTGTCACCATCGTAATAAATGATGGCAGCGGCAGTATCACAGTTAGCCGGTTCATCGGTGGAAGATCCAATAAGTTTTTGCTCGATCGTTACAAGGCCAGCTTCCCGAAAGGAGCCAGGGTGCTTGCCTCCGGTCGAGTGGAGCTTGATTCCTATAAAGGCAAGCTACAACTAAAGAATGCGGAAATCGAGTTGATCGGTGGTCACACCGATGGCGAAGACGAATCAGAATCAATTCATGCAGGACGGCTGGTGCCGGTCTATCCGCTAACGGAAGGACTATCCCTGCGATACTTACGCGGCATCATTCACACCGCACTGGAACTCTACGGCGACAATCTCAGCGACGGGCTACCCGAGGGCGTGCGCGCACGCTACGAAATGCAAACTTTGCCTGAAGCGTTGTGGGGAATTCACTTTCCCGAAGATTGGGATTCGAAGGAAGAAGCACGCAGAAGACTCGTGTTCGATGAGTTGTTTGCGGCCCAGCTGCATCTGGCACAACGGCGTTATCGCTTCCAGGAATCTACAGAGGCGCTGGCACTGCCGATCGGCACAGGCGAGCTCTTGGAAAAATTCAGAACAAATCTGCCTTTCACGCTCACGAGCGCTCAAGAACGGGTCTTCAAAGAGATAGCAGGAGATCTCGCTTCCGACAGACCGATGCATCGATTAGTTCAGGGCGACGTCGGATCGGGAAAGACTGTCGTTGCAGCGCTGTCCGCACTCGTCGCGATTCAGAACGGCTTCCAGGTTGCAGTGATGGCACCGACGGAGATACTTGCCGAACAGCACTACCGGCAGTTTCAACGCTGGATGACGCCACTGGGCCTTCGATGCGGGCTCCTACTGGGCAAGCAAGGAGTCAAGGAGCGCCGAAGCATCCAACAGGACTTGGCTAGCGGTCAGATACATGTAGCAATCGGTACACACGCTTTAATTCAAGATGATGTTGAATTTCGGCAACTTGGTTTCGTCATCATCGATGAGCAACACAGATTTGGTGTCAAGCAACGTGCTTTACTCAAGGCAAAAGGAGTTAATCCTGAACTCCTCACTATGACGGCAACTCCGATTCCTCGCACACTGGCGCTTTCATTGCACGGCGACTTGGATGTTTCTGAAATAGACGAGTTGCCCCCCGGCAGAAAGCCAATCGACACCAGACAAGTTTCCCCGGGCAAGAAGAAAGATCTGTGGGGATTTATTCGCCAACAGTTACTCCGAGGGCGCCAGGCATATGTCGTTTTTCCGTTGATCGAAGAGTCGGAAACGCTCTCTGCAAAAGCAGCTACAGTAGAGTACGAGAAACTGAAAATCGAGTTTCAAGACCGTAACGTCGGACTCATGCATGGCAAACTGAAACCGCAAGAAAAAGACGAGGTCATGGACAAATTCCGCAAAAAGGAATTCGACATACTGGTTTCAACCACCGTCATCGAAGTTGGGGTTGACGTGCCGAATGCGTCCGTGATGGTGATTGAAAACGCAGACCGTTTCGGATTGGCTCAATTACATCAACTGCGAGGGCGCGTTGGACGAGGCGCAGAACAGTCATATTGCTTCCTTGTTTCCGAATCGCGCTCTGAACAAACGCGACAACGGCTCGCCATCATGTGCCAAACGAATGATGGATTCGTCATTGCTGAAAAAGATCTGGAGCTACGCGGACCTGGCGAGTTCCTCGGCGTAAGGCAGAGTGGAATGCCGGACCTGATATTGGCAGACATCGTGAAAGATGCCGCAATTCTGGAGAACGCACGACAAGCGGCAATCGAAGTTGTGAAAGCCGATCCTGAGCTCAAAGAACATCCCGCGCTTGCCGCAATGCTCAACCGAAAGAACAAGGGCGCCGGCATAGATCTAATTGGCTCAGGCTAGATCAACAAGACCTGTCTAAATTGAACGAAAACGGATGACTTAGAATTCCTTAGCAAGTCTAGTCCCGGGAAAAGCGATGCAACTCGTAGACTTTTAAGTTGCAATAGGCCGCCTGAAGTAATGGCATATCAACGGCATGCTCTTTGCCACGGAAAATCAAGTCCCCAAGCACATGATCGGCTTCGGTCCGATTGCCGTTTTGCAAATCGCGAAGCATCGACGCGGTCAAATCAGAATTGGTATCAGTCAGCATCTTCAAAGTGCGATCAAAGAATGCAGAGCGCGCAGTAAAGCCGTTTCGGTCCGATATCTTGCAGCACTCATCAAGCATGCGAAGGGTTAGAGCTTCACCGTACGGGCAGTTAAGTACATCACCAACATTCCCCCTCAGCAAACAATTGACGCCGGCTAAAGTCGCGAGCATGATCCACTTTTCCCACATGTCGTGAACGATGCTCTTACTGGCGCGGACTTCAATCGAAGCTCGCTGAAAAACCTTCTCGATCTCAGTGACTCGGGTGGAAAACTGTCCGTTTATCTCACCAAAACGCAGAATGTGATTGTTGTTCAGGTGTCTCACAACCCCTTGTTCATCCAGTGTTACAGCTATCGCGCAGAAGCCGCCCAAAACTTTATCCTCACCAAGGCGTTCTGTAAGAGAATTGATGTGTAGCATTCCATTGAGCAGCGGAATAACTACCGTTTGCTTCGTCACGAACGGCTGAATGGCAGAGATTCCCGAGTGCAAATCAAACGCTTTGCAGGACAACAAAATAACATCGAACTCGCTACCATCCGATTCTAGAGTGGTAGGAACCGGTTTGATGTTGGCATCCCCTAGCTCGGAGCGAATCTCCAGTCCTCGGGAAGCAAGCTGCTCAGCCCGTCGAGGACGAACCAGAAAGGTAACATCGCACCCGGCCTCCAGCAAACGACCGCCAAAATAGCCACCAGTTGCTCCTGCACCCAAAATCAAAATACGCATTTACAACCTCGGCTCCGCTGGCACTATTCTTGCAGTCACAGTCAACCAACGTCAACCGAGCGCCATTCGATTGAAGTGCGCCGATTCTGACATAATATCCCGATTCTCGGTCTAACAGGTACTAGCATGAATGTAACTGCGATTGTACGTGAGCTTGCAGAGCAACATCCGAACAGCGTTATCAAAGAGCTTCCGCCCGGTGGTAATGCCAAAGAAATTGTTTGCGAGATTCCCGCTAAAAGCAGCGAACATAGCAAAGCAATCGCAGTAATCGACGAATCCCAGCCCCATTTTCATCGCAAAACGGACGAACACTACAAGATTCTGCGCGGACAGCTTCGCCTATTCATCGACAATGTCGAGCACGTAATGAACCCGGGCGATATTCATATCGTAAAACCAAATCAAGTCCACTACGCAATCGGAGACGCAACGGTGGTTGAAGTTGATTGTTACCCGGCTTATTCGCTAGACGATCACTTCTTAGTGTAATCGCCGTCCTCCCGGCCGACGGCAACAATGTGGCGTCGTGAACCCGAAATCAGACTGAAAGTTAGCGTCTGATGGCTGACACCGAAGTGAGGGCATCCACCGAAATGCGTCCCATGGCGCGCACAAGTTCGGCTTGCGCCTGGTTGAACTGTACGATCGCTTTTGCTTTGCTGACCAGCGCGTCTGTGTATTCGCGCTGTGCATTCACAACGTCGAGGTCCATCCCCACGCCCTCTTCCAGACGAATGACAGCTACTTTGAGCTGCTCTCTGGAAGACTTGACGGAAGCTGATGTTGCCGCTATGAGATTTTCGGCGTCCAGTGAGTCCAGATAAGCATCGCGAACGCTCTTACAAACGTAGGTCAATTCGCGGGCGAACTCTTGCTGAGCCTTACGGGCTTGCCATCGGGCCGCCTGAATTTTGGATGTATCCGTCAGTCCGAGCCCGCCGATGTTCCATTGCACGGTTACGCCAATCAGATAGATTTCTGCCAGGTTGAACCGCTTACCGGAGCCGCCGCCACCGCCAACGGAGGAAACGCTACTCGAGGAAAAGCTTCCCGTTCCAAACGAACCGGTCGAAGCGGAACTGGAAGCACTACTTGCGCTACCGCCACTGGCGACAAGCGCTCCTGTCGTGGACAGACCGGCGCTTCCCACCACAGACGGTATCAGTGGCGCATAAGCAACCTTGATGGCGTCCTTAGCCGCAAGACGCAGCTGTTCCCACTTCTTCAGCTCCGGTCGAGTGTCTATGGCTATTTGAACTAGATCGTGAACCTTTAAACTTTCGTCTACCAGACGATTGGAACCGACCACACGATCGGTAACCAGGAGGTCCTCCTCGCAGTTCAAATTCAAATTTGTTGCAAGCAACACGGCGGCTTTGCGGCGCGCAATTTGTTGAGAGATCAAAGCTTGTCTGTCTTTTGTCAGCTGCGTTTCCGCTTGCAACACGTCAAGCTGCGTATTGGCTCCGTATTGATATTGAATGCGATTCTTCTCGACCAGAGCTTCTGACGTTTCAACGGCTTTGATCCGAATTTGAAGCAACACGTCTTGCAGTACAAGTTGATAATAAAGACGCGCCCCCTCATACAACAAATCGTTTGTTGTACGCTGCAGGTCGTACTTCGCCGCTTTATATTGATGATTGCTTTGTAGTGCACCAAAAATAGTGGCACCACCATCAAAGAAGTTCCAGGTTAACGCAGACGGAATAGTCAGGTAAGGGCTACCAATACTCGTCAACAAACCAAATGGGCTAGCGTACTTGCCGGTCAGCCCCTGGTAGGTGAGCTGATTTCCCAGGCTGGGCAAGAAGCCTCCGAGTGAACTTCTAAAATTCCATTTACTGGTCTGATAGTCGGAATTGGAAATACGGATATCAAGGTTATTGAGCAGCTCTTGCGTGAGAACATCCCGGAGCGTCAGCGACTTTTCGCCGATCGCATCCAGTCCGTATGGCGAGATATCGTCATTCAACTTAATCAGCGCGGTTAGTAGCGGTTTCTTGACCTGAATCTTGTTTTGGTCAATAAACATGGCCCCTTCTGATTCTTGTGCTTGATTGACTATCTCATCCAGCTTGTTGAAAGCATTGGGCGTGACGGCTGAACTGGCGCTGCCTTGCCGCAAGCGGGTATCACCGGGCGCAGGTATAGCACCCCGCAGCGGCGCAGTGGCGTCAGCGTTCGCAGAAGGAATCGACTCCCGCAAGGGGCTAGTGTTATCGCTGGCAGGGGACTCGGCAATGCGTCTGGAGTCGGCGGCTACGACGCGCTGACTCGCAGTGAGCGAACAGAGCCCCACGGCAATCAGAATGCAGAAGATAATCCGCTTAGCTTCCATTGTTTACCTATTGAGCTGCCGGGTCTGAGGATTTGACCGGATCGCCTTCACGCAAGTCGTCCGGGGGACTTACCACCACAGTGTCATCATTGTTCAGACCAGATTTGATTTCCATTTCATCGCCAAAGTCCCGCCCCGGAACAACGTCTTGAAAATGAGCTTTGCCGTCCTTCACAACAACCACCTGCAAACCGCCACCGCGCGGCAAAACAGCATCACTGGGCACTTTCACCCAAGTGTCATCTCTATGAACTGAAAGCCTCACATCGGCATACATCCCGGGAAGCAGCACATGATCAGGATTGGGGACTTTCGTTTCAGTTTGCCGCGTGCGCGTTTGCGGGTCCAGCGCGCCGGCAATGTTGGTTATTGTGCCTTCGAAACGCCTCTCCGGAAACGCAGTCACTACAAGCTCTGCTTTTTGTCCGGGCTTCAAATAGCGCGAAATATCTTGCGGCACACTGACGTAGATCCGCAGAACGTCTAGCTTAGCCATCTGAAATAGTTCCAGACTTGTGGATTGACTACCTGCAGTTATGAGCGCACCAGGATCCACTTTGCGCGAAGTAATCACTCCCGTAAACGGAGCAACTACATACTTGAAATTCTGTTGAGCCTTGTACTTGTTCAGGCCGGCAAGCTTAGCTTCGACCGCGGCTCTCGACACTTCGACCTGAGCCGCTGACGCAGCCGTTGCCTGGTCTGCCGCAACCTTTTGTGCACGCGCCGCCTCTAAGGAAGCGTTCTGCGCACCAAGCGCCCGATTTTTCTCGTCACGACTTTGCAAGCTGACAGCACCGCGCTCCGCCATATTCACCCAACGATCAGCAGTAACGGAAGCGTAGGACTGATCCGCCTGAGCTTTCCGCACCTCAGCAGCAGCAGCGTCAGCCTGTGCGCTGGTTTCTTTCAAGTTCGCTTGCGCACTATGCAGCGCCGCCTTCGCTTGCTTCAGATCCGCCTCCGCTTGCGCGATCTCTTCGTCCAGGGTGGGCGTGTCTATTTCAGCGAGAATTTGCCCTGCTTTAACACGGTCACCAATGTCGACCATGCGGCTCTTGAGGTACCCGTCAACGCGCGCGTAAATGGTGGCATACTGCATGGCACCGATGTTGCCGGGGAAAAGCGCTGTTTCTTCAAAGGGAGCGACCTTCGCTTTAACTGTGCGTACAACCGGAACTGCCGACTCAGCCTGCTTCTCTTTAATGTCCAAAAGTTGCTTGTCCTGCATCTTTGGCACAAGCCCGACTGCAAATAGCACACCGATTATTACCGCAAGGACCAGCAGAAAAATCATTGTGTTTCCGGACTTGCACCTTGCTGTGCGATTCGGTCCGTGGTTGGCGGTGGAACTATCGGGTTGCATATTCTTCATTGCTCAGTAGCTGCGACTTTTTTCTTTCGGTTGGCGGCGAAAACACTAAACATTAATGGCACAAAGAACAGCGTAGAGAACGTTGCAACAGTAAGTCCGCCAATGACGGCTCTGCCAATGGCAGCATTCTGTCCCGTGCCCAGGGACATGGGAATCATCCCGAGAATCATGGCGATTGCTGTCATGCACACTGGTCTGAAGCGCTGGAACCCGGCCGTTGAAGCTGCTTCCTTTGCTGTTAGTCCTGTGTGCATCTGCTCATTGCAAAATGTGACCATCAAAATACTATTCGCCGAAGCAACGCCTATCGTCATTACAGCGCCCATCAAAGCCGGTACGCTAAAGGTAGTCTGGGTGACGAACAAACTCCAGACAATACCTGTCAGTGCCCCGGGAATTGCCATCAAAATAGTGACCGGATCGATCCACGATTGAAAATTGACGACCAATAGCAGATAAACCAGAATCACAGCGCCGATCATGCCGATAATCAAGCCTTTGAACGCGGTCTCCATGCTCATCACTTGGCCCATTACTTTGACAATGGTTCCGCGTGGAGCCGTTTTCTGCGCTTCGGTCACGATCTTCTGCACATCCTCGGAAACACCGCCTAAATCTCGATTCTGACAGTCCACATATACGTCGTAGCAGGGCTGCACATTGAGGTGATTGACCACATACGGCGTGTATTGACGAGTAGGAGTGGCAACGTTCGCCATGAGTTGAACCGGTAGCTTTTCATTGGTTGCAGTTGTTGCAGACCCCACGGAAATATTGTTCAAATCATTGATGGAGCGCATCTCCATCTGCGGTGCCTGTGCCGCAAGATTGTACTGAACGCCGGTACCCGGGTTTGTCCAGAAGTTGGGCATCACCTGAAAGCTTGAGCTAAGATTGACCAACATGGCGTTGGAAATGTCTTTCTGCGAAAGCCCCACTTGGTTCGCCTTTGTGCGATCTACAGAGAACAGGTACTCTGGCGAATTGACCACTTGATGCACGCACACGTCAACAGCGCCGCGAACCTCTTTGACTTTGCGTTTTATGTCCAACGCCAGTTGATAGTTAGCTTTCGCGTCCAAGCCGATGATCTTGATGTCTATTGGCGCAGGCAATCCAGCATTGAGAATCTGAGTCACGATGTCGGCGGGCTGATAGTAGTGAGAACACTCAGGGAACTTGTTGTTGAGCATTTCCCGAATGTGCTTCTCGTAATAATCCGTTGAGCGCTTACGGTGCTCCTCCAACGAGATCAAAATCTCGCCGTCGGCTTCACTTATTGTCTGACTGTCGGAAAAGGCGAAGTTGATACCACTGACCGGCAACCCTATGTTGTCGGTCATAATCGCGATTTCGTCCTCCGGAATGATTTCCTTTATCTCGCGTTCAACCCTCGCGTAAATGTTTGCGGTCTCTTCCACGCGCGTCCCGGGAGGGACATTCAGGTGCAAGCGAATTTGCCCCGCATCTATAGGAGGGAAAAAGTCACGCCCCACTAGCGGAACAAGCAATGACGAAGCCGCGTAAAAACCAAGAAATAGAGCAGCCACAACAGCTTTGTGAGCAAGCGCCCAATCCAACGCTCCGTGGTAGCTGTCGCGTGCCTGATTGAAAAGCTTGTCTATCAGGAGGTGAATGCTCAAAAAGAAGCCAGGCTTTTTAGCGTCTTCCGCCCCCTCTCCTCCGGACTTCTTGTGCTCTTCCGCGCCGAACAATGCCTTGGACATAAGCGGAACAATTGTTCGCGAAAGCCCGTAGGAAGCCAGCATCGCAAACGAAACCGTCAAGCCGAGAGGGATAAACAGTGAACGCGACGGCTCAGAAAGAAGAAATACAGGCAGGAACACTACGCAGATCGAAATAGTGGAGACGAATGCAGGTACTGCCACTTCTTCAGCACCATCCAGAATGGCCTGCACGACGCTTTTGCCCATTTCCATTTGGCGGTGAACGTTTTCAATTTCTACTGTCGCATCGTCCACCAGCATGCCCACCGCGAGGGCAAGTCCGCCCAGCGTCATGGAGTTGATGGTGTTGCCGGTAATATGCAACAAGATGATCGCGGACAAAATGGCCAGCGGAATTGAAGTGATTACAATCAAAGTGCTGCGCCAGCTACCAAGAATCGCCAGCATGAACAATGCAGTCAACAGCGCGGCGTTGACTACTTCGAATGCAACGTCGTCAACGCACTCCTGAACAAACTTCGACTGGTCGGTAAGAATGTCGATCGAAGCCGACGCCGGAATCATGGTGCGCACATGCGGCAGGACTTCCTTGACCCGGTTCACAACCGTAAGAGTTGACGCATCACCACTCTTGAGAATATTCATGATGACGCCGCGATGGCCATTGATGTTAACAATGTTTAGTTGCGGCTGAAATCCATCATGAACGAAGGCAACATCACGCACAAACACAGTGGTGCCGTTGCGATGCTTGACCGGAATATCGTTCAGCTTCTCAACTGTTGTCGGAATGTTGTTAAGCGTGATGACATACTCCGACTTGCCCATCTTTGCAGTGCCGCTCGGTGCGATCACGCTGGACGTGTTGACGGCGTTAACAACATCGGTCGGTGTCAGTCCGTACCCGAGCATAGCTTTAGGGTCAAGGTCTACGCTGATCTGGCGGTACTTACCGCCATTAGGAAAGGGAATTGTGGCGCCTTGTACAACCGCCAGTTGGCTTCTGATGAACTGATTGGCCAGATCGAACAATTGCGCTTCGCCCAATGTCTTGCTGGCTACAGACAATTGCATGATCGGCACATCTGTCGCGGAGGACTGAAGCACCATGGGCGGGGACATGTTCGGAGGCATTTGCCTGAGCGCCGCCGAAGAAGTAGAAGCCGCCTGGGCTACTGCCAGCCCAATGTCCGTTCCTTTGTGCAGAAATATTTTGATGACGCTCATGCCGTTGAGCGACATGGATTCCATGTGCGAAATTCCGCCCACGGTGGACGCCAAGGCCCGCTCGCTGACAGTGGTAATGAGATTCTCGACGTTCTTCGGCGACATTCCGGTGTAAGTCCAAACGCAACTTACAATCGGGACATCAATGGTCGGGAAGATGTCCATTGGCATCTGACTCAACGAGACAAAGCCAAATAGAAATATAGAAATGGCCATCACAATAAAGGTGTGAGGCGCCGATAATGCCAGCCTTACAATCCACATGCCGGTATCTTATCAGCTAAGCCGCACAAACTTCCTCAGGCGTACCGTCTTCGGGATTAGATATTTGATAGAAGCGATCACGCCAGTGGGGATTTATCCGACAGAAATCGCGTCTGCTTTGAATGGCGCAGAGGCAGCCGTTGCTGCTGTATGCCGTCGACTGCTCCAAGTGGTCGCAATTTCGTCGTAATCTCAGACTCTCTGCGAGGATCAGCGCTTAGGGAACGACGTCTCCAATTGTTTCAGCGCTTTCTTGAAGTGCTCTCTGGCGCGCAAGGTTTCTACCGCCGGATCGGGATTGCGTCCTAGCACGTCCGACGCTGCTTTCATAAGGGCCTCGGACTCGGCTTTGTTACCAACTTGCTCAAGACATTTCGCTAGCGCCGATCTTGCAATATACGACTGGTTACCAGCTTGCTGATATTCCTCAGCAGGTGGATTGTACTTTCGAAATATCGGCTGAGCCGCCTTGACCTCTCGTGCCGCCACGTCAGCAACCGCGGTCAATCCAGGGTACTTAGCAAAGTCTGCACGCAACTTTGCGTAGTCCTGATGACTCGGGTCCATGTGCAAATAGCGAGCGATCTTTTGCTGAATCTCACGACGCGCGGCCGCGGGCACCTTATCAACAGCATCAAACACAGCTGTTACGGCCGGATTTACTTTCTCCAATGCGTCGGCCATTTCATTAGCCAACCCGTTCAACGCAGGCAGCACTCGCTTTTTCACGGCTTCGAGTTCTTCATCGGACTTCTTGATCGCTTGGTTGAACTCATCTCGAAGGTCCTTCATCGCCTGATTCTTATCTGTTGCCTTATCGAACTTTTCGGTCGCGTCCTTGACCAGTTCAGCGGCAGTGCGTGGCGGAGCCTTCGCTTCAGCCGGAGCAGGGCTCTTCTTCACAGTATTGTCCGTGCTGATCTTTTCGCGCAAAGAGCTAGCTTGAATGTCGGCTAACTCATTTAGAAACGGCGAAAAACTTGGAATAGCTTCGCTTTGCTCCGCTTTTTCGGCAAACAGGGACTCAATTTGGAATCTACTCACGATATATACACCACCAGGTTGTCAGGCAGACAAATCCAGGTTACACGGACGCCGTAAATAACTCTTGCGTACTAACCCCAATCAATTTCGAAGAAACGATAAATCGTTTTCAATGAATGCGGATATTGAGCGCAGCCGGGGACCGCAAGCGGATCACAGCCCAATCTCTACCGATGATTGATCCGATCTCTTAACATTGGAAATCTCGAGAGACTCAACAATTTTGGTTAGCGCTTGCAACTCCTTGGCGGAAGCAGGCTGCCTCGGTTTGCTCATGGAGACGGAAAGCAAGAATGGACTCTGTTTGCCGGGGTTGAGATAGCAGACATATTCATAAAAATCGCCGTTGACGTAGAACAGCCTGGAAGCAGACTTGTAGTAAGGATGGCGCATGTCCAAATTGTCAAAGCGCACGGAAGGAAAAGACTTGCGGTAGACATTCATATCTGCCTTCAGGTCTTTCTCTATTTGCTCGTCGGTCTTGCTGTTGACCCGCACGGCAACAAGCGGGTGCTCGTTTTTCTTTCCCTTGCCTCTGAAGACCAGATGAGCCTCGTACTGTGCGGCGGGCTTCACATCAGCTTTCCACCCGCTAGGCTCCTTCGCCACCAGGGAGAAATCCTGTCCGTAGGTCACTACCACATCTTTCTTCGTGTTCTTCTTGCTGCGATCTTCTTTCCCGGCATCGGCGGCAAAGCTAACCGTTCCGCAAACTATTGCGGACGCAATGACTAGCGCGCTCAACGTCCCTCTCAAGATTTCTCCTAACTTCCCGGGTCGTGGCAACTACTTCTATTATCCCCGCCGCACTAGACCTTGTGGCGCTGACAACAGACTTCATCTACGGAGCGAATACTTCATAGAGATACCACTTGCCCTTAGCAGCGACAAAGCGATTGCCGCCGGGAAACCAATCCAGACGGGCGACCATCTCCTTCGGTACCAGCAAATAGTGCGGAGCATCGCCTGTGGAAACAAATTCTGCAGCGGCCTCGCCCGACTGCAGGCGAAAGACCGGTTTGTGAAGGATATAGGGCATCATGGGCTCTTCGGCGGAAAGAATTGCGACACTGGCTTTGGCGTCTCCGGCAATAGTTACTAGCGAGTTAAATCCCACCTGCCGATGATCGTGAAAAGCCCGAAGCCCCTTTGGCACAAAGACTGCGCAGGCCATCGTCAACGCTGCACAGAGGCAGACAACAGCGGAGCGGCTCCTCTTCCTGCACTGCAATACGATGCTTGTACCAACGGCACCGAACACCAAGAGCGCAGCCAACCAGTTAGTGAAGATGAAAGTTTTCAGGTATGCAGGCAGAACAGGCTGCACGCATACGGCGACAAGAAGTGCCACCAGGCAAATCACTTCAGTAACTAACAATAGCTTGCCCGGTCCCCTCATCAAGACCTGGAGTTGCATTGAAACCAGGATTGCAAACGCGGGTGCGGCCGGCAGTATGTATGTCGGCAACTTGGTCTTTATCGCGCTGAACAACAGCATGACCACAAGAAACCAGGAGAGGCACAGCCTGAACATGTCCGTGTGTGGAGCCGCCTTAGACGTCTTAGTCATGGAGGACGAACCTACCGGGCCGAAGCTCAACAAGCTCTTCGACCGCTCCGAACGATCAGCCGCGAAAGCCCTGCGAAAAAATCCCGGAGAGCAAATGGTCAGAAGACACCAGGGAAAGAATCCGCCGAAAAACACCGGAATATAGAAATACCATGGCATTTGATGGTTGACCGTTCCCATCATTCTGCCGAAATTTTGTTGCCAGAAGAAAGCCTCAAAAAAGCGCCCATCGGTGGCGACCATTGCAGCAGCATACCAGGGCAGGTTCACGAGCACCGCGGGAATCAATCCCACAAGCGGGTTCAATTGCCGAATGCCGGACCAGACGCCTGACACAGTCCGTCGAGAAAGCACCAGATATGAGAGCAATGCGACGGCGGGAACAATGGAGGCTATCGGACCCTTGCACAGAAGCCCGAATGCATTGAAAACATAGCCGAGAAAGATCAGCCCGCGAGAATTTTCTCGCAGACCTTTATGCAAGTAGAGAATAGTGCCGGAGACGCACAGGGTCAGAGTCATATCCGTAAGGCAGACATGGCCGACAATTGAAGACAGCGGCAAGCAAAGAAGAATGACGGCAGCCAGCGCCGCTGCGCGCGCGCGGATTTGGCCGGAAGTAGAGTGGAAGAGCACAAGTCCCAGCGCCACCGCAGACAGTGCGACAGGCAATCGACCAACGAACGGCGAGACTCCGAACAGCTTGTAAGCGCCGGCTACCATCCAGAAAAACAGTACCGGCTTGTCGAGCCACGGCACGTAATTGTTCAGAGGGAGCAGGTACTTCCCGGTTTCAACCATTTCGCGACCGGACTCGAGAAAGAAACTATCAGTCGGGTCTATGGGACCGAAACTGCCCAGCCAGGGCAAATACCCGGCGACGCCCACGACAGCGACAAGCAAGAACCAGGCAAGCCATGATTTGCCGGCTTGAGGACCTGACAAGCTCGCAGTTTGTATCGGCTCCACTGCAACCGCGCGCTCAATTGTTATGTTGGTGTTTTTGCTCACGTCGTCCCTCAGGGGCCGCATTCAGTCAACTTGAATTGACCTGCGATATCTCCCGACAACCCGGCAAGCGTACCCTATACGGGGCTATCTTTTGAAGAGGATGAAGTTAAGCGGACGAAGTCGCTAAGCGCAGATCCGCAAAAAGTCCTATGCTTCTTGGCAGTAGCCGACCTGAACAAAAACAATAATGAGATATTGTTTATCACAAAGGTCCCAAGATTCCGATGAAAGCTTTACGTTTTGATGAGTAACTTGAGCTTGTCAACAAACGTGAGACGCGCTTGAATATTACGTTTTCACCCACACCCACCGATTGCTTCAATGGAAACCACGCCCGTCAAATCGAGAATTGATCAACGGCCGGCACCGAAAATGGTGCGCGAACACAAATTGAGCCCGCCACCAAATACGATGACTATGGTGACGGTAATCTCGCTAATGATTTTGAGCGGACTTACTTATCCATACTGGCATCTTCTGTCGGACCGAATCACCGCAGGCCGCGCCCCTGAAATCTCACAACTCCCGACGGACACAAAAACTGTTCCAAGCTGGCAGAATGAGGTACGTTCGAAGCTAACAAAAGCACTTCACGTCGAAAAGCGTAACAGCCCGCTTCAAAGCCGCGTTATTGAGGACAAAGTTGTTCGGACTCTTATGTATGACGGGAACTTTCTGCAGTGTCGGCGCCAGACACTAGAATTTTCCAGCGCAGCAGGAACACCTGCATTCGCATACTTGCTCCTTCCCGAAAAAATTTCACCGGGGCAAAAGCTCCCGTGCGTAATCTGCCTACCGGGGCACGGCGCCGGCGTGGATCATTCAGTGGGCATCGATTCCGATGGCACGTTGATGCAAATGTGGGATAAAACACCAAGGGACTTTGCGCTGTTCTTCGCATACCGAGGTTACGCGGTGTTGGCGATGGAGCAGGTCGGTATCGGCCGCCGCTCGTTAATGCCGATCAAAGGTCCTGTTGCAGAGAAAGCCGAATGCCTGCTGTCAGATGCGCAGCTGCGGTATCAATGCAAAACCTCTCTCGGCGAACGGGTGACCGATGTTTTCAATGCCGTTGACTTATTGACAAAGGAGCCCTTCATAGACCCGAAAAGGCTGGCTGTTATGGGCATCAGCGCCGGAGGCACCACCGCTCTCTATAGCGCCGCACTCGACTAACGACTCAAATGTGCAATCGTGGTGAGCGCACTCAGCACTTACAACGATTCTATTTTTCGACAAGTTCAGTGCATGTGCAACTACGTTCCGGGACTGCCGGCAATCGCAGACCCGGCGCAGGTAGCCGCACTAGTTGCCCCCCGAGCCCTGTTCGTCGAAAGCGGTTTGACAGACGACCGCTTTCCCGCAAGATCCGCCAGAGTGGTCTGGCAACAAGTCGCAGGTCTGTACAACCACATGGGCGCCAGCGACAAAATCGGACTCGACGTGTGCAACCACGGACACAGATGCTTCTTCGGCAAGCAAGCAATCAATTTTTTGAAACAAGTACTCTGAAGCTATTTAGACTTTGCGTTTCGTTCGATCTGCTTTAATCCTTCCCGAATGCTCAGAGGCGACAGCACGTCCTGGTTCGACTTGATGAATTGTTTCACGGACTTTGGACTGGTGTAACTGTAATTTCGCAGAGCCCATCCAATCGCTTTGCGAATGAAAAACTCCTTCTCGTCGCAAACGAGCAAGCAGTGTCGAAACAGCTGCTCCTCATCTGTTTCGGCCTTGTGTCGGTTGTGGGACAGAATAGCGGTGCGACGAATCCACATATCCTCGTCCTTGATCCACTTATCCATTATCCTCTTCACTCTAGTGCGGTCAGCACGCAAAGCTTCACCCACTAGCGATTGAGCAATATCATCCACCAGATCCCACCAGGCACCATCCCTGACCAGTTCCTCATAAAGCTTCAGCGAATCAGCCCTGACAAAAGCAGCGTGTTGCCTTGCGAACTCTATGGCCGCATACTTATCTTCGCGGTGCGTGTTTGCCCACAACGCTCTGACGCCAGCCTCATACTCTTGTCGATTACTCGGAATAAAGCGCTTCTTCATTTCACGATAGACTAATGCGCGCGCAGGTTTTTGAATGCCGTAGAAAGGCATTTCGGTTTTCATATAGGCAGCCATTGCCGGAGCCTTGTCCGTGTCCGCAGCTCTCTTGAATTCAGACTGAATAAATTTGGAAAGCGCAGCTGCACTAAAAGCCATGTGAAGACCTCCGGGTAGGAATCCGGCAGCTTGTGCGAGATCCATTTGATGATATGATTTCGATGCACCACTGTCGGTGAACTGTCATATATTACAGCGGAGAGGCCAATGAAAAAAGCAATCATGACACTGGCAATGCTGTTTACGTTTGTGCCTGCCGCAAAAGCTGATTGGATTTCCGACTACGTTCGCTACACCGACTCACCGGAACTTGGTCAAATCGTAATCGAGGCTGGTCGTGTTCGGGGGTACAACAGCGTTCGCGCCGCGCAGAAATCAACAGCGGGATTGTCGGCTCGTAACATATTTGTCGGCTCAGGTAGCGGAGAGCGCCGATACAAAAGAACAGCCCGCTATGGAAAACACGTGATCCAAAGCAGCATCGTTTTTCGCCCTCCCACCGGAATCGGATACGGAGGCGCAAACTATTCAGCAGATCTTTCTGTTGTAATCGATGGCGTCAGCAAAGTGCGCTGCAATCTTGGCTACGTCGCGCGCGAAAACAACCTGCATGTAGAGAAAATAGTTATTTATCCCGAAGACGAATACATCGAAGTGGTCGCAACCGCAGGTCCTGACAATAAGAGGGTCTCACCCCCTTTGAAACACTGCCTCTTCGAAGACGCACATATTATCAACACTCAGGGCCTTGCATACGCAAGTCCTCTTACAGCCGGTTCTTATTTTGTGAAGTAGAATAGAGTCTTAACCCGCTATGCGGGAGGAGAAATCGACGATGCTTAGCTTAATCAAGAATTTCTTGTTATTCGGTTGGCTCAGTGCCGCATGGAATTGGGTCAAATCGCGCTGCTGCTCCAAGACCACGCCGGTCGCCGAAGAAACCAACGACGAAGACGAATAAACCGCCGGCAACTAAGCAGGCTCCCTAACCAAAACTGGCTGCCTTTTCCTTCTTCGCTATCGACGCCGATGGTGCCGCCGTATTGAAGAACTATTGCTTTGCAGATTGCCAAGCCAAGACCAGTACCCCCCTTCCTGGTTGCATCAGTCGCCTCAACTTGTTTGAATCTTTCGTTTGAGTAAAGTACGGATTTCAGCGGAACCGCTCCCGAGTACGAAGCGTCCAACAAGTACAACAAGAAAAGCAATTCAACCGCCATTGCGGACATAGCGCGGGCGCCGAAACTGCCGGCTCCGCGCCATCTGGTATTTGACTCCAGTCGAACCGAACTATGCAGTTGCGACGGAGAGGATTTCTTATGGATGTAATCAGTTTCCTTCAAGAAGAAAATACCAGGTTGCGAAACCTGATATGGACCTTAATAACAAACTACAAAACTTCAACTCGTGACGAAGTCTTCGACAGCGTGAGGGAGATTTGCGACGGCATAGTGAATCACCTCGAAAAGCAACGCCACTTGCTCCTGGAAAAGCTAAATGCGAGCAGCTGCCCGGATGACTTGATGAAACGATTGGGCGACGAGCGCTCCGGCGTGGGCGATGAAGTCGGCAGATTGGTTGAAGTGCATGTGGATGAACCGGAGTACCAGGAATGCCTGACGTCCGTGCTTCGCGAGCTAGACGAACATGCGGCCGTATCGGACGAGTTTTACAGACACGTCGCTTCCACCGTAAAAGGCCCGGAATGGGATGCAATCAATGAATCGTTCAAGTCGCACTTGTTCCAATCCGGAATGTCCTTAGAGACTATGTCCACTACGCACGGCATACAGGACGTCTCGGTTAACGACAGGTAGGAGCGAAAAAAAATGTTTCAACAAAGCCATGACAAAGCAAGTTCGGAGAATCAACCTTCCTCCGGACAAGAGCAGAAAACATCAACTACACCTCCGACCCGAAACTTCGAACCACCGCCTGCAACCGTCGCCAGCGAGAAGATTCTGACAGAGCCCAAGTCCCCATATCCACTGAGCGATGAAGCCTATGACATGGTATCGCTTCTCTATCACAAGTCCAAGGCGCTACAGGTGTACGATAAATACCTGCAAGACTTGCGCGGAGATAATCAAATCCGCCATCTATTGCTGCAAATTAGATCAGATGAAGAGCGACACTTGGAAGGCTTGAAGAACCACTTGGGCAGACTCCTGGTAAACCCGCCCAACGCGAGTACAGACACAACTTCCACCACCAGTCCCGGAGACTGAGCACAACCGCATGTCAGCAAAAACTTGCGAGTTTCAGAACAACGCGCGGAAAATCAATCGAAGGAGTTGCTCATGGAAGATGCGCGAATCGATGATGGGCTCAAAATCCATGACCGGTGATCCAGAAACACCGAAACCATTTTTCCACTCTCTCGGTCAAGTACTTAAGGGATTCTTTCCCCGTTAAGCACTCTTCCAACGCTCAAATTCGGAAGAGTTAGCATCTAAGGAGGTGTGCGTCATGGTTACTCTTAAGCACGAGAAGGAAGAACTCGTTTTTCCCGGCTTGCGTGCAGCAGGCATTACCCTTGTTGCCGTGCTGTTTGCAATACTGTTTGGAGCACTTCTATACTTCAAGTCGCCTGGAAGTATGCGTACCTCGCCGAATGCACAACATAATCCGGTGGCACAGGAAGACAAGACTAATGCCCCCCACTTTGCGCCGACACGCAACACCGGTCAGCCGGAGTCGCCGGAGGGCACTACCGGCGGACAGTTGATGGCTCCCGGTCGTTATCTGCCGGCGCCTGCCCCCGGCGGGGCGGGAAACACCCGCAACAAAGATTTCAGGATGCAGGCTCCGCCAGCGCCGTTACCGGAATCTGCACGCTAGGTCAATCAAGTGCCAAACAGCTCCGACCATACAAGCTTTCGCCAAAACAGATCACGAGGCCGGTGCCCGGCTGCTCACGCTCGTGGAGCTATCATTGTGTTGGCTCTTTCGTCACCAGGATTTTGTCTATCCGATTGCGGTCCATGTCAACGACCTCAAAGCGATAGCCGTGGTGAACGAAGCTCTGCCCGGTTGTAGGCACACTGCCCAACTTATTCATCATGAACCCGGCTAAAGTCTTGTATTCACTGTCGTGAGAGGAAAGCCCCAGACGCAGTAGCTGGTCTATCTCGGAAACATGAGTCACACCGTCGAAAAGAAATGAGTCGTCGCTGCGCCTAACGAAATTAAACACAGTGGCGTCTTCCAGCGTCGGAATGTCCCCAACAATGGCTTCAAGCAGGTCTGTAAGCGACAAAACGCCCTGAACACCGCCGTACTCATCGCACACAATTGCAGTATGGATTCGTGACTGCTTGAACTTATCCAACGCATCCAAAGCCGAGTTTTTGTCCGGTACCACATTTGGAGCATGTGCGAAATTTCGCAGCTGGATCTCTCTGTTATCGAGCACTGCAGCCAGAACTTCCTTGGCGTTAACAATCCCGATCACTTTGTCCAGGGATCCTTCTGCCAGGGGAAACCAAACGTGCCCCGTTTGCTTCATCTTCCTTATATTCTGTTCAATAGGATCAAGCAGATTTAGCCATAACACCTTTCGACGGTGAGTCATGATCTCTTTGACTGTTCGATCGGCCAATCGCAACGCTTCGCTGACAATCGCGGTTTCAGAAGTTTCGAAGACGCCTGCTTTAGCCCCCTCATCCATGAGAATTCGAAGTTCATCTTGTGAGACCGGGGCCTGAGGCGTTTCCTCAACCCCGATCGAATCCAGAACCGCACCAGTCGACGCGGTTAGCAGCCTTACTCCCGGAGCACTGAAGATACAGAGCAACTTGACACTCGGCGCCACCAGGCAAGCGAACTTTTCCGGATTGCTTAATCCTATCCGTTTCGGAATCAGCTCGCCTAGCACCAGCGAAAGGAACGTGATAGTCGAGACAACTACACCGATCGACAAGGCCTTCGCATAGGGTACGAGAAGCGGCACCTTCAAAAGGACGGCCTCAAGGTCATCAGAGATTGTGGCACCGCCAACGGCGCCAGCTAATACACCAATCAGAGTAACCCCGATCTGAAGGGCTGATAAAAAGTCATTCGAGTTCTCAGCCAAGTCCAGCGCGACGCCGGCCCTTTTGTCCCCGGCCTCAAGCATGCTTTTCAAGCGTGCCTTTCGTGACGAGACAATCGAGATTTCCGCCAGCGCCAAACAAGCATTAGCGAAGATTAGAAGGAAAACGCCGATAATCTCAAACAGCGGTGCGTTCATAGGAATCTTGTTCCTCGCTAAGCTCACCGCCAATCGACCATTTTCTCTTTGGTTAGACGCTCTCGTTTTCGCTAGGGGCGGTTGTTCCAGCAGGTTGGGGAGACGGGCGTTTCTTGCCGCGTCCCAGCAGCCGGTCGCGGATACTCGACACAAGGACGTAGATTACCGGCACCATGTAAACACTAAGAACCGTTGATACTATCATTCCACCACAAACCGCGGTACCGAGAGAATGACGGCTACCGGCCCCGGCGCCGGTGGCAAACACCAGCGGCAGAATACCCATGATGAACGCCAGAGAAGTCATCAAAATGGGGCGCAGTCGAATTTCAGCAGCGCGTTTCACAGCCTCTTCGGCGCTCAGCCCAAGGTTACGCTTAAGCTGGTTTGCAAACTCCACGATCAAGATCGCGTTCTTGCTGGCCAGGCCAATCAACATAACAAGTCCGATTTGACAGAAAACGTCATTTTGCAATCCACGCATCCACTGCGCGAGCAGCGCCCCCAACATCGCTAAAGGCACTGCAAACAGAATTATCAGCGGGTCAGCGAAACTTTCATACTGAGCCGCCAAAACCAGAAACACAAACAGCAGTCCAAGCGAAAAAATCAGCACTGTTTTTGTGCCCGATTCCATTTCTTCTTGCGAGATTCCGGACCATTCGTAGCCCATGCCGAGTGGCAAAACTTTAGCGGCAATTCGCTCCATCTCCTTCATTGCCGTTCCGGAACTGTAGCCAGGGGCCGCCGCACCATTAATCTCCGTTGAACGGAAGAGATTGTAATGCGAAATGTTTTGAGGTGAAGTCGTCTTTGTTACAGTGATGAGACTGCTGAGCGGAATCATGTCACCGGATTGCGACCGCACATAATACTGTGACATCGAAGCCGGGTTGGCGCGGTATTCCTGATCCGCTTGCACATAGACGCGATAGATTCTGGTACCCATGTCGAAGTCATTGACGTAACTAGAGCCTAACAAAGTACCGAGTGTGTCAAACACATCGCCGAGGTTAACGCCAAGCGCTTTAGCCTTGTTGCGATCAACATTTACCAGGAGTTGCGGACTATTTGCTTTGTAACTGGAAAACACACCCGCAAGCATTTTTGATTGATTGGCCTCGCGGCACAACGCTTGCGTGGCTTGATCCAAAACCGCAAAATCCAATCCTCGTAGATCCTGCAGTTCAAAAACGAATCCGCCGAAGCTTCCCAGTCCTTCAATGGCCGGTGGGTTGAACGGAACAACGGTGGCATCTGTTATCTGTGATAACGGTCCGCGCAACCGCGCAACGATACCGTCGAGGTCTTGCCCCGGGCCGTTCCGCTCCTTCCATTCTTTCAAGTTCGAAAATATGATGCCATTCCCCGGATTGTTACCACTGAACCCGAAGCCGGCAATACCGAACGACCCGTCAATTTCAGGAATCTTATCCAATTCCTTTTCGACTCTTTTGAGTACGTCTTCCGTATAGTTAAGCGCAACTCCTTCCGGTGATTGAATGATGGTGATGAAATAGCCCAAGTCCTCGTTCGGAATGAATGAACTGGGCACTGTTTTATACAGCCACCACGTTGCAGCCATCATTGCGAGAAAAAGCAGAAGCGTTACGGCCTTCAGCTTCAACGTCCAGTAGAGTGTATGGCGATAGGCCTTCGTTAGCATCTCGAAAGATTTGTTGAACAGAGCAAAAGGCAGAAATCGACTTGGCTCCGGGGTGTGAATTTCGAGAAGCTCATGCTCCGGCGCCACTGCATGAGATTGAGCGTATCCCCCTTCCGCGCAGACGGCACCATAACCGGTGTCGAGTTCCTTTCCTTTGCCCCCTGCATCATCTTGGTGAGAGTCGTCAGGCTTGTGTTTCGCTCCCGTGGGTTTGAGCCACAACGCAGCTAGCGCCGGAGTCAGAGTCAGAGCAATGAAGGTGGAGATAGCGACGGACATTGCAATCGTCAATGCGAACTGTTTATACAGCCTCCCCGTTGTCCCCGGAAAGAACGCAACAGGAATAAACACCGCAGCCAACACCAGAGAGATCGCAATTACGGCGCCGGTTACCTCCGCCATTGCCGCAGAAGCGGCTTTCGGAGCAGAAAGCCTTTTTGCTTCCATAAAACGGCTGATATTTTCGAGCACGACAATTGCGTCGTCAACGACCAACCCCGTCGCCAGAGTGATGCCGAAAAGGGTGAGAGTGTTGATAGAAAACCCCAACACATGCAAAAATGCGAAGGTACCGACGAGCGAAACCGGTATGGTGATCGCCGGGATGAGGGTGCTGCGCCAGTTTTGAAGGAATACAAATATCACGAGCACAACGAGTGCTATAGCTTGCGCCAGGGTGAGCAACACTTCTCGAATGGATTCTTTGACAGCAAGCGTGGTATCGAATGCAATATCATACTCCATTCCCGGAGGGAAATGATGAGCAAGCCTCTCCATTTCCTTGCGTACGCCTTCAGCTACTTGTATCGAGTTCGAACCCGGACGCTGAAAGATCCCCATACCAACGGCTTCGCGGTTTAGGTAACGCACACGAGATTGGTAATCTTCCGCACCCAGCTCAACCCTTCCGACATCCTTGACTCGAACAAGAGTGCCATCTTGTCCCGTCTTCACAATAATCTCGGCGAACTCCTCGGGGTTGTTGAGCCTGCTCCGGGCGCGCACACTGATCTGATACTTCTGTGACGACGGCGTCGGAGCCTGGCCAATCTGTCCTGCCGCAGTTTGAATGTTCTGTTCGGAAACCGCGCGTACCACATCGGACGGAGTAAGCTTCCTGCGAGACAGCTTGGCAGGATCAAGCCAGATGCGCATCGAATACTTACGTTCACCAAAAATTTGACAGTCGCCAACGCCTGGCACCCGCTTAAGTGCATCACGTATATAGAGGTCGGAATAATTACTCAAGAACTGGCTGTCATAACGCCCATCAGGCGAAATCATTCCTATTGCCATCACGAAGGCAGTGGAAGCTTTGTTGATGTTGACGCCGGTCTTTTTAACTTCGTCCGGCAGCCTACCGTTAACCGCAGCCAGTCTCGTTTGAATATCTACTGCAGCAAGGTCGATGTCCCTCTCCAAATCAAAGGTCACATTGACTGTAGCGGTCCCGTCATTTCCGCTGGTAGAAGAAATGTACTTGATACCGGTGGCACCATTGATCTGCTGTTCCAGCAAGCTAGTGACCGAGTTCTCCACGACCTGAGCGCTAGCGCCAGTGTAGTTTGCGGTGACACCGACACGAGGTGGCGATATGTCCGGGTACTGAGCTACAGGCATCACGGGGATGCAAACAATGCCACAAAGCAAAATAACCATCGAGCAAACAGCAGAGAATATAGGGCGCTTGATGAAGAAATCAATCATTGCGGATTCAGAGGTGCTCCATCCGTGAGATTCTGCACTCCGGAAACAACTATACTTTCGCCCTCAGTCACGCCGGATTTGACGCGGTAGTTCGCGTCTTCGATTTCGCCTAAATGGACATTCTTTTGCTTGGCGACAGAACCGCCGGTGCCAACCTTTTCCACAACAAACAGAAAATCCTTGCCGCCGAGATGCGTAACGGCAGTCGTTGGCACCAGCAGCACTTTGGCGTGCTTCCAGATTAGCTGAACGTTTACGAGTTGACCTGTCCGCAGTTTCGAGTCAGCATTTTCAAACAACGCTTTCACCAGAATCGACTGGTCTGCATTGTTAACTTCTTGGGAGACAAAAAAGACGTTGCCACTAGCAACGATGGCGCCGTCGTCATTGCGATAAACAATCGGCAAGCCTACCTTTAGCTTTTCACCAAAGCTGGCGGGAACATTGATGTAAACCTCGAGCGGTCCCGGTTCTTCCAGCGTAGTTAACACTGTACTACTGGTGACATATTCCCCGACTTTAACAGGCACATCGCCAATGGAGCCAGGCTGAGGCGCCAGTATGGAGAAGTAGCGCAACTGAGTTTGCTGTTCTTTCAGCTGCGCCTGGCATTGTTTCAATAGCTTCTCGTTCTTAGCCACAAGAGCCTTCTGAGCCTGCACCTGCGATTCCAGTGCCTTCAAATCCGACTCGGCAATTTTGAGATTTTGACCATGCTCCTCAACGCTTTCTTTCGAAACGGCGCCTTGAGAAAAGAGATCGGTATAACGCGTTAACTCTTGCTGCGTGAACTCAAGGCGAGCCTTACGAGAAGCCAGTGATGCTTGTAGCGACTTAAGTGTTTCTTTGACGTTGTTAATATCGTCTTTAATGGAATCCGCATTAGCCACCAGCCCGCGAACAGCTGACTGTTGCTTAGTGTCATCCAGGCTGAGCAGCAGCTGCCCTCGCGCAACCTTATCACCGGAACGCACAAGTATCTGCGCAATTTCGCCAGCAACTTGTGGACGGAGAGGAACAGAACGACGTGACTTCAATACTGCCAGAAAAGTAGTGGCATCATCCATGACGGCACTAGCGACTTTGCCCAGCTTCACCGGCATACCGGGCAACCGCGGTTCTGCTGACGGTGTGGCGGTCTGACATGCGCTCAACAGCGTGGATGACAAAAGGGTCAGCATGGCAACAACAACCATGCGCAGGCTCACCTGACCGAATTCTAACGAAAACACACGCTGCAAACTTTTCACAAAATACAACCGCAAACAAAAACCGAAGTGAACCTGCCCCGCAATCCAGTCGGTTACCGATGGGCTTCTGAGCCGAGCGCAGCTTTGAGCCCTTAGAAGTGGAACCAGTACTTCTTGAACAAACTGCTGGTCGAGTTGCGCTTGAGCTTCAACGGAATGTTAGCACTACCGTTGTAAAAAACGCCCTCGATAAAATCACCCTGACTAACGTTGCCGTTCAAACTTATTCCGGAAACGGGTCCGGCAAAGTGAGAGCCGGTAAAGGTGGGCTGAAGCTGTGAATTGCCGGGCAGGGCGAAGGCCAGTGTAATCTTGGCGTCATCAACGTGGCCGCGAATTACTTTCATTTTGTAAATCTGCTTCAAGAGGATTACCCCGTCGACCTGTCCACCGTCCTTTTGCTCAATTATCAAATTGACGGCGCCGGTAATCGGGCTGCTCCCGACGTACTCACCGGTAATGTCGCGATTATGAACAAAGAGCAATGCATAGAGAACAAGTGCTATGGGGGTGATGGGCAGCAACGTTCTCCAGAAAAATTTTTGCAGCCCGTCAGCGGCTGCAGATGTGACCGATGGTCCCCTTTTTCTTCTTGAACGGCCGCCGCTCATGGTCTTTACTCGAAACGCTGCTAGTGAATCCTTGGCTGCAAAGCTTCGAGCTCCGCAACTGCTCCCCTCTGCCATGATACACGCTCAAAAGGCGTTCCGAATATGCCATGGTCGGCCGAGAGCGAAAGCGCCATTCCCGGTGGATTAAAATTACAATCGTGGTACGTAGGACAGTGGGCTAGCGCCACGTCATGCGGGAGGAAAAACCGTGCTTTCTGAGCAACCGAAAATGCTAACCAACCTCGTCCGAGTGGTGGCAATAATTCTTTGCCTGGCGGTGCTCCTGCCCAGTGTAGCCAACGCGGCGAAAAAACCCGGCGGCGCAGCCAGACCTGTCGGGGGCGTAGTCTATCCTCAGTTTCGCAGCCCGTTCGGAGTCGTTCGCTGGGTGCCGGAGCAAATGCCGTTAAAGGTCTTTATTACCCACGGCTTAACAATCATGGACTGGCGCAATCCCGAAATGCCGGAGATGGTCAATGACTTCGGCGGACCGGTTGCCAGCATGGATGGGTTGGCTCAATGGCCGAAACTGGTTAAGGAGATTGTGCTCAATGAGCGGTTCGGCAAACTGCGTGTTGCGGATAACTACAACGAAGATATGTGGAGAGCCGCCGCCCGGGGCATCGGGCAGTGGAAAGCTTTCGAGAAGGAAGGACTTTACAAATTTGAACTTACCGAAAACCCCGAAGAAGCAAATGTGTTCATATTTTGGACACCGCACTTTACCAACAAGATGGGCATGGGCATCACCCAAAACGACACCAAGGGCTGCACTTCGAAGGATATCTTCCCTTACAAAGTGATTCAGCAAGTATTGTCGGGACAGATTCCACCGGAGCGCGTCGATTTCAAACCCGTTGTCGTGCAGCTTGTAACCTGCGAACGCCCCTTTGGTCCGCCGATTCCGCCAGGCAAACTGGTTTCCGCATCAGCGCACGAATTCGGGCACGTACTTGGCATAGACGGACACAGCACCAACCCGGTGGACCTGATGTGCCTGAACTACGGGCGGGGCGTCATATCAGCCAACGACGCGGCAACCATACGTTTTCTATACCGCTCCCGACCGGACGTCGTACCATAAGCCCTCCTGATCGAAAAACCTCCGCCCTTGCTCCGCTTTTAGATGAGGTGACAGGGCAGTTGCGGCGGAAAGCCGCAATTCGAGAACTTGCCAAGTTTTACCGCGCTCTGCGCTCAAGGTAGCAGATAGACCTTCCGCTTCCACAACCTAAACGACAAGGACTCGGCGTTAGCCGAGCCCCTTTCATATATTTCGAACTCGTTTCCGAGTCGTATCTCGTAAAGTGTTCGCAGCGTCGGTGCTGCCCCGACGGGCTCGATCCCTCGTGCCTCTCTACTGGAGTTACTGCGATGTCAGCCACGCTTTCGCTCAGCGCAACTCGTATAGTTTTACCGCGTTTCTGCCAAATCACCTCCAATTAAGCATTCCATTAACAATCGTGTTAAGGAGTTCGTTGCAAACTTAACCTGTCAACGTGTAGAACAGCCAGAGCAGAATGCCGAGAAACGATACCAGGACTACCACATCAAGAATAGCCAGGATCTCGATTGTGCTACCGCCGGACAAAAACCGCTTAACATTTTCGTTCACACGATAGAGCCAATGACTCTGAAATTCGGCAATCTCGGATTTGAGCCTGTCGACTTCAGCCTGCAGTTTTTTGTTATCAACTTCGGCAGCTATGTTCTTTGCAGCCCACAGGCGCAACTGGGGCAATTGTTTAAGCTGCTCGTTCTTTTCTACTAGCAACCCACGCTGATATCCAACAAGCATGTTTGACTCGGATAGCTTTTCGAGAGCATCGTTGAGCATCAGCTGCAGGAGTCGGATCTGACCATGTAGATCCGATTCGTCGTCCTCAGTTTCTTGCCCGGTTGGTGGAATTTCAAACCGTAGTGGTGCTACGGGCGATACCTCAATCATCGGGTTAAAAAGATATTCAAGCGAGCCGAGGTCGATATCGTCAGGAAGCGGAAGCTGTGAATTGATAACGGTTTCCAAAGTTCGATCTCAATCAGGACAAGAGCAATTATGATCACGACGATCATAATTGTCCAGCTTTTTTTTTCGGACGCCCGCACTTTTGGCGATACCAGTTTGAAGAAAAGCCGGTCACCAAACCCGACACTACGGACGATAGCGTTCTCGGCTCAAGAGTTTCATCGAAAACGCCCCCTCTTGAGATCTGTAAGGACTAAACGATCGAATGCAAACCTTGAACGAAGGGGCCGCCGTCTACTAAACTTCGGATAGTGAGAGGCTCCCCGTGTGGTGTGAGGACAATTCGATGAGTACTTTTCCGCGACCGGTACGAGCGGTAGTTTTGGCCGCCGGACAAGGCAAACGCATGAAATCGGCATTGCCAAAGGTTTTGCACCCGGTGCTCGGAAAGGAGATTCTGGCCAGAGTTCTTGACGCAATCGACGCACTCAACCCTGAACACATCCATATTGTCACCGGTCATGGTTCGGATCAGGTCAATGCATACCTTCAAAGGAATCCGCCACGCGCGCCGTGGTCCACGCACCTTCAACAGCCTCAGCTGGGAACCGGGCACGCGCTCGCGCAGGTTGCACCGTCACTGAACGATTTTAACGGCACGCTGCTGGTGGCTCCGGCCGACTCGCCACTGCTGTCCGGCAAGACGCTGTCCGCGCTGGCAGGATTGCACTTTGCGGACAACTGCGCAGCAACACTGCTGAGCGCCGTCGTCGACAACCCTCGAAACTACGGTCGCGTGATACGCGATAAGACCGGACAAGTTTGCGCCATAGTAGAGGATAAGGACGCTACGCCAGAGCAGCGTGAGATTCGCGAGATCAACGCTGCCATCTATTGCCTGGAATGGCCGGCACTCAAGCCCGGGCTGTCCGATCTCAAGAATGACAATAAGCAAGGTGAGTACTATCTGACAGATCTAATTGCCTGGTCAACCGAGCGCAAAATGAAAGTTGGAGGCTCAGTTGCAAACGATCCCGATGAGGTGGAAGGTATCAACTCCAGACTTGAGCTTTCGGAAGCCTGGCGAAGGATGCGAGAGCACACGTTAACCAAGCTAGCCCTTGAATCCGGAGTCACCATCGTAGACCCCGCCTCTACCTGGATCGCCCCGGAAGTGCGTATCGGAAAAGACACCACCATTTTGCCGGGCTGCTACATCATGGGCGACGTTGAGATCGGGGAAGACTGTGTTATCGGTCCGTCCACCCAAATCAACGGTCCGGCCAGAGTCGGGTCTGGAACCAGGGTGATGCAATCACTTATAAGTGGTTCAACGGTCGGCGCCAATGCGCGGATTGGTCCTTTTGCGCACATCAGAGACGGCGCGGACATTTCCGATCAATGCCGCATCGGCAACTTCGTCGAGATAAAGAAGAGCACAATCGCGCAGAAGACGAACGTTTCTCACTTGAGTTACATCGGCGACGCCAGCCTTGGTTCAGGAGTGAACATCGGCGCGGGAACAATCACCGCAAACTACGACAAGTTGAGCGGAAAGAAGTCCCGCACCGTAATTGGTGATGACTCTTCGACGGGCAGCAATAGTGTATTGGTAGCACCAGTGGTAATCGGACAAAACGCAATGGTTGCGGCAGGAACGGTAGTTACACGCGACGTACCGGATGACGCCCTGGCGGTCGGGCGGGCCAGACAAGACAACAAAGCGAGCTGGGTCTCAACGCGTACGAAACGAGTTGGCTCAGAAGTCGGAAAAGCCTAGCAACGGCCTCTGCCGACGGTTGGCGCACCAAGAGGAACTCTTAGTCGCTTCAGGCGGAGTCTGAAACACTTTCTATCTGCGCTGCAAACTGCAGTCGCCGCCTTTCCAACTCAGCAAAGGAAGACGACTCAACAGTTACATACTTAATAAGATGCAGCGGCACCAAATGCTTGGAATAATTACGCTCGTCAGGCTTGTCGTTCTCGCCGTAGGTTTCCAGTTCAGCATAGTCGTGCCCAAGTCTGAGCATACGGCCGGTAAGGCTGGTGCCGTCATTAAAATGCAACTTGGCCCATTGTCGCCCGTCGCATAGTCTTTCGAGTCTTATTTTGAGGTTCATCTCTCAACTAGCCCGTAAATGGGATAACTCAGCCTCGGCGAAAAAATTCAACCACCTGTTTTTGATTCTAACACCAAAGGGATATAGGAACCGAATCGCCCGGATATGCAAACGATCTTTGGGTTCTTTTTATCAGCCTGAGATGCCGAAAACCCTTACGGGAGGCGCCTGGCGGGGTTGCCAAGGATTGCTCTTTCCACCGTCCTGAATAAACTGAAGGTTGTGAGCACTTTGATTGTTGTTACCCTGACGGGTCTAGATTTCGGGAGACTATGAACAATACGAACGATTTGCCCGGTCACCTGGCGAAAAGGCTTGAGGATTTGTGGGGACGAGAGAAAAGTTACTGGGAAGACGAACTTTACTCCGAAGAGGCTTTGACCAACGTTGATTACCGGTTTGAGCTAGAGAAGCTCTTTAAACTCGACCCGCTCGGCCCGCTTCCTCCACGGCAATCAAATACACTCCCTTAAGAGTCAAGACCGGATCGCAAACATCAAATACGTTGCTGTGACGAGAAAGCATTTCCGACCAGCCACCGGTGGCGATGACAATGCTTTCGTTCACCAGCCGGCGTTTAGCCAAGCGAACCCAGTATTCGATCATTCCTACCTGTCCCAATAGGGTCCCAGTCAAGATCGCGGACTCAGTGTCGAAGCAGAGTTCGCGATCTATGCTTGGTTTGAGTCCAGCAAGGGGCAAGTCTGCAGCGGCCTGGTGCAACATCGTGATTGTCTTTCCTAATCCAAGCGTGATGAATCCGCCGGCAAATCGTCCTTCGCGATCCACTGCAGTCAGCGTGGTTGCAGTGCCTGCATCAATAATGATGGCAGCGCGATCGTGTCCGTACAGTTTCCGCGCCGCAATTGCGTTGGCAATGCGATCCGCGCCCATGGTGGCATAAACGCCCTCCATCAAGTTAGCGTCGCCTGCGCGCACCTCGCACAGCTTCTTGCCCGCAGCCACCAATTGCCTTCGCAGCCTCTCGCAGGCTTGCGGCACCACGGACGACACTGCGATCGTATTGCTTTTCGCTGCGCTCAGCTCCTCGGCTGCGGTATCCAGATCAGAAATGTTGTAAAACCAAGTTTTCACCAGGATTCCGGATTTGAAACTTCCGCACGAGATCCTAGAGTTGCCCATATCCACCGCGATCAATTCGCTCTCCGGGATCTCCATTCCACTCTCCTTATAATCTCAAATCCAAAACCACATCAGCATTGCGTCTGAGCCTTGGCATGCCGACGGTAATCAAGGTAGCCGACCGGACAGCTATTATACCGTCTCTTCGGCACCCTACCGCAGCGCGACTCTCGTCATTGTCACAGGGCGTCCACCGCCACAACTCCGGCGCCACTGACGGGGACGGACATTTACACCGTAAAATCACAAAGTTCGTTGGCGCACCGCTATAGCCGTCTTCTTGTTTTTTTCTTGTCTCCAATTCTGGAGATTTGGCGACAAGAAAATTCGGTTTCCCCGGGTCAGTTTGGCGACGACTCCACCAGATAAGAGCGGATGCTTTCAGCCAGGCTCGCGCCCACCTTCGCTTGAAAGTCCGGCGTAATGAGACGCAGGAACTCATCGGGATGAATCATGAACCCCACTTCCACGAGCACGGCAGGCATTTGCGTCGGGCGACACAAAAAAAGATTTTGAAATCTACTGCCGAAATCCTGCAAGTCCACGTCTTGAACCAAACCATCCTTGAAAGTCTTAGCCGGCTCCACGGACTGTGGGTGATACCAATAGGTGGAAGTGCCATGCTCCTTCCAAGGATCGCGCCCGTCCGGCAAAGAATTATTGTGTACTGACACAAGCAAATCGGCTCTAGATTCGATTGCCGTTTTCACACGCTGAGCAAGACTGACATCAATATCAGCGGTGCGAGTCATCACAACGCTAGCACCCATTTTCTCCAACGAGTCTTTCAACTTTTCGGCGATAGCAAGATTAACGATTGCTTCCTTGGTTCCATCGCACCCGAAAGCACCCGGTTCTTTGCCTCCGTGGCCGGGGTCCACGCAGATAGTAACCCCTTTCAAACTACCGGCGGAGCTGTCCACCACCGGGGGTGACTTGACGTGCAGAGCGAGAGTTGAGTCGGCATAATCGACATAATATCCCCACTGGTGCTTTTTCTTGAGATGAACCGTCAACTCATACAATTGATCGTTCTTTTGGCGAAATGTCACATAGTCGATCAGCCGCGACGACGCTCGCTCCTTCGGCAAGATGTGACCTTCTTCCGCATCAGCCGTGACAAAATCGGTATCGGCCGTCGCACCGAACACACGAAGAGTGAGCGTACCGGCCTTCAAATCCTGGTCAACCTGATAAGGCAGCCGCTGGTTAAGCGGAATAGCAACGCGCGCTCCGTAGTCGTCAGACAGAAGATTAACAGTGGTGACACGTGACTCCGGAAGAGGACTTCCCGGCGGTTCGGGATCGAGATCTTCCCCGGAAACCCAAAGATGCTTGCCTGGCGCAACTTCCAGCCGTCGCCACGGGCCCCGGTACCCGTCACTAAGAACACGTACTCCGGCACCCCATGGCGTGACACGAGCCGCCCCGGGCCCTACGCGGACGATGGTGTCGTCATGCCTAGTGTGAAAGACGGAAGGCTGGCGCAGCACACTTACTGTTGCCGGTCCTGATGCAGTGACTACACGCTTGTCCTTCGTGAGAACAAAAGAAGGTCGCGTTCCGGCGAACAAATCTTCCGGAGCGACTTTATAGAAACCGGTATAGGTATCGGGCAAGCTAGCGTCATTCTTTTGAAAGGTAACACCAAAGGCGGTGTCAAGCCCCATGTTCACCGGCGAACCCTTTGAACGTTGAGCCGCAGAGAACAGCGGAATCGTCCTGTTTCCGAGCTTAGCGACAACTTTCGATCCGGGAGTGGCTCTGGCCGAAAAATGCAGGACATCACCGGGCACCACGCCAACACTTTCTGCTGGCTCAAGCGTTCCGGTCTTGAATCGCAGAATGTCGAGAGACGCAGGAGCACTCGCGTGAGGACGCCTCACAGTTAACGCCGCAGAAACGCCGCCTCCAACTATATTGAATGAGTTTTCCCCCCGATTGAGCTTAACGACATGAGCAAAGAAACCGGCGCCATTTGTACGAACCGGCTCCGAGTTGCAAGTGACGGACGCCCCCGGGGAAGCAGCCCCGATGATGAACGTGGCTCTGCTGTCTATCACGGCACCACTGCGCGGATACACAACCGTGAGGGCGGATGATTCGCGGGAGAAAGCCGCTGGTAAACCATTGAACAAGGACGGCGCAATGGTGCAACAGCCGCTCAGGAAAAGAACGGTCCCTGTCGCTTCGATTGAGAAGCGACGCAGGTTTCGCTTATTCATTTCGCGCCTTTCTCCACTTTCTCACTGGTCTTTGTGCCAGCCGGCGGTTCTGTTTCGGGCACGGATGCTGAAGGCTTTGTAGCCTTATCCGCTTTCGAATCACTCGCGATGTCCGACTCAGGTTTTCGTTTTGCGGATGAATCTTCTCCGCCACCGCTGCCGGAATCCTTCAGGGCACCGGTCGCAGGACGAACATCAGTCGCAGCGCCGGTGCTCGTCGCAGTGCCTGTACCGGTCGCAGGTTGGTCCGTTCCCGTCGATGATGCAGACGATTCAGTCGGATTTGCCGACCAGTCCTTGCTCTGGTTAACCCGTTGCTGGCAAACCAGGTTATAGACAACGTGAGTCCCGGCATCAATCTGGCGGCCATCCGGCAAAAAGTTGTTGAGCAACATCAACGGAGTCACTTGGACACCTTCCAGATAATGTCGATTCCACATGTAGAACTCAGTCACTTCGAGCTTGTTGATCGTGTCGTCGTAGTACCAATTGTCCCGTCGCAGCACAAACTTCTTTTGTTGCGCCAACAAATCATCCGCTAGCGTGGCCGCTCGATAAGGGTGGTCGGCAATGTCCGGATAACCGACGCTTCCATTGCATTTGGCGAACAGCAAAAGCCAATTTTTACCGTAGATCGCGGGAACTATTTTCTCCTCGTCGATCTCTTTGGCCGAGATGGCCTTACCTCCGACAATAAAGCTCTTCGTGCCTTGATCGCTGCCCAATTCCTTGATCGATTCAATTGGGAATTTGTCACAAATCAGCTTCATCGATAGTAGATTATAAGCATTGACCCAATAACAGATTTTGTCTTCTTCGGAAGCCAATTTTTCGGGCGAAACCCTCCGCAGGTCAGCCAAAGCTGCCTCCAGCTCCTTACTACCTTTGAGCGATTTGTAATCCACCCTTGACTCGTGCGTGTATTTCTTCAACAGTCCATCGTAGGATTGAAATTCAAAGGAGGCAGGCGTTTCGGTCTTGACGAACAGCGTGCCGAAATAGCTACCCATGTTCGAAAAAACGTTGACGACAATCATCACGATGGCAAGGCCGAACAAGACAACGCCAAGGAGGCTAAGATGAATTGGTGAATCGTTACTCTTCATTCCAGTAATTCTAATGGTTCGACCGATCTTACGCTCGGTCCAATACAACATCTCCGGAAGCATTAGTCAAGCGGAAATAAAAGGGAAGGTCACGATGTTTATCTAGTTTGGGATCAGGCGTTCGACCGACGTTTCAAAGGTAGCAATTTCGGGTTAATAGCAATTTGACGGGATCTGCCTTGTTCATCCAGGTAACCCGGGCAGAGGACTTGTGAATGGAAAAACTGCCCCTTAGAATCATACAGTTCACGGACACCCACTTCTTCCAAAACGAGGATGGGCGCCTGCTTGGGGTGGATACTTCCAGAACTTTTGCAGAGGTTTTTCGGGTCGCCCGGGAGCTCCGTGGCATCCCGGACCTTTATCTTTTTACCGGCGACCTGTCTCAAGACGAAACGGAAGAATCTTATAGACGTCTTTCCATGTCAGTGGGCAAAACCGGCGCGCCATGCTACATGCTTCCAGGCAACCATGACCGCCGTGAAGAAGCGCGCCAGGGATTATCAGACGGACCGGCCGACTTTCGGTTCGACAAAGTGGTTGTCGTCGCTCCCTGGATCATCATTCTGTTGGACACCTTGGTCGTAGACGAGGTTGGCGGACATCTTCCCCCATCGGAACTTGAGCTGCTCGAAAAAACTCTGAAGGCCCATCCCGGACACCATGCGCTGGTCTGCATGCATCACCATCCGATCCCCGTAGGCGCCGATTGGCTAGACACGATCGGAATCGACAATGGACCGGAAGTCCTGGATGTAATCGACCGCTTCCACAATGTAAGAGGCGTTCTCTGGGGGCACATCCACCAGGAGTTCGAGATGCGTCGCAATGGCATTCCCTTGATGGCAACGCCCTCGACTTGCGTTCAATTCAAGCCGAAATCGGCACGGTTCGCCGTCGATGCAATACCGCCGGGATTTCGGTGGATGGAACTTCACCCGAACGGCACAATCCACACGGGAGTTTCCAGAACTTCCGACGTCGCCATGGGATTGGAACTCAGTTCCGCCGGCTATTAAAGGCGCCCCCTGACCGACTGAAAGATTGATTCATCAATGCTATGGATTGCCGGCATCAAGCAGCGGGCGCACGTTAAGCATAGATATCAGCAGCCCGATCCTTACGCGCCTGGCTGACTTCAGTAGAACTAAATACGGTGCCGATTCCGCCCGCCGCGAGTCACGGAGAGGTCGATACTTCCCATCGCATTGTTTCCACCAGGCCTGCTATGCACGATCCTTGACAGGCCGGAGAACCTTTGACGAGTTTCATGTTGCGGCAGTTTACAGAACGCGCTACGAGCGAACTTTCATGCAAAAGGAGGATTCGGACAGTCTCGTCCTTCCAACACCGATCCCGAGCGAATTTCAGCGACCTCGTGTCAGCAACGCTGCGGAGCTCAGCGACAACGAGCATCTGGTCGGCCGGTTGGTGGAAAAATTTCTATGGAGCATAGGAGATTCGAACTCCTGACCTCTTCAATGCCATTGAAGCGCGCTACCAACTGCGCTAATGCCCCGTGATGGATTTGGTTATATCACATTTGCGGCGGCACGGGCAACGGATTGTGTCGGAGCCCCGGTTCGAGTGCTATGCTGTGTCCGCCGTGCCGAGAGGCGGCAGAAAAGTCAAGAGCCGTAAGGAATCACAACGAAATGCGACATCCGCGAATCCTGGATAGCAAGCAAGCCATGCTTCTCATCGTTGACGTGCAGGAATCTTTTCGCAAGCAGCTTCGGGACCTCGACAACCTGACCCGCAACATTACGATTTTGGCGGAAGCAGCAAAGATTCTTAAGCTACCGGTGGTTTTGACGGAACAGTATCCGCAAGGGCTCGGGAAAACAATTTCGGAGATCGCGGCCTGCCTGGGCGAACACAAATACTTTGAAAAGACTGCATTTAGCTGTTGCCAGGCTACAGGCTTCCTTGACATGCTAGACGGGCTCGGCCGAACACAAGTAATCATCTGCGGAATCGAAGCACACGTCTGCGTTAATCAGACAGCGCACGAATTGATGCAGCACGATTACAGCGTACATGTGGTCAGCGATGCGATAGCCAGCCGCAATCCCAAGAACAAAGAACTTGGTTGGGAAAAGATGATCTCATCGGGAGCGATACCATCGGCGGTGGAAATTGCATTGTTTGAAATGTTAGGAGAATCCGGCACCGAACAGTTCAAAGCTGTTCAGCGACTGGTGAAGTAACTCCTAACCCGTCGACAGCGGGGATGACCAATTGGGTAGCAGCAAGATCAATGTGCCCCTTCTATGTTCGTGGACTGCGTTGTCCACGCTCATCAATTGCACGCCGGCAATAGCCGTTGATTTGCCGGGCGCCCCGGCCCCCTCAGGAACCATATCCAGACCATTCACCGACGTTCCTGCCACTATTCAACCCCAGTTTCCCAAACAGGGGCCGCCGCAGCTTTCCGACACTACGATCAACGAAGAGATCGATCTTAAGTTGCCGGCTCGTAGCGAGCTCATGCCGGTTGGCGCCAATTTGCCGGTCATTCGACTGGAAGCTCGCTACAACCAGCCAGTCGGACTGAAAGACGTTGTTAATTTCGCTGCGCTTTATAACTTGCAGATCGGAATCTCCCGCGAACAAATGCGTCAACAAAAGTGGCTCCTGATCGGCGCGCTGGGTCGATTCGCACCGGACGCGCTTATGAGTTATCGCACACAATTTCAGTCGGGTAGTAGCTTAATCGGCGGCATCTTGCCTGTAAGTTTTTCCACGCCGAACGCTAATGCGAACGCCGGATTCAGATACTTCGGAGCCCAAGGCGGGCGCATCTTGTTCGGCGCCTTACAGCAAAAACATAACTTCCTGGCATCAAAATCGGGCGTGCGTCGGACAACCAATGACACACTGCGCGATGTTGCGCGACAATACTATGAACTGGTGCGAGCCCAATCGTTCCTGGAGATTCGCGTGCGGGCCGTGGAGACATCGCGCGCTCAACTGGTATTGAACAAGCAGTTGGAAAACGCCGGCACAGGAACCTACTTCAACGTGCTGCAAGCAGACACGCAACTAGCCCAAGACGAGCTTCAACTGCTACGTCAAGAAGTGCTTTTCCGGACTTCCGCCATCGCGCTGGCGAAAACGCTCAACTTAGACATGAACGCAAACCTGATGACTGTGGACACGAAAGTCCAAAAGGTTCGCCTGATTGATCCTTCACTGGATATCAACGCCCTGATGCGAATAGCCATCAAATACAGACCGGAACTGAAGCAGTTCGAAGAGCTGCGCCTGGCTGCCCGCAGAAACATCCAAGTACAAGCCGCACCGTTGTACCCGCAGATGCAATTCTTCGGCTCGTACACCGGCAATGGCGCTACGCTGGGTCCGGGAAATAGAGTCCAACCCGGCTCATTCTCTTTGGTGCCCTTGTCCGGGGCGCCCCTGAGCAGCGGTGGCGGCGGTGGTACCAGCGCCGGTGGCAGTGGAGGCGGACTGGTATTCCCGGCAGGCGCAGCCTTCACACCGGCAAGTATTCAGCGTCGCCAAATGAGACTTTCGTACCAAATCGGCATTCAAGTTGATTGGAACTACTTCAATTTGGGAATTCCGGATATTTCAAACGTTCAGGCCGCAAGGCACAACGCCAGAGTAGCGCTGCTGCAGGCAAACCAACAGTTTTTGGATGTCCTGGAGCAAGTTCGAACGGCATATTTGACCAGCCTGATCGCTGAGCGCGAAGTCGATGTGACCTCGCGCGCGGTGGCCTCCTCCAGCGAACAGCTTCGATTGGCCCGGGTAAGGCTTGCCAACGGAGTTGGCACAAACATCGACGTGTTGCAGGCACAGCAGGTCTGGACAAACTCACTGATCAATAAGGCTGATGCGATTTTGCGTTTCAATGTCGCGCAAGTGGTACTGCTTCACGACATCGGGATAATCTCCACCGATACGCTGACATCCGGTAAGCTAGTCAAAGAATAAGCGACAGATATACGGCGCGCCTCCACCTTCAGTGTCACTCGCAATATAAAAAAGTGATATCACCTGTAGCGCCAGACACTTGTAAAGTATTGCACTTGCCAAGTTTTTGAGACAGAATTAATAGGTCCGTTCTCCGGTTCCTATCGGTAGTCGCTCGGTAGTCTGTTTCCCCTTCTCCTTTCCCCGAGGTTGTGGCATATGAAGCCTTACGTGAAAAATTTTGAGGATCGGTTGGCAGGACTCTTCGAAAAGAAAGCAGCAGAATTCGCTCGCTATTCAGAAGAGCAACCCGCCACCGCAGTTGTAACCCGCCAACTGGCGGACTTATACAAGGACCTGCTTGCACTAATGCGCCGATAGACCACAACTCGCGTAAGAAATTATTTTTCCTTTCGCGATTTTGATCGCGTTACTACACAAGTTACGTCAGTCTCAATGACCAGCGATTGGTCTCCAATCAATAAGACCTTCAAAAGAATTATTCTCCCGGTACCTTCCTTGCAGGTCCCTCCGGGAAAAGAGAGCGGAGCTTCCGCTCTCTTTTCTTAAGCTCTTATTCGTATTCACCCCCTTTCATCTCACGCTTCGGGGGTTTAAACTCTGGCTCTTAATGTTCCCCTTGGAGACCGCGGCAATGCTGGACGGGTTTTGCTATTTCGTCGGAATCATGTTTGCGCTGGCCGCAACCGTTCTTGTCGCATTTCCGGATTTCCTTGTGCCGGACTCAAAAGCCCGAAAGAAACGCATTGGCATTAGACAATGGGGCATTTATCACGGCACTGCTGCTCCCTTAGAAGAAGGCGAGGAAGAACAAGGCATCGAAGTGAAGATTCCCGCCCGCAAAGAAAAGGCGATGTACGGCAGCGCCACCTATCAGGCCGGCCGCGGCGTCCGCATGGGCTGAGCCGGCTTTTCCGGCCAATCCAAAATTTTCAACCAGGAACTGTTTGCCGATGGTGCCTACTGCTTTTACGGTGAATCACAGCTGCCCCTCCGCGGTCTGAGCTTCAGCGCAGCCGAATGCCAACCGCGAATTGCCACTGTACGAATGGTGGCAATAAACAACGGGCTCGATTAACCTCGTTTCGGAATGTTCGTAAAGAACGAGGGCGGAACCTTACCCTGGTTCCGCCCTCTTCTTCTTCGTCTGGCTTTGATTAGCGACGCTCTGCGGCCGATTAACGACGTTTTTTGACCGTCTTCTTTGCCACCGTTGCCACGGGCTTTTTAGCAGCTACTTTCGCTTTAGCAGCGGGTTTAGCAGCTTTCTTGCTCGGACCGGCAATTTGCGATATGCGCTTTTCACCGTTCACGATTTGCTTAAGTTCCAAGCCGGGTCGAAATGCAGGAACGCGTGCCGCAGGAATCTTTAGCACGTCCATCGTCCTGGGATTACGACCGGTTCTGGCTTGACGCTGGCGACGATCAAACGTGCCAAACCCAACCAAAGTGACCTTGTGTCCTTTTGCAAGTGCACCGGTAATGGTGTGAACAACGGCTGCAAGCGTATCGCTCACATGTGTTTTCGGCTGTCCGGTTGCTTCCGCAACTGCGCTGATAAGCTCAGCTCTATTCATGTACCTTCCTCCTAATCAACCTGAAAAACCTTAAGGGGCTTCCCAATGCGGCGATGTTAGCACCGTCACGTAAGAGATACAATGGTTCACCAAAATTTTTTCGCTCAATCAGAGCCAACAGCAGATTGAACGGCGCTCGTCAGTCATTGCAGCACAGTACTTTTCAGCATCATCGAATCTCAAAAAAAATTCTGCAAAAATGTGCCGGCGCTGACGCGACACACACTGCACCGTACTCCGCCAGGGAACGCGGTCTTGAGTATCGCTCACTTATTTGTTGCATATGCAGAAACGGTAACTCCAATCCGCAGTGAAAAAACTCTCGATGAGAAAGCGGTCACAGACCACCTTTTCCATATTCATAAGGTGACTAGTTCATTGCAATCAAATAGAATTACAATATAGAGACTTTGGATAAAGTCATGTCACGTGAACGAATTCCGCTCCAGCCAACGCTGAAGCAACTACTAACCGCCGAAGCGCTGTCGGAAGCACAGGTACTTTTCGGCGAGCAGTTTCTGGACCGCCAAGTTAGTCAGATTATTGCAGGGTCGCCAATCGACGCTCCGAGCGGCAGTTTGGTCGTAACCAAAGGCGAGTTGTCAGGTGAGTACGGTAACGGACTTTCCGACCTTGCCGGCATAGTATTGATTCACTCCATGACAAGCGCGCCCGTGCCAAAAGGTTCTGCCAGCGCAGTCAAAACACTAACCAGCGAGGCCGACATCGCCCTTCGCGTCTGCAAAGGCGCATCGACTCCACTTTTGGTTCTGCCTTCTCTGGGCAATCCAATGGAGGTCGCAGACGAAATTCGCGCAGCATATCTGAACGAAGTAAAGGAAGCCAGTTCACGACTTCACGCTCAGTTCGTCCGCACCGTAGTTGAGGACGGACTGGATTCTCTTGTCGAAAAATTAGCGCAACTATCCGGTCGCCCTGTAGCGGTTGAGACATCAGATTTCAAAATCTTATCCTCACACAACATGGGACCGACACCGCCAAGCCAACAGAAAACTCTGACCGAGGAGGTCGCAGAAGAACTTAACCGCGAGCTACGCTCGTCACAGTCCGACGATGGCTACGATCCTTGCGAAGAATCTGTGCGTGTCGGTCGCAGACTGGTGGCGCCAGTGGTGCTGGAAGGCGCAGTGGTGGGATATGTGTCCGTAATGCTTCGTCCGTCCGACGATGAACGTCTCATTACCGAGTATCTTCGCCCGGCTTCCGTTGCGGTGCTGGTCGATTTCAGCAGACGCCGCCGCGAGTTTTCGTCCACCAGTGTTACTCACAAGAGTCTGCTCAAAGACCTGCTTACCGGACATCACCTTGCAGCTAGCGACCAAGAGCGCCTGGAACAGTACTTCGGATTTGATATCTGCGACGGCTTGTTTGTTTATGCTGTGAAGGTCACGCCCGACGAAGCCCTGCGGCATCTTGTGAAAGAAGAGCGACAGGCGGTTATTGAGATGGAGGGAGCGCACGTATTTGTATTGCCGCTTAACTCAGGCAATCCGCGCACATGGAGCGAGGCCGCAGAGGAATTGCGCACCATGATTAAGGAAAGCAATCCAGGTTGTCGCGTCCAGATCGGCGCAGGGCGAATGGCCGATAGTTTGGTCGACCTGCCTGATGCATATACTGAGGCGCGGCAGGCACTAATCACCGGATCGATGGTCCATACGGACGGCGAGTTCACCATCAGCTACGGCGATTTGGGAATCAAACGTATTCTTTATCCTTTGTTGGATCACCCGGAACTGGACCGGTTTTACGAAGAGCATTTAGCGCCACTAGAAGCTTATGATGAAGAGTGGGAAACCGATCTAGTGCCAACTCTGCGAGTGTATCTAAACAATGGAGCGAACCTGAATTCCGCTGCCAAAGAGCTTTTTGTGCATAGACACACGATGCGCTACCGGCTGGAGCAAATTGCCGATCTTCTCAAAGTCGACATCGACAGCTCAAATGTGCTGCTCAATTTGCAAATTGCATTTCAAATTCGCGATATGAAACGGAGTTCGAAGTCTTGAGCAGTGTCGAAATCCGCGATGTCTCCAAGTTCTTCAATGGAGTCCCGGCAGTAGACAATGTCAGCTTGCAGATTCAAGAAGGGGAGTTCTTCGGGCTGCTCGGCCCCTCTGGATGCGGAAAGACCACACTACTGCGAATGATCGCAGGATTCGAATCCCCAGACAAGGGCGCCGTTTTGCTGAAGAATCAAGATGTCTCAGCAGTGCCACCAAATCGACGCCCGGTAAACATGGTGTTTCAGAGCTACGCGCTTTTTCCGCATCTTTCTGTCTTCGAAAACGTTGCCTTCGGTCTTCGCCAAACGAAGACCGCGAAAGCGGAGATTTTACAACGCGTGGAATCGGCACTGGAGCTGGTTCGTCTGCCATCGCTAGGCAGTCGTCTGCCTCGCGAACTTTCCGGAGGGCAACAACAACGCGTTGCTTTTGCCCGAGCGATTGTAAATCGACCGGCAGTTCTTCTGCTCGACGAGCCTCTCTCCGCACTCGACCCCAAAGTTCGTCATGAGATGCAGGCAGAACTTGCGCGCTTCAAACAAGAACTAAAAATGACATTCATAATGGTTAGTCACGACCAATCGGAAGCGTTCGCACTCTCCAACAGAGTCGCTGTGATGTCGGCCGGGAAGGTAGAACAAGTGGGTACTCCCGAAGACATCTACAACAAGCCTGCGACCCGTTTTGTAGCTGACTTCATTGGCGATTCGAACTTGTTGGACGGCAATATTATTGCGGCAGAGAGAGATCATTACGTTGTTGAAGTTGCGGGCGGCACCAAGTTCTACGCAAAAAGTTCGGTCGGCTGTACCCCGAGGCAGAAAGCGACTGTTTGGTTCAGAAGTTCTTCTGTCGAGCTGATAGTCAACGACGCGCAATCGCACGGAAGTGATGGAAGCGTATTTGAGGCGGAAGTGTTACATCGAAGTTTTCAGGGCGATTCCAGCGAATACAGATTGCGTATCGCAGGCGATCAGTTTGTAATTGCAACGATGCGCAATGAAATACAGACTCATGCAATCGGCGCCCGCGTCCGCGCTTTCGTGCCAAAAGCCGGCACATCTCTATTTGTTGCAAATGAGAACTGAGCGCCCAGTCACAACTTTGAGAGATCGAAACCAAATAATCAAACTTGATTGGGAAGCAAATTCCCGAACTAAACGAGCACCTGGCTCCAATTCTGTTCCCGAACCGCGAGAGAGCACATACGCACCACGGCAGGTCTAACTAAGCCCTGCGAACCGTCATCAGGCGGCTGCCGCTGTCGATGGTCACGAACTCTTCCACGGTCCAACCGGTAAACAAACCACGTATCTCGTCATCGCTAAAGCACCGTAACATCATGCCCTGGCGACCTTTGTCAGTGTAAACCTGAGTGCCGTCTTCCAATTTGTAGTACTCACCGGGGCCGGTGCCGACCTTGTCAAAACAGCCAAAGAACACGCCATTGGCTTCAACGCATTCACTCAAGCGCTCAACGGCTCTTGCTGCCAACGGATTGGTCAGATGCTCAAAAATGGAGTTGGCAACGACTCCGCCAAAGTAACCTTTGGGAAAGTTCAGCTCGCTAATGTCCTGAACTTCAAACTTTATCGGAAGGTTCTCTTGCTCGGCCCAGATTTTGCCGAGCTCAAGAGCATGTTCAGCAACATCCACACCGACAACGTCAAACCCCTGTCTTGCAAGGTAGACACTCAACCAACCGCTTCCGCAGCCCAGATCGAGAATTTTCTTGCCTCTGGCGCGTTCCATCGCATGCGGTATCTGCTCGAGGTAAGGCAGCGCAGGCAGTTGCGTATAGGGCGTTTTGCACATTTTCCAGGCTTTGTCCCAGAACGCCAAGTTCTGTGCATAGACTCCCGGATCGCAAAGAGTGTCGGTCATTTGTACACCTGTTGTCAGCGCCGGATTCCGGCCTTTGTTATTGTGTCCTGAATCACCCTTGATAGACAAGAGGAGTCGACTCCAGTATTAAGCAGATGCGCAAAAACTATAATAAGGGATTAGGTGCCGGGCGTTGGGGGTAAGGTATTTTCGGGGGAGAGTGTTTACTGTGTAAACCCTTTGGCGGCTTCTGGCGTATGGCTCGTTTTCCATGGTAGATGAGGTTCGAACACAACTCTTTATGATGCTGGTTCAGCAACCAGGGTCAGGGGCTTTGCCGTTGAGCAACCTGACGCCGGACCAGTTCTTGCCGTTTGTGCGCCGAATCGAAGACAACATGGTCACCCACGGGCTTTCGCCGATTATCGTCTACTGGTCGAGCCACAAAGCAGACTGGATGATCCCCGAGAAAGCCAGTTATAAGAAACTCTTGAGCGAAGCACAATATACCGCCTTCTTCTCGGAAGAACGCTTCGACAAACAAGACGAATTTTGTTTCTTGATACACAGCCAGGGAATCTCGATGATTCTCTACGGTCACAGATCCGACGACTCAGCCCCCGCCGGCGTTTATCAGTGCGTAGGTTCGATAGATCCGAGCATCGTTAAGCGCGGCTTTCAGTTCATGATGCCCGTTCTCAACTTCATAGACCTGCCGGAAGCCAACAGACTAGACGAAGCCCGCAACAAAGTGGGCTCCCCCGTGACGGCCGCCCATTTCGTTCCCGGCATCAAGAATGAGTGGCCGGTCGTGAAGCAGAGACTCGGGGGAAGTGGAGCGTCAGGTCCTCCAGCACCGGGCGCGCCTATCGACAGCGGCGTCGTGCTGGCCCCCGGCACGCCGGCTCTAGCAGTAGCGCCTGTCGAAACGGCGGTGATACCTCCCCCTCCCTCGCCGACAACTGACGAGCAGCGTCGTCGTCGAGCGCTGAATAGCGTCATTCAAACAGACAACAGCACACTCACGACGCCCCAAATGGTTGTGAGACCGGGCGACAAGGTTCCGCCGAACAAAATTGATTCTGAACGCATTAAGGCGATTGCCGCCGAGCCCCCACCCTCCGCAGCGGGTGAACCGAGTCTGATCGATCAGGATTTTGACTTCGGACCTCTGAAGCCAACCATCTTCGAAGAGCCCTCGAGCGAAGGAAATGGAGGCAACGGCGGAGTTCGAAGAGAAGCGCCGCGAACACCGCAGGACAACAAGAAGCAGAGCCAGCGCAACATGAAAGAGTTGCGTGAGGTTTGGACAAACATTACCCAAGAAGTCCGCACGTTCACCGTGCCCGATGCACAACGGATCATCCGAGACATCATTTCGCGTTTACGCCTGTCATCGGACCTGCACAGCATCTTGCAGTTTGCCATCAAAGAGCTGGCTCGCGTCGGTCGCTCAGACCGAGGGCTCATCTGGCAGGTGGTAGACGATCACCTGGTTGTCACCAACGAGTTCTCGCGCGACGACAACAACTGCTTTACCGATTCTCAACTGCGCGCGCAAGAATCGACCGCAATCGTCAGCGAGTTTCTGTCACGTTTTCCGGACGAAACAGGAAATGGCGTTATTGCAATTCCCGATGTGAAACAAGACACTAGATTTCGCAAGTTGTCACCGACACTTGCCGGATTGCTTGAGTTGGGCGACGTGAGCGCGCGCTTGGTGGCACAGATAAAATGCCGAGGCATGTTCCACGGATTCATCGAGTTGCAACAGCGCGGCTCACCTCGCGACTGGTCGGATCAAGATGCCGCCATTTTGCAAAGCGTTTCCGAAGTTCTTTCGCTCGTCGTTCAGCAGTCTTTCGACTTAGCGAAGATGGAACTCGACTCGAACGAGATGAAGCTGATCAATGAGATCTCGGAAATTTTTCGCGAGTCGGGCGGACAGCACGCACCATACACCATCGAACGCTCGGTTAGACTGTTCGCCGATCACGCCAACTTTATCTCAGCTCAAGTCTTCCTGGTAAATGAGGAAGACTCTATGCTCGTTCCGCAAATGAACGAAAAGGAATACTCCGACAAAGTTTCGCTCGATGCAAAAAACAACCCGTTCCTCCAAGTATTTGAATCAGGCAAACTGAAGATATTCAACCTGGAGCAAACTCGGCGAGGCGATCCATTTTTCGGTAAACACGTAGTGATGCTTGTGCCGCTAATGTCCGAAGGTGAGCGCTTCGGCGTGTTGGCATTGTGGCGCAGAAAAGAAGGAGCGCCGGCACTTCGTCCTCAAGATAGCGATCTGGCGATGACGGTGGCAAGCAACTTGGCTTCATTCATCCGCGCTGACCAGGCAATTGCACAGATTCGAGAAGAGCGCGCGCGCGCAAGCCTGATCAACACCGTGTCTAACGAAGTTCAGCAGTCGTTGAAAGAAGTAGGTCCGATCCTCCATACACTGGTAAAGAGTCTTGCCGATTACTTCGATCTAAGTTTGTGTACGGTATCGATTTTCGACGCAAATCAGGAACGTTTCACAGGATCGAAGGAGGCGGGAGAACTGCTTCACGACCCGGACTCTCTGATATCTGGACTGGGCGAACCGCTATTCCAACATTACCTGCCACTACTGAACGAAGGAAAGATTTTCTCATTGAGTTTGCCGGAAGTGAGAGAAGCGCTGCACAATACCACTATTGAAGTTCCCGACTCAATCAAGCTCACAATGCTAATGCCGTTGCTTCAAGGTATCAGCATGAAAGGTGCTCTGTGCATCATGTCTTCGAAGCGCGATAAACTACCATCGCCACCTGACATGCACATGCTCAAAGGGTTACTTGAGTACGTATCGGTCGTACTAGCACACAAAGAAGTTTACGAGCAGGTCGAAAGGCAAGCCGTAACAGACCCGATGACAGGCTTGTACAATCGGCGTTATTTTCAGGAACAGCTTTCAAAAGAATTCGATCGATGCCAACGCTACGGGCACCAGCTGTCTTACATAATTGCCGACTTGGATTTCTTGAAGAAGATCAACGATACGCTGGGTCACCAATTCGGCGACGCGGCAATCAAGCACATTTCGCAAGTGCTCAAACGATGCGTGCGCGACAATGTTGATACCACGGCAAGATACGGTGGCGAAGAGTTTATTGTCCTTCTGCCCGAAACCGATGCAGAAGGAGCGCGCGTTGTAGCAGAGAGAATGTGCGCGGCAATTCGAGAGAAAGACGTAGAAGGAATTGGAAGCGTTACGGCTTCAATCGGCGTTTGCACTTTCCCCACCGATACTCAGGACCGGGAGCAACTGACCGAACTGGCCGACCAAGCCCTCTATCTGGCGAAACATCGAGGCAGAAACAGAGTCTGCACAGTGTCGCATGATCTGATGCCGAGCTTGAAAGAGCGCGGGGAGGAAGCGCTGCACATCACGCAGGAAGCAGTGAAGAAGAAAACTCAGGATCTGCCGGCAATCGACCTTAAGTTGATTGCAGAGCATGGCATTCTTGGTTTGCTTGGTACCGTAATCAAAATGATTGAAGAGCGCGATGCATACGGCACGGACCGCTCGCCACGCGCCGCTGAGTATGCCAGCCGAATCTCGCTAGCGCTAAGGCTTTCCAAAGAGCACACGACAATCATTTCGCTATCGGCAATTCTCAATAATCTTGGCAAAATTGCCGTCGATGAGGATGTTCTCAAGAAAGCCGGTCCGCTAAACTCCGAAGAACAGAAGATACTGCAATCGTCCCCGACGATGGCGGCTAAGATTCTGGAACCGGCCCGCCACCTGCATCGAGTAGCGTCAGTTGTAGAAGCCTATCATGAGCACTGGGACGGCACGGGCTATCCAAAAGGATTGAAGGGCGAAGACATTCCTCTGGAGTCGCGCATAATCGCTCTGGTCGACGCCTACGTGGCGATGACATCAGATAGGCCTTACCGCAAGGCGCTGCCCAAACAAAAGGCACTTTCTGAGCTGCAGGCAGGCTCAGGAAAAGAATGGGATCCGCGGATCGTGAAACTGTTCCTGGCGATATTGCAACGTGAAGAGCGCGATGTTCCGCCCGCAGCCGGCCGGTAGAATCGAGAAAGTACTTCAACCTTCACGAATAAATTTGTATGACCGCAAGCGCAGTACACACGGTAGAGTCCCGCCTCAAACCCCAGTGTCGAATGACTTCTTCGGAACATTCTCGAAACAACGTTTTGGGTCTTGTCAGTTGGAAGGTTCGGATCTATATTGGTTATATCGAGAGATTGATGTCGCCGACGATCAGCGGGCCACCCGGTTGGACCCCGATAAATTTTCGATATAGTCCGGCAAGTCAGTCCACATGGATAACGTACGCAACGATCCAGGAACTACAGTTAGGAGCAGACCCTCTTGTGCCCGGTGTGTGAACCGGCAAGGGGGTCTGAGCTTTTGCCGTTACGCCGCAGAAGCGCCTACTTAGAAATTTGTTCAACGTTTGCGTTTGTTCGATAGCTCGCACAAACAATTGCAGTTGGCCTGTCGCGCTTGTGACAGGCATCGGGATTGTTGAAACGGCAGGTATCGCAAAGGAACCGGTCCCCCGGCCATTGGCGGGCGGCAAATAGTGTCAATAAAGAAGCTACTGTCGCAAGAATTGCGACAACAATCAATTCCATTTCAAGAAGTCCCGTGCATTTTTGGGTCGAGTACGTCGCGAAGAACATCTCCCACAGTGTTGTAGCAAAGAATGGTGATGAAGATAGCGAATCCTGGCGCTATAAGCCACGGTTGCTTAATGAGATCATTTACATTATCCAGCGCAGCTTTCAGCATGTTCCCCCAACTGGCGTCGGGCTGTTGAATCCCCAGCCCGATGAAGCTCAATCCCGATTCGGACAAGATGAAGTTGGGCACCTGCAATGTCGCAGCAACAATGACGAAGCTTGCGGTTTGAGGAATGACATGTTTAAGAACAGTCTTGAATTCAGACATGCCGGCTGCCACCGCAGCCTGCACGAACTCTTCTTCGCGGATAGACAGCACCATCCCGCGGATGATTCGAGCCAGGCCCGCCCAGCCGATGAAGGAGAGGATCACGGTTATCAGTGCAAATCTCTGCCAGCTCGCCATGCCTGCCGGCAGGATAGCCGCCATGCCAATCAACAGATAGAAAGTCGGCACGGACATGATGGCTTCTGCAATTCGCATCATCACGTTATCGACCCACCCGCCCACAAATCCGGAAACGGCACCGTATATGATGCCGACAGGGAAGGAAATAAGCAAGCCCAAGAATCCGATCGTAAGACTTTTTTGGCCTCCAAAAAATAGTCGAGAAAAATTGTCTCGTCCGTTTATATCGGAGCCAAGCAAGAATAGCCGAGCCGGAGCATCCACTCCGAACAAGTGAATATCACCCGGTATGAAGCCCAGCATGCTGTATGGTTCACCCTTAACGAACAGTTTGATCGGGTATCGCACATCGCGCTTTTCCGTATATTTCTGCTCAAAAGTAGCGGGATCGAATGTGCGCTCAACAGGAAAGACATAAGGGGAGCGAATTGCTCCGGAACGGTCCTGCCAGTAGATTCTAGTCGGGGCTGCATTGGCCAGCTCAGAGTCGTTCCAAAACATGCCGTAGGGCGTCAGCGGATCTGCAAATGCTGCACATCCATAAAGTACGCATAAACCTATAAAGGCAGTGCGCGCAACTTTGTCTCGCCATAGCCTTTGCCATGGAGTCATGCGCTTACGTTCCGCAGCCTTGGCTGCAGCGGGAGGGGGAGCGTCTGTTGCTACGGTCGACATGAGTACTCCTATTCCAGAGCGATTCGGGGATCGGCAACTTTAAGCAGGATATCCGCGAGCAGGTTGCCGCCCACTAGCATCACTGCTCCTAGCATCAATGAAGCCATCACAAGATTCATATCTTTGGTTAAGACACCATCCAGCGTAAGGCGACCAAGCCCCGGATAAGCCAAAACGGTTTCCGTTAGCGCAGCACCGCTGAGCAATGACGCAAACTCAAATCCAAATAAAGTCAGCAGGGGATTAATGGCATTGCGTAATGCATGCCTGTAAATCACAACATCCTCCGAAAGTCCCTTAGCCCTTGCAGTACGCACATACTCCGCGCGCAAGACATCAAGGAGATTACCGCGCATCTGCCTTTGAATGTGCGCGATGTTTACGAAGGTGAGAACCGCCACGGGAATAATCATGTGATGCGCAACATCGAGAATTTGTCCCCAAGTATTCTTCTCGAAGTAATCAGAGCTAGTCATCCCGCCGATAGGCAGAACACCGGTTGCCAGGGCGAGCATCAGGAACAGGAGCGCCAAAAGAAATGTAGGCATGGCCATTGAAACCGCGCTAAAGATTCCCCAAAACTTGTCGATAAACTTTCCTCTGTTCACTGCTGCCCAGATGCCGGCAGGAATCGCAACGACCCAGGTAAAGAAGATCGATAACACGCTGAGCAACAAGGTGTTTCCGGCGCGCTGCATTAGAAGGTCCGATACGGCCCCCCCTGTCACAGAGACGCCGAGGTCTGCCCGCAACAAGTTACCGACCCACATAAAGTACTGCACCGGCGGCGGTTCCTTCAGGCCGAGCCTCAACTCCTCACGCTCAATCGTTTCTCGCGATATAGAAGGATTAGAACGCAAGTGCGCAAGCGGATCAATTGGCGCCAGCTTCAGCAACGTGAAACTCATTATAGAAATGATGATGAGCAGCGGAATGGCCTGCAACAGCCGCTTTAACATGTAAACCGGGATAGACATCAGTGCTTCTGCCCCTTCTTATAGATTTCTTCTATGTTGTGCATGCTTCCTAACGGAGTGTAATTGATGCCGTATGGTGTGGGCTTGTAGTTGCCGATGTCGTCATATGCCGCAGTGACGAGCAGCGGACAATACAGGTAAATGAACGGCACTTCGTCGTAGGCAATCTGCTGAAACTCGCCAAAGATCTTGTGGCGTTCTACATCATCTAAAGTTGTAGCGCCCTTGTCGAACAACAGATCGATTTTTTTCTCCCAGGGGCGCGCGTCAGGAGCTAACACTTTGCCTGATTTGTTCGGCAAGCGCTGGTCGAACATGTGCAGCCGACCATCGGATTTCCAGACGTTAGCGCCACCGTAGGGTTCCAATCGTGTGCCCGAAAGCCCCATTACAATTGCGTCCCAATCAAGGCTATTCTCAGTCTTATTGACCAAAACGTTAAAGTCGATCGCCTGATTATTGACTTTGATTCCAAGCTTCTGCAAATCATCATGAATAATGTTGCAAACCGCTTCTCGAATCACATTGCCGGAGTTCGTATTGAGAGTGAACTCGACTACGTTTCCCTCCGCATCATACAGCTTGTCGCCCTTCTTCACGAAGCCGGCGTCCTTAAGCAGGTTAGCGGAATACTCCAGATCCTGATCAAATGCTTTCAGGTCTTTGTTCAGATAGAGACTAGCCGGAGTTTCCGCGGTAAAAAGCGGTGCACCGACACCGCGCAGAGCATTGTTGATGATCATCTTGCGGCTGATTGCGTGATTAACAGCTTGCCGGAATTTCGTGTTGTTAAACCACTTCTGTTTCTTAGGCTCAACGTATGGCTTTTTCTTCTCTGGATTTGTGCGCTGACACAAATTGAACATCAGAAACAAAGTGCCATCATCGGGTCCCAAGTTGCGCAGGGTGAAAGCTTTGTCCGGCGTCCGGCTTTTGAACTCATCGGACTTCTTTTTCATCTCGGCCACATCAGACCCCTTAACGGATCGAATATCGAGCATGTCCAATTCGCGAGCATAGAACTTCAGAATCTGCGTGCTCTGATCACGAACAATCGACTGAACGAACTTATCGAGATAAGGCAACTGCCTTTGGTTCGCATCCACGAAATGATAGTTCGGATTGCGCACCAATTCGACTCGCTGAGAAGGCACATAACGAGACAACTTGAAGGGTCCGCAGCAGACAATGCTTTCCGGTTTCGCATTGGTATCCCAGAATCGATTGAACTCCTCCATTGGCTTCTTCGTGACGGGTTCAACTACATGCTTCGGCGCAATGCCGATGGATGTCAATCCGTTGAGGAACGGAGCAAACGGTTGGTCGGTTCTAAACTTCACGGTGAGATCGTCCACCTTCCATACCTTGGGGTACTTTCCATACACGGAAAGAACATCGCGCAAACTGCTGTTGCCGAAGCCTTTACCAACAATGATCCCGTAGGTGAACACCACGTCATCAGCTGTGAGCGGCTTGCCGTCCGACCACTTCACGCCTTTGCGAAGATGAAAGGTGTACTCGCACTTATCGGGCGAGACCTCAAACGATTTTGCCAGACGGGGAATGTATTGTCCGGTCCAAGCATCGGGTACTATCAGTGGATCAAACAAGAGCAATCCAATCCCGTGACTCTCCACATCTGATGCCGACCACACGTTAAACGTTTTCGGTCCACTACCGAAGGTCGATACGGTCATCGTACCGCCAAACTCGCCGACTTCGCCGCGGCCTTGCCAGCACTCCATCGGTTCGCCGCTCTTCGTTTTAATTTCGACCAGTTTGAACGGACCCGGATTCGGCGGAAGCTCGCTCATGCCACCACCGGCGGCGTTCTTATCCGATGTGGTTGCAGTAACTCCATTAGCACTAGCAGTAGCAGTGGCCGTCGCAATCGTGGTCGACGCGGTGGTGGCGGTCGTTGCGGTTGCGGTGCCGGTAGTCGCAACCGGCTCATCAGCTCCCTCTCGTGCGCACCCCGTCAGTCCGAGAAACGTTGCGACAACGATGGCACAGATATCCTTTTTCACTTGCTAGCTCCTGCTGCGGCGGGCTGTTCCTTCCACATTTCTTCCGGATTATGCACACCGGAAACGGTTTGAGACAGCGGGGTCGGAACAAAGTTTTTCACGGTATTGCGACTGCCTACGATGGACTTGTTGGCCACAAGATAAATGTGGGGGGCTTCGTCATAGATGATCTTCTGCAGTTCATCGTAGAGAGCCTTTCGTTTCGTGTGGTCAAACTCAACGGCCGCAGCTTCAAAGATTTCATCAATGCGCTTTTCCCACGGTCTTACGTCAGTGGCTACGATTGTTCCGCTCTTGTCCATGTCTCGTTGATCAAAGATGTGCAATCTACTGGCACTTTTGTAGACGTTCGCACCACCATGAGGATCCAGGGGATCATCGGTCAAGGCAAAGAGCATGCACTGCCAATTCTTGTCAGTCTCCATTTTATTATTGATTACATTGAACGAAAGTTCTTGCTGGTTCACTTTCATCCCCAACTTCTTGAGGTCATCACTGATCATGCCGGCAAGTGCCGGATAGTAGGTTCCACCAGCGGCGTAGAGCAGGTCGAACTCAACGCGGTGACCATCCTTGTCGTACAAGGCGTCACCTTTTTTGACGAATCCGGAATCTTTCAAGAGCTTGGCGGATAGTTCCAGGTCTTGATCGAAAGGCGGGAGGCTCTTGTTCATCCAGGGCGACGTGTTGGACATGCAACTGAAACTCGGATCGCCCAATCCCTTAAAGTAGTTGGCAATAATGGTCTTGCGACTGATGGCATGATTGACTGCCTGACGGAAATTTGTATCGTTGAACCACTTCTGCTTCACAGGGTCGATGTATGGCTTGTTGTTTTTCGGATTATTCCGGCGGTTCATATTGAACACGATGAACGAGCTTCCGATGTGCGGTCCCAGGTTGTACAAACTGAAATCGCCTTTATCGCGTTCTTTTAGCAGCTCCGTCACGTCTTTACCGCGCACTGTAGAGACATCAATTTCTTTAGCCTTGAACTTCATCAGCGCCGTATTAACGTCAGGAACAATGCTGTAGATAATCTTTTCCAGATAGGGAAGCTTTGCCCCCTCTTTGTCGACCATGTAAAAGTTCGGTGCCTTCGTGAATTCGACACGTTCACCCGATTTGTAGCGCGACAGCCGGAAAGGTCCGCTGGTGACCATAGTTGAGGGGTTGACATTGGTATCCCAAAAGCGTTCGAAACTGGCCCGACCGTCCTTGCCTCTCAGGATCGGCTCGATGACGTGCTGCGGTGCTATCGGATAGCTCAGCAACCGGCGAAACGGAACGAACGGCTTAGCAGTGACAAACTTGGTAGTGAGATCGTCGACAGCGGTAACTTTTACCATTTTGCCATCTATGGTGGCAACGTCGCGGACGGAGGTGTTTCCGTACCCTCCGGCGACTAGCGTGTTCCAGGTGAATTCGACGTCCTTTGCGGTGATCGGCTTACCATCGGACCACTTCAGCCCTTTGCGCAAGCGCAATATGTATGTGACATGGTCCGGCTCTTCCCTGTACTCCGCAGCCATGTCAGGCAGCATTTCACCTGAGAAATTGTCGGTCTGGAGCAAACCGCGGTACATCAGTGTTCCGAGTTCAACTACGAAAGAATCCTGTCCAACCCACGGGTTAAAAGTTTTAGGACCTTCGCCGCCAACGGTGATGCGAACCAGAGTACCGCCGGGTTTGCCCGGTTCAAATCGCCCCTGCATCAACTCTGCACCATCTTTCGATTCCACGGTGCGGTAGGGTCCGGGATCGGGATAAGTTACTTCCGGAAGAACCGACTTCGGCGCCTCAGCAGCCGTTGTCGTCGAAGTCGCAGTAGCTGTACCGGTGGAAGAATCGGTTGCCGCAGGCGGTTCGTCCGGTCGACCGCTGCATCCAGTCAGCACCACTGACAGTATCATGGCAATAAAAGAAATTTGTTTTTTCAGCACCATTTCGCCGTCCCTTGAGAACTATGCACAGCTTTTACAAGCGAACCATTGTAGACCATTGATAAGTATCATCGGATGCTTCGCAGGGTTCCGAAGTTAGCGATCGCACTAGCGCCGCTCGATGTCTCCCTTGAGCCAGATCGAATTTGGCCATTTGGCCGGGATTCCGGGGTCAAGAACGGTTAACCGGGCGGGCGGTGCACCCTGAATAAGAACGGTGTGGACATTGTGATAACACAAGTCAGGCGAAAAACTAAGCAAACTTGTTCCCTTCTTCCACCAACAGCCCGGACACCTGGACAACACCAAATCGCCAAAATGCAGCGCCGATCAGGAAAAGGAGCACAAAACACCATCCAGGCTGCCATTTCCGAGGATCGTGACGCACCGTCGCCGCCTTCTCCGCCTCTATATAGTAGAACTAAAACCGGGACAACGGCTGCTTGCACTGCCAAGACTTGGTCAGATGAGCGATGTTAGAAAGGTAAAGTTGGTTGTATGCGTGCAGTTGCAATGCCAAAGTCGTCACAAAGCACTACCGAGATCAGGCTGATAAAGGTTTGCCCCCTTTGCCACCGAAAGTTTCATGCAGCCACCCCGGTCACTAAGTGCCCGGAAGACAATTCGACCTTAACCCCGATGAAAGCGCCGTTGACCCGCAAGACGATCGCGGCGCGCTATCAGCTCCAAAGCGAAATCAGCAGCAACCGCTGGTCCGAGGTCTTCCTGGCGAAGGACATCTTCACTGGTCGCCCGGTCGTTCTGAGAATCTTTCAACTCAGTTTCGAAGCAGATGCGCCACGCGGCAGCCGGTTCCGCCGTGAGGCTGACGCGGTAAAACGCCTGCGCCATGCTCGGATTGTCAGAACCTTAGACTTCGGGATTGCCGGCGACGGGCGCCCCTATCTTGTGATGGAATGTGCCGAGGGAGAGAATCTCAAAGATTCAATGGTCAAAAACAGATTCACAGACCTGAATTGCGCAAGATTGATGATCCAACTAGCGGATGCCCTTTCGTGCGCACACCGCCAAGGTATCATCCACGGTGACATTAAGCCGACCAACATAATGATTGCGGCCCCGAACGGCGACCACCCGCGCGCAACGTTTTTGGGCTTTGGCGTGGCGAAGATCCTCGCTAGCGAAGAAATAGAGGACGCGCCGAGAACGCACCAGGTGATGGTCAATCCCGCCTATATGAGTCCCGAACAATTCCTGGGACGCAAGTTGAATGCCGCATCGGATGTTTACTCGCTGGGCTGCGTGTTCTACGAGATGCTTTCCGGTCGTCCGGTCATTAGGTCTACGAACGCCATCGACTGCTTGAACTGGCATCTTCATCGTCGAGTGCCACCGCTGGCAGTGACAACAAGAGATGCTGCAGAGCTGGAGAAAATCACACGATTTATGTTGGAGCGGTCGACGCCGGATCGGTACAACGACATTGAAGAGGTGAAGGCCGACCTGCAGCGATTCTTCAATAAGAAGTCGATAAAGGGGCCGGGCAAGAAACTGCCCCTGCACACAAAGATTCTCTCCAAACCAAAGTTGATGATACTGGCCCTGGCGCTGGCATTGGCATCTCTGGCATCCTGGATGTGCGCGGCCAGCTCGAAGAGAACGCCCCCCCATCTGAGTAGATCACCGCAAAGCCTGTGCATTAAGCCTGCTTCCCATGGTTCATGATCAAAGCTACGGGCTAGCGACTCTTGCCGAAAAGCTCCGGCGCAAAAGTACGGACGGACTGCACCGTTATCGCACCGCCAAAATTCGGAAGCTCAGTTTGAATAATCTCCGAGCCAAGTTTTTGTTGAGTGCTTGCCCGCCGAACAATCACCCCAAGAACTTTGCCCCGCTGGCTAATCACCGGACCGCCACTATTTCCTGTCGAAACGGGCGCATCGACTTGCAAGAGCCGCGGCGCAACCCGACTGATTCTACCTGTACTAAATGTCGGCGCGTAATATTGTCCGGAATCAAAGTCAATCTGGTCCGAGGCCAGCGGATAACCAATAACCTGTATTTCCTGTCCCTCTGTCGGTTCGACCGTGTCAAACTCCAGCTTCGAGATAGCAGGATTGTCAACGAACAACACCGCTAAATCCGGATCTCCTTCCAGCCTTGCGACTTTGAATAACTTCGCCTGTACCGCTTGCTGCGAAACCGGACCGCAGGCATGGAGAAAAAATCCTGTCTCACTTTGCACTCCAGCGGCAGCGAAATAGCGCTGAAATTGAACGCGCTGAGGGTCAGCCCTCAAGGAGAGGTTATTCTCGTAGCAATCCCAGATTGCATCTACAGTTGACTGATAAACAGAGCGTTCCGCCGCGCTCATGTCTTTTTTCTGCGACAGATTGACTATGTTCAGAAGGTCTTTGTACCTGTGCTCGGCGTCGGAAAACCCCGCACTCTGTTGGGCATGCAGACGCATTGCGGCAAAAAAACGTTCACACTCGCGGACAATTCCTTCACCACTATCAACCACATGACGGTTGGTCAAAAAGTATGTGCGATCAGTACCGCCCGTTTTAATCGGAAACGACGATCCGGAGCCAACAACCCGAAAACCTTTGTCATCGGAAGAGGTACCAAAGACCGGATAGCGGTACTTGGGCGAAAGGTCGGTCAAGTATGCGTAGAGACCGCCTTTGACTCGCATCTTGATGCCGACATTAAGCTGGTAGACTTGGGTCTTCAATCGCTTATCGAGCCGTTCCCAAGTTTCAATTTTTTGAGCCGTCGCCGGTTGTGCACAAATTGTCGCAACGCCGGACGTCGACATGACACCGATAATTAGAGCATTCAACAAATATCTGCTGTGCGGCAATGGCAAGGGAATTATCAATCTACAACGGAACAATCCAAAGAGATTATAACCGCACAATCAGACAACAACATAAGCGTTGCCCTCAGCCAATCAAAGTGCCGACAGTGAACAGAACAGCTGCTTCGGTCATTAGTCCATACGTCCAGGATTTGCCGACATTGTTGCTGCGCTTAGCCACAGCGACCAACATTGTGCCGAAGAGCAAAGACTGTGCCATAACAAGAGCAGAGAAAGGCTTCAGCACGGCAGCATCAGCTAAACTTGCGAAACACAGAACACCCGCCAGCAGCGAGCATACAGCGATGGCTGTCATTGCGACGATCCTGGACGTAGGGACGGAGCACGAGATACCGGTGTTTTGAACGAAAATTGTTGCTACTTGATTCATTTTGCCAACCTCTCTGACCAACGAGAACATCTTAATGAGAGCAACCAAACAAAATCAGGTCAGATTCATGACAAATTCGTGAAACGCGAACTCATTGTGGTAAACCGTGTTGCAGGTTAATGAAGCGGGACTCATACTCCATTGGCTACGTGCCGCCCACAGAGGAATCCCCATCTATGTATCAATTTTTCGCAGAAGCACATAAGACCCCGGAGCAGTCTAATGTTCTGACCCTTCCTCTACCGAAAAGGCCGAGGGGAATCTTCGATGGAAACTGCTACGTAGTTAGCACGGTGGAGTGCGCAGGCGTCTTGCTCGAAAACGTGGAGTCCGCGTTTGACAATGGTTTTTTTACAGACCACGAGACGCTCGACAGCAGGCTTGTGGCATTCGTCCTTGAAGCAGACGCCATAGAGCATGGTCGAGCTACGTTCGGCGCTCGTTTCGCCACCATCCGTATTCAAGGAGCGCCGTTCCGTCGTTGGGACCTTGTTATGGAAGTGACCAAGCGAATGGGCAACAGCGAGTACGATCTAGTAATCTTCGAAAGCGAAGGCAAAGAGTGGTTCAAGCAACGCTGCACGGGCGACTCGCTCCGCGGCGATGTATCCATGTGCATCCACGGCGACGACTGAAGCGGGGCGTGCAGTCCCGAGTGGAGCATGGGCTCTCTCAGCATTGGCCATCGCCGCTGCGGAAGAGCGACTTTAGTTGACAACGACGGAGCCATGGCGGCGAAGATTGACAGGGGCGTTCACCACGTGTTGCGGAGTTTGTCCCGCCGCGAACAGTCTGACGTTTTCGGCAATGACCCGAATAATTCCCGCGACTGACGCATCAGTGTTTCCGCCGATGTGCGGCGTCGCCAACACGTTTTCCTTGAAGAGCGGATCATCAGGATTGGCGGGTTCATCCTTGAATACATCTAGCCCGGCGCCGGCAATCTGCCCTGCCCTCAAGCCTTCCAGCAGAGCATCATGGTCGACAAGCCCTCCTCGGCCAACATTTACCAGGAAACAGCCCTTCTTCATCAGCGCAATACTTTTTTGATTGATGAAATTCCGGGTCTCATCAGTCTCGGGAATCGCCATCACAACAAAGTCGCTGTCAGCAAACGCTGACGCAAGGTCCTCCATTCCATAGACGCCCAGGAAGCGCAGTTGCTCCGGCGCACCGATCTCGGGTCGTTTCCTCACCCCTTTCAGCTTGACACCAAAGGGTTGAAGCCTTTCGGCCAGCGCAACTCCGATATCACCAAGTCCAACAATACAAACGGTCTTGCCCAACAATGAGCGGCCAATCGGTTTGAAAAACACGCCCTCTGCAACGTTCCGCCGCGCTTCGTCGAAGCGCCGAGCCGATGCAAGGATAAACAACACTGCAAGCTCGGCCACGGATTCAGCGTTACCGGAGCCAGCCCCCGGCACTCGCGCGACCCAAACGCCACGTTCGGTGGCAGCCGGAATGTCGACAGTATCAAGGCCGATGCCCAGCTGTTGAATCAAGCCAAAGTTGCCTTGTTGAATAATCTCGGCAGTTATCTTCGCTATAGAAGGAACAATAACATCAACGCCGTCGAGATTCTGCGCAACATCCGTCACTGCACAGCTAACACATGTGTGTTCAGGCAGAGCCTGATTCAATTGCTCGACGGCCTTCGGATAACTCTCGTTGCACAAAAGGATCTTCATATGGCGATCGGCCTACGATGGAATAGCGACCTCAACCTCAAATGTGCGCTGCCACGGCAACGACACCCGCACGGCAGGGACCTGCCATCCCGACGCGGCACCGATTTCGGTGATGAATGGCTTCATCAACTCGGCCAGCTTGCTATCACCAACAGACACACCGTTCAACTGCGGACGCACTCGCGTCTGATAGGCCCAGTCGTCTGCGAACCTTATGAACATTGCTTCCTGGAAGGCTCGATCACTACCGGCAGTGGAGCCAAAACTGGTGGCATACCATCGCGCAACCCCCAGCGCAATCGCAGAACCAACGGTATTACCGGTGGTGTTCCATCCAGCATAAGCACAAAGTTTCTGCAGTAGATGTCCGCGCTTAAGCAGTTCGGCAATCAGCGCCGGATCACCGCCATTAGCATAAGCCACATCACAAAGAATGACTGGCTTCTCGGACTTTTCCAATGCATCGAGCGTTGTGCGAAGGGCGTCGTTGCTTGAGACTTGACGCAGATCCGGGTGTCCCTGAAGCTGCACATGATCGCCCTGCTGATGATCGGCTGTATGTACCAGCAAAACCAAATCATGAGGTGATTCAGGATCATTTACGGTGAGCAGTCCAGCGGCGTGTGTCTGATTCTCTACGCTATCGCCGATGGTTTGCCCTTCATAGCGACTCTGAATTCTAGAGCCGTATGGCGAGCTGTAATGAATCAACACAGTCGGGCGCTTCTGCGCAGAATCGATTAGAGCCCGCGCGATGAGAGTCAGCAACGTTTCATCCGAACCGGCATAAGACATTACCTTGCGCGCAACCCCTTGCGTTAGAGCGGAGTTGGTCAATTTCTCGCGTTCCAAAATGTTCAAGCCAAACTCGCCGCAATCATCCTGACTGAACACCAGAAAATCGATTTCCCCGGACCGCACATACTCAAGCAACTTCATATTCGCTTTGAAATTTCGACGACGAGTCTTGAGATAGTCGTCCCTGACAGGCGGTTCAATGCGGGATTCCGCCAGAGCCAGTGCTCCGGCAGGCAACTTTATTCCGGCAGTGTTCTTGTGAAGCAGCTCGGACCACTGATAAATCTCACGTCCGTAGCGCGCCCAATACTTTTTCTCTTCCATATTGTCGTAGTTATCGGCAATACGCATGATGCTCGACTGCGCCAAAACCGATATCGGGCGAATTGAAATTTTCTTCCAAACCGGAATTTCCTTTATTCGATTGAAAACTTCGGTCTCGGTCTCCTCCGATCGCCTCGAATTGATCAAGCCACCATAGACCAGGCTGTCAAGGCAGACCAGGAGCTTGTCAGGCGACCGCCCCTTCAAAGTTTCGCCAAGCCATTCGGCCAAACCGCCAGGTCTGCTTGGTGCCACCAGCGACCCCATCAATTCTCGAGGGGGAGCAAATGCGGTCACACCGGCGACACGGCAAACTATTTGCGGAAACAGATATGTGATCGGTCTGTTGTCCAGTGGAATGAGAACAAACTGCATTGGGTCTTCCTATGGGCGTCCTGAGTCGAGGCTTGTAGTGCCCGCTTTCCCCCTCTGGTGCAGAGGGACTCCCGATTCCGGGACAAAACGGATTCCTCTTTTTTGATCGGCTTCCGCCGTGACGATGACACCATTGACATGCTCCGGGTCCGCATCGCCGATCTCTGATTTTACCGGAGCGGCGATTTCAAGATCGGAAAAATCGGGACGACTCCATACAGCTGTCTCAAAATAGAGGTGTTGCCCAATCAAGTCTCCCTGAATCGGGATGTCAACGAACAATGACAGTACGCCGGTGTCCGGGATGGTTCCGAAGGTCATCAACTTTCTGTCGGAACCGAGGCGAATATCTTTACCGTACAGCGCTTTTGCGCCAGTGTTCTTGTCGGCCATCGCGATCGCGGCTTGTTGTCCGGGACGCCCTTTCACGACAAACTCCGCTGGCTTACCTATAACTACACGCCCCGGCAAGTAGACACGGCAGGGAACCAGCCGCCGACTCAGTAAAGAGGTACGTCCGGCACCCGGTGGCGAATCGAGCGTCAATGCGCTGGTATCCTTTTTGACCTGAGCATCCGCGCTGGAGTTAAACGGCGTCGAACCAGCCTTGAGTAGATTCGGCGGACCAAAAACTTCATCAGCCGAAATGGCGCTCGAGGTCATCAAGCCGAAGCAAGCTGTAAAGACTAAGAATGCGGTTTTCATAAGGCAATGCAGTGTAGGCATCTTCGGTGTATGCTAAAAGGTAGTCAAATGGTAGCACTAAGGTCTTCGATTCGGTAACTATCGTGTTGTTCAAACGTAATGCGGCGAAATCTTCTAAGCCTCAACCAGACCGAGATTATGCGGTCAAAATCAACCCTATCGACGAATTCAAGGAAAGGTTGGACCTGTGGCTAAAAGAGCAAACGACACTAATTGAAGCGCTAGCCGTAGCAGTGACTTTTCACGTCCTGGGTTTTCCGCTGATGTGGTTCATCGGGTGGGCCTTACCATGGCCGGGGTCGCCTGTAATTGTGACCGTCATAGAATTGAATTTGGAAAACTGGCCCCGAGAGGCAAAGACCGTAAAGGTCACAGACATAATGAAATCGAAGATGCACAAGTACGACAAGTAATTGACGCGAAAAAAAATCAACGTTCGAAGCTTCACTTTGTCAGTTTGCCATCGTTTTTTTGTCGCTAATTCTGGAGATTTGGCGACAAAATTTTTTCGACTTGAGTACCTTGACACGCAAAGGGTGGGGCTGACCCGCGTCTTCACCGGCGACACATATACCGTCGCCGCGTTTCGCATATACCGAGCGCAAGCAAAAAAAGAATTTTTTTTCCAGAATTTTGAACTAACTCGACCTCTTGACCGTAAGAGATATAGGAAAGCGATTTTCCGCAGCCACTTTTTATCGCCTGCGCATGTCGTTCGGTAATTCCGCACGCCAAACTCGGCAATTTCAGGGGTGGTTCCAAACGTTGAGGTGCAACATGAAGTCGAGTATTCTAGCCAGCGAAGGTTTCCCGGCAAGTACGCACGGTAGCATCGTATCCGGTGCAATTGACGATGTTGCCATAGCGGCCCGGCCACCGAGCCTTCTAATTCCTGCAAGCAAATCGGAAGAAATCGTGTCGGCAACTAATAAATTATTGCGTAACAAGGTTTGGAAGTTACAGCAGGAGAAAGATATTCCTGCAGACTTGCTAGAAATTTCCGGTTCGGAAATTCTGGCCCGTCTACTGATGCGTCGAGGTATCGACAGCGCGGAGCTAGCCGCCCCTTTTCTCGATCCATCGAAGTATGTAGCAACAGGACCGATGGAGTTCGCAGAAATGCCTGCCGCAATAATGCGAATTAGCAAGTCAATCGCGCTGCAGGAGAAAATCACCGTATATGGTGACTATGATGTTGACGGCGTGACAGCCACTTCAGTGATGCTCACCGTGCTGCGCAAGCTCGGCGCCAATGTTGACTACTACATCCCCAATCGTTCCACCGAAGGCTACGGCCTCAACCTCAAAGCGGTCAGCGTGCTCGCCAGTAAGCACCGAACCAAACTAATTATTTCTTGCGACTGCGGCATCTCAAATTTTGCCGAGATAAACCTGGCCAAACAACTGGGCGTCGACACGATAATTGTCGATCACCACTCCATGCCGGAATTGTTGCCCCCGGCCGTTGCGACGCTGCACCCAAAACAATTCAACGAGAATCATCCGCTGTTCCACCTCCCTGGAGTCGGAGTGGCATACAAACTCGGAGAAGCACTGCTCCAGGACAACGGCATGCATGAGGAAGTAGCCAAACTGCATGATTTCGTCACACTGGGCATGATTGCTGACATGGTTCCCCTTGTGCAGGAGAATCGGTATCTGGTCCAGATTGGACTTCCGGCACTGGCTAAATCTCCTCGCGCCGGCATTCGTGCACTGCTGGATCAAACAGTGAAGATGGATGGCACGGACCTTGTAGGATTTGGTCTTGCGCCCAGAATAAACGCAGTCGGTCGTCTGTCGGACGCCAATCTTGCTGTCAAATTGATGACTACGGAAGATCCCGTTGAAGCAGAAACACTGGCAAAGCAGCTCGACCTGGAAAATACCCGCCGTCAAGAATTGTGCGAGCAAATCTTCTTCGAAGCGGATCAAAAAGCAAAGTCCGCGCTTGCTCAGAAAGACGACATGGCGTTGGCAATCTACAGCGCAGGCTGGCACCACGGCGTTGTGGGCATTGTGGCATCAAGACTAGTGGAACGTTATCACCGGCCTGCATTCGTCGCCGAATTGGACGAAGAGGAAGGAAAGGTCAAAGGTTCAGCCAGAGGCATTCCAGGCATCGACCTTTATCAGGTGCTCAAAGAAAACGAGCACTTGATGATCAAATGGGGCGGGCACCAGGCGGCAGCGGGCTTCAGTTGCGAGGCCGACAAAGCCGATTTGCTCTGCAGCGCGTTGGTGAACACTTGCAATCGCATGCTCAGCAATCGCAACATCGATCCGCAAGTAGACATAGACCTGGTTCTCGAACCGGAAGCGGTCAATCTTGACCTGGCAAAGTTGATAACTAAGCTCGGGCCATTCGGAATGGGCAACAAAAAACCGGTCATCGCATTGACAGGGTTATTTGTCGTAAACACTCGGCCGCTAGGCAAAGAAGGCAAGCATCATCGAATCGTTTCACGCGATACAACCAGTGGTGCACTCTTCGAATCGGTTTACTGGAGAAGCGCTGGTCGAGTGCCTGAAATTGGTTCATCTATCGATCTTTGCTTCTGTCCGGAAAGTAACGTGTACAACAATAACGAGCGCTTGCAGCTCGTCCTCAACGACTGGCGAGTAGCCGCTCCGTTGGTCCCGGGCCAAGAACAGCAAGCAGTAGATATGGAGCCGGCAGCCGCTGCCTCCAAGGAGTTGCCCTCGCTGCACCTGGAAACGAGCTATGACGGAAAAACAGCGTCTACTGTTTCAGCAACCGGCGAGCCGATCGGTATTCAGGTCAAAGACCCCGGCAGCAGATTCGCATCAATCGAAATCAATTGGCGAGATTTGCGCGGACACGGAACGCCACAGTCCGTAGTGGAAGCAGCAGTTCGCCGACTGGGCGGCAAACTTTGCATCTTCGGCGAGTCCAGCGAAACGATGGAAGGAGTTGTGTTCAGCGACCGAGCGAACATAGCCGAGAGCGGACACTTGCTGTTCTGGCAATACCCGCCATCGGCCGCAGTGCTGCAATCAGTGGTAAACCGTTCCAATGCCAGCACAGTTTATGTCGTTGGCGGAGCGCCACTTGAACCGGCTGACGCCAATGTTTTCCTGAAACGCTTGCTTGGCCTGGTCCGCTTCGCTGTTAATCAGCGCGACGGCGAAGCCAAATCGGAAAAATTGTCATCCGTACTGTCAACAACGCCGCTTGCGGTAGCACTGGGACTCACTGTTCTCAAGAACGTCGGAGTCATAGACTGGTACGCCGAAGACGGAACCATATTTCTGGAGTTGCTCGGAGTACCTGAAAAAACCTGGGACGACCTACCTGAGTACGTACAGCTGGTAAATGTTCTTGCAGAAATTGCCGATTTTCGCCAATGGTGCGCAGAGAGCTCCTTGAAGGATATACAATTAGCCCTCGTCCCCAATGCCGTCCGCATGGACTCGGGAGTCCCGGGCGAAGACGAGGAGACCGCCGACAGCACGTTCGGAAGGGCAGATAATGGCAGAGCAACTTACATCCAGTCTAATAACTAAAGAAAAGTCCGATTGGCTCAAGAGCAAAATTCGTGACATTCCGGATTTCCCAAAGCCAGGAATCGTTTTCAAAGACCTGACCACTTTGCTGAAGGACGCGGAAGCCTTTGCATATACTATGGAAGTTCTCACAGAGCACTACCGAAAACTAAAACCTGATTACATTGCCGGCATTGAAGCTAGAGGATTCATCCTCGGGCCGATTATCGCCAACAAGCTCGCAGTAGGGTTCATTCCAATTCGCAAAGCCGGAAAGCTTCCGCACAAGGTCGTCAAAGAAACCTACGACCTGGAATACGGAACCGACAGCGTCGAAGTTCATGAGGACGCTGTACACATGGGCGCCCGTGTCGTCCTGGTAGACGACTTGCTGGCCACCGGTGGAACGGCCGTGGCCGCTCACAAGCTGCTAACCAAGGTCGGAGCCGAGGTCATCAGCGTAGGGTTCGTGATTGAACTCGGATTCTTGAATGGACGCACTCGCCTACCCGTGGGTGTGGAAGTGCTAAGCCTCCTGGAATACTAGAGGTTCCGCCGAAGACAATTCGCAAAGAAGCGAGCCCGAGCATCCGGGCTCGCTTCTTTGCGACTCAACAGTCCTGAAAGTAACAGACTCTTGCTCGCGACCGTAGGAGAAGTTTGCTGCCCGGGTACAATGTTTGCGGACCTAATCGGAGGTACTGGGCGTGGAAGGAGGCGGACCGGGCCTATGGCTCCAGAAACAGCTAAAACCGCTTTCCAAAGGGGTTACTCCAGAAGCGCTTAGCTGGGCGTCGTTAGCTGCCTCGATGATAGCGGGCGGTTTGCTTTACGGTGCCTACCAACGTCCCTGGCTCGGATTGATTGCCGCCCCGATTCTGGCGATACGCCTGGCGCTGGATTCTCTCGAAAGCATATCGGACAACGAACACCCGGACCGCTCGCCGTATTCGCGAATGCTCAGTCGTCTTTGTGACCGGCTTGCCGATGTTTCATTGTTTCTTGGTCTCACTTTCTGGCCGCCGGACGTAATGCGCGTGCACCTTGCACTACTGGCGATCATCTGCATGCTAATAGTAAGTTATGTGGGTGAACTCGGAAGGGCATCAGGTTCCACAAATCACAAAGGTGGCATGTTGAGCCAGTCCCATCGGATTGTGCTGTTGATGTTCTTCTGTGTGGTTCATGCCGTTCGCCCCGGGGCTATTATCGCCGGTTTCTCAACATTTGAAGTGATGTTCGCCCTGTTCATTCCGCTGGCATCGATCACACTAATCCAACGAATGGATGTCCTATCAGACCCGACGCCACCGAATCAGGATGACTGAAACGACCAATGAAAATCGCTCCGGTTCTTTTGCTTTGGACCACGCTCTTACTTTCAGGGACAGGCGATGCCGTTCGAGCCGACACGTTCGTGCGCAACGGTCACATAGCTGGACCGCATTCGGAGATGACGATTACGCCGGAGCAATCAAAGAAGATAGCAGCTGGATTAAAACACAGTATTTTGGTGCTAATCGATCTGACGCCGGAGCAAAAAAGCACTCTCAAGAAGAGGTACGGAACCAAAGCCGCCAGGGTCAGCAGGCTAAAAGTTATGAAGAACACAGAAGCAGCATGCTCTTGTCACCACACGGATCTTGCGGTGAGCATAACGAAGGACAAGATAGAAATCGCCGACAACTTCATCGGCGCCGATCCGAAAGACGAAGAGAACCAAATGAAGCAGTATCAAAATCGACAAGACGTGCAAGAGTTTCTGAAAAAGCAAAAGCTTTTGCAAAAGAACTAGTTAGTGCCAATAATTTGCCAACAACGTGCCCACCAATTGTATGCCTAGTACCACCGCTGATACCGGCACCGTTGGACCGGGTCGAATGGCTCAGGTAGGAGAAGTGAACAAAAGCCTGATAACGAGCAGCATGACTCTTGGCTTGGCTTGGCTTGCGCTGTCGGGCTGAAAGGCTCCTACCGCGTAGTTTCCCCGGGAAGACTGATAAGAACACCTTAACAACGCTTGCAAAGACCGACAAAATCATTATGATTTTGTTTAACGGGCTTCCAATATCCAGAGCTTGTGCAAGCGAGTCGCCGCTCCGTGAGCAAATCGTTGCGCTCCCACGTCGGGGTCGCACTGTATTTAGTGTCGGCAACTTTCCTTGGGGGGTATGAAAAGTGAGGGCAGACGGATGGAAACGACAATTCTCTATTATGTTTTGGCGGCTCTTCCACTGGCTTGGGTTCTCGGTCGCTCGCTCGATGGTGTGTTCGCCGCGGCCTATACGTACCTTGGCACAAAACCGACAGCGCCGCCATTGAGCTTCGAGCGGAAGCTGGAGCGCAGCATTGCCAGCGACTGGTGGAGCCGCGTAGCATCCTAGACTGATTTTGATTGGTTGGCTGGTTCGGGGTCGGCCGCTGTCGAGACGGAGTCTCCACTGCAGCCGACCTCACTTACTAAAGCAAGTTTGCAATCAGGCTAAAGTAATACTCTATATCTTGCCGTGAGATCCCATCAGCATTAGCAGGATCATCATTCATACTGGCAATCTGTTCATGGCTGTTGAGTAAGAACGTAACAAAAGACTTTTCGCGGCTGTCTAGCCGTCCATTTTCCAACTCTTCTTTCAATTCAGTTCGTTGTAAGAACCCGTCCCCGTCCTTGTCGAGCAGATCGAAAGACCGATAGGCAAACTCTTTTATCGCACGTAAATCCGGCGCAGCAGCTTCTTCCTCTTTGGTCTGCTTCAACCATCTTTTGTCAAAGTATTCCTCTTCAGATTCATTCGACATTGCGTCACTCACTCCAGAGCCCGAGTAAGCTTACAGTTTACAGTCCGGTCCGTCTTAGCGAAACCCCGGTTACTGAGGCACAGGCGCTTTGCTACCGGCAAGTCTCACATGGTCAGCATTCTTAAGAGCGGCGACAGTCATATCATCCTGCGCGATATAAGCCACGACCTTCTCAACAAGTTTCTTGCCACCAGCGGCATTCATATGGCAAGTATCGTAGAAGTCCGCCGCAACAAAATCCTTATCGTCGCCCAGATCCACACAGCATGCATTCCATTTCGAGGCGGTTTCATGCAGCAACTTGATGTACCGTTCGTAATTGCCAGGCGGCACCAAGGCTCTGTTAGCAGGCGTTACGGGAATATTCACCAGCACGACTTGAATATCGTTGCGTCGACAGTCAGCCATAAATTTCTCAAGAAACTTTTCCTGAATGTCGAACATGGCGGTATTGGGCGAACGAAAGCGACGCTTGTACTCGCGGGTATTGTCTTCGTAAGGAAGCTGCTGATGCGGACGCATCACGAACCACCCCTCCTCAACTTCAGCTCGCATGTTTGCAGGACTGGTGCGGGTAGGATCGGACTCGACCAGTTTACTCGGCGGAAACAGCCGTGACGACTCCTTTCCGAGAACGCGCTTCGACAACTCGGCAAGAGCAACTTGCATGTCCAGCTTCTTACCGTGCGCATAGATATTCTTCCCGATCCAATAATCGAAGCGTTGCCAGAACTGAGGCATAACGAGATCAACCAGATCATCAGTGTCGGCGTAGCGCTTGAGATAGCGAAAGGGTGGCGTTGCTGCGGGGCATGATACAAGGCTGTCGCTGAAGTCACGCACCCCGAGTCCAAGAACAACCACAGCAGGTTTCTTCGGTCCCAACAACATCGAGCGCAGAACAATATAATCGTCCGACATCATTGCTCCCGGTAGAGCAAAGTTGAAGCAACGAGAAATGTGTGTCCCTAACTTTTCCTGAAGTGCATGAGCCATGAATTCCGAACGGTGGTGATGCACATAGTCCAGATCTTTGTTAAGGTACTCGGCATCCAGTCGAGCAATCGGGTGCATCAGCAGTGATGGTCCCACAATTACGACTTCCGGTGGATGCGATTCACTCATGAACTCTTTCGCCGCCCACCACACCCATGTGTGCGCAGACGGTAAGCTCTCAGGATCTACCTTTGCCAACGGTTTAGCTACCAGCATCCAGAAATTGACAACACAAAACAGCGCAACGCCCCATACTGCGGCAGATAGAACTGGTCGTCCGTGCTTGTCGGTTTGGTTATCGTTCGTATTGACCATGTTCGGTGCGATCCTAGAACTGGAAGTAGATGAACTTGGGCGAGGAGTCAGGGGAAAACACAAGCAGCAACAGTATCATTGCGGCAACACCAACAGCGCGCAGAGGCAACGGAAGCACAAAAGGCACCTTCCTCGATGAAAGCCACCCCGAAAGCAACTGACCGCCGAACAATAGAAGCAGCACCAAAGGCAGTATCAAAAAGATTACCGGTTCCTGAACGTTCACGATACTCAGTTGCAAATTTGTAGCACCGGCGACAGCACTGTCCAACAGGAACATCTGCTTCAACATCCGACCGGCAATATTCATATCTTCGGCGCGGAACAACACCCAGCCCACACATGCAACATGAAAGGTCAACAACACGGAAGCAACGTGAAACAGCTTGCTCGAACGTGCTGCTTGAAGCACAGAGGCATCAGCGGTGAAGTCCTTGAATGTCTTATGCGCGATCAATGCCAGTCCGTGAAACGCGCCCCATGCAAGGTAATGAAGTCCAGCCCCATGCCAGAGCCCACCTAAAAGCATGGTCAGAAACAGATTGCGATAGTTGAACCAGCGCGAGCAACGACTGCCGCCCAGCGGCACATACAAGTAGTCTCGAAGCCAGGTTGATAGAGAAATGTGCCAGCGATGCCAAAACTCCGCAATGGATCCTGCCAGATAAGGCAAGTTGAAGTTCAGCGGGACCTTGTAGCCAAATAACATGGCTGACCCGCGAGCGATGTCGGTGTAACCGGAAAAATCAAAATAGATCTGAAAAGCAAATGCGTAGACAACAAGCCAGGTATCTACGGCGGTCAGTAGTTCAGGATGACTAAAACCGCTCTGGACAACGGATGACAGGTTGTCTGCAAAAATCACTTTCTTGAATAGCCCAAACAAAATGAGCCATACAGCCGCATCGATTTCCTTCCAGTTCGGTCGATGCTCGGTGGAAAGTTGCGGAATGAAATCTTGATACCGCTTAATCGGACCGGCAAGCTGAGTGGGAAAAAACCCCGCGAACAGCGCGAACTGCGGCAACGAGCGCACGGGTTGTCCGCCTCGATAAACTTCCACCACATAGTGAATGAACTCGAAAGCGAAAAATGAGATACCCAGCGGCAAAATAATCTCAAGTGAGAGCTTGGGCAGATGCTGTCCTAGCGGCGTCAGTGCCTGGTTCAGCAGGTCGAAAGCAAAATAAGTGTACTTGAAGTACCCGAGAACCAGCAAATTGGACACTACAGCGGTGACCATCAATGCTTTCTTTTGCGCCTGGTACTTCGCTATAGCTAAGCCGAACAGATAATTTGCGACGGTGAGCACAATCATAAGCAGCCCGTAGACCGGTTTCCAGCTCATGTAGAACACATAGCTTGCAACCAGCAACAACACCGTACGCCACGAGCGCGGGCTGACCCAAAAGAGCAGCAACGTGACCGGCAAAAATATGAGGTAAGAGAGGCTGTTAAAAAGCAACGGTTAGGTCTCGGAAGGCGCTAATTGCTTAAACTACGGGCAATCATCATAACCTCCACCAAAACACCATTCCTGAGTTTCAAACAACTTACGCCTTAACTATTTTTCCTTCTATCTGCCGGGCGAAAACCGACGCCCTGCCAAGCCTGCCAAGAAGGCTCAGCAGCCAGTCCCATAGGACGCTCAGCCTCATTAATAACTTGTAAGGAAGCTCCCGTCCGTTACGCACAGGAGGACTCTAAGGGACAAATGGCTTAGTGCGATGCCGAAAACATCAGACCGAAGCACGTAGCCGGCACTGCAAGGACGCTGAGCGCCGAACCGGTTATGAGTCCTGACGCCATCCCAGTTTTGTATTTTCGCAACGCAAAAATGACGCCAGTGATGAAGTAGCCTGGCTGAAGGAGCAACCCGACGATAGCGAGAATGGTGGACACTGGTGCTAAGCTGCCGTCCTTCACAAAGAAGAGGGTGCCTGAAAAACACGCGACCACGACAATATTCACCCCCAGCGAAATGCCGAAACCAACCCAAAAATTTTTAGCGACTTCCTTTTTCGGAGTCGGTTCGATTGGCTCAAGTTCAGTTGGCATTCTTCGAAATTCCGATCGGAACCGCCTTGTCCATTTCACGAGGCAGATTCTTCAATCCGTCCCTGTAGAACATATTATAAGTGTCGAACGGAATTATGCGACCGTCTCTATGCGCAATGTGGATGCATGTTCGTTTCACGGACCGCACATCAAAGTTGTGGCGGTCGAGAAACTCAACTATCAGCAGACGAAAAATATTGTTGTAGCCGAGAGAGTCCGGAAACTCGAGTTTTGGCAAGCAACACAGCAAATCGCCAACTGCGTGCGAAGATGTCTCATCCGTCTGATTGAGCGAGAACAATCTAAAAATCTTTTCTTTGACCACCGGATCCCGCTCATACTGAATGGTGTTCCTCGCGCCGCTCAATAGCAAGTCCTCTCCGATGAATCCCGATAATGGAACAACCTTCCCGCCGGTCTTCAATGCATACGCCATCGCAATGCAATCAGGATGACAAGGCACCGGAATAATATCGTCCGGTGAAAAAACTTTCGATTGCGCGAGCACTTTCTGACGAACTTCCGCAAGCGTCAGCCTGTCTGTTGCCGGGTCAAACTCCACCAGGCGACCTGCGGATTGAACCGGTTGGAGGGTGACGCCCCTTACACAAGACTGGGAGAGTGCGTAATCGATTATTCCCCCGAGCTCGTCGTCATTCAATCCTTTCTGTAGTGTCACAACCAGCGTGGTAGAAATTTCAAACTCGTTGAGATTCGCCAGTGCCGCTTTACGGACTTCGGTCAGGTCCTCGCCGCGCAGCTTCACTAGCGGAGCAGGGCGCAAACTATCAAACTGCAAATACACTTCAAAGTTTTGCTTGTAATGCGCCAGTCGCTCGACGAAAGCTCGGTCGCGCGCAATGCGCACGCCGTTCGTATTTATCATCAGGTGCTTGATCGGCTTGCTCTTTGCCAGATCTAAAACTTCGAAGAATTGCGGATGGATAGTCGGTTCGCCTCCACTTAGCTGAACTACGTCCGGTTCGCCTTCATTCCTCACCAGCGAATCCAGCATGAACTCTATTTCTTCCAGGGTTCGGTGATTACCGTTCCGCGGGCTCGAATCAGCGTAACAAACAGGACACTCCAAGTTGCAGCGATCAGTAATTTCGATCAGCGTCAAGCAACTGTGCTGCTCATGATCAGGACACAAACCACAGTCATAGGGGCAACCGCGCTCTGTCTCGGTATTGAACCGAAGCGGCAATTGTCCCGGTTTGAGATAACTGCGACTGAGCTTGTAGTATTCTACATCGGTTGAGATTAGTACTCGTTGCCGTCCGTGCACCAAGCAGTTTTTGATCAGATAGACACAATCATCCTGGATGATAACCTTTGCTTCCACCTTCGACAAACACTCTGAGCACAAGCTGTTGGTAAGCTCGTAAAAAACATAAGGACGATCTTTTGTTTCAATCATGACGACTCAGAAGGATTGTTCGGGGCTGAAGAAGAGAACAATGATAGCAGAAAGCGACTGTAGTACAGCAGCACGCAAACCGCCACAACTTGCTCGATGCTCAGGTTGAAATAAGGATGAGGAACAGGTTTGAAGGTATCGGCGCCTAATCTGTATACCATGTACGCAGACATAAAGAACTTGAACTGATCGCCTTGATTGCGCAATCGGGGTCTCAACAGCTCGATGCACACCAATATGCACAGAAGCGCCAGTATCTCGTAAATTTGGCTGGGATGACGCTTGATTCCATCCCCGAAATCGTATGCCCAGGGCAGATCGGCAGGCAAACCGTACGTGCGATCGTGAAAGCCGGTCACAAAACAACCAATTCGACCAATCACCATTGCCACAATCAGCGGCAGCACAAAAGTATCGCCAGTAGATGACTTTATGCCTGTGAAGAATTTGCAGAGCTCGATGCTTAGCCATCCACCGACCAGCGCGCCGACGACGCCTTTGCCCGCAGCGAAACTCTCCATGCTGGCGAAGTGGCCTGTCATGGTAGCGGGGTCGGCAAGGATGGTTATAAGTTTGCTGCCGATGGCGGCGCCGCCCACCACAGATGCGATGATGCGTGTGCGTTGCGCCAAGTCGAGGGAATCTCTCTTTCTCAGGAAGAGATAAAGCCGAAAGCCGACAAAATACGCCAGCGATTCGAAGGCGAAATGGACGACCGGATCTAATTTGCCAATGTACAAGATCAACACCGCTGCTACGCTGCATTCACCGGCCGTTCACTATCCGGCATTTAAGATTACAATAGAAGCCTCTCCTTCGAAACCGAATTCTTAAGGTAAAACGTGAAAAGGGTCTACATCAGGAAGGTTGAAGTCTGCGCTCCCGCGCATGTGCTGTTCCGCTGGCACACGATGCCGGGAGTGTTCCAGCGGCTCAGCCCGCCGTTTGAGCATGTCAGCCTCATCGCGCACAGCGGCACCATCACAGATGGCAGCACTGCCAAGATACAGATAACACAAGGCCCGATTGCACACGATTGCGTGTTCGAACACTTCGGCTACGAGGAAGGGAAAAAATTCTGCGACAAACAAGTCAAAGGTCCGTTCCAAAGTTGGACACACACACACAGTTGCTTGCAAGTTGATGACAACAACTCCATACTTGAGGATCGCATAGAATACGAATTGCCCTTGAGTCTCATTTCAAACCTGGCAGCGGGGGCATTCGTAGATCGCAAGCTGGAAAGCGTCTTTAATTACAGACATCAGGTAACCCGAGCGGATGTTGAGCGATTTCACAAAGAAAGAGGAGCCAACCGTATGCGAGTACTAGTATCGGGCGCAACAGGTCTTGTCGGATCTGCACTCACTAACTTTCTCACTTCTCAAGGACACGAAGTTGTGAAACTCGTGCGCAGAGGCGGGACGAACGCCACGACAGTACAGTGGGACCCTGTCCGCGGAGCATTGAATCCGTCTGACCTTGAAGGCTTCGACGTGGTCGTGCACTTGGCTGGCGAATCAGTGGCCCAGCGATGGACTGATGACGCAAAGACGAAGATCAGAGAAAGTCGAATCAGCGGGACGAAGTTGATAGCGGAAGCTCTCGCACGCGTTCACAAGAAACCGCGGGCACTAGTCTGCGCGTCCGCCATCGGTTATTACGGCGATCGCGGGACCGAAGCACTGAGCGAGGGAAGCCTTCCCGGGGCAGGATTCCTGGCGGGTGTCTGCCAAGAATGGGAGGGGGCAACCGCAAGTGCAGCGTCGGCAGGAATCAGAGTTGTGAATCTGCGATTCGGCGTTATACTCAGCACCGCTGGCGGTGCCCTGGCAAAGATGCTGCCAATTTTTCAAATGGGTGCAGGTGGAATCCTTGGTTCCGGACGCCAGTACATGAGCTGGATTACGCTGGAAGATGCGGTACAGGGCATCTACTTCGCGATGAGACAGGACGGACTGAGCGGTCCGGTCAACATCGTGGCACCGAAACCATGCACTAACGCTGAGTTCACGTCGGCACTCGGGAAAGTACTTCATCGCCCTACAATATTGCCGGTACCTTCATTTGGACCACGAATGCTATTCGGTGAAATGGCTGACGAAATGCTATTTGCAGGGGCAAAGGTGTTACCGACAAAGCTGGAGAAACAAGGATTTCAGTTTCAATACCCGGAGCTGGAGAGTGCGCTCCGCCACGAGCTGGGGAAATAGCTGACCATTAACATCCGGCTAGTAACTCACTAAGAACGTCCCTGCTCATCGGGATTCCGTAAGGTGGGATCGCATGCCAGTTCCATTGCAATCAACCGGCCATAGTCGATAGCGGAGAATCCAGCCCGTCTATCATCAGGAACAATGTATACATCCTCGCCGAACATGAACCACAGATCGAAAAGGTCCTTCGCGCTCTGCCCGCGGCGATGGAAATCTCGCATGCAACGGCGCACGCGCACTTGTGCACAACGAAGCGCAAGGTCGTAACAAGAGAACCGGGCCACCTCCCGTCGGCTTTCCTCGCGAGTCGAAAATTCTTCCACGTAAACCGAAACAGACTGCGACACCGCATACCTCCCGCAGGACCTGGTTCGTCAGAACCCGATACTTAGAATCTACCGCACGCTCGGGGGGTTACACCATAGCGGACTTGGCCAACTAACGCTAAAACTGTTTAACCATGGATACCCCGGACCCATCATCACGAATCGGACCTGAACCGCCCCCCTTCCTGACCCTGACCGAATTGCTCGGACCGGGAGAAGGTCGGACCGGCAACGCATACATCGAATCGAACATTATTGCGCCGTTTACCAACAATGCAATCCTGGAGCCTTACAATGCCGCCGCAGGCTTGATAAATGGCGTTTCGGGGCGTGAGGTTTTCCACGAGCAAAAGCTACTGACACAAACCGCCACGCAATTTCTTTCGAGCGATTGGTTTTTGCAATCGGCATGCTCTGGATTGGGCATGGTTGTGCCCTACACAATCTCCGCAAAGTTAGCAGGGGGCGGACTTCGCGCAGCGGGAGCCAAGCTCCGGTTGGAAGGCGTCTCGGCACAGCTGATCAAGAGTGAGATCTTGGCCGGCGTTACTGGCGCCGCCCTGTATGACGGACTCAGAAATCCTCGCGAAGGCGAGAGCCGCGTCGGCAACATCCTTGCAGGAGCTACGGCTTTTGCCGTATTTGGAACGGGAAATCGATTCTGCAAGGACTTAACGGGCCTGAAAGCAATCGCCTCTCGAAGCGCAATTGGCTTCGCAGGAGCCGAAGCGCAGTTGACTGTGAGTCGCCTTGTCAGCCAGGGGCACCTTCCGTCGGGACCGGAGTGTATGCAAGCCGGCGTATCCGGAGCATTCATGAACAATGTACTTCCACGCGTTCAACAGAAAGCCGAACAGGTAATACTCGAAAGCCAGCTAAGCCTGGGATTGTCTGCACCGGTAGATCGCTTCGCGACAGTGCGTCTTGGGGCCGGACACGGTAAATCCGCAGATCTATCGCAACTGTTGCACGAGAATCCGTGGGCGCGAGTATGTTACGGAAAGCACAACGACTTTAGCACCGCCAGCAGTGGCACGGTTCACCTCTGGACAAGACTGGCAGCAGCCGAGGATCTTGCGCGCGGACTTCATCGCATCTCAGACGCCAAGCAGCCTGCTACCGCGGGTACGAACAATGTCTGGCAAGAATCTGCAGCACAACTGCAGCAAGGAAATGTCGAGCGAGCCTGGTCTCTGTTCCGCGACGCAAGAGCGACGCAAGAGGCGCAGGCTCACACCCGAGCACAGATTGTCGGCAATCAGCTAAAACAATCCGAAGTGTTGGACCCGAACCAACTCCGACTCGAGATTGGCGCCTGGCCTGCCCCGGGTGGCGTAAGCTACGAATACCGCTGGCGCCAGGAATTCAATCAATTTATAGAATCGCAGGGGAGCTGGAGACCGGGGCGGAAGCTCACCTCCGAGAGACCGTTTGTGACGGAAGCAGAAGCACAATTCAAGCCAGCAGAGGCGGAAGCCACCATGTTAGAGGGTGCGATCCGAATCACCGATCTGCTCCAAAAGGACCACCACATAGCAGTCATCGTCGGCGGTGCAGTTCGGGACCGAGCAGCCGGCAAACCGGCGAGAGACTATGACATAGGCACGTCCGCCGAGGGGCACCAAATAAAGCAACTACTTGCCAGCAACGGTTACACCGTTGAAAAAACACCTTATCCATTTGTACAGATTGTCCGGATCAACGGAATTGTTTACGAGATTGCCTCCTTCAGCGGGCGCAGAACAGGACCGGGGCTTTCGCCTTCAGTCTATCAGGATAGTGCAACACGGGACTTAACCATAAACTCTATGGCGATGGAACCACGTACTGGTGCAAAGTACGACTTCTTCGGCGGACAGCGCGACATGGATGCGAAGCTAATTCGCACCACGCAAGATCCCGAAGTATGTGTTGGAGCGAACCCTCGAATTCTGCTGCGCATACCGCGTATTTCGGCGACGAAGTATCCCGAGTATGCGCTCTCAACAAGTCTGAAAACGGCATTGACCAAGCACGCTCAAAAGGCAGGCGAACTTAATGCAGACTGGGTTCAGAAGGAACTGCGCTTGCTTCTAGCCGGCAGCAACCCTGAAGTGGGACTGAGCATTTTGCAAAGCACCGGGGTAGCTAGGGTCATTGCGCCGCACTTGCAAGCCGTAGGAGATTACGCACCGGCAAAGCATTAACGACGTTGGCAAATGCAGTGAACTTCACCACGCTCAAGGCAAGAATTCCAGCGACTTCCAAGGCGTCAATCTGATAAATTTTAGCTGATCGAATTCCGGCCGCTTGTGTTTGAACCTATTTAGTGCAGCAACTTTGTGCGCATTGCTTGCACATCTCGACACAAGCTTTCAAATTTGGATCGTTCAAGTCTTCACATGACTTCGCACAGCGGTTACAAACATCGGCGCAGATCTGACAGATACGCGCCGACAGCTCCGAATTGCGACCAGTCAGTCTCGAACTGATGTCGCACATATCGATACAATCCAACAGCGTGGTGATGTGCGCGGCAGACGTATGCTTGCCTCCTTTCGAAAGGCAGTAAGACAATGCCTTCAAACACTCTTCTCTGCATTTTCCGCACATTGCACCACTGGCTTCCGTGCAGCAAGCAGCTTCCGCATCTTTCTTCGACAGAGCGGGCTTCGCGTCATCGGCAAGTGCTGATGCACCACTGAAGAGCAGACCGGCTACCAGCGTTACGTTCACAAAAAACGCTTGATTCCGCGAGGCAACAATAGCCATGCCATTTCTCCTTATCGTACCTACTACTTGCACCGCGCCGTCTACCACTTGCCCCGCTGCACCCAAAACGAAACAGGAAACCGCTGCTGCGATTTCCTGTTTCTAGCCAGCCCGCTGAATCTTGGTCGAGGAGGATCAGCGTAAGTAAACTCAGACGCGCGACGCAGCTTTGCGAAGCTGATCGGGCGATGTAATTTTGATGCCGCAGTCGGCGCAGTTGGGGCAGCTACCCTGCCACGAACCCTGGATGACGTGTCCATAGTAGCGACACATGCTGTTAGTCTTTTGAGAAGTCCTTGACATGAACAACGCTTGCATGTCGCCCCAGAATGCTACGAGAGCTTCAACAACAATGCCGGTGTTCAAGCGACGAGCATTGACAGCGCGCAAAACCAGTACTTCGTCGCGCGTCATCCTTCTAATGGCTTCACCAGTGTAGGTGAAGCGATTTGACTGAGTTGAAAATGTTCTATTCATCGACCAACACCCTACCCTGCTTAGCCCTGCCCTAAGAATTGCGTTTCCCGAGACGCTCGTTCTTCGTGCTTTAAAGATAGCAATACGTCTTGGCAAAGACTGGGCAAGGATTTGGCAGATTCTTGGCAAATGTCACCTTTTTTGAAGAATTGGCGGCAAAAATCCCGCCCCCAGGCGCACGCCGGACTATATTCCCTGGTGATACCTGTAGATTTTCCGATGTCACCGCGAAAAGGTCAGAAGCCGATAGCCGAACTGCGCAATGCCTTACGCCAGCGCAACGGTCTTTTGAGGGGTAATTTTTTCATTGAGGAATTCGCGCAAATCAGCGGCACTCTCCGCCGGCTGCTCTTCCATCGGAACATGCCCGGCACCTTTGTAGATCTTCAAGGTCGCATCTGGAATGTCATCAGCAAAACGTTGTCCCAGAGTTGTTTCGAGCCAGGGGTCCTTTTCACCCCACATGACGAGCGCAGGAATTTTCAACTGCGTCAATCTTTCAAGCACCGGCGAAGGCGCCCAGTAGGCATTGTCCGGCTTATTGATCAACAACTGCGCACGACGCCTACCGGTAAGCAACATCAATTCATAGTAACGTTCAAACATCGCATCGGTGCATTTGCTCTTGTCGCCGTAACAGCTTTCGAGCTCTTTGCGGACAAAGTCTCGCGGAGTGCAGTGGGTGAAAACTTCCCCAACCAGGGGCCAGCGTACGATTTGGCACGGCAGAGGATCGGGCACGGGGTAACCGGCGCTGTCGATCAGCACTAAAGACGTTAGATCAGACTCGTACCATGCGGCATAATGCACCGCGATGACGCCACCGTAAGAATTTCCAACCAACGTAAATTTGGGCAACTTCAACGCGCGAACGAACCGGTGGAGCACCCGGGTTATCGCAGGATAGGTGTAATCGTCGTCAGGCATCACCGAAGTAAATCCATGGCCGGGCAGGTCGAGCGACACCATGCGGAAGTCCTTCTCTAGCTCCTTCACCCAGGCTTCCCACGTGTGCAGCGACGACTGGCTGCCATGCAACATCACGATGGTGGGACCGTTCTGATTCCCTTCATCTCTATAATGAATGCGAAACGAATCGAAGTTGACGAACTTTGAGGCGCCGACAGCATACTTCTCCAACAATTTCTCTTCCGGTATGTCTGCTGTGAGAATTTCCATGGACGCACCCCCGATTCCGTAACAAATGCTGCACTGAGTTTTTGACGTACCGGAGGAGGCATCAGCAGTGGATTAAAAGGCTCGTTCCACACACTTGTGTCCCTTGGTTTATAACATTGGCCCGAGGGCATCGACGGTCAGAGATACGAATTTAGTCACCGTAATTCTCCCCTCCGCCGGCGGTTTACACGCATGTTCACGGGAACCCGAAGAAGTCATGATGATGACATCTTTTTTAAGATTGTTTCTCCCCCCGCAGAGGTTTTTCACAATGGCCGACAGACCAGAACTCGCAATTAATAATCAGCTCGCAGGCGGTAACATCGACACAGTGGGCTCGAAGCTACAAAGAGAAGCAGAGTTATTGAGGGACGGACTGGGCAGCGGCATCGTAAACCGAGCTCAGGAGATGTGGGACAACCCGGGCGACACGGCTCTCAACCTGGGAGCCTGTGCTGGAGCAGGTCTTGCTCTCAATCTCGCTAGCAGAGCGGGGGGAAGATGGGCAGCCGGAGCCAGATTAGCTACCGGCGCATTTACGCTTTCATTAGGTGTGGACGTAGTTCGCAGAGGGGTTCCAACACTTGGGGCAATGGCCGACAACTGGTCCAATCCTGGAAATTTCGAGTCCAACAAAGACACAGTCGCGAAGTATGCCGGTTCCGCGCTTGTAGATTACCCGGCAATGATGCTCGCAGGCTATGGCGGATATCGGGTCGGCGGCGCGATTCCGATGAAAACAACCCAGTTTCAATTTAATGAGCTCGGTCCCTTGCGCGACATGAGGTTGGACCCGAGCATGCAAGCATCAACTAAAGCCCTGCTTGACTCGGGAATTCCGATTAACGCCGCCACAAGAGGCGCAATGAATAATCCGTCTATAAGATCGCTTGCACCCGGCGAGCGAGCAGCCGCTGTCAGAGCGCTCACAGAAGGTCCGGGAGCTGCTCCCAAGCTCGAGTTGCCAGCAAATCCGGCTATAAAAGCCCCGGGTGAATCAGCACTACCAATCAATCCTCAAACACGAGCAATAGTGAGCGGAAAGGAGATTCAGGCCCTTCCCCCGGGAGAACGGTCAGCTGCAGTGCGTGCAATTTTAGAAGGGCAAGCGAAGAATCCCGCCGGCGGTCTTGGTGGAAAGGGCGGCACCGAACTACCGAAGTTCGAATTTCCGAAGTTTGACCCGCCAAAATTCGATGCCGGAAATCTCCTCATGACGAGAACTTTCAGCGTAACGTCGCCACGATTAATCCCCACGGTGGTTCCATTTGACTTGATTCAGCGAACCGAAAATCAGCTGGTCGCGGGCAAAGCTCTGGGCGAAGGCTTGCTGGGAGCTGCAGCCGGTGCGGCCGGAGTAGGCATTTTACAGAGGCTTCATCAGATGAAGCCTGAACAGCCAAAGGTTGAAGAAGCACCAATGCCTAGAGAGGTTCCGCAACTACAACTGCGCCAGCTGGAAATCCCGGCGCTGCAGCTTGAGCCGCAGAAGAACGCCTTCATAATTGAGCGCAAGAAAGTAGTAGAGCAGGTCATCGAACAATCAGCGAAGCCGAAAGAGAAGTAAACCTTTCGCTTTGAACTCTAACAAAATCGCGTGAGGCGCCCGCACGATGATGCGGCCGCTCCCGGAGTAATCGAGGCAGCAATGCCATTGCGTTACCCGGGGCTTTCGCGTATACGCCACAGGGAGGCGGGGCCGAGAAGATGGGGTCAAGTCGACAATGGTTTGTCACATTTTCTCGAAATTTGCTGACATTGACCAGAACTTCGCGCCGAAGACGCAAAAACCGAAAAACCCGGCGTCCAGCGCAAGTCACTGAAAAATGTCTTGTCACATTTTCTCGAGAATCGGCGACAGGCGTTGCAAAAGCCTACAAGGCATCGCCACAGGAACAGCACGTCGCCACGTCAACAGCAATATTGGCGGACTAGTGAAGGCGATGCGCCGCTAGCCCGTACCCAAGGGCTCGGCTGGGCAAGATCGATACCTCGACGTGAGCTTCATCGTCTGCAGCAAGCTCGTCCAGCAATGGTTTCAGGGTCGTGCTGAATTTTTGCGATTCCGCCTCGAACGTTCCGACGAACAAACCTTCGTGAACGAAAAGCAGAGTCGTCGAATTGCTTTGAGGCAAGAAGAACGCAAGACAGGCCGTCTGGTGAGTGTCGAAAAGCCACGGCATTATGAAAACCAGATAGGCGCCTGCATCCATCGTATCGGTGCGCTCAACCGGATTACCAAGGAACAACGCCGACATGCCCAATACTACTTCTTCCGGCAAGGCGTACTTCACCGCCTGCGTTCCCGCAATGCGACAATCTTCCAGCATCTCCCGCAATGATACTTCGGTTGGCTGGGGCTCGGCATCATCAGCGCATCCGTAAATGCATCCCATGACTCGGCCTTGATAGAGCAAAGCCGACGAGCGGGAACGCCGCTCACTGCAGGTGACTTTCAAGGTGCCGGTAAAGCCTTCGTCTTCCAGACTTCTCACGAGCTCCCGCGCATCGGCCGGACCTTCCATCTGGCTGATAACCGGAATTCTGGATTTGTCGATTGCGGACGGAATTAGGTCCGAGGCTCGCCGAAATTGGAAACGCACTGCAAAACCTCCAAGTGGTGCTATTTATTCCATACCACTTTAGAACGCTGATTATGCCCGCTCATTTCCAAAACCAACCCGAAGTAGCCCAAACGACTGGATAGAAACCACCAAAAGACAAAGCCGGCAAGCTTTCGCGAGCCGGCTTCATCTTTTGACTTAGTCGGTTAGTTTATGTAGCGCCTTGTGCTTTCAACTGAGCGTTGATGCGCTTGCGCAGCATTTCCAACTCAGCGGCAGCCACAATGCTCACACCATACTTTTTGGCGGAATCCAGCTGTTCATAGCCGGAGAGGTATTGTTGAATACGATCACGCTCTCTGATGGCAGAGGATTGATCAATCTTCAACATCGTGATCAGACGATTGATTTCGTTCAATCGTGGCGTGATTTGCGCGGGTGACATCGAGAAGTCGGAGACCAACATGTCCATGCGGCCTTCCAGCTCACGGCACTTGCTTGCCAATTCTGTGCCATTGGCCGATTTGCGCAACGCCTCATCCACCGCTGTCAGCAGCGCACTAACATCCTGACGAGTAATGCGGTGGCTGAAATATGCTAGATCGATGCGATGCATCAATCGAACAAGCTCTTCCCGTGCTTCGTCATTGTCGCCATCTTTACGCAAGGAGCGTTGAAGCCAGTTTTGCATTGTGCGCAGATCCATGCACATGAAGCGCACTTCTTCCAACCGCAGTTCTCTTTCAACTGGATCGATGCCAGGTTTGACGCCGGGCCAGGCCTTCTTGATCTCCTTCACAAGGTCGAGTTCGTGCCTGATGCGAACGTCGTCAACCGCGCTCAGATTCCCGTTGCGAGCACCACTGTCAAGCAAGCGCTCAACTTCCACGATAGCTTTGTCGATATCGACTTCGCTCGGGAATTGATGGTAGGGCTCATAGTGCAGGTTAAGCAAGCGCTTGTAGAGCAACTCGCGAACTTTAGGCGTGTTCAAATTGCTCGTCGATTTGTCAGTCAAGATAGCGACAAATGCGTTGCGAGCAGCTAACAAATCTTCGGGTTCAACTTCGAAGCTCTTGTACACGGTCAATCCACGAGCAGCAACTTCGTTGCGAAGCAAGTAGTTGTCGGTGCGCAAAATCAAGTGATCCATCGTCTCTACAGGCGGTTTGCGATGAGCCAATGCGCGGTCGAGTCTCTCTTGCAAACTGGAGAAGTCGAGCCCGAGCACGACGTATTCCCAGAAGTCATAGAAGTTGTCTTGCCCTTTGAATTGCTTCTTGAGGCGCTCGATCGATTTGATTCGATCGCGATAAATCACCATCGACTCCGGGGAGACGATGCCCTCTTTCTGCAGTTGGTTCACCTTCGTTGTGAATTGCCCAAGCAGGTTTTCGATTGTATTGTGTTTCTCTTTTGCTTGTTGCGCAGCAGTCATGAGCTCGGCCCATGTTCTCTCTACGTCGGATACGGAGCTGGCCACATCCAAAGCGGAAGAAAACTTGGCGCCATCATCTTTGCTCAGTCGGCCTGCAGAGATCGCGTTATTCAGCTCAACTCGGGCCTGAGTGCGTACTTCATCCGCCGAAATTGGAGAGTTAGCTCCATCGGCCACAACGGCCATCGAACTCGTAAAGCTTGAAGCAGCCACGGTCAAGGAGAGCATTGCGGCAAAAGAGAAGGTTATTCTGTTCCGCTTCGTCATAGGTGCCTCGCTATAAATGAAACCCCGATAAGATTGATGACTATACCAGATAGGTAGTCACCAAAAGCATGCTGACAACACATTTCCATTCACATAAATGAAAGTGTTTCACTGGTGCGCAGACTGTTCGTCGTGGCACCACTAATTGTCGATTGCCCATATCTTTATGCACCGATCTCAATCAAAGAAACCCGTGACAACAAGAACTTCTAAAGATCAGCGACAGCCATGGAAAAAAATGCATTATCAGAATGTTCAACATCTCAAATAATCGATGCTACAACTTTGACGAACGTAGTTATGACGCAACCGAAACGCGATCCGTTCGCTCACCTCTGGTCGAATAACGGTCCGGTAACAGGCGAGAAATAGAACCGAGAATAATTCGGCGGCAGAGGTATAAAACTGGGACGAAACAGCCTTTGTTCCATTCGTCAACACGGGGATTTGACAATGAATCTCAAACAATTGCTTGTCCTGTTCGGAAGCGCCCTGTATGGCGCCTCCATGACCGGTCCGGCCATTGCTGGCGACTATGTGTCGCCCTATTCACTTCACTACAGTATCTCGCAGGACGAATTGCTGGCCCCGAACAATGAGCCGCCGAGAAACGACTGGCATCTGGAAGCCAACGTTCCTTATGAAGAATGGTATTCGCGCCGAGTACGCAAAGAATGCGGCGTCTGGGGACCGCATCCGCGCCACTATCCACGCATCAGCGGCTATGAAAGCCGGTCCGCAATGTGGAAGCGCAATCGCGTATTGGCAGTGGCGGCGTCATACATAGGCTTACCATATCAACACCATCACATCCCTGACTGGGATCCGCCACCGGACTGGCCGTGGAAACCAGTGGACTATGGACGAAATTCGAAAGGCGTTGACTGCAGCGACTTTTCTTCGTGGGTCTACAACTACGGTCTCGGAATCAAGCTCAATACAGGCATAAAGGAACAGGCCGAGTCCGAAGACTTGAAAGGTCCGGGTGAGGACGGCACCACGCGCGCCACCACTATTCGCGATGACAACGGATATGTAGACCTTTGCAAGAAGTTAAAGACCGCTGACCTCCTCTACATCCGCAACCGAAAAGGTGAAGTTGGACATGTAATCATGTGGGTAGGAGAACATGGCCGTTCACCGGATGGTACGCCGTTGGTCATTGATTGCACGGGACCGGACCACAAAGACAGCAATGGCAACACCATTCCAATCGGCGTCCAACTAAGGCCATTTCGGCCTAACGAGTGGTACTACAAGAGTTTTTCGCACGCACATCGGATAATTCACAGCGAATAATGCATCCCCCGGTTTTCTAGTACCAGATTCGCGGGACTTTCGTCCCCACCCAAATTTTGATAGCCGGAATGCCCTGCAATTTGCGGTCTAGACGGGTCGCATAGCCGTTAATGCGCTATCATGTATTTCTGCAAGTAAAGGGTTGGTTTCGCCTTTAAAAGCAAAGTGCACCATCAGACCTAGGCGACAGAATCGAACTGTGAGCGAATCAGCAACAGAACAACGGAACCGAACCACGGGACGACCTTCGTCGCTAATGCAAATTTTGCTGCCTGCAATTGTGCTGACCGGAAGCTTTTTGATGTTCGCACTCGAACCACTGACCGGCAAGATTGTGACACCGCGATTTGGTGGCACAGCTGCAGTGTGGAGCACCTGTCTTTTTTTCTACCAATTCGCTGTTCTATGTGGCTATGCTCTAACCTATTTTCTATCACGCCTTTCATTTAAGAAATACATTTCAATCTATGCCGCGATCGTGCTCATTTCGTTACTCTGGATGCGGCTACCAGCGGCGGAGCAATGGCGCCCCGCCGGAAAGGGCGATCCCGTAGGGGAATTACTTTGTTTACTTGTGATTAACGTCGGCGTTCCGTCGGTTTTGCTCTCCTCTGTCAGCGGCACTATGCAAGTCTGGTACCGCAATATGAACTTAGGTAATCCATACCCGCTGTATAGCGTCTCCAATGTTGGTTCACTAGGTGCGCTGCTTGCTTACCCGCTGCTTATCGAACCCGGACTCACGGTCGGAGAAACGCTATGGTGGTGGGGGGGCGGATACTTCATATTAGTCGTTGGTCTCTTGTCCAGTGCATGGATCGCTCGAGACAAGTTTGTTATCTCCGCTCACAAAACGGACGAGGATGGTGCATCGCAAAATATCGGTTCAGAAGACAATGCGACCATTAACAACTCTGAATCCGCGACGGCAAACAACGTTGTTTCCGGCACCACCGATGAGCAACGAAGTGGCCGCAAAGGCGACAGACAAGGCGACGCAGTGGCAGATGACGGCGCAACAGCGATCGTATCCGGTGATTCCGAAGCCGCCGCTGAAGCAGGAACTCCCGCAGTGAGAAAAGCGCTGAATAGCGACAACCAAGCCCCCGCCGATAATCCCCCGACGCAACCGAAAGTTGCAGCAGCAGAAGCTGCAAGCGCGCTTCCTTCCACATTCAAGCCGGGCAAGAAGGAAAGAAGAAAGAACCGCAAAGAACAAGCGGCATTAAAAGCCGCGCCACCAACAACACTCATTGTGCCCTCAGAAACTAAGCCCGATGAGAAGATCGCTGAAGAAGTAGCACGGCCTTTGGCACCGGTTGAAACAGAAAGTCCGCACAGATCAGAGAGACTCGCAAAGTTAAAGGCAGAGCAGGAAACCGCTCTTGCACCAGTGCATCCGGATCCCTTCAGCAAACAAAAGCAGATATTAGTCTGGACCATCTTGAGCATGCTCGGCTCGCTGGTACTTCTTACTCACACGGCATACATCACTTCCGATATCGCTCCTGTGCCGTTGCTTTGGATTGCTCCGCTTGCGATCTATTTGATTACCTTCATTCTGGTTTTTGCTTCATCCATCTTCTACCGGCCCATGCTGTGCATTTACTTGTGGCCAATCCTCACCATCGTCGAAATGTTCATCGGTGACCGTTTTCTGGCAGCTCGCATTGGAATCAATCTGCTCAACGTATTTCTACTGTGCATGATTTGCCACGGCGAACTGGCCATTGCAAAACCGCCGGCCAAAGACCTAGCGCTCTATTGGTTATGCACTTCCGTAGGAGGTGTGCTCGGTGGCTTATTAGTAAGCGTGGCGGCGCCACTTCTTTTTGACTTTTACCTGGAGCGCCAGCTCACATTTATATGCATGCTTATCGTGTGTTTCTTTGTCATATTGAAGCGAAAGGTTTTCCTGTTCGGATACAAACCAATCACCTACACTTGGGTTGGCTGGAGCGCACTGACACTGATCCTGCTGCAGGTAGGCGAGTCAATTGTCACGGAAGAGTACGTGCACAGAGCTCGAAATTTCTACGGCTCCGTTAGAGTCGTGAAGCGAGGTAAAACAGGGAGAGCACTGCTTAATGGGCAGGTGCTTCACGGCGAACAAATACTAACTCCAGACATGGAACGAGTGCCTCTAAGCTATTACCAGCTGCCCATCGCCTTTGTCGATACCTACCTGCGCTATCGTTCGCACGGGGCACCGCTGAACTATGCGGTCGTTGGTCTGGGGGTAGGAACTATTGCTGCCTATGGACGCCAGGGTGATCGCATCGACTTCTTCGAGATCGATCGAAAAATAGAACAAATCGCAAAGAAGTATTTCACATACCTGTCTAAAAGCAAGGGACAAGTAGAAGTACTGTTGGGCGATGCACGAGCAACGTTCCAACAATTACCGAACGATAAGCAATACGACCTTATTGTGATTGATGCTTTCAATGGCGATGCCATACCGTTGCACTTGTGCACAGAAGAAGCAATTCGTATTTACACGGCACATATGAAGCAAGATGGTCTGCTTCTCTTCCACGTGAGCAATCGGTACATAAGATTGAAACCGCCAATTGCAAGCTCAGCGCGGAAACTTGGTCTGCACCCCCTGGCAATGGACGACGGTCACTCTGTTTATCTAATCCTTGTTCGAAAGCAGGAAGAGATTGCTGCACTAAAAAAAGTTCGAGCTGAAAATATGGAACTACTTGATGCCCTCAGCCTCACGGACGAACCCCCATCTAGTGCAAAGGGATGGACAGACGATTTTGCGGACTTAGTTCGATATTTCAAAATCCAAACAGAGAGAGAGTAAGCATTTTAGAAACGAAAAGGGGGCACACCCGGTGCCCCCTTGAGACGATTTGCGAATGCAAATGTGGCGCCTAGCCGCAGCTCGATCCGCACGACGATTTCGTCGCTTCGCCTTCAACGGCGAACTTGCGCTCTACCCAGCCATCCCAGCCACCAGCCAATTCTCTGACTTTGTAGCCTTTCTTAGCGAGCTGAAGCGCTGCTTTAGCGGACAAGTGGCACAGCACATCGTAGCAATAGACCACCGTAATAACGTCTTTGTCTAGATGCTCCAACTTAGCATCGAGATTCTCAAACAAAACATGATGAGCCGAAGGTACGTGTCCTTTGCCGAACAGGTCTGCTGTACGCAGATCCAATATTTGGTATTTATCGCCTCGTTCGAGCCCCATCTTGAGTTCAACAGGTCCGATTTCAAATGCAAGTTTTGCTTCGAAGTAAGCAACAGCGTCTAACGCCGGTTTTGTTTCAACAGCCATTTTTGCTGCCTCCTGAATTAGTGGTTGTAATAGTGACTCCATCGAGTAAGATCGTACGAGAACTCGGTATCCTTTTGCAACCAGGTACAAAAAAGTGGTGTAGTATCCATTTTGATACCATCAAGCCCATACAGGTTTCGTGGAAATGAATAAGAAGATCGTGTGTCCCATCCTTCAAACAATCGCCATGATTTCCGACAAATGGAAGGTTCTCATTCTTTACCATCTACGAGACGGAAAGAAACGATTCAGCGAACTACGCCGTTCTCTGCAAGGAGTCACTCAAAGAGTGCTTACTCATCAACTGCGAGCACTTGAGCACGACGGCCTTATCTCACGACACGTTTATCCGGAAGTCCCGCCGAGGGTTGAATACGAACTCACAGAGCTAGGCATCACACTGATTCCAGTACTCGACAAGTTTGAAGAATGGGCACGCGAACACTCTTTTGAGCTGGTGAAGTTAAATGATTCTGCCAACTGTACGGAAGGCGACACTTCAGAGTCAACGGTTGCCGTGTAACAATCCAAGCCGAAGGTCTGAAGTTATTCATCCTGTCTGGTCGGGAACGCCCGCGATACCATATATAGTGCCCGCCGCCGCCAGTTGACAGCCTCGCGCAAGTTAAATCCCCGCGCCGGTGCCTCCTACTCGCCGCCGGAGTCGTGGGTTAAAAATTGAAGTATATTTGAAAAGCAGCCCGGGGGGTTTATGGACAGAGCGAAAACACCCAAAATTAC
>JAIELX010000032.1 GCA_019752635.1 Candidatus Obscuribacterales bacterium | reverse complement strand
GAGTTTCACTTCGTGTTACGATTTTTACTCAGTTGCATCAGTATTTTCTAAACTGATCAGTGAGATCTAGTTTCTCTGGGAAACAGGAGTTGACTTTGAAGCCCATAATTATCGGCGTGCTAACGCCAGCAAGCAAGCAGCAAGGTACGCGCGTGTTCGGTTGCTTAATGTCTGCTCTCCTTGTAGCTGCTTCTTGTCCGGTGTTCGGTGAGTCGACTCTTGATACCAACACTTCATTTTTCGACACTACCGATAAGAGTTTTGTGTCGAAGTTCCTTCCCGCCGGCAGCTACATGCCGGTATCGGAGGTAAAACCCGGCATGACCGGCTATGGTCTGTCTGTCTTTCAAGGTATGAAAGTTGAAAAGTTTGATGTTCAGGTAATAGGAACAGTCAAAAAGTTTCTCAATGGTCGCGATGCGATTCTTGTCAAGCTGGGTGGACCGGCTATGGCGAATAACAATGTCATTCGAGGCATGTCAGGCAGCCCGATCTACATAAATGAAAAGTTGATTGGCGCGGTATCGTTTGGATTTGATTTTCAGAAAGATCCCATCGCCGGTGTCACTCCTGTCGTCGACATGCTCGATTCTCTGGCGGACAATACTGAACGGACTCCAATTTCCAAGCTCAATTTGACACCTTTGGAAATCGCCAAAGGCAACGGCAACGGCTCCATGATCGTGCCGAGCGCAGCGGGAGGACTCAAACCAGTTCCGCTGCTTTCCCCCATCGGACTATCCGGATTCTCAGCTCGTGCGGAGAAGTTTCTCAGCACTCAGTTCGGGGAGTATGGTCTGCAAGTGTCGTCCGGCGCCGCCGGTGGTACCAACCCCGGGCTGAGTACTGCTACCGTCGCTGCTGCGGCTAAAGAGATGAAACCGGGCTCTGCTGCGTCGGTACTGCTTAGTAGCGGCGATTTTACTTCTGCAGGAACTGGTACGGTAACTGCACGCTTTGGCAACAAGGTCATTGCTTTCGGTCACCCGATGATGTCTGCCGGTGCGGTGGATTTTCCCTTGAGCACGGCTTTTGTCCACAAAGTGATCTCTAGTTTGAGTGTGTCCTTCAAACTAGCGTCTCCTGTAACGGAAATCGGAACGCTGACTGCCGACCGCCCCTGGTCGGTAGGGGGACAAATCGGTAGAACACCGAAGATGATACCAGTCAGTTTCTCCGTCGTTGACGAAATGCGTAAGATCAAGCGCACTTTCAATTGCAAGGTTGTGGATCATCCTCAGATGACTCCTGCGTTGCTTGCTGCGACCACCATGTCCGCTATCGATGCGACCCACCAATTCTCCGGACCGTACGTTGCGAAGGTGAACAGCGTTGTCGAAGCCGATGGCATCGAGCCGATTGCTCGGCAGGACTGTTTCGGCTCGAACATCACTCCGCACTCGTTGTTTGAGCAGCTGTTCTCCATGATGATGGGCGATCCCATTGCTGCGTATGTCCATCGCACCGCCAACAGCATCGTCGATAATGACTATCAGCGAGCTTCCATCAAATCATTCAAGCTGAAAATCACATTGCAAGATGGACGCGAGACCGCGAACATTGATCGTGTTTATGTTGAGAAGCCGTATGCCGCACCCGGTGAGCAGGTGAAAGTGATGTGCGTGCTCAAACCGTACAACAAGCCTCAGCGCACTGAAACTCTTTCCTTCCAAATTCCGCGTGACGCCCCGGACGGCAACCTGCCGATAGCAGTTTCCGGCGGCGATCAAATCGACTATGTTAGAAGTCGTCTTGGTATCTCTGATCCGGAACCGGAATCGCTTAAGGAAATCGCTGACGATATTCGACGACAAAGTCGAGGCGATCAGCTTGAGCTGGTCGCGGGACTGCCGGAACAGACCTTGCTTATCGGCAGCACGAAGATTATCGATCCGCCAAGTCACTGGGCGAAAGTACTCTTTTCCAATCGCCATACCAATGGTCCGCGCATCGTGAAAAGGGAACTACGTACCAGTAAGCTCACGGAATACTTATTGTCCGGCAGTCACATAGTTACTGTCGAAGTTCGCAGCCATGATCGCGCCGGTGCTCGCAGCGTGCCTGCGATGATGCCGGGACGCCTCGGTGGCGATGATCCTATGATGACTGAGACCGCAAGAAAGACCCTTGGCGCGAGCAGTCAGTATAAGAACCGCTCGCAGTCAGGGCTGGTTCCTGCTCTTCAGGGGGCCGTCAGCGGTTCTTCCAGCACTCAAACATCCAGTACTACTAGTTCTTCGTCCTCGACCACAAGTAAGACTGCGTCTGCGACAGGACTCTTCGCCCCGAAAGTGAAAGGATACCCCCATACGCGATTGCACCAGATATGGAGGCAGGAGACAGAAGAAGACTTCCATGATGGAAAGAACGAGGGGACGACCGTAGACAGCTGGGGGCGTGTTGGTCCAGGTCTGAACAATGTGTCCACCAAAGCGCTCAATCCAGAGCAAGAAGTTTGGTCCGGCGTTTGGAGTAACGGGTATTTCTACTTCAGCACTGCGTCTTCTGTTTGGAGATGGAAGGGCGATGATAGCGCTATCGAGCTAGTCGCCGACTTAGACGCTAAGATAGTCCCATCGCTGGCTGTCGACTCAAAGGGCACCGTCTACGCTGCTTGTGTTCCTTCCGGTGAAGTCGTTGCTGTGACCGGTGGACGCAAAACAGTGTTCAAATCGCCCGACGGTCTGGTAACGACTCTGGCGGTGGATGACAAAGATGTCCTTTACGTTGGCACCGCCAGTAATGGTCGTGTCTACAAGGTGGACAAGGGCGTATCCACTCAATTGTTCGACAGCGGGCAAGCGCATATAACCGCGTTGTTCTTCTCTACTCACGACGGCAAGTTGTACGTGGGTACCGGCGAGCGTGGTGCGGTGTACAGTGTCGACCGCACCACCGGCAAAGCCAGAGCGCTTTACCAATCTAACGATCACATCGTCACCGGCGTTGTTCGTACCAGGAAGGGTGATCTATACGTTTCTTGCGCTTCGCAGGGGCGGCTTGTACGTGTGTTGCCATCAGGAGAGGCTCAATCATTGGCAAGCAGCGAAGCTTTCTATACGCTGCACTATGATGCGCAAAATGATCTTGTCTTTGCCGGTGACGCAGAAGGCGATATCACAATGGCCTGCATCGAAACAACAACGGAGCAGCCTTACTTTATTCCTGTGAGCCATACCGAGCAGGAGTCAGTGCTGGCGCTTGCTTCAAATGGAAGCAAGCTCTTTGCGGGCACCTCCAATTTGTCTCTTCTTAAGTCATTTGCGATCTCTTCCAGTACTCAGCCAAAGTACGAGTCGAAGGTGAAGGATGCCGGTCGTACGGCCGATTGGGCTCGGATTCGTTTAAGCGGTCCGTTTACTGAAGTTCCGGAAAAGACCATTGGTGCTGTTCTCAAAGTCGAAACGCGGACCGGCGAAACTTCCAAAGCCGATGAAACGTGGAGTGCCTGGTCTGGCACCACATTCGATGGCGAATCGTTCAAACTTACGTCTCCAGCGGGACGTTTCCTGCAATACCGCTTGACCTGGCTCACGCCTAGCAACGGAACGACTCCCGGACAAACCGGTCCTCAGATTGGTCGTGTTGATGTAGTCTATCTGCCCAAAGATGTCGCACCGGCGTTCTCCAGCATCTCGCTGAAGGCTGGCGGTAGCGTTTCCGGGAAACAGGATGTTGCCATTGTCGGAACCGATGCCGATGGCGACAACATGCTCTGCTCAATTGATGTCAGCGCCGATGGCGGGCAAACTTGGCAGAATATGATCGCTGACTTGCGTCCGAAAAATGCGAAGAAAGTATCCTCCTCAAAAGATTCGACCAAAGATGCCGTCAAAGAATCCAGCTCGAAGGACAAGGAATCCAAGGACGCAAAAGATTCGAAGGATTCGAAGACCGGCAAAGAGTCTCCTAAAGATCCCAAAGATGCCGTGAAGGATGGTGCCAAAGATTCTGAAAAGGGCAAAGGAAACACTAAGGACTCTACCGGTGGTGGCGCGTCCGATTCAAGCCGGAAACCCGACTCGAAAGAAGGCAAGCAGAAACAATCAGGCTCGACTTCTGATCGCTCCGCTATACGTCTTCAAGATGCAAACGACAACGATGATGCCAACAAGAGTGGCGAAAAGTCTGAGGATGACTCCAAGTCCGAAGACAGCAAATCTGATGAGAAAAAGGACGATGATTCTTCGAAGGAGGAAGACAAATCCGACAAGAAAGATTCCGACTCCGACAAGAAGGATAAGGACGAAAAGAAGAAGAGCAAGAAGAGCGGCAAGTCGAGCGCAACCAGCGATCCTGTGGGGAGCAGCAGCTCGAAATCGGAAGCTGGAGGTTCGTCAACTGAAACCTTTGCTCACAATTGGGAAACCAGCAAGTACAAAGATGGCGCCTATATATTGAAGTTCACTCTCGATGACCGGCTTTCCAACCCGAGCGACCATCAAAAGACCATAAACGTGCGTGCCGTTGTCGTCGACAATACTGCTCCTGAAATTGAGCTAATAGATTGTAAAAGAACAGGTACGGACAAAGTAGAATGCAAGGTTACTGCACGAGACAAGTCCACTCCGATAGCAAATGCGATTTATCGCATCGATGATGGAGAATTCTTCGCTCTTGCGGTTAAACCGCACTCACTGGACGGACTTTCTGCCGTGCTCTTCGTTCCAGACCTTAAGTGCGGAGCTGGCTCCCACAAAATTGAGGTTAAGGTCAGTGACCGGGCAGGCAACACAGCAACCAAAACCACCAGTATCAAATGATAGAGGGCATGTGGAACTAACGCTATTTGAACGTTTGTTCCGAACCAAGCCACCACAACTGCTAATAGACGAGGCGAACCAAGAAACGCGTTTGATGAAAAAGACGCTTTCCTGGTTCGATCTTATTGCCTTTGGCATCGGTGCAACCATTGGTTCGGGCATCTTCGCACTTACCGGTACCGCTGCGGCAGGCTCCGTAGCCCCCCAAGTTGCCGGTCACGTTGATAAGTTACAGCAGTATTTGGATACGCCGATTATCAACTTCTTGCTAAACGCACCACTTGGTCGTGAAGGCGCAGGACCGGCAATTGTCATCGGCTTTTTACTCGCGGCAATGACCTGCGGACTTGCCGCGTTGTGTTACGCCGAACTTGCTTCGATGATTCCAGTATCCGGTTCCGCCTACACGTTTGCTTATGCCGCCTTGGGTGAGTTCATCGCGTGGCTCATCGGTTGGGATCTCATTTTGGAATATGCAGTTGGAAACATTGCGGTCGCTGTCAGTTGGTCTGAGACATTCGTGCATTGTTTTCACGGGCTTACCAACGGGCTTCAACTGCCACTCTGGATGTGCGCGGATGTGCATACTGCACATGCGCGCATCGAGCAGATGAAGACGAACCTGGATATGAGAGAACTGTATTCCAGCATCGATATACCTTCATTATTCGGTCACGAAATTGCGTTGAACTTACCGGCGTTGGGCATTATGGCGCTCATTACCTGGTTTCTGGTTGTCGGCGTTCAGGAAAGTGCGAAAGTCAATTTCATAGCCGTCGTCATAAAAGTCGCGGTTGTGATGTTTGTGATCATTTACGGCGCGTTCTTCGTCAAGCCCGAAAATTGGGTGCCGTTTGCACCTTCTGGCTGGCCGGGCATCTTTGGTGCTGCGGCGATTGTTTTTTTCAGCTTCATCGGATTTGACGCAGTCAGCTCCACCGCTGAGGAAACAAAGAATCCGCAGCGAGATATGCCGATCGGAATGCTTGGCAGTCTTGCGATTTGCTCCCTGCTCTACATAGGAGTGTCTTTGGTCCTTACCGGTATATTGCCTTACAAAACCTATCTCGGAGACGCCGCTCCTGTTTCAACCGCGTTCAACGCCATAGGGAATAACTGGGCGCACCTGCTGGTCTCGGTTGGCGCATTAGCCGGCATCACGTCTGTTTTGTTGGTGTTTCAACTTGGTCAGCCGCGCATCTTTATGGCTATGGCTCGGGACGGACTTTTGCCGAAGTTCTTTGCCCATTTGCATCCTAAGTATCGCACTCCCCTCTGGCCCACCATCTTGACCGGAGCTGTCGTTGGTTTCTCGGCGATGGTGATGGACATCGGTCAAGCGGCGGAGTTGACCAACATTGGTACGCTATTCGCGTTTATTCTCGTTTGCGGCGGCGTGATCGTTTTGCGTAAAACGCATCCTGGTTTCCCTCGCATCTTCAAGTGTCCGGGGGCGCCGTGGGTTCCGGCACTGGGCATCATGGCCTGCATGGGGCTGATGCTGAGTTTGCCTGTGATGACGTGGATTCGGTTTGTAGTTTGGATGGCGATCGGTCTGCTGATTTATTGGCTCTTTGGTTACAAGAGCGCCAACAGAGCGTTTAATGAGGCACTGGCAAGAAATCCTGATTACGAAAAAACTAAGCCGTTGTAAATCGATGAACCGTTCGACGTCTTTTGGGCTCTAGCTGCTTGCGGCGTCGCCGTCGTCGTCTGAGCCATCTTCTTTGCGTGGCGATGGTTTCAGTCGCTGGCTTGCCAGGTTTCTGATCGCTCGTGTTTTGCCGTTGCTAGCCAGGGCGCGCAGGATGTCTGCCGGTAGCGTTTCAATCACGCAGAGCTCATGCTGCACTTCCGCATCGCCTTTGAGGCAAATTCGGTAGGACTCGGGGCTAGGCGCGTCTCGCAAAAGGCGCAACATGTCTTGTCGTTGAAAAATGCGATCGAACTGCGCCGCTCCCGAGCGGCGAATAAAGGACGCTTTGTTCGGGTCGAACTCCGGACACTTGTAGGCAAGGTTGAATTGCAGCATCCAGCAGTGCTTATACTTCTGAACGAAATTGACGAAGTCTTCGAGAGATTCATTTTTATAGTAAAAAAGCGCGAGTGAAGTGATAGCTTCATCAGAATTGTACTTTTCGGCAATCTTTTCGAGCAACGCTTTGGGACCGCGCCGATGGCTGAGTTCCGAAATGAATTTGCCTTGTTCGCAAAGCTCCATCAACAGGTCGTCGGGCATGTTTTCGTTAAAAGTCAACGGACCTAGTAATTCATGCTCAGGTGCGGCGGGCGATCTCAGAACTTCCTGAAACACCGTTCGCAGTTCGGCCTCACTAGGTCGACATTCATTGCACGCCTTCCAGAATTGATTCTGGTACTCAGTTGAATCTTGAACCAGAACTTGGCTGAGTTGGCGTCTTAATTCCGGATCGAGCAATAGTTGAAGGATTCCATTTGAGGATAGCTCAAGTTGTTGCATTGGCGTGCCTGTCCTTAGCTCGGCCTGCGACCGTAAACTCAGTTGGTTGTCAATCATCTTATCTTGTTTCCCGGAATTTGAGCCGCAAAGTCGACACTGCTTACTTGACAACTGTTAACGCAAAAGAACTCTATCTAATTTGTTGAATTCCTCGATGGTAGACAATAGGTCTTTCAGCGGATAAATCAGGTTTCTAATGCCCATCCAAACGCAGACGCTAGTCGAGTCAGCCTGTCGGGATACTGCGGACGCTCCGGTCAGTGCAGCGATCGTTGCTGACTCTTCGGCGTTTGGCAGCGGCAGTAAGAACATTGGTTACTTCGAGCGACTCGATCACCTTCGCTTCCTGGCGGCGGCTCTGATTATTCTTCACCATGCCATGCCCGCATGGATTGTGGCGATACATCACACCGGAGACTTTAATTTTATTGCTACTTTGGGCGACACTTTCGGCAAATTCGGTCGTTTCACAAACGGACTCATTTGCGAAGGGCATACCGCAGTTGCGCTGTTTATGACTCTCAGCGGTTTCTTGTTCGCCCGAATTTCCGATGGACGAAACATCGAGTACAAGGGCTTCTTCCTCAATCGTGTTCTACGGATCTATCCATTGTTTGTCTGCGTACTCTTGCTGGCAATGTACCTGATGCCGGCGCAAAATGGCGTCTTGGCGTTGATTTCGTCGCTGGTATGTTTGCACAACATTGCCAATTCTGTAATGCATCCGCTCGTCACGCCGCATCTGTGGTCAATTGCTGTTGAATTTCAATTCTATTTGCTCTTTCCCTTCTTGCTGACTTTTAGCCGCACTCGTGGAAGGAAATATCTAGGGCTGCTGCTGGTCGCCGCGATAGTTTGTCGCGCTTTGGTTTACGCTTACACGCATGACGTCCGGAACTTGGCATACATGACCCTTTTCGGGCGCATCGATCAATTCATCATCGGCATGCTTCTGGGCCTGAGTTATCCTCGCTTTGAAAAGTTCATACGCAACCCTGCGTTTCTTGTCGGCGCATCTGCCGCAGCTGTCACTGCGTTGTCGATTTTTCACGCCAAAGGGGGCTTCTATCTAACGGAACGCAAAGCAATTTGGATCTTTTGGACGCCTATAGAAGCGATTCTGTGGGGCAGCGTGATCGCGACCTATTGTGCTTGTTCAATCAAGATTCCGAGCCCATTGAGCCGCAGCTTGTCCTTTCTTGGCATGCTGAGCTTCTCTTTGTATGTTAATCACTATTTCCTTGCGAACCTGATTCCGAAGATCGTGGTGCCCTGGTTGGAGAAACTCTCCACCAGCGGCTCTCAAACTGGTTATCTGTCCGTCGCCAGTAAATTTATACTTGCGATGGATTACTGGTCATGTATTGCCCTGACATTGTTCCTGGTTCTTCCAGTCACGGTTTTAGTTTCCATATTGACTTACTATGCAATCGAAAAGCCGTTTATGGACATGCGCGTGAAGTACACCACAGGCATTGGCTAAACTGCTGTTTAACTCTGCAGTGTTCGCTTGAAAAACTCCAGCACGATTCTTGCATTGACCGGGCTCTCGAAGGAATGTCCGGCTCCTTTGAGAACATAGAGTGTGGAGTCCACTTTCTTGGATTTGAGTAGATTGTGCAGGTAGCGGCTTTGATCCACGGGAACTGTACCGTCTCTATCACCATGCATTATGAGAAACGGGGGGGCATCGGGAGTGGCGAAGGTTACCGGGCTGGCCGCTGTCAGCCACTCAGCCGTGCAGCGATTGGCCAGAAGCTTGAAAATCGGCTCAACTTGCCCTCGCGAGATCTCTTTTGTCGCCAGCTTTCTGTTCATCTCGCGAAGATCGGTTGGACCGCACCAGTCGCAAACTGCTTGTACTTTTGCAGAGACTCCGACCTTCTTCAAGTCTTTATCCCAGGAGCTGGAATCACCTGTGGTGCCTAGCAGTGCCGCCAGGTGTCCACCGGCTGATGCCCCCCAGACACCAATGCGCGACGGGTCTATATTCAGTTCTTTTGCGTGTTTGCGCAGATACAGTATTGCCATTTTGCAATCGAGAATCTGCGCAGGGAAAGGGGCTTCGCCCGAGAGCCTGTAGTTGATGCTCACCGTAGTGAAGCCCGCGCTTACAAGGAATGTGGCCGGGCAACTTGCCTTGCTACCGCCTAGCCATGAGCCACCGTGTATCCAGACTACGACAGGCGAAGGTTTCGCCACACCCAGCGGTTGATAGATGTCCATAGTTTGCGACTGCGACTTGGTGCCGGCATAGTTTATATTTTGAATCGGTCTCATGCCGGTAACTACAAACGTTGGCGCCTTCTTCGCAGCTGTTTCCGCTGTCGTCGTTTTCTTTGGCGTTGTTGGCGCCATGTCTGCAGGTGTTACTTTCTGTCGTGCCGGGGGGGCTGCCGCCGATGGTGCAACCGCTGTCGGCGATTCCGGAGCAATCGGCGCCATCGGTTCCTGAGGAACGACAGGGGACGGTGTTGGCGAAGTCGTAGTCGTTGCATTACCAGCACTGAGCGAGACAGGTGCTGCTTTTGCCGGTACGGACCCGCTGCCTGATTTTGCGCCGGGATCTTCTTCTTCTTCTTCTTCCGATGAGGATTCCGCTGAGTCGGTGGAAACACTGCCTGCTTCTACCATGGAACAATTTGCCGTGAGCAAGAAACCAACGCAAAAGAGCACCTTAGCAAACTTGTCTGGATCATTGAGTGAGACGCTATGTTTCATGGGATTTTTGCTGAAGGCTCCTGGTTTCTATTGGGGTGTTATTCCCCGTCTTTGCGCGATCATCCCGGGCTGCGTCCCCGGCGACGGTCAGGCAAGACAAAAACCGCCCGGACCGAAGTCCGGACGGCAGTTTCTGTTTGTGCGCTCCGGCGAGCAGAACAAGTTCGCCCACCTCAAGCACGTCTACAACGGCGTTTCACTCTCACTGCGGCTAACCGCGGTGAGAGCGGAACTGCTCAACTTAGCCCTTTACCGGAACTTTGGTTTCGGCGTTGACTCGTGACTTCACTGCGCTTGTGACGTTAGTGAATTGCTCCGCCATTCCTGCGCTGACAGGAATGCGAATTGCAGCATCCAGTTTCGGAATGCTGATGTAGAGTATGCCGCGATCGAGGCGAGCTTCTACTTGTTCGCACATGATGCGAGTGTCGAATTCGAAATGACGCACCAGGTAAACAACCGGCAGCTCTCTTTGCAGAACAGTTGCTCTTTCTTCGAAAAGTGTAGGTGTTCGCTTGGCACAGATTGTGAGGACGTTGCCTTCAATCTTCAGTTGAACATCGTCGAGAACGACGCCAGGAAGTGCCAGTTCAATAATGAATTGCTCGTCGAGTTCCAGGATGTCTGCCGGAGGTGTTGCGACATGACGATTCCAGTTTGACCACGGTGCATTGTGGGTTTGGTGGTGCTCAAGTGAGCTTACTGGTGTGCGATAGGGCAAGTAGCTCATCTGGTTCATTTGCTGACCATAGAACCCCGGGCGCTCAAATGTTCTTCTGGACTCATCGAGCGACAGCTGTTCACGAGTCATTGGTCTGTTATAAAACATGGATATTCCTCCAAATGTGTGTGATTTGGATGCCTGAGTCCGTCGCGATGTAACACTGGTACACTGCGCGAGCCACGATTTGATTTGAAGATTCCTCTTTCGATAGAGCCATCTTAGCGGAGGCTCATGTACTTCACGTTCAACTTCAACTTTTGATCCGCTTTCCCCTTGGGAAGTTTTAAAACCGGTACTGATCGTGTTCCGGTTGCTTATATAGTGATTGGGGAATGGCGCGAAGAATCAAGTGGCATCCAGAGCAAAAGCCCCGCACCGGGTGCAGGGCTTCGACAACTCTTTCTTGTGGGAGCGGCTAGTCGGCTTTGTTGCGGGAGCCTTTCCTCTTGCTTTTCTTCTCGGAACTTTTCTTTTCCGATGGAGCTCTGTCTTCCTTCGGCTTTTTGTCGTCAGCCTTGGTGCTGGTATTACCAGCAGTGCTTTTCTGGTTGGCCTTCAAAGTGTCAATGACGAAATCATTTGTTAGCGCCTCAACCGCCAGGAGTGGTTTGCCGTGAGGAACAACCAGGCGGTCCTTGTAGGTAATGGCTCTGACTTTCTTGGATGGATCGCGAAGCAGCGATACCCACTGATAGACGCTTAGCTCAGCGACGTTGAAGTTGGCGACTTTGAAAAACGTGACTTGGACAATTGCATCGACTGGTTTTTGTCCCTCTTTCATTTCCACAAAACGAACTGTTGGCATGTTCAAGTTTGCCAGCTTGAGCCCCATCGCTCTTTCCAGTGGTTCGTAGTCCTTGTATCCGACAACCCTGTAGGCGAGCCCCCTGATTCCCTCCAGGGAGGGCAACATCAGTTCCTCGCGGACAACTTTGCGTTTCGCCAGTATTTCTTCGAACGACAGCAAGGGGGTACTTGGGCTGTCCGCCGCGCACGCCGATGGAGCCAAGACCATGGCTACGGGCAAAATCAGGCTCAACAGTGACAACAAGAAATTCCGTTTGAATGACATAAACCCTCGCCCTTTCACAACAGCACAAACAGAGTACAGTAGTTTTACCAAAAATGTGACTGTGGTGCGAGGACGGCAGTTAGATTAACCGGCGCAACGGTGGCATAATAATCAGTGGGCTTGTTATCAAGGGAGACTATATGCTCTTGTCAAAGGCGAAATTCATCGGCTTCGGTTTTGCGCTGCTAACCATTTCCATGTGCTCGGTTCCGGCATCTTTGTCGCAAGGTGCTCAGTCCGCGGATCAATCGGCTTTTCGTGATGACGCCGATCTCTTGCAGCTTGAAAACAGTCAAATCAGGCAGCTGCAAGAGCAAGAAATGAACGCTGAGACACAGGCGCAAATGGATGAGCAACGAACTCAAGCCTACAGGCTCTATGCGCAGAAAAAAGTACAAGAGATCGAAAAGCTCAAAGGCAAAGACGCTCAAGGTGACAAAACTCTGCAATTAATGCAGAGCTGGCTGCGCGCCGATTTGCTGATGAGGCAACGAGACATGGAAACAATCCGCGCGCTGCGTCAACGAGTGGCATCGCTGGAGCAATCAACCTCATCATCTATGGCGAATCTTGGTGGAGATGTTAGTTCATTGCGTCAAGATGCAATCGATTCTAGATCCGATGAAAAATTCAAACAGCAGATGTCGATGAACTATTTCAACGAAATGCAAACCGAAATGGGACCGGCATCCTGGTATGAACACCCTTCAAATGGTGTCTCCTACAGCATGGGCGGTATGGGGTTCAATGGCGGTCAGCAGTTGCTTGGTGGGTATTAGTTTGACCTTGGCACTGTATGCGGTGCGACGGTAGTATGAGCAATGAGCCTCGGGGCGGCGCCATGCGTCGCCCTGTTGCATTGCTCTGTCTCGTTTTCGCCCTGGTACTTACCGGGCTCTGTGTTTGCATTGAAGGACGAGCCCAATCGCCACCTGTTCGTTTGAAACTTCCGCGCGTAGTCATCTCCTCCGGGGGACCTTATGTTTCCTCGAATGGAAGCACGATGCAGCAATTCAGTGATAGCATCAATGTGCCTGGACGTTATGCGGCACAGCCTCTGTCTCTGGTCTTCACCAACGGAACCGAACGCGCGGTTGAATATCAATGGTTGCGAGTGTTCTTGCTGCCGGGCGGCGCTGACGCCACTATCCAACCTTCCGGGCAGCCTACCGGACGACTATTGATTGATGCGAACTCCTTTCTGGCAACGCCGCAAGTCTACGTTGATATGACCGGTCAACTCCTTCCCGGTGCCAACAAGGTCGCCATTGAGGGCGCCGGCATCCGAGGCGCCTCTTTTCAGTGGGAGTTAAGGTCGATCGGGACACCTGAAATCAGTGCCGGGCGACCGGAAGTTTATGCCGGTGGTACTTTTATGCTCTACGGTTCCGGCTTTAGTCTGCGTCCCGAGGAAAACGTTGTTCAAATGGGCGACTCTTATTTGCCGGTTTTGCAGAGTAACTTTTCCGAATTGCAATTGAAAGTGCCGCCTGGTTGGCCTCCGGGGACCTACGACTTAACGGTGGCTCTGCAAGAGTATCGCAGCCAAAAGATTAGTGTGGTTGTGGTGAAACCGCCCTCGCGCAACTAGCCTACCTACTTTGTTAGCGGATCAATTTTCTTCGCGGTCTCTGTTTTCTTTTTTGCCGGGAAAGTTTTCAATTTCGAGTTTATGCGTTTCAGTTTGATGTCCAGATCGGTAACTCGCTGTTCTTGCTCGCTCACGTCATCGTCCATTGACGACGCTTCATGTTGTGCCGATTCTAGTTCGCGCCGACTCACGACCCCCTCTGAGTAGAGCGTCTCGAAAGAATGGGCGCGTTTCTTCTTCTCTTCCGACTGTTTCTTGGTCTGCTCCAGTTTTTTGCTGGCACGCTCCCAATCGGTCGTTGTGCGCTGGCATAACTCGATGAGTTCATCGTGCGAAACAAACTCAATCACCTCGAAGCCCGGCACCATATGCGGGGTAGCTAGAACCCCCGGGATTGAAGGAGGCGGTGGTGGCACCAGTCGCTCTGTGGCTACCCTGCGTTTGGTCGTTGTTGCCTTTGTTACTGCTGCTTTACCGCTCTTCACATTAGTAGCCTGCTTGGGTGCTTCTGCAGGCTCCTTTTGTCCCTTGACCCGCGTAGTTGTATCCTGGCTCGGTGGAGGCTGCTTGTCAGCAGGGGGCGCCAGTTTGCTAACGGATGAACTCTTAGCACCAGGTGCATCGGGTGCGGCCACGACTGCCAAAACGGCTGTCAGGGCAAGTGTAGCCGCTGCACCTATTGAAAGTGCCAACGCGCGTTGCGATGCTTCGGGCAACATGAAAGTGATCATAACTTCTTCAAATCGCTTGCTGACGGGCTCATACACTCCACATTGTACGGTATGCTTTGAGAATGAACAAAACGATAAAGATACTCTTCTTTGGTGACATCATCGGCAAGCCGGGACGGCGAGCTCTCGTCAAATACCTCAAGAGTAATAAGAGCGGCGCCGACCTCATCATTGCCAATGCGGAAAACGCGGCGCATGGATTTGGTGTTCAAGAGCAACACATAATTGAATTGCAAGATGCCGGAGTGCAAGTCTTTACCGGTGGCAACCATACCTTTGATCGTCGCGAAATTTTTGAGTTCGTGGAGCGATATCCTTATGTGTTACGCCCGGCTAACTACCCCGATGGTACACCGGGGCGTGGTTCTTGTGTCATAGACATCGGCCCGTGCAAGATTGGCGTGCTGAATTTGCATGGTCGTGTTTTCATGGAACCGCTCGGGTCGCCTTTTCTTTTTGCGGACAAGATCATTGAAGAATTGCAGCGCGAAACCACTATTATCTTTGTGGATTTTCACGCTGAAGCTACTGCGGAAAAGCAGGCGCTGGGTTGGTATCTTGATGGCCGAGTGTCGGTTGTTGTTGGTACCCACACTCACGTGCAGACTGCCGACGAGCGCATTTTGCCGAAAGGGACTGCTTACATCACCGACGCTGGTGCCTGCAGTCCTATAAACAGTGTAATCGGTATGGAACTTGATGGTGTTTTTCGGCGTATGGTAAAACAATTGCCGTCGCGCTTCGAAGTCGCTGCCGGCAAGGCTGCTGTCTGTGGCATTGAAGCTACCGTCGATGTTGAAACCGGCAAAGCTATTGGAATCAAACGGATTCGTTTTGAAGAAACTTCGGAATGAGTGTTGACCTTCATCTGCACACACATTACTCAGACGGGACATGGACCCCGCAGGGCCTGGTCGACAGAGCTGTCGCTCTGGGGTTGACCTGTATTGCGATAACGGATCATGATACCGTCGATGGTATCGAGGAGTCGGTGAAGGCCGCTGGTGACCGAATTAGAATTGTTCCCGGCATTGAGATCAATACGGTTTGGGAAACGGGTACAGGGCGCCGGAAAGATGTTCATGTTTTGGGCTATTTTATTGAACCCGGCGCCGCTTCCATCAACGAGCTTATCGCCAGGCAGCGTCGGGCCCGGGTAACGCAAATGGAAGAAACTATATCGCGGTTGCAGGCGAATGGCATTGCTATAACGATGGAAGATGTTCGTGCAGTCGCAGGAGAGGGATCGGTGGGGCGCCCGCATCTAGCTAAAGCGCTAATGAAAATCGGAGCAGTAAAAACTGCGCACAAAGCTTACAGCCTGCTGATGAAACAGTCGTCCCCTTTCTATGTTCCACGTCGATCGGTTGGACCGCAAGAGGCAATCAAAGCAATTCGTGATGCTGGAGGCTTCTCATCTCTGGCGCATCCCGGAAAGGATAAGGAGTTGCCTGAACTGTTTCCGGTTTTGCTTGAAGCGGGGCTGGATGGCATTGAGGTTTATTACCGTAGTCATTCCAGCCGGTTGGTGAAGCGGTACGAGAAGCTGGCCGGAGAACACGGTTTGCTGATGACCGGCGGCTCCGACTGTCACGGACCTTACGAAAATTACCCGCCCTGTATAGGCACTGTTGCTGTGCCACCGAAGGTAGTGCAGGCGATGGATGCTCTGCGCGCTAAATGACTTTCTCTACCTTTGCGGAAAGCTCTCCAGGGGCGACTTCGCCGGTGTGGCTCCAATGTGTCTGCCCTGTTTTATCGAGCAGAACTTGTGCAGGAATGTAGCCTTGATAGTAGCTCTTGATCAGTCGCTTTCCCTCGGCAGAGGCATGGTCGACGTCAATTACGATGAATTTGATGTTGTTGGCTTTGTAGCGTTTGTATAAGTCGACAACGCGTTTGGCTTGCCTGCTTGTGTTCAAATCGCCCGCAGCGCCGAAAAAAATGTACGACGCTTTTCCCGGTTCAAGAGCCACATCGTCGATTTTGTCAGCTATGATCGGAAAGCCTTTGTCGGTGTCGCTGTCGTAGGAGAGTCCTTGTCTCAGGCGCAAATTCTCCGCTCCCGAAACCGCGCAGCATCCGATCCAAAGAAGCAGACCGAAAGTCAGAACTGTTTTTGCGGTGACGGCGGAAGCTTTCATGTATACCTGTCGCGTCCGAGAGTCCTATCATTTTTGCAGGTTCTTCGACGTTTGAACAGATTTTGCTAACCGGGACCGTCGACGGAAGAGTCGTTAAAGTCGCTTGCTTTGACACAATGAACCCAGCGCGACCACTTCTGCTGTTCGTAACTCATTGAGTACTCGTAGAGCGATTTGAGCAAGTTGCGCCCGCTGACGGTCGTTGTGACAAAAGCATACTTAGGTGGAATCGGACCATCTGCCGACTGCGAACTAACCGAGTGCGTCTCAATCGCTATTTCGTGCCGGAGAACCCGGTCCACATTGTTCTGTGGCGGAAAAGTCAGTCTTTCCCAGAGCCATCGCACCAGAATGCGCGATGCCGGTACCGCGGGGTCGGCGTCATGCAGGTAAAGACTGAAGGCCTCCAAGATCACGGTTGCCCGCCCCTCCGGTGAAAATGACGCTCGATAAGAAAAGATTAAACGCGTCATTTGTGCTTATTCAAGCTTAAGGCATAGGGCTGCATTCAGGCAACAAGGGATTTTTCGCCGCACCTCGGTCACGCGGTTACGTTAATAATACATAGTTAAAGTTAAACCGTTTGATTTACACCCGGGTACTTAGGGCGAGGGATGATGTAGAATGGGGGGCAGGTCGTTGAGAAACCCGGACCTTCACTTTTAAGAAATACCGCCAAGTCAATCTGCGTATTTCTCTTAATAGCAATGAGTGTGGGCACCCGGGAAGACATGATCGCCCGATTTTCGGGACAGGTTTACCGCTTTACTGTCGAGACTTCGCGGGCTGATTCAGTCCCGGTCGCTCCACAGAAGCATCCGTAGCTGAATCACGGGAGAACCAGCAATCAGTCAGCCAGTTCTAAGTTTGGCCGATAACGACCGGTCGGGAGAGCGTAACAGCGATCGGTCCGCTTTCAGTCGCGTGCTTGATGAGGAGCTCCTCTTTCAAGTGGCGCGTCCGGGGCAGTACCTTGGCAATGAGTGGGGCGCAGCGAGAAAACCCTTCGACGCTTGCGACGTACGGCTATGTTTGGCCTTTCCCGACCTTTACGAACTGGGAATGTCCAATTTCGGCCAGAGAATTCTGTACCAGCTGGTCAACGATCGTCCGGGCTTCATGTGCGACCGCACGTACGCGCCTGATTCCGACATGGAAGACTTGCTCCGTGAGCGCAAACTCTCGCTCTGGGGCTGGGAGTCGCGGGTAATGCTCAATGAGTTTGAGCTTGTGGGCTTTTCGCTTCAATACGAATTGACTTACACCAACGTACTTAACATGTTGGAATTGTCGAACGTACCTATACGCTCCAGGCAGCGGCAGGCACTCTTTCCGTTGATTTTTGGCGGCGGTCCGTCGTCTGTCAATCCCGAGCCGATGTCCAGTTTTTTCGATTTTTATATTATCGGTGACGGCGAAGAAGCGGTTCTTGAGGTTATGGAAACCATTCGTCGCTTTAAGCTGGAACACCTGGCGCGAGTCACCGCCAATGATAATGCACCGGATTTGCGTGTTGAGCTGCTTACCGAGTTGGCGAAAATCTCCGGTGTCTATGTTCCAAGCTTCTATGAACAGAACGGTAGTGAGTATCCGGTCAAACCTGTCAAAGAAGGCTTGCCTTCGCGAGTTCTGCGGCAGATTCAACCACTCACCGATTCTAACCAGCCAACGAAGAGTTTGGTCTCGTACCTGAACCTCATCTTCGACAGGCAGACGTTAGAGGTCCGTCGAGGATGCGACCGCGGTTGTCGCTTCTGTCAGCCGGGGTACACGTTTTTACCCGTGCGCGAAAGATCCACTAGCGATCTTGTGCGGCTGAGCAAAGAAGCAATCAAGAATTCCGGGCACGAAGAGTATTCGATGTTGTCTCTTTGTGTAAGCGACTACACCAGTTTGCACGAGTCCGTGCGCGAACTGAATCGCGAACATGCGGCTCAGCGAACTTCCATGTCTTTTCCCAGTCAGCGTGCCGATCGCATGAATTTGGAAATTGCAGAAGAGTTGAAAGCCGTTCGCAAGTCAGGCATAACACTGGCGCCGGAAGCAGGGACAGAGCGGCTGCGAGCTGTAATCAACAAAGGCCTGTCGCACGAACAGATCATCTCCGCCATCAAGGCGGCGTACCAGTCGGGATGGAGTTCAGTCAAGCTCTATTACATGATTGGTTTGCCGACTGAAACCGATGAAGATCTCCAGGGCATCATCGACACATTAGTGGAGGCAACTGCCTGCTGTCGCGAAATTCGTACGAACGCCGAGCCCGGAACCTACAAGCGCGATGTCGATTTCACCTGCACTATTTCGAATTTCGTTCCGAAACCGTTCACTCCGTTTCAGTGGTTCCCGCAGGTGCTTCCGGCGGAGTTCGCTCGCAAGCACCAGTTCCTCAGAGAGCGGATGAGAGCGGCCCGGCTTCGTAATGTACAGCTAAACTGTACCGATCCGGAAACCAGTTTGCTCGAGTCTGTTATTTCGCGCGGGGACCGAACTGTCTGCGATCTAATTGAAACTGCCTGGCGCAAAGGCTGTCGCTTCGATGCCTGGGGCGATCGCTTCAAACCGCAAAAATGGTATGAGGCCGCGGCGGACCTCAATATCAATCTGGAAGAGATGAGCTGTCAGGAGCGTCCTGTCGGTTCTAGGCAACCTTGGGATGTGGTGCACGTCGGCTTGATGGACTGGTGGCTGGCCAAAGAATGGGAAAAGGCGATCGCTGTTAAAGAAACAGCTCCTTGTACCGAGAATACTTGTCACGCCTGCGGCATCTGTACGGAGCTTGATACCGTACATGTGCTGGCGAATCCGAAACCGGAAGTGATGAAAAAGAATCCGTTCGTCAAAGAGCTCGCCGTCACTATTGATGATTCCGATGATGTTCATCCGTCACTGTTCTTCGAGAAGCCGCCCGAACCGCCTTCTAACCTGACCAAACAAAGGCTGCGCACAGAGTTCGTTAAGTCGGGGGCTCTGAAATTCATCGGGCACTTGGATTTGCATCACCTCTTCATCAAGGCCGCACGGCGCGCGGGATTGCCGCTTGCCTGGACCGAGGGCTTTAATCCATCCGCCAAGATTTCGATTGCTCTTTCACTGTCGCTCTTTTATGAAAGTGATGGCGAAGTAGCAGATTTTGAACTAGTAGAAGAAGTTTCGCCCGAAGATTTTGTCACGCGCATGAACGCGCAACTCCCACCGGAGTTGAGGTTCCGCCGTGCACGCTCCGTCGAGAAAGTTGGTCCCTCCGTGTCCTCACTTGTAGGACGCGCGGACTATCAGGTTGTTTTGGTTAAAGCTCCGGAAGCTCTAACTGAAGAAGTTGTTCGAAAGTGCATTGACGACTTGCTCGCCTCAAACAGCGTTGTTATAGAGCGCGAGCCGCCGGCAAAGCACAAAAAAGGCAAGAGAGAGTCTAGCGGTCCTTCTCAAAAAGAGATTCGTCCGTATGTCTTTTCTCTTGAACTGGTGAAGAGTGAACCAATCACTTTGCAATTTTCGATAGCCCACGGTCCGGTAGTTCACGTCAAGCCTACAGATATTCTCAAGCTTGTCGTCCCGGGCGCGGAATGGAGAATCACTCGTTCGCGACTTTTGTCTGCGGACGGGACTCCCCTTTTCGAATTCTAAAAAGGACTCTAATGACATTTGAGCAAAAACTGCAGCAACTAACGCCTGGCTCGTGCGCAAGCGCAGCGGCGTTCGGGGAATTTACAGGAGCACTAAAGTAATTGCCATGAAGAAATCACTGATCATTTCGGAAGCAGATAACATTGCAGCATTGATGGAGAACGACCGCGTCGTCGAATTTTTCGTGAACCGCGGAGAGCTGTTGCTCGGTGACATCTACGTTGCAATCGTTGAAAACATTCTGCCTGGTATCGACGCTGCATTCGTCAATCTTGGCAAAGACAAAATGGGCTTTCTACACGCCAATGATATCCCCGGCGACGGTACGCTTAAAGAGCGCTTGGTGCCCAAACAAAAATTGCTGGTTCAGATCACAAAAGAACCAACCGGTCATAAAGGACCGCGAGTTTCAACTGCAGTCAGTCTACCGGGACGTTTCCTGGTTCTGGTTCCGGAAGAGCGCGGCATCTCGATTTCGCGTCGCATCAGTGAATCCAAAGAACGCGCGAGACTGAAGTCCGTAGTTACCTTGATGAAACCTCCCGGCGTCGGCGTCATTATTCGTACCGAGGCGAAGGGACAAAATGAAGCTTCCCTGTTCGAAGACTTCGAAGCCCTGTGGGATCGCTGGCAAACCATTGTTTCCGAAGGCGAAGCCTCAATCGGGCCGAAACTGGTTTATCGAGATCAGGACCTTCTTTATCGTGTCATCAGAGATGCCTACACCACTGACGTTTCGGAGATCATTGTCGATACGGCTGATGGACAGAAGCGCGCTCAAGAGTTCATGTCCGGATGGGCCGGGCGCACAACTAAGGTCTTGCCGCACACAGGCGACGAGCCTCTGTTGGTGACCAAGAATATCGACAAGGACATCGAGTCTGTACTTTCTGATCGCGCAGAATTGCCTTCGGGCGGACACTTGAACATTCAGCCCACTGAAGCTCTCACTGTTATCGATGTGAACTCCGGAAGATTCACAAGCTCGCGCACCCAAGCTGAAACTGTGCGCAGAACCAACCTGGAAGCCGCGCAAGAAATACCGCGTCAGTTGCGGTTGCGTAACATCGGTGGCATGGTCATTGTCGACTTCATTGACATGGAAAGTCGACGCGACCAACAGCAAGTTCTTGAAGTATTTAACCGCTCGCTGGAAGATGACCGCGCCAAACCACAGGTCGGTCAAATGTCCGACCTCGGTCTGGTTGAACTGACTCGAAGAAGGCAAGGACAGAGTCTGCGCGAATTGTTCGCCATTGGCTGCACTCACTGCTCCGGCACCGGCGTAGTACCGACCCTGGTGCTCGGTTCCGGCGAGAACAAGCGCGTGATAGCGCACCTCAGCAAAGAGGACGAAATGAGCAAATCGCGATCGTCATCTTCATCTTCGCGCCGCGGACAGTCCGGGCGTAGCGGCGGTCAGCCTTTGCGGGCAGCATCTGCCGGAGCCGGTCGTGTTCAACATACCGTTCAAGAATTTGAGCCGGAAGAAGAAGCTGAAGGTTTGGAGGAGCTACCGGAAGACATTCTGGAGCAAATGCCGGAAGAACTGCTCGATGAAGTCGCGGCGACCGGGCGTAAGTTTGCGCATGGAGAGCTGGACGAGGAAGATACAGAAGACGCTGTTCCCGCTTCCTCATACTCATCATCATCATCTTCTTCTTATTCGCGACAAACCGTCATGGATTTTGCCGACGATCTGATCCTTGATGTGGAAGCTGAAGAGAGTGAGCCTGAAACTGTGCCGGTCGAAACGGTTTTTGACGAACCGACGTTTGTTGAACCGGAAGAAGAGATCGCCCCTGAAGTCGATGCTGCTGTCGAAGTGGTATCGGAAACAGTGGAAGTGACTCCGATCCCTGAGCCGCTTCCGGAACCGGAAAGCGACTACGATACTGAAGTCGATCCGGTAACCGGTATTTATCGCTTGAAGGTCAAGACGAAAGTGGAAGGTGAGGATTCTGCCAGCGGAAACGGCCTCCACGCCGAGTCCGAGCATTACGGCAATCCGCAGCATGGCTACGAAATGCCGTCGGCTCAGCCGGTTTACGCAGCTTCTTACACTTATGAACAGTCCTCCGCTCCGGTACCGTCACCGTGGGCCGGAGAATCAACTGCGAATGAACCTTCGTTCTCGAATCCTTCGCCGGCGCCATTGCACCACGAAATCGACGCCGACGTGGCAAGTTCGCTGGAACAGCCTGCTGATGCGGACAGAACAGCTGCGGAACAATTGCACTTGTTCCCCGAGGTCGCAGTGGCTGCACCCTCAACTCCCGATGAGGAAGACGCCGTGATTGCCGCCGCCGCCGCTGCTGGTTCGCCCTCACCGGAGTACCAGGAAGAAGAGCAGCAACTGGAGCTTCCTCTGGAAACCTCCAACGCCGGTCAAGACGACTAGTCCCGTGGGGCGGTGCTGAGCGCCGCCAGGCGAACGAACAGCATAAGAAACATTTATCGGTAGGACGGAAACGTCCTACCGATTTTGTACATCAGAAGATTTTGCTATCGAGCTTCTTGGGGGAGGTAATTCAAAATTGCAATTGCGATAATCGCGTCACGCGATCTGGCCGCATGCTGACCTTAGCGGGGCATTGCCATACTGAGGCTGAAACCAAACCGCACCGCGGGTGAGGTCAGTTCGGGAGGCAGAATTGACGCTTCGCAACGAGCTTGTGGATCTTGCGATATCACGTTGTAGACAAAGTTGATGTCGCGTGAGAACTCTTGTGTTTCGACATAAAAGGACCCGCAGAAAACACCCATATGGATAAAAGCGAGTAAGGTTGCTCCGCTCATCGGAAGCGAGAATGCCAGGCAGGCAGTTTGTTCTTTCTGCGCAAACCAACCCATAATGTAGTCCATGTACTGGCGCGCATTCAAATCGTCTGAGCGATCAACCGGATAACCCAGGAACAATGCCGACATCGCCAGTGTCACTTCCTCCGGTAGCCCATACATCAACAGCTGGGTGTCCGGTGTTTGGCAGTCGTTGAGCATCATCTGCAAAGAGTGTTCGGTGGGAGGCTGTTCCTTTAGCTCTTTATTGCCGTAGATGCAGCCAACTGCTCTACCCTTGTAGAGAAGAACCGCTGCACGAGACTTCTTCGGTTCACAAAAAGCTTTTACGCAGCCTGTGCGCATTCCGCCCTCTAAGTCTGTGATCAACCAGAGCAAATCATCGCTCTCGGCAATCTTCATCTTGTTGGGTTGTTGCGACTTGTCCACCGGGGGTAGTATCAGATCGATTGCGCGGCGCAATTTGAAGTTTGGAGTGCGGCCGTCTACCCAGATTTGAAATGCCGGGTCGTTGCCTTGTTGCGGATTGCCCGCATGACCTTGTGCGGGGTGCGCTCCTGATTTGCTCTGTTCCAGTTCCTGCCGCCAATCTACCTTGGCGGTGGTGCCCGGACTTGTGGAGGGCTTGTTACCCATCTTTTCTGCGACGTTCGCCATGCGAGACGACAGCAATACTCGATTATTGTGAACGCAAACGAATTGAGCCAGAACTTCTTCGCCTATGCGCAATCGCGTTTCGGTGGGAAGGAAGCCCGGCAAATTGTCTTTTGTGATAAGAACGGCGTAGCCACCAGGTTCGGCAGCCACTATTTTACAGGCCACATTCTGTCCGGCCTTATAACCGGTAACCTTCCATGGATTGAGCGGTCTGTTCATGTGTCCCCAACTACTCCACTCGCGTCCGAGAGAGAATATATCCACCCAGCTCTTAGATACCTCGAAGAGTAGGTATATGAAACGTGTAAATATCGCCCCGTCAACAATCTACACCTTCCTACTGATAATCATACATGAAAAAGCCGCAGCAGGAGCCCTTTTAGCCTATCTGTAGCAGTCTGATCGTGAGATGTTTGGTCACAACAATTTTTAGAGTCGGCCGCAGTTGCGGGCTGTGGCGGTAAAGCCAGTAATAGTCTGCCTTGGTGGACACAAACTACAGAGGCGTCAAGCGTTGATCCTTCTTGCAAAACTTTATCGGTAGCAATAAAACCGGGGAGTTTCTGCGGTCCGACATTGACCGTATATCCATGAGTGTCCGGTAAAAGTACCGTGCACTGCAAAACGGTGCCTGTCGGAAATGCCGATAGCCCTGATACTTGCGGAACTGTTTCTGCGCAGGACGAAGTCTTTGATGCGTGACCGCACCCCGAGCATGAGCCGGAGCAATCGCTTTGCAGGTCGAAAACAGCGGTGCAACGGTAACAAACTATCGTGCTGCCGGTTGTCCGGCTCGGGTCCACCGAGCAGCCGCAGGATGGACAGGTGGTGAGCTCGAATGCCATACTCAGTCCTCAATCAGGGCTACTATTATATTCTTGGCAATCTCTCGCCCGATGGCAAGCTCTAGCTGATTGCGGCAGATGATGACCGGACCGCCGCGAATGTTCTTTTCCACTTGCATGACAGAACCGGAATCGAGCCCGAATCGCAGGGCTTGAACAGTTATCTCTTCCGAACCGGTATCAATTACTGCAACTTTATCGCCATCTTGCGAATCTGAAAGCGGGAATTGTTTATTTTTTCTCATCTTGGCGCATAGGTTTACGTCCGGGATTTTTCTGGACTCGGCACCCGCCGCACATACCGAAAATTTTGAATTGAGCATCGATAACTTCAAAGTTATATCGGGCGCCAATCTTTTGTCCGGCCTCTTCCAGGAAGTGATCTTCGAACTCCAGGGTTGTGTTGCAGCCCAGGCAGATAATGTGTTGATGAGGCAGCTTGTCCTGCTTCAGTTCGTAGTGCTTGTGCCCTTCGGCAAAGTCCAGCTCACGTAGAAGACCCAGCTGTGAAAGCAATTTCAGCGTTCGATATGTTGTGGCCAGGCTTACCCGAGTGCCATGATCGATCAAAATGCTGTAAAGGTCTTCGGCGGACAGGTGCGTGCCGTGGGCCTGTTGGCGGAAAATCTCAAGTATCGTCTCGCGCTGGGCAGTAATACGATGCCCTTTTTTGCGTAAACTCTCGTAAACCGGCTCCAGTGGGGCGTCGTCCGCTGACGCCGCTCCGTCGGATTTGATTTTGCCGCGCCCCGCCACTGTCGTTAAGCTCCGCATCTCTATCTCGAATCTAACTCTTCGTTGGTATTTTGTCAGACCCGAGAACAGCAAGATAGCTACAAAAGTTAAATTAGGCTGACTCTTGGTGCTCCACCCGCCAGATATTCGGCTAAAAACTGACCGGTGTACGAGCCTTGTGTTCGAGCCACTTGCTCGGGAGTGCCCGCTGCAATTACTCGACCGCCTTGATCGCCACCTTCGGGTCCCAAATCGACAATAAAGTCCGCTTGTTTGATAACGTCGAGGTTATGTTCGATCACCAACACGGTATTGCCTCCGTCCACCAGGCGATTGAGAACCTGCAGCAGCTTGTCCACATCGGCGAAGGACAGACCGGTTGTCGGCTCATCGAGTATGTAAAGTGTGTTTCCGGTGAATCGTTTGGAGAGTTGCTCCGCTAGTTTTACACGCTGGGCCTCTCCGCCGGAGAGCGTTGTTGCCGGTTGTCCCAACTTGATATAGTCCAAACCGACATCTTTTAGCGTTTTGAGCTTGGTGTGTGCCTTCGGAATTGAGCTGAAGAACTCACAAGCCTCTTCAACTGTCATTTCCAACACATCGGCTATCGACTTTCCTTTAAATTTGACTTCCAGGGTTTCGCGGTTGTAGCGCGCGCCTTTGCAAACGTCGCAGTTTACAAAAACGGACGGAAGGAAGTTCATTTCAATTTCGTTCATACCTTCGCCGCGGCAAGCCTCGCAACGCCCACCCTTGACATTGAAGGAGAAACGTCCCTGCAAGTAGCCGCGCGCGCGCGCTTCGGTGGTCATGGCGAAAACTTCGCGAATGGAGTCGAATAATCCCGTGTAAGTGGCAGGGTTCGAACGGGGGGTTCTACCGATCGGTGATTGATCAATATCAATTACCTTGTCGATATTTTCGATACCCTCGACCTTCCGAACCCCGGCCGGTGCAGGCACCGAGCCGTGAAGCTCGTGTCGCAGCCAGGTGAAAAGTAAGTCATTCACCAGGGTGCTTTTGCCCGAGCCGCTGACACCGGTTATGGTGACGAAGGCACCCAGGGGAAAGCGAACATCTATGTTTTTCAGATTGTTCAATGTGGCGCCGCGAATGGCAATATGCTCTTTCCTGCCCGGTCTTCGCGTTCGTGGAATCGGAATGCTTTTTCTGCCGCTCAGGTAGGCGCCGGTCAGTGAGGTGGATTCGCGACAGACGTCCTCAACGCTGCCTTCGGCGACTAACAGTCCACCGTGCACGCCGGCCCCGGGGCCAATGTCAATGACCCAATCAGCTTCGCGAATGGTGTCCTCATCGTGCTCGACGACAAGCAAGGTATTGCCCAGCTCTTTTAATCGTTTGAGCGTGTTGATCAACTTGTGGTTGTCGCGTTGGTGCAGCCCGATGGAGGGTTCATCTAAAACGTACAGTACACCGGACAGACCGGAGCCGATTTGGGTTGCGAGTCGAATGCGCTGCGCTTCGCCGCCCGAAAGAGTCGATGCTTTTCGATCCAGCGTCAGGTAGTTGAGTCCGACATCGACCAGAAACTTCAGTCGTGCCGTCACTTCTTTTAAGACCTGCCGTGCGATAGTCTGCTCGCGCTCGGTAAGTTTGGCTGGAAGGTCTTTGACGAATTCCGACGCGGTGCTGACCGGCAGTTTGCAAAAGTCGACTATGGAGATATCGCCTACTTTGACGGCCAGCGCTTCCGGTTTTAACCTGGCGCCACTGCATGTGGGGCAGGTCATTTCCTTCATGTAGTTCTGGATTTCCGCTTTTACTCTGTCGGACTGAGATTCTTCATGGCGGCGCTTCAGATTGTTGATGACGCCTTCGAACGGTTTATGATACTCCCAGACTTCATCACCGCTCCAGGAGTCATGGGTTAGTTTGATTTTGTCTTCGCCGGTGCCGTTCAGTATTACGTCTTTCTGCCTGGCGGTCAGCTTTTGCCAGGGAGTGCCCATGTTGAACTTAAAGTGCTTGGCTACAGACTGCAGCAGTTGTTCGTAATAGGTGTTGCCGGTCTTTTGCCAGGGGTGAACCGCTCCGTCGTTCAGCGATTTGCTCTCGTCCGGCACAATCAGTCCGGGATCGACCTCCAGCGTGCTGCCCAGCCCGTGACAGGCCGCGCAAGCTCCGTAGGGACTGTTGAAACTAAACGTACGCGGTGCAATTTCGGAGAAGCTCAAGTTACAAGCAGCGCAAGCAAACTTCTCAGAGAACAATAACTCTCTGGCAGTCTTGTCGGCGTCTTTCGAATCCTTAGCGCTGAGCACTTCGACCAGAACGGCCGAGTTGCCTCTGGTTAAACCAAGCGAAACACTGTCGGCCAGGCGTGAACGAATTGCCGCTTTCACGACCAGTCTGTCGATCACGAGATCTACAGAATGCTTCTTATTCTTGTCGAGCTTGATGTCGTCTTCAAGCATCAAGACTTCACCATCAACTCGAACTCTTGCAAAGCCTTCTTTTCGCAGATCAACAAACAGTTGTTGATACTCGCCCTTGCGACCGGCAACCAGCGGAGCCATGATTTGAATGCGGCTGCCTTCCGGCAAAGCCAAAACTTGGTCAACAATTTGGTCCACGGTTTGCGGATTGATTGCTTTGCCGCAGCCGGGACAGTGCGGAATGCCGATGCGGGCATACATCAGTCTCAAGTAGTCATAGATTTCAGTGACCGTACCTACAGTTGATCGAGGGTTGTGGCTTGTTGATTTCTGGTCGATGGAAATAGCGGGACTCAGTCCATCAATACCGTCTACATCAGGTTTGTCGAGCTGTCCTAAAAACTGCCTGGCGTAAGCTGATAATGATTCGACATAACGTCGTTGCCCTTCCGCAAAAATAGTGTCGAATGCAAGAGAAGACTTGCCCGATCCGCTGACGCCCGTAATGACCACCAACTTATTCTTCGGAATGCTGACGTTGATGTTTTTCAAATTGTGCTGGCGGGCGCCACGAACAACAATTGCGTCCTTGTGGCTGTTTGCCGCTTCCTGCGCTGGAGTCAACGTTGTTACCTGCACTGGCTAATACCCGTAATTGAGATCGGTCGTTTTAAAACGAGACGCTACAGCGCATGCCTTCTCGGGCAAATCTGCTGCTGCTTCAAAGCGCAATTATACAGGATCATGCCAAGGAGGCTGCCGCTCCACGCCGGTACGGCGCCGTACCGGCAAGTTGTCTTGTCGGTCGAATGACGGATTATGCGCAATTAACCGAGCCGTTATCCAAGAGCAATTGCTGGCTGAGACATGTATGACATGTTCAAAGTGCAGTGACAAAGAAACAAGAGTTTAGTGACCCTTGAGACCCATCGAAAATAGGTTCAAGCCGACTTGCACCAGTCCAAGCCAGAATCCGATCAAGGCTCCAAGCAACTCCAGCGCTTTCAACTCTTTGCGGCAGATGCGCAACACCACTTGTTCCAATTGTTGAGGCGAAAACTTTTCAATCTTCGCTGCAATCATCCCATAGGCTCCCAGCGCCGGAATCGCACGCTCTAAAAGAGCTCCCAGTTCACGCTTTAAGTACGAATGAATGAACGTGGCGACGTCGCGTTTGATGCGCTCAAGCCACTCCGGCGCAATTGACCCCGGATTGAATCGGATGATTGCTGTATGCACTGTTCCCATCGCTTCGCCCTGGATACGCTCTACGCCGGTCATGATGTCTTGTTTGTGGTCAACAACAAATGCTTCGGTAAAAGCAATGGCATTCTTGCGCAGGTTGGCAATGCTCTGCATCGGCATTGAGCGCATGTCGAAAGTTGATATCTTCAACGCGATTTGATCTCTGATTTCAAAACGTTTGATCAAATCGCCAATGACTTTGTTCGCTTTTTCCGGTTCATTCTCGAGAAACTTCCTCGATTCTGCGCAGACGTTCTTAACGTTAATGAGCCGGGCAAGCAGCTTCAGCGGTGGTGTTGCGAAACGCTGAATTGAGTCGTCCAGTGCTCCGATGTTTTGTGGTGTGAGAGTGCTGATCAAAAAGGTGCGAATCTGCTGGTCGGTCAGCATGTTCTCCATGACACGGTCTGCAAGCTCGTACGACTGGTCTTTGCTTATTCTTGCCGACATTACAACTTGGTCGAAAAGTTTCTCGATAATCGTTGCAAACTTTCTGTCCTTCCCTCGCTCCAATCCTTCAACAAGCGAAAGAACATATTGCTTCAGCAGCGCCGGGCTCAGCTCGGACAAGTCGCGTGCCAGTCGGTGCAGCTTATCGGTGTCTCGAAATTCGGTTAGTATCGCGTCGATAAATCCATCAACGGCCAGGTAAATGTTCTGTTCCGTGATCAGTGTTTGCACTTGCTGTTTAATATCTTCCGTACTCAGCAGTGTGTCCGTTATGGTGCCTGCGACTGCCTGTGCCAGGGTTGCTTGACGCTTCGGGAAGATACCGGGGGTGCAAGGAATCTGCCATTTTGTAAAAGGAAGGTACCAGGCTTCATAGGGACGAAAGAGTGCGCCCACCGCCATCCAGGTTGCGAACCAACCGTGAAACGTGTAAAGGACCGGTGGCAGCGCAACATCGATAGCCCAAAACATTGGATCATTGAGGTTCACTTATTATTTGATCCTTTCGGTTGAAGGCGAAGGTTGGCTATAAAATCAGTTAAAAGAACATAAGTCAAATATATCAGAGTCGATTAATCACTTTAATGTCAATAAGATCGTAGACTTAGCATTTAGACCCGAGCTTGCAAAGAGATGGTTGTCAGGTAAGGTTGAACAGACAATGGAAAAGACGACAAGCGGTGACGTGTTGATATTTCAAAACTCTCGTCGACGAAACAGCATTCGTGTTGTTGCACCATGGATGGTGCTGCTGTTGTTGACTCTGTCGGTGACAACGGCGATAGCGTTGCCGTTCACTGGTGCCAAGGAAGAGAAGGAAGAAGATCCGCTGCTACCGCCGAAGCGAAAGCTCACACCGGTCGAGCAGCAGAATTTCGCTCAGGCTTATCAAAATGGTATGGCTTACTTCAAGCAGGGCAATATGGATTTGGCCCGGGTCTGCTTTCAGCAGTGCATTACGCTCGACCCTCGCGATTACCTTTCTCACTTGCGATTAGGTGCGTGTTACGCAGCAGCCCGGCAAAAAGATCAGGCGATGATGGAGTTGTTCACTACGTTGCGTTGTAATCCCGATTGTTTGGACGCACGCTTTGATCTTGGCACAATGCTGCTTGGCGAACAGAAATGGGATGAAGCCGGTGCTTTGTTTCTGCACGTTTTGCAAAAGCAGCCCGATAACTTGCCTGCGCGCGGGAACCTCGCTATCTGCCTTCAGCAGGAGGGGGAAGTCGAATCGGCCATCGCTCAGTACAAGTATATTATCGACAAAGACCCGAACAATGTGGAGGCTCACTTCTGTTTGGCCGCGGGTTATGAATCCAAAAAGATGTTTGATGATGCCGCTTCTCATTACAAAAAAGTGATTCAGCTGAACCCGAAGCACGATATGGCATTTTGCGGTTTGGGGCGTTGTCTGGTGGCGAAGTCTGATATCAATAACGGTGTCGTTCTTTTCAAACATGCAATTGATGTTAACCCGAAGAACAATTACGCGTACCTCGGGATCGGTAGAGCATACGAAAATCTCGGGCAACGCAAGTTGGCGATTGAGGCCTATACCAAAGCGGTAGCACTTAATCCGAAAGACTATGCCTGTCAACGTGAGCTAAAACGCATGCTGGAAAATGCCGGTGCCGGGAGACAGATGATAGCGGCACCGCCGCAGAAGCAGAAAAACATGTGATAGAGGAAAGGAATTGAAATGAGACCAGTCGCTCGTAATGTTGTGCTGTCCGCATGTGCTTTGTCCGTTGCATTTTCGACCTTTGCGCCGGGGGCAACCGCCACCGATAAAGAAGATATCGAGGCGACAATCATTCGATTCAAAGCCGCTACCGAAGTCAATCCGAACAATCCGGACACCAGAATCAAACTAGGCGAAGCCTACTTGATGGATAACAAAATAGATCTGGCCATCAGAGAATTGAAAGTTGCCTGTCAGCAATCACCATCCGACGGCGTACCGGCTTATGATCTTGCGCGGGCCTACATGCGTCAGCAAAAATACGACCTGGCTATCGATGCGTTCAAAGATGCGTGTCGTCGCGATCCGAACAAGGCTGACTATCATGTAAAACTTGGTCAGTTACTCGGACGCAGAATGAAAGATGACGAGGCAATTGAAGAGTTCAGACAAGCGATCAAAGTTGATCCTGCCTGCGCTATTGCGCATCGTGAACTGGGCGCCGTTCTCGGATTGAAGGGCGACATCCAGGCTCAAGTAACGGAAGAGTTGAAAGCATTGGAATTGGCGCCGAATGATGCCGACGCACATTTTTATTTGGGCACGGGCTATCTTGCTCAGCAAAAGCTTACCGAGGCCGCAACACATTTGGAAAAGGCCGTCGCGCTCGATCCGAAGTTTGCGCCGGCGCACCACTGGCTTGCCGCGGTGAAAGCAGAACAAGACAATCTCGACGTTGCAATCGATTTGGAGCAAAGAGCAATTGCTCTCGATCCGCAGAATCCCGACTTCAAAGCGACGTTGAAAAAACTGCAGTCGAAACGTAAAAAGTAGACGGCTGCAATCAGCCTGTCTGCGGTAGTATGCGGCGATTCCTTTCGTCCGGACCCGGTGCCGGACGGCTCCTTTTCGCTATAAATAGTTACATATTTGAGATTTCTAATTTCCTACCAGTTGCGATAGCACGAATGGCGCACGAGGCTGTCAAGTCCATGACAAGCGTTCTAAACCCCCCTCGTTTCAGGGTCGCCGAAGTGGATTCTTAACAACCTCTCCGTGTTTTTCCCTTGCAAACCGCTCAGAGAAGCCCTACGATCAACCCACAGGAACTCAAGAAGTAAGAGTTCGCGCTATTATTGGCTGTCTCAGCCTCCATACTGCATCCAGACAATCATATATATATAGAAACGAGGTTTTGAACCGTGGCGGAGCGAAGCGATAAGAACGAAAAGGCTCAAAGAGATCAAAAGGCCAACATCAAAGTAGTAGGTGTTGGTGGCGCGGGTTCCAACGCGGTCAATCGAATGATTGCGGCCGGACTAAACGGCATCGAGTTCTGGTCCTGTAATACGGACGCCCAGGCTCTTGAACTGGCATCCGCGAAAAATAGAATTCAAATTGGTACCAAACTGACCCGTGGTCTTGGTGCCGGTGGCAATCCATCCATCGGTGAAAAGGCTGCCGAAGAGAGCCGTGAAGAAATAGCACAGGCTCTGGCCGGATCGGACATGGTCTTTATTGCCGCCGGTATGGGTGGTGGCACCGGCACCGGCGCAGCTCCGATTGTTGCCGAAGTAGCCAAAGAAATGGGTGCATTAACCGTTGGGGTAGTGACGAAGCCTTTCTTGTTTGAAGGACGACGTCGAGCCGGGCAAGCTGATCAAGGCATTGACCAGATTAAGCAACGCGTCGATACGTTGATCACAATTCCGAACCAACGGTTGCTGGAAGTTGTCGATCATCGCGCTTCGATGCAAGAAGCATTCGTTGAAGCCGATAAAGTATTGATGCAGGGTGTACAAGCCATTTCGGACATCATTACGGTGCCTGGCTTGATCAACGTGGACTTTGCCGACGTTAAGGCCATCATGCAAACAGCCGGCTCTGCGCTCATGGGTGTTGGCAAGGCTACCGGCGAAGGTCGCGCTATCGAGGCCGCTCGCAATGCGATCAACAGTCCGTTGCTTGAGACCACTATCGACGGCGCTTCCGGCGTTATATTCACCGTAACCGGTGGACCGGATTTAACGTTGCATGAAGTGCAAGAAGCAGCAAATGTCGTCTACTCCAGCGTTAGCGATGATGCCAATATCATATTCGGTGCCATTATCGACGATCGTCTGCATGGCGAAGTTCTCATTACTGTTATTGCCACCGGATTCGACATGGTGCAAAACGAACAGTCCCCGCGTCGCGCTGCACAAAGCGCACCACGCGAAGCCGCTCCTGCACGAGTCCAACAACAGCAGCAGCAAGCCACGGACTCGAAGCCGTCCGGCGAATTCAAAAAGATTGCCGGCGACATTCTGGATATTCCGGAATTCCTTCGCGCTCGGGGCCAGAAGTAAGTTAGCGCACCAATCACGTGCAACAACTAAAGCAAAGATAGTGAGGAACGGGCGCTTCGGCGCCCTTCTCTCTTTCTTGCACTACTATGCGTTTTCGTAGGTAAGCGGCGCCGGTATTTCGAATCTTGGATGCCACGGGATCACCGGGAAGGCAGGGCGAGGAGAGAAGGGGCACTACTTGGACTGTACGATCGTCGTAACTCCCGGGAGAGCTATCTCGAATGAGGTCCCGCCGGGGCGGCGACGGCGGGAAAAGCTACTACGAGACAATTTCTGGTTGATTCGGCATAATACAGATGGAGCGAACGTAGGATACCGGTCGGTTCCACCTCATTCGGTTTGCTCTGTCTATGTGTGCTTGGCGCGGGTTCCCTCGATTGCACTGAGCAAGTGAGTCCAATTCTGTGAATGCATCAAATCAACTCTGGTTATGCAAAGCAACGCTGATGTTGTCTTATCTGGCGCTTTTCTGTTTCTCGACATTAGCTCCCGTTCAGGGGACCGATCAAGCATCGAAGCCTGTTCCGCCTCGGTCGAGGAAACTCAAAGCCGTTCCGCCTTATGTCAGCAAAGTGGTTCCGAAAGGACCCGTTGACGTAGTGACGATGGAAGCGGGCGATAATGGACGTTTCTCCGTGGTTGTCTATTCGAAGCGCAGCCCGGAAGGCGAATACACCAATTTGAAATCGGACATTTTTGTCTTTGATAATGCCAGTTTGAAACCGAAGCTGATTTGGCAGGCGCCGGTTGAAGAGTTCTATGAACCGGCTGTCTACGGTGCGCCCGAGTGGATTTGGCGCGGGCAACCGGTTTTCGTCGTACTAAGGCAAGCTGGAGCCGCCGCCACCGTTGCTGATATCATCACCATAAGTTCTCAGAGTCGCGTAAAAGTTTTGGCTCGCGTCCCGGGCGACAGAATCGATGTTATTCAACCTGCCGGTTCCACGCTCTCCGCTCTTGCGCTCTATGAGCGCCCCGAGGGCACCACGATGAGTGTGCCGAGGCTGATGACCTGGAATGGTAGCAATTTTCAGGACACGAGTGCGAGTTTCCCTTCGTTCTATCGCCAGTATCTTCGGGAGATCAGCTACAAGGACATGCTGAGTCCTGATTTCTCGATTCAAGATCGTTTTTGCCTCATGCAAATTCTCGCTCGCGCCGGAGAAAAGAAAGAAGCCCGCCGACTGGCGCTGGCGCTGATTAGCGAGTCCAACGCGAGCAAAACGAAAAATGCCAAGTTGCTCACTGCGATTCGAAGCAGCCTGGCGGAACTTGGCAATTCTAAACATGATGGTACCAATCGCTAATCGAAATAGCTTTTGCCCGGAGGTGACTCTCTTTTGGTAAAGGATCTCTGATAATCGGGCTCATAAAGATCAATTATCTTGTAGGTGCCGGAGGTAAGCCATTCACCGGTCCAAGTCCCTGCAGCGTTCATTTCCTTGTGAACGGTTTGGCTTTGAATCAACACTTTGCCCCAGATTAGCCATTTGCCGTCTATATTATGGACAAGAAACACTCTTACCGGATCAAGGTGAAAAAGGCGGGCGCCGGGTTTGTTGGCAAAATGAAAAGTAGTGTCGGCTACATTGCTCAGCGTGACAGGTGTTTGAACGTGCCTCGTCAAACTGAGTATTGCCGCGGGGAATCCTTGTTCGTCCGTCAACTGCAAGGTGTCATTTACTTCGACGTTGCTTCCCATCATAATCTCCAAAGCTTTTGCAGCAGAAGTTTAGCATGACAGACCGATCAAGCCGTCTGCGGTTACATCCGTCAAAGTTCTCAGCGGTTGCCACCGCCGCTGTCGGCGCCATTCTCTTGTGCCTGTTTTGCCTTCCTAGTCTGTTGGTGCGCATTACGCAGCAGTGCGCCGTTGTTTCCTATGAACCGTCCCGCACAATTGAACCAGGTTTCAAGCTCGATCCTCGATTTTGGCTGCAAAACATTGACGAGCCGATGCCGCCATCGACCTATCTGCCCTCTGATTCCGCCCGTGTCGACAAATGGTATTGGCGCAATCCGTTTCACAATTTCACGTTTTATGTCATCGGTGTGGCGGATCAGCGCTTCCAACGAGTCGGTCTTTGTCCGCGCGACACGTTTAATCCCGCCGATGGGTGGAACTGGTGCGTCAGCAGTTATGGACCCGTGGAGCTGCCCTTGCTCTCATTTAGGCGCGGCAAATTGCAAGTTTACTTCGGCTGGCGCGATCGTGGCAATTTCGGTATCAAGTTCAACTGGTAGCTTATTCCGGTTTCTTTGCTTGCGTTTTTGCCTGAGGCGTTTTCTCCGCCGCAACTATGCGAACGGTCAAAATGCCCACGTCATTGCCTTCGGGATGAATAGTCACAGGAATTGTAACTTCGCAAGGAAAAGTGGTGCCGGATGCGAACCAAATTTTCCCCCTGGAAGTCTCACCGGGAAAGACGATGCGAGGACCAAAGCGACCTTCTGCCAGAGTTCGACGCTTTTCGTCTTTGCCGTAATAGGCCGCAATCGGCGAATGGCGGTGACGAATCTGATCCTGGACAACTCCGGCTGCTCCCATCGTGGCCAGACCCAACGCGACGTCGGCAAGATCGCTTGTGACTTGTTGTTTCGCCGGTGGTTTGATCACCTGGTCTCGCGATCGCGCTGTCGCTGTCGGCGTTGCCTTCACGGTTGCACGATCGGCGTCCACCAGCAGGGCACGAGTTCCGCTGTTTACCACTGACAAACTGACTGCGCCATCGCTTGCTGCACTGGCAGTGGCGGTCAACTCGGAGCTTGTAAGTGTTGCTTGCAACGCTTCTGGTTCTGGCTGCGCCTCAAGTACGTCCGCCTGTGGCTCTTGCGCCGATGATGCCAGTGCCGAAGCGAAACTACCGACTACGAAGATGCCGAGTGATGCCCGCAAAAGTTTTCGCATAATTACGCCTCGCGATTACGGTTGGCTGCGAAGCCCTTGAGGTGCTTGTTACACACCGTCCCGAGGATTCATCTTCGCACAATGCGCCGAAAAGGTCCACGGTTCCATTGACCTCCAGTCATCATTTCTGCTTAGATTTGTCATGAATGTTTGCCGTTACACGGGAGTGACCATGGACCCTGTAAAGATGCCAGTCAATGATGACATCCAGCATGTTGAACTACCAATCATCCTCAAAGGCGCGCGTGCGGGGCGAGGAGAAATGGTTGAAGTCGAAGCGGCTCCCAATGCTCGGTTTACGGTTTTCGAGGCGCCCGCCTTCGTGGAAGGTCTTGCCGTTGGAGATGTGTTCGAACTGGCACCCGAGGAGTTAAGCGGCTTCAAAGTGACCTACCACAGCGGCAATCTGACTATCTGGCTGATGCTGCCCGAAGGGGCGGTCTACAGAGAAGAGGATCGCCCGGGTTTAGATGCGGTCATTGGCGAACTCGGTGGTGTATTTGACGGTTGCGCAGTCAAAAAGATTTTGATTTTCTCCGTACACGTGACCGCGATGTTCGATCAAATTGAGAAGCTGATGGAAAGGCTCACGGAGAAGTATCCCGGCTCGACCTGGCAGTACGGCAATGTCTATGATTGGGAGAATAAACCGCTCAACTGGTGGCAGCAGAAACCTGATCGCCCTAATATGGAAAGCGGCGAAATTGACTTTAATCATTTCGATTTGCCCTGAAAAGAGCTACTTCGGGACCGAGTCCGGCTTTCTGATGCCGATTTTACGCGGATATTCCTGCGTCAGACGGGTGAGCGAAATCTGCCCTGTATCGCGCAGTAGTTGCGCTTGCGAAACGTTGTAGCCGATGATTGCCGTAACGTGATTGCTGAGTGCCGTGACGTAGTTTCTCTGCGCTTGAATCAGTTCCAAGTTAATGCCTTGTCCGTATGTTACTCGCAGATTGGCCAGTCTCAGTTCTTCGCTGGACGAAACAAGAGCTTCCGCTGCAACCTGCACCTGCTCCTTTGCTGTGAGCATGTTCAAGTAGGAACGTCTGACTTCAAAGATGGTGTTGATATAGGTTTGATTGGACTGCAGTAATGCCTGGCGCGCCAGTGCTCTGGCTGAAAGCGTGTTGCCCAGGTCGGGAAGTCCCATGTTGCTTAGGGTCCAGCTCAGGTCGAAACCGTAGCTATATGATCTCCCGCCGCTGCCGCCACTGATGCCGATGCCACCGCCGGCGCCACCGGTTGGTACAATAACAGTTGAGCCGGCCAGTGAACTCGTATTGGCGTTATTGTTTGAAGCGGACGAACTGCCTCCGGAGCTGGCATTACCCTGCGGAGGGCGCCTGGTACTGGTCGTTGAAGTGAAGAATTGGAATGAAGGATAAAGTGGTGATGCTGCGACCGGTACATTTCGTGCTGCGGCGAGTCTGAGGTCTTCAAACTGTTTTAGCTCGGGGCGCAATTTCACGGTGGCTGCCAAAAGAGTTTCAATCGGTGTTTCCGGATCAATCAGTCGCAATTCTCTGACGGAACTCTGTTCAGGAATGAAATTGATTGCCATGCTTGTGTTGAGCACTCGGGAGAGCTCGAGCGCGGACTGACGGAAGACTACCTGCTGTGTCAGTAGTGCTTGTTTGTCCAGCGCCAACTGCGTACGCGATTGATAGACTGCGAAGTTAGTGCCCACGCCTGCATCGCGCAATTGCTCATTCAACTTTAGCTGTGATCGTGACAGCTCGACCGATTTTACCCTAATCTGCAGCAAAGTCTGGTTGAGCACCAGATCGAAATAGCGCCGGTAGGCATCGAGCAGTGCGTCATTGACGGAGGCATAGTAGAGATTCTTGGACGCACGCATGCGATAGTACTGCACCAGGGAACCGTATAGCACCCGTCCGCCCTGAAAAACAGGATATCTTAGAGTAGTGGAGTCGGTGAAGATGGTCGAAGTGTTGCTTCCGCTTTCAACGGTTTGCCCGCGATACGTGATAGTGAAGTCCGGCGCGAATCTACCTAGCGCACCAAGAAAAAGATATCGTTGTGAATCGTAGCCTGCCTGAGAAATGCGAATGGGAAGATTGTTGCGTGCCGTAATTTGCAACACTTCTTTCAGTGTGATGCCTTCGTTGAATGTCGCTTCAAGCTTGATAGGAGGCAACCTGCCGCCGCCAATCGAAAGAAGTTCGCTGGCGGGAATCGGGCTCAGTGGAATCTCTTCTGCTTCTTTCCGTTGTTTCTCTGAGAGGGATGGATCTTGTCCACTAGCTGAGTAAGGTGCCACCGTCTTTGGTTCGGGATAAAGTTGATCGAGCGACGCTCCCGGTGGTGGCAATGGAACGGTTCCGTCGTCAGGAACGCCTGAGGTTCCCGGAGATGGCGCCGGTGCTGGTGCGGGTAACACGGGATCTTTTGCATTAATAGGCGCTGCCGAACTCGCAGCGCCAGCGGAGTTGACTCGGGGCGAGCCACTATTGGTAGTGCCGTTTGTGCTCGCGCCATTTTGATTTGTCTGCGCTGCGGACCTTGTCCCTGCAGACAACGCTGCGATTAATAAGATGGACCCGAGAATTCTTTTCATACTACCCGCGCACGGACTCACTGCGTTGATCCTCTGTGGTGGCAATGTACTTGCCAACCGGGATTCCGGGCTGATTTTCAAGGACCGATGCAGAGTTATACCAAATAAAGCGGCAACAGTCATCCGACAGGTCGGCACTATTGCTGAAGAGGGCTTCATTACCGCGTCTTTTGCTTAATACACATTTCCTGCTTGGCAGGCGTGCTTCTCCCTCTCTCTCCTGTTTTGACGCAGACCTCACGGGGAGTGAACCGAGGAAACGAGGAGAGTTTGATGAAGAATTTTACTTGGAAACGTATTGCCTCTCTCGGTGTTGTTTTGTTGACTGCGCCAGGTCTATGGCTCCCTCCCGCATTTGCCGATCTTGAACCGGTTCAACCGACGTTTGACGGACGCACTTGGAAGCAGGGATTTACTCAGGAAACTCCGCAAGAAGGCCAGCGAATTACAGAGTGGATTTTGCAAAACGAATCGGTTGAAAACTGGAGCGAGTTAATAACTGATTTCTTCTTTAAACTTCCTGCGAACGCTGTTCCCGAAAAGGTTGTCCATGGCTACTTCAACAGTATGAATGCTACCGGTAAGGTGAACAGTGTCATAAGTTCTGCTCCGACCGAGGTTATTTACGAGTTTCGAGCCGGCTCCGGAGATACGCAAGAATTCGGCATTCATCGCATTTTTATGGGTAAGTCCGGTTTGCACAATGTGCAGCATGCAACGAAAAATGCGGCAGACTTCGAGAAAAGCAAAGATGCTTGGGTGAAACAGCTAAAGCAGTTTAAGGTGAAGTAGCTCGAGTCAAACTATTCTCCAGCGACTGGCGGATCAACGTCACGTCAGTGCTTAGATCGCGCAACGATTTTCCAACACGGGCATATTCGATTTTTGCCTGCTTGAAGCACTTCTTCGCTGTCTGTCTGTCGCCTGCTGCCAGTGCCATTTCCCCTTTTAGCCAAACAAGGTATGTACGAGACCTGCCGTCATCGGATTTCTCCGCATAGTCCTGTAAGAGCCTGGTTAGTCTCGTGTTCTTGTACAATTCAGCTGTCTTCGCCGTCCAGTTTGAGGGCGGATCGTGCAAAAACATACTCAATGACAAGAACAGCTTCTGAATTTGCTCCGTCGCATTCGCGTCGAGAGAGGACCGGCTGAGCCTTTGAAGGGCATCGCATATGCGTGTACACATATAAGAAGGTGAAAGACCGCTGTTTCCTTCGGCGTGATCGTTCATGGCAATCAATTCCAGGATCAAGCGTGCGTTGGCTGTCGCCGCCAGTCTTTTATCCGTAATCTTATTAACTGCCTCGCTAAGCATTTCGATGTATTGCCTCTGATGGTCGCCGCCTCTGCGTTTTGTGCGCAACTGAAACACTCTTAACGCTAGTAGCTGCTTCTCGGTCGTCAACTCTCCCTCAAGCTTGTATCGGGACGTGATCGCAATTTCGATTAGGTCTGCTGCTTCGTCCATCCGTTGATTCTCTATCTTGTTTGCCACATCCAACACATCATCGATCCAGTGATGAGCGGAAGCGTCTGCCGGTGCCAAACTACACAGTTTCGATGCTAGTTCCCGGACACGAGCAACCTCGATGGGAGGACGTGACGGGGCCAGTGTTTGAGCTAGCTCAGAAATGTACATCGCTGCTTCTTTGTCGATTTGACCCGCCGCGTGATACTGTCTGGCCAGGTTCGCGGCAATTTGCTCTTTTGTCCGTGGATTGTTCCGGAGCATCGGCGAGCGCAGGAGTCTTTCCCATACAGGGATGGAACTATCGGTTTGCATGAATAGATAGGCACCGCCTATGGGGACAAAAATGCAGGCTGGAATCAGGAGCGACAATTTGATGCGACGGGCTTTTGCCATGTCCGCGAGCTTCTGTTTCTTCCGATGCAAGCGTATTCTGTCCGTATCAGGATCGAGCGCAAGTAACACTTCTGCTATTTTCGGTCTTTGTTTTGGCTCTTTCGACAGCATTTTTAAAATGATTTCGTCGAAGGGTTGCAGTGATGCGACATGTTTAGACGGACGTCTCGGCGCTTCGTTCAGGTGCTTCAACAATACGGCGGACATTACCTCACCGGTAAATGGTGTTTCACCGGTCAAGCATTCGTAAATAACGCAACCAAGTGAGTAAACATCAGACGCTGCCGATGGTGCTCTCCCCCTGCACTGCTCCGGGCTCATGTACGCTGGACTACCGACAAGAGTGCCTGTTGAAGCCAGCTTCCGGGAATCCTGCCCTTCATCGATAGCCTTAGCGATACCGAAGTCGAGGAGCTTCACGTTGTTGTTATCTTGCAGCCAAATGTTTCCCGGTTTGAGATCCAAATGCGCAATTCCGCGAGCATGTGCATGACTGAGCGCGTGGCAACATTGCTCGACAATAGGAAACAACTCCTCTATTGAAAGAGGGCTTCTCTTTGCCAGTTTCTCCGCCAGACTATCACCGGTGAGAAATTCCATCAAAATGTAGGGCGTGCCGTCACACATGCCCGATGCGGTAACACGAACGATGTTGTCGTGAAGGAGTTGGCTGGCCAGCTGCGCCTCATTCTTGAGTCTCTTGACCGCGGCCGGGTCTGAGATGATCTCGGCGCGAACTACCTTCAATGCAAACAACTCTTCCAAAGTTAGGTGCATTACTTTGTACACGACGCCCATGCCTCCCTGACCGAGGCATTCGATGATCTGCAATTTGTTGTCGTAAATGTCGCCCGGTTTCATTGGTCAATCGCCGGTATCCATCAAGCTACATTCCCGCATAGGCGAGATTTTTCACCGCGGGCTGCTCAGTGTTCGACATTGCGAAATCGACTGAAGCTTGCAGGATGATGATAAAGCGAGCGTGGTATCAGCTTGCCGGGCACATTGTTCCTGCCGGCACGGACATGCGCCAGGCGCTGTCTTGCCTGGCAAAACCTAGTTTTACCAGTTTCGCGGCCGGCAAACGAGCCAGGTCGGCCGATGGTAGATCCGAGCCGAGTACGAGCGTTTTGTATTCCATGTTGCCTGCAAAGAACAAGAGCGTCTTCATCAATTCTCGTCCGACGCCTCGGTTTCGCGCTGCGGGATAGACCGCCAGGCGTGCCAGTTCCAGCTCATCTTCAGTGGAACCTCGGCGCGCGGCCACAACGCCAATAACTTGACCATCTCTTTCTGCAACGAGGCAGGCGCCATCGTGCCAGAAGTAACTTTGCTCGACATTCTTAAGGTCTTTGTCTCGACCGTCGGGATCAGGTGTAATTCCTAGTTCTTCCAACGCCGAAAAAACTATGTTGCGGATAAGTGGTTCGTCTTGCCTATTAGCGGCCCTTACTTGCATCTTTTTTCCTGCCGTTGATCGCCCCGGCTGCCGATAAAGAACCGAAAAGTCTTTGCCAAGCAGGGATCACACCCTTGGTGTAATCCCTGCTTGGACGTATTCGATTTCTACTTGACCAGGAACGAAACCAGCAGCAAAGCAACGATGTTCAGAATCTTGATCATCGGATTGATTGCCGGACCGGCAGTGTCCTTATAAGGGTCGCCGACGGTATCGCCGGTGACGGCTGCTTTGTGGGCATCCGAACCTTTGCCGCCATGGTGTCCCTCTTCAATGTACTTCTTGGCATTGTCCCAAGCGCCGCCGCCGGAGGTCATGCTCACTGCCACGAAGATACCGGTGATGATTGACCCGACGAGAACGCCGCCGATAATCTTCGCTGCTGCGAATTCGCCAGGAAGAGCCTGGTTCAACCACAGGGCGCCCAGTGCCGCGATTAGGATCGGGGTCAAAACAGGCATCAAAGCGGGAACGATCATCTTGCTGATAGCTGCTTTGGTCACGATGTCGACGCAGGTGCCATAGTCGGGCTTAGCGGTACCATCCATGATGCCCGGTTTCTCTCGGAACTGGCGACGTACTTCGTCAACGACCAAACCGCCTGCTTCACCAACTGCCTTCATAGCCATTGCCGCGAAGAGGAAGGGGATCAAGCCGCCGATGAACAAGCCGGCAATTACATAAGGATTGTCCAGTTGGAAGTTGAGCTTGGTGATATCGACACCATTGTGCTCAGCGTGAGCCTTCAGTTCTTGAGTGTAGGAGCTGAACAACACGATTGCGGCCAGACCGGCGGAACCGATAGCATAGCCTTTTGTCACAGCTTTGGTGGTGTTGCCCACAGCATCTAGTGGATCGGTGACTGCGCGAACTTCTTTCGGCAGTTCGGCCATTTCTGCTATACCACCGGCGTTGTCGGTGATCGGTCCATATGAGTCAATTGCAACGATAATGCCGGCCATGCTGAGCATGGACATAGCGGCGAGCGCGACACCGAAGATTCCGGAAAGTGCATAGGCGGTAACGATACCGGCTACGATTGAGAGCACCGGCAACGCTGTTGCTTCCATCGAAACAGCCAGCCCGGCGATAATGTTAGTCGCGTGACCGGTTTCGGAAGACTTGGCGATGTATCTGACCGGACCATAGTCAGTTGAAGTGTAGTATTCGGTAATCCACACCAGCAATCCGGTCACTACCAGTCCAACCAGCGATGACAGCCAGTAGTTCATCGGGTTCATGCCTTCGGCGTTCATCATTTGCATGGTCACCGGGTAGAAAGCACCCGCAGCCAATACACCGGAAACGATCAAACCTACGTAAAGCGCACCCATAATGTTCTTGTTGCTTCCCAATCGCACGAAGAATGTGCCGATGATTGAAGCGATAATGGACACGCCGCCTAGTACTAATGGATAGAGAAGAATATTGCTGTTGCCGCCGGCAATTTGTGTTTTGAATTCAATGCTGGCCAGAAGCATGGTTGCAATCGCTGTAACTGCGTACGTCTCAAACAAGTCGGCTGCCATGCCGGCGCAGTCGCCTACGTTGTCGCCTACGTTGTCTGCGATAACGGCAGGGTTGCGTGGATCGTCTTCAGGAATTCCTGCTTCCACTTTACCGACAAGGTCGGCGCCGACGTCCGCTGCTTTGGTGTAGATGCCACCACCAAGTCGAGCAAATACTGAGATCAAGCTTGCTCCGAAGCCCAGCCCGACCAATGCATTTACATCCTTGGTCACCATGTAGAATCCGGCAACGCCCAGCAAACCAAGACCGACAACCAGAAGTCCGGTTACCGAACCGCCCTTGAATGCAACGTTTAGTGCTTTAGATAGACCGTCGCGAGCAGCTTCTGCTGTTCTGACGTTCGCGCGCACTGACACGATCATGCCGATGAAACCGGCCAGACCGCTGAAAAGCGCTCCGATTGCGAATCCGATTGCGGTAGTCATATTGAGGCAGGCGGCGATGATACCGAAAAGAACTATGCCTACAACTAATACGGAGATGTATTGACGCTTCATGTAAGCGTTTGCACCTTCTTGAATAGCAGCCGCAATCTCCTGCATTCGCGCATTGCCAGCAGGGAGCTTAACCACCCACGCACCGACAGCGGCTCCGTAAATAATTGCGCCCGTCGCACATGCGATTGGCGCCCACGTAAGCGCCATTTCTAGATCTCCCTGGCCTGTCATTGCAGCAATTCCCTCCGCAAGTATCCTTGGACTCGACTAATTATTATCGGAAAGCCACTGCATTCCGAAATATCCGAACTTTTTCTTCTTGAGAAAATTAGAATCCGACGGGAACTTCCACAGCACCGGTCGGTCTCATGTAGATATCGTTTGGACAAGGTTTTGAAGGTTACCAGATCAATTAAAAAGCTTCCGCCGAACATTTTTTAACTAGCCTCGCCAGTGGTGGCAAAGCCAAGTCAAGCGGAGGGGGCGATGAAAGCCGGAGAGCGCTTGCCAATCATGTTAAAATTGGGCCGGCGGGAAGGTTAAGGTGGGTTCATGTCGCTAAGATCGAGATGGATAGCAACTTGCGTCCTTCTCTCCATCAGTGAAATGCTTCTGCCTTCAGGATTGCACGCGCAGGAGCGGGACTTCGGCTTCGGTATTCCCGGACGAGTAGTTAGTGCGGTGGAAGATTCCTCAGGGGACTGCATTTCCCTGCGAATCAGAGGCAAGCAACCACTGCCGGTGCCTGTAATTCAGTACTTTCCGGGGACGGCGGGGCAGACCGTCATGTGTGTGGACTTTCCGGAATTGGTCTGGAATCAGCCTTCCAGCATTATTCACCCTCACAACCGATTGGTAGAATCGGTGAGGATAGGGCAGTTCCAAACGAGTCCACCGATCTTTCGCATTTCCATAACTACATCTAATCCGGCAATGCTAAGAAAGATTGATTTGCACGCTGAAGGTGATGTGCTGATCGTTCGATTTCCCCGGCTTGAAGAAAGAAATAAGGTTGATGTTGCGGAAACTGTGAATGCAAAATCGCCGCAGCCAGCTAGCCGGAATGTCATGCGAAACTCCGACCAGGGTGAAACATCATCCCGAAATATAGCCGGCAGATATATACCGCTGCCTGCACCCAAGCAAAGCAATTCAATATTGCAAAGTCTCGACGCTGAAATTGCGCGGCGTTCCGATAAGAAGTTATCAGACAAGAAGGAGCCGCCCCCGCTATCCCGGCTGCCGGTATTGCGCCCGGCTATTCCCGTCCCCGGTGGCGGCGTTGCTCGCGATGCGGTGCTTGAACGGGTGCCCCCGTTGGTAAAAGTTGCTGAAAAGCCCGTGGAGAAGAAAGTTGCGCCGCCGGCGCCGAATGGCGTTCGCGCAACCCCCGGTAGCGTGGACGTTCCGCTTGCTCCTGCGGGCGAGCCGGTTACGCAAGCGGAGGATGCGCCCGGGGAGAAACGCTCTCGCAATCCCTTCTCGCGCCTTTCGTCCGTGTTTCCGCCCCTTGCACCCGCGTTTCGCCGGCGTCATTCGACCGCAGCGGAGCTGAGCGAGCCCTCAGAGGAGAAACCCCTGAAGCCTTTGACCACCAAGAAAAGCGAGTCGCCGCTACCACAGCTGAACAGCAAGAAGAGCGAGACGCCAATTCGCACTGATGCTTCCGACAGGGGCTTGCCGCCTAGAGCGCCGGATTTCCAGCAGTTCAGCACTCCGGCCTCGCCGAAACCGGGAGAGACCAGGGGCGGCGAAAAGGGCGTTGCCAAAATTCCGCCCGCCGCCCCTGACCGCAAACTTGCTCGGGTTGAGCCAATTGATGATTGCCAGCCTGTGGTGGAACCCTTTGCGAATGTTTCACCGTCTATCAGCTTTGCCGGGACTCAACCGCTACAGTTAATAGTGAGGGGCGCCGGCCCGATGAGATACCGCAGTTTCAGACTTTCTGAGCCCGAACGATATGTGGTCGATTTCATTGATGGCGCTCCGTCTCTAGACATGAACATCCCTGAGAGTCCGGCACCGGCTGTGTTGAGTGCGGTACGAAGCGGCATGCCGGATGGCGACAGTTCCGTGCGCATCGTTCTGGATCTGGCCAAAGCGGGGGTAGCCGTGAAAGAAGAATTGAGTGCCGATCGAACGTCCATGGCGCTGACACTAACCGAATCCAGTTTCCCTGCCGCTGCGAACTTCTCCGCCTCGACCGGCACCTGCACGGTTGTGCTTGATGCCGGGCACGGGGGCAGCGATCCCGGCGCTCAACGTGGTGATTTGCGTGAGAAGGACATGACCCTGGGCATCACCTGCAAACTGAAGAAGAATCTGGAAGCCCGCGGCATGCGTGTGATAATGACTCGTAGCGACGACACATTCGTATCGCTGGAAGAGCGGGTTCGTATCACTAATTCTGTAAAACCGGATGCGTTTGTCAGTGTCCACATCAATTCACTGGAAAGCGATTCGGGGATCCGTGGTATCGAGACTTATTACCAGAATGATTGCAGCAGGCTGTTGGCGCAGAAGATTCATGGTGCTCTGGTTGGTCACCTGGCCGTTCCTGATCGCAACGTTAGAAAAGCACGATTTTATGTTGTGAATCACACCCCTCATCCAGCCATTCTGGCGGAAGTCGGGTTCATTTCCAACAAGCAGGAACGCGAGAAATTAATGTCCAGTGACTATCAAGGCAAGGTGGCAGAAGCTCTAGGGCAAGGTATTATCTTCTATCTATCGGAGTCGCGAAATCTTGCCCGCAAAGGCCAAGACGAGCGTAAAAGCGTTGATTTACCATCAGCGGCACCTACAAGAAGCGAATCTGCCAGTGTGATTCCTCACATCTTTACCAGATAAAGCAAAATTCTTTACTCACCTTTAACGGTGAGCCTCTATAACTGAAATAGCACCCGGTTCGACGTAGAGAAACCATGAACGAAGAGAGTCCCCGACACGATCAAAATGGGAGCAGTGAGGCTCGAGCGGCGAGGAGCCGTGAGAGCGAAACGCCGCTGTCTACGCGCGGAGGCGGTGAGGCTTGCCGAGCCACCGGAGCGCATATAGGTGAGCCAAAACCCTTGCGCATCGGACTGTTTGATTCCGGCGCCGGTGGATTGTCGGTGTTGCGGCAGTTGGCCGGTTGTTTGACTCAGGATGCCAGCTTCGTTTATGTGGCGGATACGGCGCGTTGCCCCTACGGCAACCGAACTCCTGCGGAAATAGGTATCTTTGCCGAACAGACGGCGCATTGGCTTGTCGAGTCTGCCGTGGATCGGCTGGTCATGGCTTGCAATACTTCGGCAGCGATCGCCGGGTCCATTGTGCGACATCGCACACCGCTGCCCGTTCATGATCTGATTAGACCTGTTTCGATTCACTGCGCCAGATACAGGCGCGTCGCTGTTTTTGCCACCAGCGCCACCTGTCGTTCCGGGGCGTTCTCCCGGGCCATGGCTGCCGTCAGCCCTGATGTGAGCGTGCTGGAAGTGCCTTGTCCTGAACTTGTACCTCTGGTGGAGGGCGGGCACTTCAACGATGCTCCGGCCATGGATGCGGTGCGTCGCTGCATCGAGAACCTGGGCGACCCGAGCGCTTTCGACGCTGTTGTCTTAGGTTGTACTCATTTTCCATTCATGAGGGAGGCTTTTCGGGCTCAGCTGCCTTCATCGGTTGTACTGGTCGATCCCGCTGAGTATCTTCGGCTGGAGTTGTTTCACGAAAGCCCGTCTGCTCAGTTCGACGCCGGAGTAGACAACATTTACAAGCGTTGTGCGTTCTTTACCACCGGGGATCCCGATGCGTTTGCGCGGATTGCTGAGAGCTGCCTGCTCCTTGATCCCGGTTCGCTCGAGTATCAGGTGTGCGGTATATCCACTAGTGATTTTGTCACTGTTATTCCGACGATGGAATACCCCGGACTCGATAATACGCTGGCGCCTGTTGTTCACTCCGGTGCGGCAGAAATTCGTTCATAGGCGCGCGGTGTTCAGGTGCTGCGGTCGCCTCGTTTCCTGCGCTTGTTGACTGTACTCTCTGCTTGGCCAAATTTCTCATCATTGTGTTAGTATCAAGCCGTTCTCCGCGCACCACATTCGGTGCATATGCAATAAGCCTCCAATGAATATGTTTGGAAGGAGATCTGCTTGAGTCAACAGCAATTGCCTTTGATTTCAGGCGGGCGAGAAAAATCGTCCGCGGCGAAAGCCTCTAAATCCATTGTTCCTGTTGTGTTTGACAGTCTTGAGGATGCCAGGACCGCTGCAATGTCTTGTCAGGCGTGCGGACTGTGTCAGCAGCGTACAAATGTAGTTTTCTGCGATGGAAACCCTGCCGCTAAGTTGATGATAATCGGTGAGGGACCGGGGCAGCAGGAAGATCTGACGGGGCTGCCTTTTGTCGGGCGTGCCGGACAGTTGCTCGACAAAATATTGGAGTCCGTCGGTATCGATCGCAAAACGCAAACTTATATTTGCAATGTCGTAAAATGCAGACCCCCCGGGAATCGAGTTCCAGCACCCGAGGAAATGGAGCGCTGCCGGCCGTTTCTGGAAGCGCAAATTGATTTCATCAAGCCGAAGTTGATCTTACTTGCAGGCTCCACTGCGGTCCAAGGCGTACTGAAGGTAAAAGAGCCGATTAGTCGGCTAAGAGGAAAGTGGATTGACCACCCTTCCGGTGCTAAATTAATGGCAGTGTTTCATCCTTCTTATCTGCTTAGAAATGATTCACGAGAGCAAGGTAGCCCCAAGTGGCACATGTGGAGAGATATTCAGGAGGTTCGGCGAGCGCTGGATCTGCTCGATTGATAAGATTCTAAAGCACAGGACTGTAATCAAGCGCTAACTTATACGTGCAACACAGGTGATGACGTAATGGGCAGGAAGATCGATTCGTTCTACGACGAATTGCTTGATCAACAAATTGTAGAAGCGGTCAATAATGACTTCGGTAAGGCAATTTTGCGGTTGCCGAACCAGGGTATGGGTGAGGTTCGCGAAGAAGTATTCATCTACTTCTCCGCAGTGGCAATGCAGCAAGTCAATGCCATTGCCAGCAAATACGGTATCGACGATCCCTCGGCACTCAATGAGCTGTATCAACTATCGCGCACGAATTTGATTCAGGGGTTTCGCATCGGCCAGTCCATGGGCGGCAAGTGGAAGCCTAGTTAATTGCGAGCCGGATGTTTGAAATTGGACACTACCAATTGATAGCCACCGGACACAACGAATACGCAAACTATTAGAATCAGACCGAGAAAAAGCAGACCAAGGGAACGCGTCCATGCCCTTCCTGTTTTAACCATTGCTGCTTTGGTTCGCTGGCTGAATTCACGCGACACCTTTGGCGTCTCTTTTTGCTGCGATTTTTGCTTGGGCAAACTGAAATCACCGCGCGCTGCGCGCAATTTGCTGAAATCATCTTTGGTGGCAAGGCTGCGACCGCAGCAGAGGCACAAAGACAAGTCCGGCTGTGTTTCGGCTTTACAGTGGGGGCACTCGAAGAAGACAATCTTTTCTCCTTCCTTTGCGTCTTTATGAGGACCCTCATCGCCGTAGATCATATGACGAAGCTGATTGAGGAGATTGAGCGCTTTGCCGTGTCTGTCCTCATCTTCAAGTCCGTCGATAATCTCTTTGTTGAGATCGGCAAACTCAGCTGTGCGCGGCACCTCCATGCTGATGCGATCTTTCAGCGCCAATCCGCGCTTTGAATCAGTCAAAACAGCTTCTTCAAGTTCGGCACCAAAAAGTTTGATGTGCTCGTGCCTTCTGTCAGGTTTCTTTTCCAGTGCCTTATTAATCAATTGGGACACGGACTCGTATGTACTTGTGTTGACATTTATTTCGCGCAAAGCGCGTGGTTTGCCCGCAATATGGCATTCCAGTAATTCAATTGCTGTTCGTGCTTTGTACGGAAAGCCGCCCGATAAGCATTCGAACAAACAGATAGCCAAAGAGTAAATGTCGCTGCGATGGTCTACATCGCTTAGTGAGCATTGCTCCGGGCTCATATAGGGCGGGCTGCCTACAATTTTGCCGAGCTCGCGTGGCAGTCCGGTCGGACGGTCTGTCGATGATGACATAGTGGAAATGCCGAAATCGAGCACGTGGACCCAGTCGGGACCGAATCCCGGCTTTTGGCTGAGCATGATGTTTTCCGGCTTCAGGTCTTTGTGAACGACACCGGCCTCATGTGCGCAACTCAGAGCTTCGACCACCTGCTGGAAAATTTCGTTCGCCCGCGTCAAGTTGAGCGGTCCTTCTTTCAATGCTTCTCGCAAACTGATGCCGTTAAGCAGCTCCATCACCAGGAATGGCTGCCCCTCGGAACTGACGCCGAAATCGTACAAAGTGACGGTGTGCGGGTGCTTTACCTGACTGACGGCTTTAGCCTCTTGTTGAAAGCGTCGCAGTGCTTCAGGGTCGCCACCGATATGCAAGGTCTTTACCGCCACGAATCGATCCATGGCCAGGTGCTTTGCTTTGTAGACAACACCCATGCCTCCGCGCCCGATGATCGAAACTATTCCATAGCGCCCGGCTAGAGTTTGCCCAATGAGGGGATCTTGCTCCAGATGGATTGATATCTCATCGTCATCGGTGAGATTATTCATTTGTGTGCCTGAATAGGCCCCATGGCATTAACGATCATTTCTGTGCGAGAAGGGAAATCTTTCGATCAGATGTACCCCGTATTAGGGCATTTTAAACCGGCCGGGCGGACCCCGAAAACTAACACCGTCCATCGTTAAATCAGTTCCGCCAGAATGGTATTGCTTATCAAGATGCCCTTGCGTGTCAGCCGGAGGGCACCGGCCTCCCATTCAGCCAGACCATTGTCAACCAGCATCGGCAATTTGTCGGCGATTCGGTCCATCAGGTCGACTCCGTACCGCCTTTTGAACTCATGCGGGTTTAAGCCTGTCCGAAGACGAAGTCCGAGCATTATGCCGTCGCTCACCAGGCGTTCCTGGTCAATTGTTTCGCTCGATTCGTCTGAAAGATAGTCGCGCATATAGCGATTGAAGGAACGAAGATTGGCGCTGCGCACTCCGTTGAGATATCGATGGGCCCCGACTCCGAAGGCAAGGTATTCCTCATTGCGCCAATAGCATAGATTATGGCGCGATTCATGACCCGGTTTGGCGAAGTTACTAATCTCGTACTGAATCAGCCCGTTTTGAGCACACTTATCGATCAGCGAGTCATACATGGAGGCAAAGAGTTCGTCGTCGGGATAAGCGTCGCTACCGGGTGGATAGTGCAGTTTCAGTGAGCCTGTGATGCTGAGTCCGTAGGCCGATACATGTGCAGGGTCAAAAGAGAGAAGTTTGTCTAAAGTGTCTTCCCACGAGATTAATGTCTGACCGGGCAAGCCGTAAATCAGGTCCAGCGCTATGTTTTTCACGCCGGCCGCCCGGGCGCGTTTGATACCATCCATAGCCGTTCGACTGTCGTGATCGCGACCGATGGCTTTAAGCTCGCTGTCTTGTAGCGACTCAATGCCCATGGAAATTCTATTGATGCCGATTGAAAACCATTGATGAACTTTTTCTTGTGTCAAAGTCATCGGTGTTGTTTCAAGTGTGACTTCCGCGTCCTCAGCGACGCCGGGCCGCTCTTTTAGCTTGGTGTGAATCAGATTCAATTCCGCAGGATCGATATATCCCGGTGTCCCGCCGCCGTAGAAAATTGTCTTCAATGGAAGTCCGACGGGATTCTGATCGAGTCGCTCATCTATCTCTTGAACGACTGTTTTGCAATATGCTTCCGACATGTGGTCGAGCCCGGCGAAAGCTGCGAAGTCGCAGAAATCGCACTTGTGCGAACAAAATGGTATATGTATGTATGCTGATCTGGCTGTCATGGTCGGTCGCGTACTGACGGAGGTAAGCTCGTGGTCTCTCGTCCTCTGGCCCTGGTGCTTGTAACTAACGTCACTTTAGCATGCTCCTTCTGCTCGCCTGCAGTGGCCGCCGCTGCACCCGGTGGAGGCCCGAAAGTTGTTCCTTCCTCTTCGGTCAAAGCGGCAGGGGAAAAAAAGCCTGCTTCGTTCACGCCTAAATCTTCCGTCGACAAACCGGCATCCCCTGAGCACGATGCGTCCGCTTGGATGGCAGGAGAGAGTGATCGCGATAAGGATGTGCCGGCCGATCGCAAGAGACCTGGCACCGGCAATAGTGGTGCGAAGGAAGACGAGTATCTCAAAGTTTTGTTCATAGATCGCGGAATGTTGGATTTGCGGCATGCCGGCGAGAAGTGCGTTGAAATCCGTCGCAAAATTACCGACGATCCGACCGATGCCTTTCAGCATTTTCAACTTGGAACCTATCTCTATATCCTGGGAGATCTCGAAGGTGCCGCCACTGAATTTAATACCGCTATCAATTTAAATCCGCAAAGCGCGTCGGCTCATGCGCAGCTTGGCAAGGTCCTTGAACTGACCGGTAATCACTTGGAGGCTCTGAGGCAATTCAGACGCGCAGTGGAAATTGCCCCGAATTCGGCTGACATCCATTTCCTTTTCGGCGAGTCGCTTAGTCATGGTGGCAACGTGAACGAAGCGATAAATGAGTTTCGCCGGTCTATTGCGGTGAAACCCTCCGCCGACGCATTGTCTGCCCTATCCGAAGCTTTGCTCGGGGCCGGTGATACTTCCGGTGCAACCAACGCCGCCCGTGAAGCTGTCTCGATCGATTCGACGCTTGCCCGAGCCCAGGTCGCTTTAAGTAATGCGTTGTTGCGTTCAGGCGACAAGCAGTCTTCGATGTTGACTGCCAGGCAAGCAGCACTTTTAAGTCCGAACTTACCTGCAAGTCATTTGGCTCTGGGCCGTTGCCTTTTCGGCACCGGAAAGTTAGATGCAGCTGTCGATGAATTCAGGCAGGCCGTAACTTTAGATCCGCTTGATGCTGCCGCGCGAAACGATCTTGGTTATGCACTTTACGGTCGCGGTGACATAGTTCCGGCCATTAACGAGTTTCGCCTGGCGTTGCGGCTGAATCCCCGTTTTACCGAAGCGCGCAATAACCTGGAAGTAGCTATTCACCGGTTATATAAAGAGAAACCGTGAGTACCGCATTTGGTGTCAAATGCCATCGCTGCTGCATGTGCGCATAATCAGGAAAACACTTGCATGTCGTGCTTCGCTGCTGGTGCCTGAATCCTGTTGCGTTTGCAAAATAGGGTGAAGCGTGTACAATAAGACCGCTTGAAGGTGTTGTGCTTACTAGTTCATCTTAACAACCGGTGAGTTCTCTCAAATGAGAAAGGAATCGTAATGGCAGTGCAAGGTGTAGGACCTGGCTCCAAAAAGTGGGCGATGCTATTATTGGCAAGCTCTCTCTTTATAACCAGTCCGTCGGCATTCGCTCAATCGACTGAGAGTGCTCCTGCTTCCGCCGGAGATGCTCCCGCCGCGACCGCTGATAGCGGCGCTTCGCAAGGTCCTGCGCTAACGTTCTCTCCGGGGCCGGGAGCTGGCTCTGCCGATCAGGTTGCTCAGAATTTGGCACCGGCCGCAGCTCCGGCGGCGCTTGCTGAAGGCGACGCTGCCAGTGGCACCGCTCCTGATGGCACGCAGCTTGCGCAATCCACCAACCCGTCCTCACCCAAGCGAGTCGATCCGGCTTGGAACAAGTTGCCAGCAACCAGGGGGACGGTGAAGATTCGCCGCCAATTTAAACTTTTTGCCAAGGAAGAATTGATTCATAACCTCAGCTTCCGTGATACGCCTGTAAGAGAAGTCCTTGGCGAGTTGGCTCGACGAGGAAACTTGAATGTCCTGCTTGATAAGTCTGTCGTCGGTAAAATTACCGGCGACTTGCACGACGTTACTTTGAACGAGGCTATGGATAGTGTCCTGGCTGCGTCAGGGTTGACCGGGCGCACCCTCGATAACAACAGTGTGATTGTCGGCTCGCCCAATGCGATGGTTCAACTCGGTTTGAATCGCGTGATGGCGCGCGTCTTCAAAATTAGCTACGCCAGCGCCTTTGACGTCGCCAACCTTCTTTATGCCAGCGTGTTTAACCGCGGTACGGTTCCTGACTTCACGGCCGTGTACAAGCGAAAGGAGACTCAGGCGCAAGCGGAAAATCCGAAATCCGCCGAGTCCACCAAGTCTGAAAGAGCGCAGGTTGGAGTTGGCGAAGGCGGCGCGCAGCGTCGGACTCAGGCTGACGAATCGAGCGCTGTTGTTCGGGAATCGAAAGACGAACAAGATACTGGACTTGACTATCAGTTCAGCACTCGTCTTGATACGCAACGACAGATGCGCGGTACTAGCCGAATGCAAGTAACCGAAGGCACCGGCTTCAATAACGCGGCTCAAGATCCCGGTACGCAGCAGATTCGCGCTACCGTTGAGGTTCCGACCGATTACACCATCGAACAAAATGGTGGCGGAGCAATCGTAATTCCAGACATGAAAAACCGTCAGGTTGTTGTCGTAGGTACACCGGACGATTTAGCGGTTGCTGAAGAATGTATTCGTCTGCTTGACCAACGTCCGCGGCAAGTTCACATTCAAGTTTCGCTAGTTGAGTTGCGTAATGAAGGCATCCGTCAGTTAGGCGCTGCTTTGAACTTGCAAAGTCAAGGCGCATCGGCCAACGTTTTGGGTGGTTCGTTTGCTCCGTTGATTAACTTGCTTCCCGGCTTGGGAAGCCCCGGGACCTCGAAGTCCGGGCAAACTACTCAATCGTTCGACTCTACGGACCAGCTCGATACTACCATCTCCGGTATTCCTCCGATCTTGACAGCGTTTAATCGCGCGTTCAGTCTTGATAATGCCTATAACACACAACAGCTGATCCAGAATCGCGCACCGGTTTCAACAGCCGACTTGCAGAACCCGTTCCCGGCAACTGGATTCCTTGGTTTCCTCGGTAACTTCTTCCCTCAAGCGACCTTGCCGAACATCGCCGGTGTTCGTCCGTTGTCGTCCGCTCAGACAGGATTTAACTTCTTGACCTTGGGCAAGAAGGCCGGCGGACGAGACAACATTGCCACAATTCCGACTGGTGTCAACTTCACGGTAAACATGTTGCTGCAAACAAACAAAGCTAAGGTTCTCGCGAACCCGAGCGTTGTGGTCAGCGACAACACTGAATCGTTGATTACTCTGGCAACGGAAGTTATTCACAAAGTTACATCAACGGTCAGCCTTGGTGTTACCAACGTAAACGTGGAACTCACGAAAGCTGGCGTGTTCCTTGATGTGTTGCCTCGTGTTGCTGAAGACGGATTCATCACCATGCGTATTAGACCTCAGGTTTCGGCTCCGGTCGGACCGGAACAACGATTCGCGAACGACACCGTTATTGTCACGCTGCTCAACATCCGAGAAGTTATGACGCAGGAAGTGCGTGTGAAAGATGGTCAAACTCTAGTACTCGGTGGTTTGTTCACAGAGCAGGAAGCCGCGCAGATTGCGAAAGTGCCTTATCTTGCAGAAACACCACTGTTCGGTGCTCTCTTCCGCAATACATTGAAGGGACGCAACCGAACAGAGTTGATGCTGATGATTACACCGAAAGTTGTGGAAGAATCGCCGACCACGCCGCCGCCACTGGCAGATTCCGGAGCTGGCGGAGCCAGAATGTAAGCTGTTTCAGCGACTTGTTTGGCTGGATAACGTCGCCTTAGCATCAACTTGCGCCTGATTCCGGGGAATCGGCGACGCTTTAGCGATTCAACGGACTGCCGGGGCTACTGGTGCGGGATTTGCCCGAATATTCCAGAAACGGAGGTTGGCGCGATTCGCCGTGGTATAGCTTCTGCTCGGCGACAAAACTGTGCATGAAAATCGGCGGGCTTGACATCTTTCGTGATGCAAAATATCATGGCGGGTGCCCCGACCGGAATTACCATGATAAAAACATCGCCGCACGCTTGCTCCCCATTTTCGGGTCTTCTTTCACTGGGTTACTTTGCGATATCCGCTGTTGCATCAATCTATTTATACAGCTCCTGGTCACCTTCCGAACCAACCTCCGCCCTTCAGATTCTGGGTTTGGCTGCATTGGGCTACGGTTTACTGACCGTAGCTGTAATGCCCGTAGCGCTGAGCCGTTACGGCTACACAGCTAGCGGCTTCAAGCCCTCAACGCAACGAGTGATCAGGCAAACTGCTCTTTGCTTGCCTCTGCCGGTTCTTGCACTGGCTGGATTGCAGTTCCTTTCTGTCACCACATTCGATGGCAGTGCCGCCTCGTGGGAGAGGTTGCACATTACTGGCGATTTTGTTCGCGCTTTGGGCGGGCAAGAGTCTTCCAACAAGTGGTGGACAGCCAGAACCGAAGAATTTCTCGCTCGCAAGAATTGGGCTCATGCTTTTCATAGTAGTGCCCACATTCACGTTCATGACTCCGGCCACTGCGCAGACTTGGCTGGCCAGGAGCAGAAGAAAGTCATGGAAAGCGCGTTTGCCGCCGGCGATTTCGTCATAGCGGGAATGGCTTGCACTGAGATGATCGACGGCTCCAATAAATCCGGAGAATCCCAGCGATCCGAATCGGAGATTCATCTGGACGATATTCGCCAAGCTGCGCAAAAATGCTGCGAAGCTGACTGCAAGTAAACCGGTCACGAAAAACGGACCAAGTGTTCCTCGGTCCGTTTTGACTCTTAGATTGTTGGTTTGTGCGACTATTCGACAGTAACTGACTTTGCCAGATTTCGTGGCTGGTCCACATCTTTGCCGAGATGATCAGCGATGAATGCGGACATCAGTTGCAGTGGAACAACGCTGATCAACGGGCTGAAAAACTCGCTGACGGGCGGAATCGAGAAAACTGTCTCGAAAGTTTTTCCGACGAGCTCGTCGCCTTCAACCGCTACGGCAATCATTCTGGCTTTGCGGGCTTTGGCTTCTTGAGCGTTCGAGAGGGTCTTTTCATAAACCGTTCCCGGAATCACCATTGTCAGGCAAGGCACTTTTTCATCCAGCACTGCGATCGGTCCGTGTTTCATTTCCCCGGCCGCATAACCTGATGCGTGGATGTAGCTGAGTTCTTTCAGCTTGAGCGCTCCTTCCAGTGCTACTGGATAGTGCACGCCTCGACCGATGAACATCATTCCTTGCGCATCACTGTAGGCGATGGACTTTTCGCGAATTTCTTCTTGCGATGCCAGAATACGTTCGATCAACGCCGGAGTGCGAAGCAGTTCGGCTTTCAATGCAAATATTCTGTCTTCCGGGAGCAGTCCCTTGCGTTCGGCCAGGTAGATGGCCAGAAGGTAGAAACATGCTACTTGCGCTGTGAAGGTCTTGGTCGCAGCTACTGAGACTTCGATACCACATTCGGTGACAAGCAGGTGCGGGCACAGAAGCGACAAATGCGAATCCGGGCGGTTTGTGATGCCCAGGACTATTGCGCCTTTGTTTTTTGCCTCTCCGATTGCGGACAAGGTGTCCGCTGTTTCACCGGATTGGCTCACTGCGATAGCTAGCGTTTTTTCGTCTACCAGCTGTCTTCTCGAGCGTGCTTCCGAAGCTGTTTCAACATCAACAGGTATGCCGCAGAGCTCTTCGATTATGTATTTGCCGACAAGACCTGCATGGAAAGCAGTTCCGCAAGCAACAATCTTAATTCGCTCAATTCTTTTCAACTCTTCGTCGGAGAAGCGAGCCGAATAACTTCCATGGTCGGAAACACCCGCAAAGTTGATGGGCTTGCCCGGATGGATCAGGTACTTTCCGATTGTTCGACGCAGCACTACAGGCTGTTCGTGAATCTCTTTCAGCAAGAAGTGCTTGTGTCCTTGCTTGTCCATCACAAACTGTGTGCTGTCCATGGATACAGGATTGCGCTTTACCTCGACTCCCGCAAAGGAGAACAATCGAGCACCGGCTGTTGTGATTTCTGCAATCTCGCTTTGTGCAAGACGAAGTACTTTTTTCGTGTATTGGCAGACTGCTACGCTGTCTGAGGCGAGGTAGCTTTCGTTGTCTCCCAAACCTACTGCCAGCGAGTAATGGTGGTTCACTGCATATATTGTGTTTGGATGCTTTTGGCTGACGATACCCAGTGCGTAGGCACCCTTCAATCGTTGAACCGCTTTGCGGATACCCAGCAGCATATCGTCTTGATTGTGTTTCAGCTCATCTTCTATCAAGTGAGCAACAACTTCGGTATCGGTTTCGGAGCTGAAAGCATGACCTGCTGCGGTCAATTCTTCGCGAAGCTCCAAATAGTTTTCGATGATACCGTTGTGCACAATCGCCAGAGTCGACGTACAGTCCAGGTGGGGGTGAGCGTTCTGATCGTTCGGCACGCCATGGGTGGCCCATCGAGTGTGTCCGATTCCGACAGTTGCGCTTGGTTGGACATCGGTCAGCAAGGTTTCCAGATTAGAGAGTTTTCCGGCAGCCTTTAATACGGCGAGCCTTCCGTCCTCGATTACTGCAACTCCCGCCGAATCATATCCGCGGTATTCCAGGCAGCGCAATTCTGACAGCAGAACTGGCGCAGCCTTAGAAATTCCCAGGTATCCGACGATTCCACACATGGGTTAAACCTCCATGACTTCAGCTTCCTTGAGTTCCACAAGTTTGTCTACTTCTTTGACATACTTGTCGGTTAACTTCTGCAAGTTCTCTTCCTGACGCTTCAGTTCGTCCTCGGAAACTTCCTTGCCTTTCATCTTTTTCAAATCATCTCTGGCTCCACCACGGATGTTTCTGATGGACACTCGCGATTCTTCCGCATACTTGCGAACAAGTTTGGTCAGGTCTTTTCGACGTTCTTCGGTTAGCGCCGGAATGACAATACGAATCACGGCGCCATCACTGTTAGGCGTCAGACCCAAGCCGGAGTTGGTTATCGCTTTCTCGATTTCTTTGAGCAAAGATTTTTCGTAGGGGGCTATAACCAACGTTCGCGCATCAGGCACGGTGATGTTGGCGACGTTTTTCATACTTTGAGCACTGCCGTAGTACTCCACTTCCACACGGTCTAGCAGCGCCGGATTTGCGCGGCCTGTCCTAACCGTTTGGAATTCCTTTTTCAGTTGTTCAACTGCCTTCTTCATGTGCTCTTCCGCGGAAGACAACACTTCAGTGGTAGCCATTCCTTATCCCCCTGCTCCTGCACCAACCAATGTTCCGACTTTGACGCCAGTGATGATCTCTTCAATGCTGCCTTTTCTGGCAAAATCGAACACCACTATAGGAATGTTGTTCTGCTGACACAATGAAACTGCAGCGGCATCCATTACTTTGTATCCCTGCCGAATAAGTTCATCGAAACTGATGTTCTCGATTTTCTTTGCGTTAGGGTTTGTTCGTGGATCGTCGTTGTATATGCCATCAATTCTATTTTTTGCCATCAAAATGGCATCTGCCTTGATTTCAGCAGCGCGAAGCGCAGAGGCCGTATCGGTAGTTACGTGGGGATTTCCTGTGCCACCACCGAATATGACGATGCGACCCTTTTGCAAGTGCCGGATGGCACGTAACCGAATAAAGGGTTCTGCGATTTCCGGCATGGCAATGGCCGTTTGCACTCGTGTCTCGACACCCTTCGAGTTGAGGACTTCCTGGAGAAGCAGGGCGTTCATGATCGTAGCGAGCATGCCGACATAATCGGCTGCGGCTTTGTCCATTCCCCAGGCGGAACCCTGAACGCCGCGGAATATGTTCCCGCCCCCTACTACGACGGCGACTTGCACTCCCATTGAGTGAGCGTTACGAAGGTCATCGGCTATGCCGCCGATCACTTCGGGATCGATCCCGAACTTTGCATCGCCCATGAGGGCTTCACCGCTTAGTTTAAGCAGGATTCGCCGGTATTTACAATCTGTGGGCATGTGGTAAATGTCTTTCTATAGCCAACAGTTCGGATCATAACGCCTTTGATAGCTTCAAACATTTACTGTATCTCGACAAAGGTAAAAAGCTCGAAAGACCGTCGTAAAGCTTTTGTAGACCATTCCGGTCTACACATCTCTTTTGCATTTGCAAAACCTATCCGGCATATATCGAAGCGCTTCTGTGCACCGTTGCTGAGAAAAGGTCCGCGCCGTTTTGACAGCGCGGACCTCGAGCATTTTTGACGCGAATACGGCCTTAGTGTCCGTTGGTTTCGCCGGACGGCGCGTCATCTTGCGCGCCGAGGATGTAGAGCTTGAAAGAAACCGGTTTCAATTCGAGGTCCGGTTTTACTTTAAGAACTTGCGAAACCTTGCGGCTCGGGTCTTTGACAAAATCTTGTTCGACAAGAACGCGCTCGCCGATAATCTTGTCAACCCGTCCGGTTACGATCTTCTCACGAATGTCTGCCGGCTTTTTCGCCAGATCTTCTTTTCCTGCTTCGATTCGGCGCTCGTTTTCGATTACTTCGGCCGGAATCTCCGAACGGTCTATGAATTGAGGCTTGGAAGAGACGATGTGCATAGCGATATCACGCGCGGTGGCGGTCAGATCTTCTGCTGCTGCTTCGCGATTGGCTTCCAACGCAACTACTGCGCCGAGCTTCCCGCCGACAGCGTGGATGTACAAGCCGATGACGCCGTGTCCGGTAACTTCGACATAGTCAACCCGACGCAGAACCAAGTTCTCACCGATAGTGGAAACTTTTTCCGTGAGCAATGCGTTAACCGTCTCGTTGCCGTGCTTCTGATTCAGTAAAGCGTCAACTGACGTTGTCTTGTGCTCCAGCGCCAGTTCGGCCAATTGGCTGGCGAATCCTTGAAACTGTTCGTTGCGAGCGACAAAGTCGGTTTCGCAGTTTAATTCGATAATTGCGGCGCGCTTGTTGTCTGCGCTGAGTTTTCCGACAACCAGGCCTTCCGAGGCGGCGCGTGATGACTTTTTCGAAGCCTGAGCGATTCCCTTTTGACGCAGCCATTCGAATGCTTTTTCGAAATCTCCTTGGCTCTCCACCAGAGCTTTCTTGCAGTCCATCATGGCGGCGCCGGACTTCTCGCGCAGATCTTTCACCATAGACGCCGATATTTCTACCATCTGCATTTTCTCCTTCTAAGCTCCTCTGAGTGGATGTCAATTGCGATATGAACGCCGAAACAAACGACGCTCCCGGCAGAAGCCGGAAACAAGTCGTTTCCTCATAGCTTCGTGCCGGTTTTGAATATGAGCAGTTTTTCGCTTTACAGTGCTTTATGAACTTATAAACGAATCAGATTACGCCGGTTGCGAAGGGGCTTCTCCGCCTTCCGCCGCAGCTGCTGCTTCGTCTTGTCCACGACCACCTGCTGCAACGCCTGCCGGAGCCTTCGTATCGGGCTTCCAATCATCTTCGGTTTGGCGAACGTGTGTTTCAACTTTGCCTTGCTTACCTTCAATGATTGAATCGGCTATCTTTCCGCACAGCAATTTGATTGAGCGGATTGAGTCGTCGTTCCCTGGAATGACATAGTCAATTCCTTCGGGATCGCAGTTCGTGTCTATAATACCGGCGACGGTGAGCCCAATTTTGCGGGCTTCGCAGACGGCGTTAAGTTCACGCTTCTGGTCGATAACAAAGAGAATGTCAGGACGTCCACGCATGGTTTTGATTCCACCGAGAGACTTCTCTAGTTTTGTCAGTTCTCTATTTAGTACTGCTACTTCTTTCTTGGGGCGGCGATAGAACTCGCCGGTGTCCCGCATTTCTTCAAGCTCTTTCAAGCGGTTGATGCGCAAGCGGATTGTTTCGAAGTTGGTGAGCATTCCGCCCAACCAGCGACGGTTGACGAAATGGGCATTGCAACGTAGCGCTTCTTCTTCAACGATCTCGGCCGCTTGTTTCTTAGTGCCGACAAAAACGATGTTCTTTCGTTCGGCGGCAGCCTTTCGCATAAACTCGCAAGCTTTATCGAGTGCTTTGGAAGTTTGCTCCAAATCTATGATGTAAATGCCGTTACGCTCGCCATAGATATACGGCCGCATCTTCGGGTTCCAGCGACGAGTCTGGTGTCCGAAGTGAACGCCGGCTTCCAACAATTGTTTCATCGATGCTACTGGCAAGGCTGTCTAACTCTCCTCCGATAAACGAAAAATTCGTGCAAAAACCTGAACTGAAAATTCACTGGATTCCGCGCAGGCAAGCCGCTTGCGCAGTTCGCTGGAAACACAGGCAACAAAGTCCTGTTCATGCCGTCCAGGCAGTTGGGTCATTGTAGCACAAGAACCTGTACGGGCGCGATTTGTGGACAAATGCACCGTTTCGTCGTTATAATGTAACAACGTAAAGAATTACTTAAAAAGGGGTGCGTTGACCGCCGGGCGGTGTCCAAGAGATCGTACAAAGATAAGCAGGTGCTCATGCGCCTTTCGGAAGGATACTCAATTTTGATTTTATGAAGTAGGTGTTTTGACTTGTCCAAAGTATTGGTGCTGAACGCATCTTACGAGCCTTTGAATATAACTAGTTGGCGGCGAGCCGTTGTTTTGCTCATTAAAGGAAAAGCTGAGCAGATCGAGCATAACGGCAAGATGGTATCGAATGATTTTCCGTTGCCCACGGTTATTCGCTTGCGCTCCTACGTCAAAATTCCATACAAGGAGATTAGTCTCTCTCGGCGAAACGTCCTTCATCGAGACGAGTACACCTGCCAGTACTGCGGGGACCGCAGACACGATCTCACGATCGATCACATCGTGCCGCGCTCCAGAGGGGGTAAGGACGCTTGGGACAATGTTGTGGCTGCCTGTTTGAAATGCAACGTGAAGAAAGGCGACCGCACCCCAAGAGAGGCATATATGCCTCTCTTGTCTGTTCCGAGGCGCCCGGCCAGCCATGTGTCCTTCGAAATATCGAAGCATTCCCTCTCAGGGCAAACCGCTTGGGATAAGTATCTCATTGGTGCTTGAGCGGTAATACTACTCATCAAGCGGGATAAGTGCATTTGCTTGCAGGCTCTTGATGCAAGGCTTGCGAGAATGCCGCCGTGCTGTCCGCGGATGTGCGAAGCTTTTATCAAATCGATTGAACTCTTGAAATGCTTTCTTCGTTAATAGTATTGACGGGTGAGACTGTCGGTCTACAACCTGTCGGCGAAGGCAGTTGTCATAGCGTAATTAGTTCTGCGTTCCACCGGGAAGGGGCGAAGCCCTAGCCGCGAGAGTTCCATTCGGTCTGGAGTTTTGCGGGCGATTAAGAATGCAGCAAGGGGGATGTCATGAATTTGTTCTTCCGAAGCTCCGACCTATACACTCAGTACTTGAGCACGGGAAAAGTGTTCCGACGGAGGACCATCTTGCCCGACAACCGAGAGATGTACGCTGAGGTGGCTCTCGACAGCACCGCTCAAGAATTGGCTGATCGCCTGTTCACTTATAGCATTCCAGAATCACTTCAGCCGGCGGTTCTTCCGGGATCGCGTGTCTTGGTACCGTTTGGACGGCAAGACCCTGTAGCCGGTTTCGTTGTATCCGTAAAGAACGAGTGCCCTCTCTTAAACGGCGCGCCTGATTCTGCCGGCAAGCCGATCCAGATTAAGTCGATCATAGATTTGCTCGACGACGAGCCTCTGTTCGGCAAGGATTACATCGAGTTTCTCTATTGGACTGCCGATTATTACCTCTGCACAATCAGTGAGGTCATCGCTGCAGCGATACCTTCAGCGATTGGACCGCGCGTCAAACGATACGTGCGGCTCGGTACCGAAATTCAGCAAGAAGGCATGCTTGCTCTTCCACCGGAGCTGCTTCAACCCCTCAACACTGCGGAACAGGTCCTGGTCGATGCACTGGAACGTCATGACGGTGAAATTGCTCTGGCAAGTTTCGCGGATAAGTGCCGAGTCGGAGCCGACCAATTTCAACGCGCTTTTGCTTCGCTCAAAAGAAGAGGCCGCATCGAAACTGTCAGCCGTATGGATGCCGGATCTTCGCCTAAGTTGATTTCGAAAGTTATCTGGACTGGTGAAGCTGCTTCGACCGACAGGCACCGTGCTGTCGTCGATGTTATTCGATCTCATGGTGGCTCGATCAATTTGACTGCACTGCTAGAAGCCGCAAAGACTACTCGAGAAACCTTGAGGAAGATGGAAAAGCAGGGCGTGCTAACTATCGCGCAAGAAGAAGATATCCGCGATCCACTACGCCAACTTCCATCCGCTGTGGAAATACCACCACCGCTGACTAAGGCGCAAGAGAAAGTTGTAAACACTCTGAGCCAAGAACTCCTGGCTACATTGGCGCACGAACCGGATTCCAGCGAGGCGGTGGTGCCGTGGTTGCTGCACGGCGTCACCGGATCGGGAAAAACAGAAATCTATCTTCGGCTGATTCAGCAGTGTTTGTCGATGAAGCGTTCTTCACTATTGCTGGTGCCTGAAATCAGTCTTACTCCGCAACTGTCGCGTAGGCTGCTTGCGCGCTTCGGTGAGCAAGTCGCAATTTGGCACAGCGCTCTTTCTGCGGGAGAGCGTTACGACACCTGGCGTCGTGTTCAGTCGGGCGAGCTTCGCGTTGTTTTGGGGGCGCGCTCCGCCGTATTGGCAAATATTCCTGATCTCGGTCTCATAATCTTAGACGAAGAACACGATGGCAGTTACAAGCAAACAACTCCCAGTCCGCGATACTCGGCGAAAAAGTTGGCAGTGGAACGCGCGCGCAGAGAAGGCGCACTGGTCCTCTTCGGCAGCGCTACTCCTGATGCGGCTACCTATTTTGAAGCCACGGCCAACAACAAAGTTCTCGAGCTACCGGAGCGTGTTCACAAGCAAGCTTTGCCCGAGTCGGTCATCGTCGACATGCGCAGGGAGTTCAAATCCGGCAATAGAGGTCTTTTCTCTGAGGTACTGCAGACGCGCATTGCTGAGACGCTTGATCGAAAAGAGCAAATTATACTGCTGATGAATCGGCGCGGGTATGCAAGTCATGTCTTTTGTCGAGCCTGCGGTCACGTGGTGCGGTGCCGTAACTGCAGCGTATCGCTCGTTTTTCACAATCCCTCTTCGAAAGGCGGCAAAGAAGTTCCTAACTTTTCGAGGGGATGTTTTACTTGCCACCACTGCGGGTTCTCGCGCAACGCCACTGAAATGTGCCCATCGTGCCAAAGTCCCTTCCTTCGCCAGTTCGGTTTGGGAACTCAGCGCGTGGAGGAAGAAGCGAATTCGTTGTTTCCTGAATCACGCATATTAAGACTAGACAGCGATATTACCGTCAAGAAAGGTGCGGCGGAAGCCGTGTTTAAGCAGTTCGCCGCCGGCGAGGCCGATATCTTAATCGGCACGCAAATGATCGCAAAAGGCATCGATATTCCTCTGGTGACTCTTGTTGGGGTCATTGCTGCCGACGCGGCCTTCAATTTGCCGGATTACAGATCCCTGGAACGGGGCTTCCAACTCCTTACACAAGTGTCGGGAAGGGCTGGTCGGGGGCACGCACCGGGAAGCGTGGTATTGCAAACATTTAATCCGGACCTGCCTGCGCTCGACCTCGCTCGAAAACAAGACTACAAAGAGTTCATCGCCGCCGAATTGGAGTGCCGCAAAGACTTCTCGTATCCGCCGTTTTCGGAACTTATTCGCATTGTAGTTTCGGCGCTTGACGAAACAACTGCCAGGACTGAAATCGAATATCTTGCCGAGGAACTGAGCAATTATTTAGATGATCTCGTCGCTGCCGACGCCGCCAGAATTCTTGGTCCGGCGCCATGTCTGGTGGAGAAACTTAAAAACTATTATCGATATCATCTTCTCATCAAAAACCTGGGAGGGCAGACCGTGCGGTCCTGTATAGCGACGTTTCTCCGCAACCGGCGCCGACCCGGGGCCATTCGAGTCAGTATAGACATCGACCCGTTGGACCTGGTGTGACTCGTTCAAGCGGCAGTGCCATTAGACAGGCACCCTGGCAAGTGACCGGGCGATCCATGTAAATTATCAAGACCAAGCGGAATGAGCTTCTGTTTGGCGGGTATTTGGGTTGACTATCGTCGTAATTGCTGCCTCTACGTGATTTTTGCCTATTACATCGTTGTCGCCGTGATCCTCATCCTCATAGGGCCGGCTTTGCTCTGCCTGAAAAAGAGCCGCGCCGGTCTCTGGCAGAAGTTTGGAATTACGACCCCTTCAGTTGCTCTGGCGGAGGCCGGTAATCCGAAAGGATTGCCGAGGATATGGTTTCACGCCGTTTCTGTGGGCGAGTTCAACGCTGTTTTTCCGTTGATTCAGGAATTTCGCAAAGCCAATCCGGACTTCGAAATCTTCATTTCAACAACCACTGCCACCGGGCAAGACCAGGCTATTCGTAAAGCCGGTGAGTTTGCCACCGTATTTCATTTTCCGTTTGATCTACCTTTTGCCAACCGTCGCTGGCTCGATTTCGTGAAACCGGATATGGTGGCAATAGTCGAAACCGAAATTTGGCCCGGATTCATGTCCGAGTGTCGGGCTCGCAAAATTCCGGTTGTTCTCATTAATGGTCGTTTGTCTCCCCGTTCCTTTAAGGGATACATGCGCTGGCGCTGGTTCTTCAAGTCGGTGGTGCGCGGCTTTGCCGGTATTGCCGTTCAATCTCAGTCGGAGGCCGAGCGCTACGCCGCGCTGGCTGGAGGACCAGTCGATATTGAAGTTTGCGGTAACATCAAAATCGACGGTATTAAACCGATAGGGGATGAACAGCGCCGGGCTTTGCAGGCTCAGCTCAGGCTGACCTCGGAAGATTGTGTAATTGTCGCCGGTTCAACCCATGAAGGCGAAGAGAAACCGCTTTTAGAATTTCTCAGCAAGAGCGACGGCACCGTTAAGTTGATTCTTGTGCCAAGGCACCCGGAGCGGTTTGAGCGTGTTGCTGCGTTGATTGAGCAGGCAGGCTTTCGAGTGCGCCGATACTCCAGAGACCAAATCATTGAGTCCAGGAAAGACGTTTATTTGCTTGACGCAGTCGGTCATCTAAGTCGGTTCTATAGTGTTGCCACCGTTGCCTTTGTTGGTGGCACAATTGCACCCGTGGGCGGGCATAATCTTGCTGAGCCTTGCGCTTACGATTGCCCTGTTGTCTGCGGACCTCACGTGCACAAAACGCGTGATGTAGCATCAAGCATGCAGCAAGGCAATGCCTTACTAATGGCAGACGACAGTGAGCATTTGAAAGTCTTACTGCGCGAGCTTTGTTTGTCCTCTGCTAAGCGCGCCGAAATTGCTAAAGCCGCCAAGCTTTGGATGCGCGAAAATGAAGGTGCACTGAATCGCACTCTTCAATTCTTACAATCTCACTTTCACTCCCGCGAAACTCCGGCGTCCGCCACCAAGCTCCGGCGCTCGCGAACGACTCTGGTCGGTTCGAGCGGCGCGGCCTCCAGCCGGGGAGATAACTGATGAATCGCGCGCAACACGAAAAACTGCAAAAGCTGAGTCTGCTGTTGGCTCCGCTTTCCGCGTTATATTTCGTCGGCGCCTTCATTCGACTGCTGTGCTATCGACTGGGTTTACTGCGTTCACATCATCTGAACGCCACTGTGATAAGCGTTGGTAACCTGACTGTCGGCGGTACTGGCAAAACTCCGGTCACGATTGATCTCGCTCGGCGTTTGATCATGCAAGGCTATCGCCCCGCCATACTGAGTCGAGGGTACAAGCGCAAGTCGGGACGCCCGGTGGTGGTGGTGAGCGACGGCAGTAACATTTTGTCCGAGCCTGCTGATTGCGGGGACGAACCATTCATGATGGCGCGTGCTGTACCGAGAGCTGTGGTGATCGTCGGTTCCGACCGCAAGAAAACTGGTGAACTAGCCATTTCTAAGTACGGATGCGACGTATTGCTTTTGGATGATGGCTTCCAGCATCTAAAGGTAAGTAGGCAGATTGACGTAGTGCTTTATGACTATAACGACGATCCCGAGACAGCGAAACTGTTGCCCGGTGGACGCTTGCGAGAACCGCTTTCCGCACTGGGACGAGCACACTATGTCGTGATCACCAAGGTGCCGGACGTTGCTTGTCCTGTGAGAATGGCTGCAATTCGAAACACCATTGGCAAATATGCTCCTCACGCTGCTATTACCGCCTGCCAATTCGTGCCAGACGGGGTGCAACGCATTTACACGCGGCAGAATGTCGCTATTACCACCAAGCTCAACGGTGCGAGGGTCGTTGCATTTTGCGGCATCGCCCGGCCGGAAACGTTCTTTCAACAGCTGTCCCGGCTTGGTGCCGAGCCTGTCGCTAGTTCTACTTTTCCCGACCACCACTGGTTCTCCGAGAACGAGCTGGCGAATCTGCGACGGCAGTTTCAGGAGCACGACGCGGATCTGCTCATAACTACCGAGAAAGATGCGGTGCGGTTGCCTGAGGACTTCATCAATTCACTTCCCGTTGCACAGATGCGGCAAGAGACCGAATGGCAAGGTGAAATACCTTTACCTCCAGAGCTTGTTGGGACCTTGGAACCACAACTGGTGCCCGCGGGCAGGTGAGTTCCTTGCATAACCCTGCTCAGAGAATCTTAGTCGTTCGTTATCGCTTCATTGGCGATACCATTTTGACCGTGCCGTTCTTGAGGCACTTGCGAAAGGCTTATCCGCAGGCAGTTATCGATGTGCTGGTCGGTCCGGAAAGCGGGCAAGTCCTGGCGAATTGTCCATACATAAACGACCTGATTGTTTTTGATACCACTCGATTCCACAAGTACGATAGCGGCAAAGGTGAAAAGCGTTCGTTCTTTTCATATGTTAGTCAACTCAGGGAGCACCGCTACGATACTGTGTTCTTGCTGAAGCGGTCGTTGTCTTCTGCGGTTCTGGCGCTATTGATCGGTGCCCGAAATCGCATCGGTTACGACACTGAAGGGCGCGGCTTGCTGTTGACTAAGCGCGTTCGTTGGGACTCGAAGCGCCATGAAGTGCAATCGACTTTAGATGTGTTGCGAGTCGCCGGCATTGTGGCTGAAGATGATTATCTTGAAGCCTGGCCTACTGACTCGGAGCTGAAATCGGTGCTGGAAAAGGTGCCGTCGTTGCGCGAGAAAGATCGCACGCGCATTGTCTTTCACGCTGCTGCTGCTCATCCGGACAAAATGTATCCCATAGAGCACTGGGCAAAGGTCGTCCGCGAAGTTGTTGCAAGAACAGGCTGTATCCCGTTCTTCACCGGTGCCGCCCAAGACATTCCTATATATGATGAGATTCAACGCTTGTCCGGCGTGAGCGGCGAACTTGTTGCCGGCAAACTTGCGCTGCGCGAAACCATGGCTTTGTTCTCGAAGATGGACCTTGCCGTTTGCACTGACTCCGGCCCGGCGCATTTGGCTGCCGCTGCCGGCATTCCCGTCGTCACTCTGTTCGGACCGACTGATCCGGGGCGATGGGCACCAACCGGCGAATGCTCAGTTGCTTTGTTTGATACCAGTTTAGAATGCCGCCCCTGCCACTACAAAAAGACCTGCGACGACCAGCGCCAATGCCTCACTGGCATGGAACCGGTTAGCATCGTCAACACCTGCCTGAACCTGCTTGGCTCACAGCTTGTTCGAAATCATACAAACTAAATGGAATTGTTTCCGAATAAATACGTAGGACCGCGTAGTGGAGAAGGTCGCGAAGTGTCCTGCTCTCGTGAACAGGTAGCGTTTTTTCAAGCCGTGAGAGATTACGTGACCGGCGCCACTTACGACGATGCTGCATATCGCGAGCTAAAGACTTGCAGCGAAACTCTCTCCCTCAACTGTGTATATGGTGATTCTGATTGGAGCAAGGTAAAAGCATATTCTTACATGCTTGTTTGTGATGAAGTCTGGACAATTCCAGAATCACTAGGTCCAAAGAGGAAGTATGGCGAAACTGCAGCTGAAAGGAACGCCAGACCGCTGGGTTACGTCGTGGCTTCGCTGGCCGTGATAGTAGCCTTTTGTGTTAGTTCCCCGCTGCTGCATTTTCTGCAAACACTGTCTCAGGGGTTCTTCATTGTCGGTGTAATTGCTTTGGGTCCCTTTCTCTTCATGGCAGTTTTCGGTGCGGTCGTGTATTGGGCTGCTCGACAGTATCTGGTCGTAAAGGAAATCACTGGTTGGCCAGCGCATTCGAGTTTGTTAGAGAGTACGAATCGAGTCGAGGGAGAGAAAAATCGCCTTCGTGTATCCGAATCACCTGATGGACTCTATCGCGGTAGACCAACTGGAATGCGCTTCTTCTCCGGTTGCGTGGAATATTTGTGTGGCGATTATTTGGGTGTCGAAGACACGGTATCTTACTGTGTAGCCATGTCGATTTCGTGTGTCGCCAGAGTAAGAGTCTTCAAAACAGGGCACCGCCATTGGATTGGTAAGAACTCAACATCAATAGACTGGAAGACTTGTCCTATTCCCGAGCGGCTGCTGTTGATTGGAATAACTGTAGAGTCGGATGCACCGGATCGCATTTTCGAGTGGTTGCAGCAGACCGGCGATAATGTAATTGGACAAATATTCAGCGAGTGCGGGATTGAAACTCTTGCCGTGTATGGTGAGGAAATTATTGCCTATACCGAAGGAGGTGCGATTTATGCTGCCGACAGAGAGCGGACTCGCGTGTTGCTGGAATTGATGTCTGTGGTCGCTGAATCACTGGAGCGATTCTTTGGCTAATGGCGACGAAATGGCGGAGAATCTGAACTTCTAGAGTAGGGGCTGTAGTTACCGTCGGTAGTGCTGCAGGTGAATTGCGTGGCGCGATGTGATTGCAGTTCACGTTAGTTGCGTCCCGGTGCCCGCAGTATGCGGGCTCTTCCGGGAGCTGCTGCAGGGTGGTACCGGGGCGAGATACCTGGGGGACCTCTTAAATCTCGCGACGCCCCTCAAGCGACTTACTTAACGTCATGTCGTCTGCGTATTCAAGATCGGCGCCCATGGGAAGACCAAAGGCAATTCGACTGAGACGCACTCCGCTCGGTTTTATCAAGCGAGTGAGATAAAGGACCGTGGCATCTCCCTCAATGGTTGGGTTAATCGCCAGGATCACCTCTTGGGCAACACCATCCTGCAGGCGCATCAAGAGTTCCTTGATTGAGAGCTGATCCGGTCCTTTGCCTTCCAGCGGCGAGATCAGCCCGCGCAACACGTGGTAAAGACCGCGGTATTCCCGGGTTCGTTCCAGAGCGATTACGTCGCGAGGGTCTGATACCACGCAGATGGTCTGGCGGTCTCGCCGGCTATCCGTGCAGATTTCGCATGGATCTTCCGCGGATAAATGCGAGCACGAACTGCAGTGTTTTACCTTATCTTTGGCGTCGGCTATCGCGAACGCCAGACCTTGTACTTCTTCCAGTGAAAGGTCCAGCACATGAAAAGCCATGCGCTGGGCCGATTTCGGACCGACACCCGGGAACTTTTGAAACTCTTCGATCAAACGCGCCAGCGGGCGAGTGAAGAACATATTCAGTACGCTTTAGAACAATCCCGGTGGCAGGTTCAAGCCGGCCGTGAGGGCGTTGGCTCGTTGCTGCAACATTTTCTGGGATTTGGTCGTGGCATCTTTCACAGCTGCCAGAACCAGGTCTTCCAGAGTTTCGATGTCGCTGGGATCGACGGCTTCTTTCTTGATCTTCACGCTTCTAAATTCGCCATTGCCGTTGCAGATCACTGTGACGGCGCCGCCACCGGCGGTTCCTTCAATCATTACGGCGGAGAGTTCTTCCTGCATCTTATTCATGTCTTGCTGCATTTTCATCAGCGAGCTCTGGGCGTCGCGCATCTTGCGTGCCATATCGTCTTGGTTCATGGTTAGTACTCTCTTACTTTCCAGCTCTTGTGATAGACGTTTTGTGCAGTTTTTCTGCTCAATGAGGACAATTATGTCACAACGGGCGCGTCAAGAAGGGCTATTGAACGGGCTTGAGCCGCTACACCCTGATACTGTCATCGCCTCGGCCTTGGCGCTGTTTGAAAAATAGAGGACTGAGCCCCCTTTAAACTTTGTTAAATGCCAGTTGCGTTCAGCCGTAGTGGCAGGCCATACTTGTCATAATTCGCAGTATACGAGGCGAAAAATTATGCAAGAATTCGACACGAGTCGAGAAGAATCGGGCGTCACGGAAGACGAAAAACCCGCAAAATCGGGCATCCTGCTTAATTCCCTTCTCAAGCGGCTGGTGGTTTTTATATGTTTCGGTCCGGGAGTCCTGAGCGTTTTGTGGATTATTGGTCGAGTATTCAAGCGCTAAAGCCGGAAGAGGCTTTAAAATCTCTTGCCCGGCGCAATCCCGCGTTCGTAAATCGCTATATTGACGAAGAAGACGAATATGGCTTCAGTCTTGAGACGTTCGCTCGCTGGGAACGATACTTTCGCTTCCTTTACGAAGAATACTTCAAGGTAAAGGCCGAAGGCATCGAGAACATTCCGGACGAAGGAAAGGTTTTGCTAGTGGGGAACCACTCGGGCCTCCTTCCTGTCGACGGCGGGTTGTTGACTATTGCCATGTGCAATCAGCACGTCAATCCGCGCCGAGTGCGTTTTCTGGCGACCGACTGGTTCTTTCAGGTGCCGGGGTTGCGAGAATGGGCAATTCAAACCGGCCAGGTACGAGCAACCAAAGAAAACTGCATGAAGTTGCTTGAGCGTGATGAGATAGTTGGTATTTATCCGGAAGGAATTCGCGGTGTCGGTAAGACTTTTCGCGAGCGTTACCGCATTCACGATTTTCATCCCGGGTTTGTTCAGATAGCTATAGCGACACAGACACCAATTGTGCCTGTTGCCACTGTTGGCGGTGACGAAATTTTTCCGAATTTCGTCAACGTTAAGAGCTTGGCTCGGATGCTGAGAATGCCTTTCTTTCCCTTGACGGTTACCTTCCCCTGGTTGCCGTTTCCCATGCAGTTTGTGCCTTTGCCGGTTCGCTGGCTTATCAAAATTCACAAACCAATTTATCTGGACTATCCGCCGGAGCGGTCTACGGATCGCAAACTTGCTCTATCTATAGCAAGAGAAATTCAATATCAAATTCAACGAGACCTGAACGAACTATTGCGCGAGCGCAAATCGGTTTTCTCAGGCTGGGATGGTGACTAATGACTTACGCTGAAGTTTTTAAAGACTACATACGCAGCGCGCGTAGAGGCACTCAATTCGGCTCTTCGGTGAAGACAATGGCTAAATTGGAGCCGTTTCTGGGCTTTTTGTTCAAGTCGTGGTGGCGTGTTCAAGTCAAAGGACTCGATAAGATTCCCGCCGAGGGACCGGCACTCATTGTCGGCAACACTGGTGGCGTTATCCCCTGGGCCGGCATAATGCTGTCCTACGCTATGATGGCTCGCGAGCACAACCCGCGGCGGCTGAATATATGCTGCGATATGGACTGGGTCGAAGACGAACGCATTCACCATCTCGGACGCGAATTGGGCTTTGTGCCTTGGTCTTCCGAAAATGTCAAACGTTTGTTCGCTCAAGGTGAGCTGGTTGCGGTTTTCCCTGAAGGTGTGCAAGGCTCCGTCAAGCCATTCAGCGAGCGCTATCGATTGCGTGATTTTGATTGGACCCGAGTTATTCCGGCCATTGAAGAGAACGTGCCGGTGATACCGCTGGCAACACTGGGTTGCGAGGAGTCGTTCCCTGTTCTTACCAATCTTCAAGACTTCGCTAAGTGGGCTGAATTGCCGGCATTTCCAGTGACGCCGTTTATGCCCTGGCTGCCTTTCCCCGCCAATGTGTTGAGCTCGTTTCCCGTTCGTTGGAAAATGTCGGTGCTAAAGTCCATGCAAAAACATTGCGAAAATCGCGACGAAACTTATGACGCCGCACCGGCGTTTGCTCGTGAGATTGAAGGTGAAGTGCAAGCTGAATTGAATCGGCTGCTGCGCCAGCGTGTCAAAGCGATTCTTTAACGAATGGAGAATTGGGAATCGGTCGACTTCTCCAGATCTTTTCGCTCCGCGTGGACTTTTACTCGTGGGCTTACGCGCGACTTGCTGACAGAACTTAGTACTGAAGACTTGTTGTTCGTTCCCGGTCCCGGCATGGGAGCTCTCTGGAAACAGTTTCGACATGTAGGCCGTGTGCAGGAATGCTACATGGAAGCTTTGACTACGCGCCGCATTAACTTTACGCCCGAAGGAAAGAGTTACGATGGCGGACCGCAAAAGGAATGGTTGATCGATTATCTCGATCGCCTGGATGATGGTTTGTTTGACCTACTGCGTGATGTTGATTGGACCTCGGAAGTGGATTGGTTCGAAGAGAAGGTCAACCTCTTTGAACATCTCATGCGACTGGAAACTCACGAGACTCTACACCACGGTCAGTGGATTGTTTATCTCAAGCTAATGAACCGGCCGTTTCCCGAATCATGGTCTGCCTGGGGCGTCTAAGCTGCGCGTTCGGACCCCGGTAAGCAGAGGTGGTCGAACGAGTTTCCCGGCAAGTATTTGTGGTCCCAGTTCGGAACGTTTTGGACGAAAGACAGGATCTCGGACATGATTTTCTTGTTTCTTTTGAAATCACTTCGGAACAGTAACGGCTGCCACTTCGGACCCCAGACGGCTTCGAACAACCATGTTCTGACTTTTGTAAGTTTGATCACGCTTTTGACTTTCATGCGTGTTTTGTTTTCGCCGATCTTTTGCACGGAAATTTCAACTAGCCGGTCGACCGTGATCCAGAAGTTTCCTTTCACTCTCACTGTGACTGCGTTGTTTGCGTCGTCGCATTTCTCGATTTTTGAATCGCGTAACTGCGCTGAAGAAGCCAGGCAAAGCTCAAATGCTTCTTCCACCGGCATATCCAGATCGTGATAGACCTCGAATGCCTGGACTCCATACTTGCGGAGGCGATAGAGCCACACCCGGTGATGAATCACTGCCGACGTCAGTACTGTGAGCGCGCAGAACGGGACGAAGTACAGGAGTTCAGCAGGCGCAACTGAATGCGCGCCACTTGAGACTACCGCGCGGAAAGCTGCAAAGGCTGCCGCGTAACCACACGCGAGAGTTGCACCGCCAAGCACGGGACGGATGTAATCCCTCGGTCTTATGTAGTCCGGGGCTAGTTCCGGTGCCAAAGTTGTAGGAACGGGCATTTGTCGCATTTCGACCATTTGAATATCCTTGCTCCTGAGCCGCTATATGAGGATATGCCCTCCTTGAGTAATTTCTTCACCTTAGATAACTGGCGCCTGCGTGCTTGACTTCTGTTATCGAAAATTAATTATCTTGTCCTAATTTTGTGAGTTCCCTTGTGGAGAGAAATGTAGGACACGGGGACAAGGGAGCGGCGCAATGATAAGAGTCGGACCAGGAGGCAATCCTGCAGTTGCACAGGGTAAAACATTTTGCGGACGGGCCGTTCAGCAGGTGTCCGGCGGTTATCTAATTCGCTTTGGCGAGAATCAACAGCATACTGGCTTTGCCGCGACCACCGATGTGTTGGCTCCGAACAAAGAGCTTCTTTTCAAAGTCGTGGGGCATCGCAACGGGCAGACGTTGCTGCATCCGGTTTTTTCAGGCTATCGCTAGCCTATTCCTGGAAATCGAGGTTTTCACAAACACGATTTCCATTTGGTAATTCTGTAATTCGCAATTTGTCTCGCTCATAAAACAAATCGCCGGATGCCTGATTGATTGTCACGTTGAACATGCTGATCGCCGGTGGTTCCGTCATCTCAGCGGAGAGAACATACCAGCCGGCACCATGTTCGCTTCGTAACCAAACGATGCCATTGCCGTGATCGATTCCGCACAATTCCCCTGCTTCGTCGTAATCGAACTCGCGTTTGCTGCCATCCGGATAGAACAGAATGCGGATCAATGGCATCTCCGGCTGTTCCGAAATGAAAGGCACGGGGGCCGTGATCGCCTCAACGGAGGCGACAGGGGCATTGAATGGGGTCATGCGGCGGACCTCTTCTTTGTGGTGTATCTTTCCGCTTCTCTTGTCGGGCGGCTGGGCGGAACTGTCCGGAGAATCCCGGCAGACGCGTGGAAAGATCTTAGTAATTACTGGACATAATCCAGTCTCGCTGGCGGTAACGTGGTCTGAAGAACGTTGCATGCCAAGTAATTGCGATTATGGGCCAATGTTGTGAAATTTACGTAGAACCGAAGCGCCACCACAAATCCAGATTCCTGTTTACGTGTTGGAAAACGACGCCGTAAACTGATACTGGTAACTTAACCATGTCCGTTTTTACTATGAAAAAAGTTGTTGTCAAATTTTTACTTGCCACCATAGCGTCGATCTGCTGCGCCGCACAGGTCTGTGCCACGCCGGTTAGCAAGCCTACAATTATGGACTTTCAGGCAAAATGGTGCAGACCGTGTCGCGCGGTTAAACCGGTTCTAGCAAAAATTGAACGAAAGTATGCGGGACGGGTCACTGTCGTGACGGTTGATGTCGATGATCCCGCCAATCAGGAATTAGTCGAGAAGTATGGCGTTACAGTGTTGCCTACTATCGTCTTCCTCGGCACCGAAGGTGATACCTCTATCACGACAGGTTTCACCGGCGAAGAAAACATCTACTGGGGGCTGAAAAAGATAATGCGCTGAGTACTCCATCTGCGGAACTCCCGGGTGTGGGCACCAAATATGGTGGTATTTCACATTCCTGCCTAGCAGACCTCTTTTGCGTATCCTGTCGGCGCTAGTCAAGGCTGACAACAAGACCCCCCCCGAACAACAACAGCGGTTGAATTCCCTGACGATTTACGGGAAGATATGACGCTGACTTAACCTAAATTGCAAGGAGAGAGACTCATGCTCAGTCCTTTGGCGGGAAAGCCTGCGCAGCCGGATTTGCTGGTGAACGTTCCGAAGTTGATCACGGCGTATTACTCCGAGCGCCCCGATGTGAGTGTTCCGGAGCAGCGGGTTGCATTTGGTACATCAGGGCATCGAGGCTCCTCGTTCAAGCGGTCCTTCAACGAATACCACATTTTAGCCGTCACCCAAGCCATTGTTCTTTATAGAAAACAAAATGGCATTACCGGACCATTGTTCATCGGTATTGATACTCACGCGCTGTCGGAGCCTGCCTTTGCCAGTGCCATGGAGGTATTGGCCGCCAATGAAGTGGAAGTAATGGTTGCGGCCGATGGCGGTTACACTCCTACGCCATCGCTTTCTCTGGCGATTTTGAACTACAATCGCGGCAAAAAAGAAGGGCTGGCCGATGGAATCGTTATTACTCCATCGCACAATCCGCCCTCCGATGGCGGATTTAAGTACAATCCGCCTTCCGGTGGACCTGCCGACACGAACATCACCGGTTGGGTGGAAGACAAGGCCAATGAGTTTCTAGCCAATGATCTCAAAGACGTAAAGCGAGTCAGCTTCGAAAAGGCTATGAAAGCCTCAACTACTCATAAATACGACTTCCTGTCCAATTACGTCAATGAGTTGAGCACTGTTATCGATTTCGATCGTATCCAATCCTCACGTTTGCACATCGGTGCCGATCCCCTCGGTGGCGCTGGCGTCGCGTACTGGGAGCGCATTGGCGATCACTACAAGTTGAATCTTGAAGTGGTCAGCACTCGCGTTGATCCCACATTTTCATTTATGCACGTGGACTGGGATGGCAAAATCCGCATGGACTGCTCGTCGCCTTATGCAATGGCGGGACTGGTTGCGCTAAAGGATCGCTACGACATAGCATTCGGAAACGATACGGATCACGATCGCCACGGCATTGTGACTCCGACGGCTGGACTGATGAATCCCAACCACTATTTGTCCGTGGCTATCGAGTATCTGTTCGCCAACCGTAAGACGTGGCGAGCTGATGCTGCTGTCGGCAAGACCGTTGTGAGCAGCAGCATGATCGACAAAGTCGTCTCCAAGCTTGGACGCAATCTTTACGAGGTGCCGGTTGGCTTCAAGTGGTTTGTAGACGGATTGATTGACGGTAGCTTGGGATTTGGCGGCGAAGAAAGCGCAGGAGCCTCTTTCCTCAGAAAGGACGGTTCGGTCTGGACCACCGACAAGGACGGAATTATTCTGGACTTACTGGCGGCGGAAATTACTGCCGTGACAGGTAAGACTCCATCGGATCACTATCAGGCGCTGACGGAACAGTTTGGCTCTCCGGTGTATGAGCGAATTGATGCTCCCGCCACGCCTGAGGAAAAATCGAAACTCAAAAAGCTGTCAGCCGATCAAGTAGCTGCCTCCGAGTTGGCCGGAGACAAGATCACTCAGAAGTTGACGTCCGCTCCTGGCAACAATTCTGCAATTGGCGGATTGAAGGTTGTGACTGAAAGCGGATGGTTTGCCGCACGCCCGTCCGGCACTGAAGATGTTTACAAAATCTACGCCGAGAGCTTCAAGGGGACCGAACACCTGAAACGATTGCAGACCGAAGCGCGGGAGCTTGTCTCACGCGTTCTCACCAGAGAAACGCAGAGGGCCTGATTCCAGTACCCGTCTGATAGAAGTTGCTTGCCAGGCTTTTTCCGGGCAACTCATTATTAAGGCAACAAAGCCGCAGATGCTGAGCATTTGCGGCTTTGTGGGTCTGCGGAGTCCTGATTACGGTGCTGCTGTGCGAGATTTTTCTTCGACAACGCCGATGCAGTAGCAGCTTTGCGTTCTTTTTCCTTCGCAAATTGTTTTAAGTCCATTGACTTGTTGGAATAACGCTCTATAGGGTTGGAAGCGGGGGCATCCCCCGGAAGTGCTCGAAAGGCAGGCAAAGGTCCTCATGCAGAAAAAGAAGCCACACTCAATCTGGTGGCTGTGTATGCTTCCGTCATTGATGCTCATGGCCTACAAGGTCTTTGAATGGTCAAGCGACCAGGGCAAGACGAGTCTTCTGGTGGAGGCGCTTGTCTGTCTGGTTATGGGTGTGGTTTGCGGCCTGTTCATTGTTAAGAGCGTCATGAGCAGTGAAGACGCCGCCGAAGATACGAAAGATGCTCCTAGGGCAGTGAAGCCGCAGATGCAGCATGGAGACGACTTGGCCTCCGCGACTGTACCGGCCCCGCCACTCGCTGAAGCTCATTCCCTTATATCAACGGCTCGACCCGATAGCGGAACGCTGGAAGAGGCCTACGCCAAGATCTATTCCTCCAAGGCCGATGCACCCGGCAATGAGAGCCTTTCTGCGGCGGGACCGATTGCCGAGGTCATTGCGCTTCCTCCAGCTAATAGTGCGTCCGCGGAGTTACCCGCTGCCGATTTCAGTTTTGATCCGCAATTAAGTGGACTTTCTGAAACTGTCTCCCTTGATGCAGAAGCTCCACTGAGTGTCGAAGTGGCGTTGGCACAAGTTTCGGCGCCTGCGCCCGGGGATGAGCTGCCGGCCGGACCGCAATTCGACGGTTTGTTCGATGCCTTGCAAGCCGCCGTTCCTACCTCGCATACATTAGATAAGCCTACGGCGCCAAGGAGCTACGATCAAAGCAATCCCCCTACGCTGAAAGTTGAAATCGCGTTGACCGGACCGGATCGGTCTACCGGCGGCAACCGTGATTCATATGATTCTTTGAAGGTTGAGTTTGCGGTTAAGGCGCAAGATGAATCTTCCAGTGAAACACGGGCGGTAGTGAAGAGCCTGGAAGAGAAAGTTGCGCGGATTGAAGCCGTCGCCGCGAAGTTGGAAGCGGCTGGTCGTCCTGATCAAGAATCGGAAGCCGACTCGCTTCCGGATACCGCTGCACCGGAGAATGATACACGCCCGCGTAAATTTGGTACACGGGAACTTGTTCGCCCTTTGCCTGCATTCCAAACCGTGGAGCAGTGGTTGGAGTACGCCGCACACTTGGAAGAGAAGAGTAATTTTGACGACGCCATCAAATGCTATGACAAAGTCGCTGCGTTGGACCCCGGTAACTTTCTGTCCTGGTTTCGCAAAGCCACTGTGCTACGGAAGAAGGGCTGTTATGAAGACGCTCTTTATTGTATGAATTATGCTTTGCGTATTGACACCAGGCATAGTGGCGCACTGACGGAAAAGGGCGTGTGCATGAATATGATGGGACGGCACGATCAAGCAATGACCTGGTTTGAAAAGGCGTTGGGCGCAGAGACCGATTTTGTGCCGGCTCTAATTGGAAAAGCTCGCTGCCTGGCTGCAATGGGTAAACACAAAGAAGCCTTGCCGATTTACGACAAGGCTCTGAGAAATGATCCCGGTAACATGGACGCCCGGCGGGGGCGTGAAGAGTCTGCCGCGAAGTGCCCCAAGTAGACCGCGTTAGTCGGGTGAATTGCTGAACGGCGAACTGAGTCTGTTCTTCATTCCATATATGCGTATTCCAGACCGATTGCCGAATTTGTTGGCAACGCAAGTGCCGCTAGAAGCGTTGCGAATTGCTCTCTCCTTTATATAGCGCTCAGCGTCTTCTCGATCTGTGCGTTCTTTGATAAGCCATACGGGGCTTCTGGCAACGACAATCCGCACACTTGAAGGTATTAAAGCTTGGCCTGCGAGCATGAATTGGCTTAGAAGTTGCACAGAATACGTAGACACTAATAACGGAATATTCGCGAAACGGCTTGTATAAAGCCTGTTTCGCGATGTTAGTTGACGTTAATAACGACTTTAATGTACCTTAACAGACTGAGCACCACTCGAGGTGCGCACTTATACTGAAATCCAAGGCGTTGCCAAGTTTAGTTGTAATGCGCTGAGTGACCGGGGTTGAAGTAAAAAATTACAGAAGTATTTATATACCCCTTCGTTTTCATTCTCGCGCCTATTATAGTCTCCAAGTCGATATCTTGACAGCAGGTCCGAATCAAACCAGGAAAGCCGCTTCGTAAGGATCGTGTTCCCCCGATCGTTCAGTAATAAAAGTAAGCGCTAATCCTAAGTTCAGTCTCTGCGTCTCAAGTTCTCTTCATGGGTTGGGCACCTTGTATTCGGCACGACCGGCTATAGCCGGTTGGCATTGGCAGATTTCTGATTAAGAGGGAACCATGGCAAAAACACGAGCCACTGATAACGAAAAAGCAATGACTGGTATCCTCGTAGAAGACGAGAATATTGCGAAGAGAAACGAGCTGGAAGAGCTTGATCTTCTGGACGAGAGCGACACATTCACGATCATTGATGACGAAGACGAGTCTATAGATGATGAAGACGAACCGGTCGAACTTCCGTCCAGCCGAGAAATCGCCACCGAAGACTCCGTGCGTTTGTATTTGAGAGAGATCGGTCGCATCCAGCTGCTGAAGCCGGACGAAGAGATTGAACTGGCTAGAAGAATTCTGCAAGGCGACATGCTTGCCAAGCGAAAGCTGGTACAAGCCAACCTCCGTTTGGTCGTTTCGATCGCTAAAAAGTACATTGGTCGTGGCTTGTCTTTCCTTGATTTGATTCAAGAAGGCAATCTCGGCTTGATTCGTGCGGCTGAAAAGTTTGACCACGAGCGTGGTTACAAGTTCTCTACTTATGCTACCTGGTGGATTCGTCAGGCGATCACTCGCGCTCTGGCAGACAAATCCAGAACCATTCGCGTTCCTGTTCACATGGTTGAAACTATCAATAAGCTGAAGAAAGTTACTCGCCAATTGGCGCAGGAACTGAATCGCAAACCCACGGAACAAGAATTGGCGAAGTCCATGGGAGTATCACTAGTTAAACTGCACGAAATCATCAAAGCAGCCAAAGAACCAATTTCGCTTGAAACTCCAATCGGCAAAGAAGAAGATTCTCGCCTGGGTGATTTCATTGAAGACAGTGAAGCTGAGCGTCCCGAAACAACAGTTACACATGAATTGCTCAGACAAGATCTGGCTCGCATGCTCAATGAATTGACTCCTAGAGAGCGCGATGTATTGCGTTTGCGATTCGGCTTGGATGACGGACGTCAACGCACACTGGAAGAAGTCGGCCAACTGTTTGCAGTAACTCGCGAACGTGTTCGTCAAATTGAGTTCAAAGCTCTGCGGAAACTTCGTCAACCTGGAAGATCGTCCAGATTGCGGGAGTATCTATAAATCTAGCGTAGTTGCCATATAATTACGGATAGGTATTTGGCTGTCCGGTGAAATGAGGTTGATATGAGTTTTTCCGACGACCCCGCTTCACCGGCAGCTCCTTTTTCCGGAGACGGTACTGGTCAAATTTTTGATCTGCCGGATATAGTTGCGGCATCACCGACTACCAACGAACGGGTTGTGGATACGCAATCCGGCTATCTCGTTGTAGTCAAGAAGCTCGGCGATAGGCTGGCTCTATCAGTCAAACGACGAGTCGGCACTCCACCCTCCAGTTCGATTACTCTTTCTCCCGATGAATCGGTGAAGCTCGCGAAAATTTTGTCTTGGAGTGCCCAGGAAGATACCGGCGCGCGTCGGCGAACACATGAACGTGAGCGCACGGCTTCCGGCCGTCGCAGTCGCAACACTGCAGAAGGTGAATTGCCTGAGCGCGTGGTTGCTCCGTCGTCGCTTTCCAGCGCGGATATTCCGAGTCGGTTGCGCTCGCCGTCTTTGAAATCCTTTTTGATTCCAGTAGTCGTCGGTTCCGCAATTATGTTGGGAACTGGCGGCGCGGTTGGATTCTTTGTGAGCAATGCAATGCATGGTGCGACACCGGCAGTAGTGACTGATGCCTCTCCGCTGAGTTCCGAAAAAGTTGATCATTTCGTCCGAATGTTTGTATCCAGCATGCTCGACTTCGGCCCGGAGACTTACAGAGCTTCGCAAGTGCAAGCCATGTCGACAATGACTCCTGAGTTGATGAATAACTATTGGCAGGAAACGAACTTTCCGCTCACGACCAGGCAGCTCAAGAATTTGCCGCAAGGTATGAGTATCTTGATGACCGAGCTAAAGCAAGAGCCGTTGGCTGATGGCACTGTGATGGTCGATGTTCGGGCGCAATTGACGGATCCGAAGAATCCCAAAATTGCAACGCCCGTGAATCTGCGCCTCAAGCTCGGCTTAGATGTCGAAAAGCGCATTCAAGTTTTGGAACAACAAGACCTCAGCGCCACCGCCAAGTAACAGTCACGCAGATGTCGGGAATCTAAAGACGCGTATCCCCGACTACTCTATTGTGCGTGCTTGTTTTCAGATCTCTTGTTCTTTTGCTTACTTCCAGTTTGAGATCATTTTCTGACGTTGCTCGAACTGCGCAATTAATGCAGGCGAGGCTTTGTAGATCGCGCGATTGGCCGCATATCCAGTCAATCCTCCGAAGGCGACAGCTTTTCCGGCAAGCCAATATTTTGAAGTTGGTTCAGGGGAAAGGAATGCGCCAGCAGCGGAGGTCAGGGAAGCAAGTCCATAAACCACCGTTGCCGGCCAGTCGAAGCTTTCACTGGAACGAAGGCTCTTATACGCTTTTGCTAGTTCCGAATTCGGTTGAAGATTTTTCAATACTGAGATGTCCTTCCTGGTTAACCCCTGTATATCATCCTTTAGAAACTCATCGTATATGGCTCTTCCCTGAGCGTGCACCGCACCGAGGGCGGCTCCGCTGTCTTTTGTCGATGCCATGATAGTGTGCAGCTCGAAATAAGATCCGACGGGCAGCGGCAGTTCAAACCCGTGATCAACGCAGGCGAGAATGCTCAGCGGTCCGGTGAATTTGGCGAAATCGTTCGAAATTCAGTGTATCGCGCAACTGAGCGCCGAGACGTGGTTCGGCGAACTTACGGATCTAGGTAGTTCCTACGAATTGCCCGGGGGATAGACCTTTGAAATTCGACCACTGATCAGTCGCCTGAAAACGCATCGTATGGGCCGCTGCCAGAGGGTACATAAGGGGGGACGGTTTCGGGTGGCTCGTAGTAGACTTTACCGCTACTTTCGGCAGCCCGAGGATTGAGCCGTTCAGCAGTTTCTAAACGAATGCGCTCTGCATCCTTTGTGCGCCCGAGTTGTATGAGCACATCCTGGTAGCTTTTCGAAATCAATTGGAAGTCCGGATCTACAGGAGATGATGAACCGCTATGAAGGGCGCGGTCATACCAGATTGCTGATTGTGCGAGCTTGCCCTCTCTCTTCAGGCAATCAGCAAGTTGCCATTTTACTTCCCAAGATTGGGCTTCGGGCTCTACAGCACTGAGTGAATCTTTCAGCAAACTCTCCGCTTGAGCATAGTGCCTTTGGTTTACTAGCATTCCTGCAAGATGTGCTGCATAGTTAAAGCCATAGGTATCGTCCAAGCCAATTTCCTTGCGCACCTTTAGGTGTTTCTCGACGCTGCTCCTGAATCGGTCAATGTGATCGGGTGTAAGGTGCTTGTAGAGCGGATCACCGAATTCACGTCGGACTAGTTGGATCGACATCAAACTAAGTTGACTCGTCACTTGCTGCGCTTCGAAAGTCAGTCCCTCTTTTTCGTACAGTGCAAGCGCTTTCTTGAATTCCATTTCGGCATCGACTGCATTCCTTTCAAGATCAAAGCTTTCTGCCTTTCGCGCATGCATATCTGCCAGGACAGCTTCGGGCTGGTGCATCTTGGTCGCTTTCTCAATTGCTTCCTGCCACAGCAGTGGTGCCAACGTATCTCCAGCGCGGTGAGAGGTGTAAATGTTTGTGCCGTGTATAACAGTTGCGTAGCCGCTTTCAGTTGCTTTTCGCTGTAGTGGCACCGACACATTTTGTGCGCCGTGAAATGGAACGCTTTGTGAAATCTTTGCTCTGCTAGCCTCTTCGGCGCGGGCAATCGCAATCTTCAAGTCTTTCAAATCGGAGTTGTGCCCTGCAATCATGTGTGACACCGATAAAGTTGTCACCGTGATAGCAAACGCAAGAATAGCTAAATCGGCAAAACATGCCAGCATTTTGAACCATGCCTGACCAGTCAAGAACTTTGATGCTGCGACTTGTGGCAACGTATTGAGGATAGAGTCTAGTTCGCCGCTAAGTTCGTTGAATGTTTGGAACCTATTCTCCGGATTCTTTTCCAGGCATTTGAATATCACTTCTTCCAAGCGTTTGTCTCGTTTACGCTCTTTCCGAAAAAGTGGTGCAGGTTTGGCACTTAGTTGTTTTTGAACAATCTCGAATTCGTTTTTGCCTTTGAAGGGAAGGCTTCCTGACACCGCCTCATAGAGCAGACATCCGATGGAGTAGATTGCTGAGCGCTCGTCGACCGGCAGTCCTGAGCACCGTTCCGGACTGGCATAGTTAGCTCTCGCGCCCGATGGCGGCAACCCGGCAACTTCGCAGTGGGTCTCTACGTACAGACCGATGTTCGAAACTTTTGCGCCTTCTGCTCCGCTTTCATCACGGGTGATGAAAATGTTCTGGCTGCAGAGATCGCCGACAGAGTTTTTTGTCCAACTTACATATCCGAGTGCATCGCACACCTGAATGAAAGTTCTCAGCGCTCGTTCTCGGCTCAGCTTTTTCTCTTTTGCCAGAATGTCCTCAAGGTTTCGACCTTGAAGTTCCTCTGTTACAACGAATGGCTTCCCTGAGTCGGAAAAACCATAGTCATAAACCTTGGCCAGTCCCGCGTGAGACCATGTGAAAGCCGTTTCTGCAGCGCGTTGAAAGTTCTCTATCGCTTGCGGCTCAGAAATGCCGGAGGTGAAAACTTTCAGGGCAAGACGATTCGTGCACCCGGGTTTTCTGGCGCGATACGCCACGCCCTGAGCATCGCGATGAATAACCGCTCCAAGTTCGTAGTTGCCTGTGTCACCACCGGCGGCGGACCGCGAACCGCGTTCTGCTGTTTGTGTCGGGGCTACGTTCTGCTCCGCTTTTGGCAATGCGAGGCTTTGCTGTGAACTAGCCTCGGCATCACCGACGCTAATTATCGTGGAAGGCGCAGTCTCCTGCTTCTCACTCCTTTCTTCTGAATAGTTGGCGTCGGTAGTAAGTTTCAAATGTGATTTGTCGGTTCGTAAGCTGGTAGACAAATTGTTCTCCTCGTTCGAAAACGTTGGCGCAAGAGCATAGAGGCGATTCTCTACTTCCGCTTGACATTTCGCAACGGGAAAAGCCCTGATCGATTTTCTAAACTTTCATGATTTTCATTCCAGTGCCCAATATCAGGAGCTGCTCTGTTCAATGGTTTCAGCTTTCGCAGTTTGTCTGCGGTCCTACGACGGTGCTCATACGAGCTTTGGCCAATTCACTCTGCAAGATGCGCGAAGAAGGCAGGAGGTCGACGGCCTTCTCAAGGAGAGCAACTGCTTCTTCGTTTCGTTGTTGTGCCATCAATTCGCAAGCCATTGCCACGTATTTGCCGCATCGTCTCTGGATAGTAAAATGCATCAGATTCTCCGAGAGTTTGCTCGATCTGATTGTGTTGTCGGTCAGCTGCATTTCTTTCATGCGCTGATCGTTTTGATTTGCTCGCCCCCACATGGACAGGTGTCCATTATCAGCAATGAGTGTCCACTCCTTGGACGATTGCAAAAGTTTGCCAATTGGCGTGAAATCGTCGCGAATCACAATGTGGGTAATGCCGGATTTTTGAATGTGCTCTAGTGCGCCCGGTGCGCCGTAGGCACAGGCGAAGCTGTTGTGGCAAAACTGCTTGGGATACATGTCGTAGCGAGTATCAAGATAAACCGGACCCTGATTTAGGAGGACAAGCCAGTCACCGGTAGTAGCGTCATTGAAAAGACGGTCTCCTTTCTTGAGATAGTGCCCCGCAAGTTGTAAGAGGTCGGCCGATTCTTCGAGATAGACATTGCGGGCATCACGTTCCGTTGGATGCTTGGCACACCAACATCCTGCTGAAACTAACAGAGCGATGGCAAACAGGAAAATGTTAGTTCCCAACTTCATCTGACCGGGGCTTGCAAACGTGTTGAGCAATGCAGATTTTGAAGCTTCCATTTTCGAATACCACTGCGACCAATCCACGCATTGAAGCGCCATTCCCAGATACGGCCAAACCAACAACACTGCTACGGATTGGTACCGACGAACTGCTAGTGCCGCGACAATCGCGCCGATTGTAATAATCCAACCCTGAGGTGGTATTGCTGCTCGCTTTCGAAGCATTGTCAACAACGCGGCGCCGAGAAAACCTAGAACAAAGATGGCGTCAGGGGAGGTGAAGGATGGATACACCTCGAACATTTCCAGATACTGGCTGCCGTCGAAAAATGTCCAGATGTACGAGAGAAGTCTGCTTCCATAGGGGGTTGCCAGAGTTGCCGCAACACTGGCCATGGCGACTGGCAGCAGCGGTGAAATCGTTGAGGGTTTCGTCTTCCAGCCACAGAGAACATCGACACCCAGATAGACTCCAACCAGCAAGAGTCCGATGCACCAGAAGGAATGAATGTTTGCCCAGAAAAGGGTTAAGAGGGGTAAGAGCCATAGGGACCGGGGGCGTCCGCTGAGTCGAAATTTTTCCAGAATCGCTACGAATCCAAGCATCAGGAAGTAAGAAACAAGCTGGGGGCGAGCATTGAACCAATGCGGAGTCAGTACCAGCGAAAGAAACAGAAACGGAATGCATAAGGGGATGTTCTTTTGCAGCCACATTTTAGGCAAAACGTAGAAGTACAACGTTCCGGTGAGTAAGCAGGCTGCTAATCCGACGGACCACAATCCACCGGCTTTGAAGACTAGCGCTGCTGCCACTTCAAACAGCCACTGGTAAGCTACGAATGCTCGGTCCGGAAACGTCCAGCTAAAAATGTCCGACATCGGTACGCCGTTTTGTAGAATGACTTCGCCGGTCTTGATGATCCAACCGGTGTCGAAGCTTTCTTTGAGGGCGAAGCTACAGTCGTTTGAGAACAGGCGCACACAGTTTGCAAAGGTTGCTGCGCTCGCCAGCAATAGGCCAATGAGTGTGGAGTTTTGACTGGCGCCGGAGGTGTTGGTGGCGCGGGAAAAATCACAATTGGCGGTAGGATGTCCTTCTACCGACAAGCTCCGTCTGAGAGCGTCAACCAAGTTTCCCATTCGTTTACCCCTCCGCTAACTATGCTCACGCCGGTCCGGGGCTCCAAACAGAGAGCCATCAGACCTGATACCTTGTAGTGCTCCGCTCTTGCGCCTCCCACCCTGGTGTGAATGTAGGATCTTTAGCGTTGTGAAAATGTTGCGTCGGCAGGGGCACTGGTGCTTGGCCGAATTAAACCTACAGCTGAATCGTTCCAAAAGTGTCCGTGCTGTCCGGGAGCCTTGGTCCCGGGGGCGTACCATGTATTAGCATCTCGAATCCGACCAGTCTTGGCTAATCATTCAAAATCGCTAGCCACATTCGGTGAAGTTGTTATGGCAACTCGAAATTGAAAGCACATCCCCCGAGGGGAGAGGCCGTGACTGAAATCGTGCCGCCGTGAGCTTCTACCAGTACTTTGCATAGAGCTAACCCCAGCCCCAGCCCTTTGCGATCGGTGGACTTTGTTCCTCGCTTGTACTTGTGGAACAGAATCGATCTCTGATCTTCCGGTATGCCGGAACCGGAATCCTCCACGTCGAATCTTGTCTTCGAATCGGTTTTGGTCGCCCTGACTACAATCTTGCCTCCCGGGGGCGTATGAGAAATGGCGTTCGAAAGCAAGTTGATCAGGACTTGCAAAATTACGTCCTGATCAGCGCGAAACTCGAAATTGTCACCATGCACTTCAATCGTGTGTTTGGTCTTCGCCGATTCGCTCGATAAGGCGGCGACTGCTTTCTCGATGACAGTTTTTGATTGATGGACCGCCACATCGAGCTTCAGCGGTAACGAATCTCCTGCTTCCACCAAAACCAAGTTTAGAATTAATCGTTCGAGTCGATTGCTTTCTGCTTGTGCAAGAATAAGTGCTTTCTTCGATTCGGGTGTAAGTCTTGCAGAGGCTGATTCGCAAACAGCAGCCAGCAAGTCTCGAGCCGTTCGCAGGTGTGCCTTAATGACTGCTCCCAACACCTGCCATAACTGTTGGCGTACGGCAACCACCGTGTACTCTGCGGAGAGATTGCGGAAAGTAGCGATGAATGCCGCCCCGCGTTTCTTCTCTCTTGAAAAATCGGACGACAGATGCGCTAGTGACATGCGTACTACATGTGGTGCGGCTCCCTTTCTTGTCGATCTTAGTAATGCTGTCATTTCTTGGGACAAAGAGCGTTGTCGCAATGAATCCGGGGAGCCGAGAAACTGTTGCCCCTCGGTATCAACGACCAGTGAGGTTAAAGACTGTGCTTTCGCTTGTGTCGAAGACATGTCTGTCAAATCGAGAAATGCGCGATTTGCGTGAGTTATGTCCAGGTTCTCTGTCAATACTACTAATGGTGCTGAGAGTTCTTCCCACAAATCGGTAAGTTCTGGTGTGAAGGTTCGGTTGCGACCCAAAGCTAGATACCACCCGTAGCCCACAACAGCACCGATCACCATTATGGTGAAGGAAAATTGAATCACCGTTCCGTTCGTACTTGCCACAGCGGCAGCTAATAAGTCCGTCTTTGCCATGGCGCTGCCAGAGTTAGGACTGTGCATCAACCCACTTAGTGATTGATGTTCTGCACTAACATGGTCATAAAAGAATAGATAGACTGCGGCTAAAGCGATGCTGAAGCTGAATGCGAGCAGTGTGATCACTTGATTGACTGCTTTAACTGAGTTTAGCACTCTAAACATGTGATGCTTCCTTGTCGAAATTCTTTGGCAATTGCTTTGAAGGAAGTTTCATGCGGAACAGTTTCTTGCCTCCTTCAAGCGCAGGGTTAACTTCTAGAAAGCCGCCATGCGATTGCAACACAAGTGCGGGAAAGAGTAACTTTATTTGCTCTTCTTGCGAATCCCGGAATCTCATTGAGTCGACTTTTGTGAGAATCGATAAGTGGCTTGCGCCATCAGTAATCGATGCGCTGATAGAGACGACGGTTCCGACCTGAGCTTCCGCGATCGCGTAGGATAGTATCGCTGACAGTGCTTGAAAGACCTTCTGTTTATCGACAAAAAGAACCGAATCAGGCAGGTTCGATGAAATTGTCAGATTTCGTTTGGCAATCATCTCTCTGCTTTCATCCAGCGACTGTTTCACTAATTTCGATAAAGTGATTGCACTTAAAGTTAGTGTCAACAGGCTGAGCTCACTGGCGGCCATCTCCATCAAATTCGAAGTGAGACTACAGAGAACTTGCAGATTTGAGTCAGCCGTCGAAAGTTCTGTCAGTTCGCTGTCTGTCAGTTTGTTGTCTTCATCCGACAGTGCTAGTGATATCAGAGCTGGAATTGATGTTAAGGGTGTTCTCAATTCATGACCGGCAATGGCCAGTACATCTCGCTTGAGATTTGCCGCTTCAATTTCGGCAGATGTGTTGACAAAGTCGGCAAAGACCAAAATCTCGTCTGTGATAGGCACCTGATGCATGGTCATGCGAAAAACGCCACTTCCGAACCTTTGCGAGAAAGATATATTTCCATCGAAAAGTTTTTCCGTGCTCTTTGTCGAAGCCGCTATTTGTGATTTGATTCGGTCGGACACGCTGTCGTTAATTAAGTGTGCTAGTTCTTTGGACTCGAAATCCGAGGTCGTGCTGCCGGTGGTTCGAGCAAGAGCGGAGTTGACGTAGATTATATTCAATTCGGAATCGAAAGCCGCCGCAGGCAGGGGAACGTGCTCCAGCGACATTTTAGCTAGCTCTCTCGGTGTTAACTGTCTCAATCTGGAGCCACTCAGTTGCCAGCTGACCGGGATCACAATCAGCATCAGCGCTGTCGACAGTGCGCTTCGAAGCAGGTACAGTTTAAAGTTGAGAAGTTGTTTCAATGTATCGCGAAGAGCAAACTCGATATCGCGGCGAGTTTTCGGTAGAATTTCCTCAAGCATTAATGCTCGATCTTTTGGTGATGCGTCGCGCCAAATAGTTGCAACTGAATCTAGCCGAACTTGACTGTTGTCCAGGCTGCCTAATTCCGAAGATTGAGGCAATTGATCTAAACACTGACTGACCAAGCGTACTTTTTGGTGCAGGTCGTGGAACTTTGAGTTCAGACTACTTATCGGACTCTTCCCCGTGTGAGCTGCCCTGAGCAGCTCTTCGCATTGAAGCCGGGTATCGTGGAGCTGTTCAACCACACGTCCATGCAGGTTAACTTGAACAAGATTATGCAATGAAACGGCGGCAAGAATTATCAGTAGCACGGACAAGGTGTATTTGCCACTGAGGTTCGTGAGCTGGATGACTGGATTCTTTCGCTTTTCCACTCTGTGACCTAGAGTCGTATGTAGTAATTTACCACCGGGCGAGGCATCCGTCTCGTGGACATTGGGGGACCCTTCCGCCGCGCGGCGGTTTCACGCATCTGTTCTCGGGGTACACAGACTATAATCGTGAGGGCTCCGTGGCAAAGATTCTCCTGGTTGAAGATGATGAGGCCTTGTCCTTCAGTGCCGCGTCCTGGTTGCGACGCGCCAAACACATTGTGGAGCTGCAGCAGGATGGCAACGTGGCGTTGGACTTTGCATTGAGCGGAGACTATGATCTGCTGATTTTGGATTGGGAGCTCCCTGGCATGCCTGGCTCAGAGATCTGTCGCAGGTATCGAGCTAATTCCGGCATTGCGCCGATAATCTTCACCACGGGACGCGCCAGCATCAAAGACAAGCAAACATGTTTTGACGCTGGTGCCGATGATTACATCACAAAGCCGTTTGCAATGGAAGAGTTAGTAATGCGAGTTACGGCTTTGCTGCGCCGTCCGGCGACCATCGTGCCCGAGAAAACCCAAATTGGCTGCATTACTTTGGACAGTAACTCTTTGAAGGTAACAGTCGGGGATGAAACGCTGGAATTGCGACCGAAGGAGTTCAAGATTGTCGAACTACTAGTTCGTAACCCTGAACAAGTGTTTGAGGGCGAGACAATCGTTTCGCGCTTATGGCCTACCGATGCGGATGCAACCGTTTACAACCTTCGTCCGCAGATTGCGCGTCTTCGCCGTAAGTTTGAAGATAGGGGCATCGAACTCATTAGAACCGTTCGTGGTTCCGGTTACTCTCTCAACCTTGACGCGATCAAGAATAAACAGTCAGCCTCGGATGTTTAGAGAAGCGTGCAGAATCTTCACCGCGGCGATGTAATTGAGAGTAGATTTGTCATCATCGATCTAATCGGTGAAGGAGGGATGGCTTCTGTCTATTCCGCGACTCAAGAAGGACTCGATCGTCAAATTGCGATCAAAACATTGCACCTTACGCACCTTTGCAGCGATGAGGAGAAACGCCGGTTTCTAAGAGAGGGGTTGATACTCTCGAAGCTAAGTCATCCCAATATTCCTATCTTCTATCACGTTGGATTGATTGACCAAAGTATGCCGTTTATGGCGATTGAGCTTTTGCGAGGGCGGTCACTTAGGGCCAAACTGAACGAAGCCGGCAAACTGGGTTGGAAAGAAACTGTTCAGCTCGCTATTCAGATTCTTTCCGCGCTTGAATGTGCACATACCAGTGGCATAGTGCACCGCGATATCAAACCGGACAATGTATTTCTTGCTGAGCCCGGTGAAACGGTCAAGGTGATCGATTTTGGACTATCTACTTTCTCTGACGTTCGGACGTCGCAGCGAATCACGCAAACCGGCTTGCTCCTTGGAAGTGTTTATTACATGAGCCCGGAGCAATGTCGCGGCGAGCAGGTAACGTATGCCGCAGATCTGTATGCACTGGGTTGCCTGATGTTTGAGTGCTTGGCGGGCGAGCCCTTGTTTGATTGCGACAATCCAATCGGACTGCTGCACAAGCATGCTAATGAGAGACCTCGTAAGCTCGCCAGTTTGGATGTCGTGGTACCGGATACGGTACAATCGATTATTGACAAAGCTTTGGCAAAAAGTGTTTCCGACAGATTTCCTTCTGCAGAAGCAATGGCAACTGCTCTTAAGGAAAATCTTCTCGTTGAGGCAGCTGATTTTCCCTCGATGCCGCCGTCGCGAGCCCTCGTATCGAGCAAGCATCTTGTACTCTACCTTTTGCTTACCTTCTCTGCCCTTGCTTCTTTGATTATTGCAATTGGAAGTAATTCGATCAACGCAGCGTTTTCGGATGCCCTTAGGCGGAGACCAGAGCAAGCTGTGGTGTTAGCCGATTTTCTTTCGTTGTTGAATTTTCGTGATTCGGCACTGAACGTGCTTCTTCTTGCGAGTCCCTCGTTGGAGAGATTACAAACTCCGGAATCTGTCTATGACCAGCTGCGGGCCGCAAATTTATTCTCGAAGTTGGCCGAACAAGTACCGGACAAGACGCGTGTGGCGTGTAACACGGCCGCGTTTGCGCTGATTGGAGCGACCGAGAACCGAGCGGGACGAATAGGTCGGCAGTTGCTTCATTCCTACTGTCTGCTGGCTGCATCCATCGAGGATGCTTCATGTGAAAAACTCTTCGCTGTTATGTCCCCGATGATACGTCAACTCGTGCTTGACGGGCACGAGGATTGTTCTCGCGTTTTGAGTATTCGATTGCTCAAGAGCAGTTTTTTGAGTCCGGAGAGCCGGAGTTCTCTTTGTTTGCACATGGGTGCGATGGAGACTCGTTTCGCCAACACGGCTCAAGGAAAAGTCTGGTTCGATGAAGCGGTGAAATTATCTGCCGTCAAGTATCCCAAGCAGAAGGAAAGGGCGGTTCGGAGCGCTGCGATTGCGGCGCTTGAGCGGAACGATCTCAGTTCAGCCGAATCGTATTGTCAGGAATTGCTTGAGCTGAACGATCGCTTCGATTATCCGATAATTTGTCAGGTTATGATTCTCGCTCAACTGTCGAAGGGAGACTATACTACGGCCGATGCATTCGTTAATTTGATACCGAAACTGAATTCATTGTCCTCCGGAGAGATGCGAGCGGCACTTTTGTGTTCTGCGATCTTTACCAAAATGTCCCGCGGTGATTCGACGGAAGCGCGGAGCTTATCTAAGCAGCTATTCTCAATGGTGAGGCTTCAGCAAAATCAAGAGAGTCAGCTACCCCGGCTGGTAGCGGCCTCGGTGGCAGTCCAGGAAGCCGATTTTGACGAGGCCCGTCGAGTTATTGATAATGTGGTGTCATACACCGTCCAAATAACCTTTGAGAAGTCGCTGTTGCAGTTGTTGATCGGTGAGCCCGTCGATATCGCCCGGCTCCAGGCATTAATTCAAGACGATAACAGTAGGATAAATTTTCGGATACTGCTTAAGCAGATTAAGAAGAATTTTGGCTCGAATGTTGTGAACAGTGCTGCCGAATGGAAAAGAACCGTCGCTAGTCTAGACAAGCGTCAGTTGATGAAATCTTCGCCTTTGTGGCCATCAAGCGAGATTGCTCGAGACCTTGTAACCTTGAAAGTGGATAATACACTTGAGACAAGAAAGCATGCTCGGTCCACCTTCAAGGAGATCGTTGCTGGTGGCGTTTATAAACCGATTTCGTCGCTTCTACCGTTGCTCATTCCGAAGATCATCAACGATCAATCAGTAGATCGTGCCGGCGCCAAGTCTACTTCTGAAGCGCTGCTTAGTGAATTGGAAAGGAAGTTGGACTCTATTCCCGGGGGGGCTCGTTGAGTCCTCATTTCTCTATGAAATCGATGTTTTTGCCGTATGTTTCTTCCATGAACAATATGGCTACTGCCGCAAGCATAAAGCACCCTGCGCCTACGGAAACTGCGCTGCCTACTGTTCCGCACAAGGGCGACAATGTGCCGAACGCCAGCGTGATTGGAATGGATGTCGACCTGATCAGGTTTGGCACCATGGTTGTCGCGGTGGCACGCAGATTGGTACCGAATTGTTCTGCGACAGAGCCACAAAAAGGGGGGGGAATCGGATTCTCCCCGCGGGAGAGAGAGGCTGCGGGGAAGGTCGGGGAGAATCCGGGGGCAAAATTATTCAGCGCGAGTTGGGTTCACTATTCGCGATCGAGGTAGTACGCCAGTTCTCTAAGGGCTTGCTTGGACTCGACCGGATGGTAAGTAGTCGCCCGGCCTTTGAACCGATTTTCCACTTCGGCGGAAACCTCCCCATTTCCTTTTCTCATTATTCGCATAAGAGTTGTGTCCGGGCCCTCCGGAGTCGCGGGTGTTTTAAGATCAAACTCAACGATCATTCCGGCTTTTCGCCCGGGAGCTCGTACTATCTTTACGTCGACGCCTGTCTTTGCAATATTGTGCTTGAGACCAGTTTCGTCCTCCATCAGCAGATCGTAGAAGTCTTCAAAATCACCGTTATCGAGACTTCTTTTTGCAAATGCGAACTTAAACTCCTCGAAAAGCTTCTTTCTTGACTCGACCTCTTTCGTTGGATTCTCCATGGCTTTTGCGAAAGGAGTCAAGCGCTCCAGCAACTTGGTAGGAAGCTGGCCTACTCCAGCAGGTGTGTCTTTGCCTGAAGAATTTGATAGCACTTTAATTTTCCACCATGGCGGGGGAATAGTCTGCTCGGTATTGGTCTGTGGTGCGGGATGCGGACGCGGATTCGGCACATCGCTCTTGGTGGGAATAGGATGCGATTGAGGCGGTCGGTCGGGGATTTGATGACTACCGCTCGGATTCGGCAGATCCCCCTTGGGACCGTGCGGAGTTTCTTGCGGTCTGGGGTCGGGATGGCGGGGAGAGCCACTCGGATGCGGCGCTCGCTCCCCCGTGGGTTGGCATTGCTTGCTGCTTGTGTCTTCGACCTTGCCACCAAAACTAATTACCGTTGGTTGACTATCGCCGGATTTGTGTGTGTGGTCCATCCCCTGCGTGAGTAAGTTAGATCTGGCATCGGCTATCTCCTCCCATAATTTCCTCATAGCAGCGATGTGTATAGGCGAGACTGGTTCGCAGCTGGATGTTTTGTCAGAGAATTCATCAATGTTCATGTTCCTTATCTTCTTCCCCTTAAGACTTTGTAGTTGCGGTCGGAACCACGGTTACAATCTAACTTCTATAGGTTGCAGCAAGCTTGCAGTTGGAGAGTCTCACTGATTTAATCGGCAAAGCCCCTGGGCGATTGAAGTTAGAATGATGCACTATGAGCGGACGTAGGAAGACCTATCCCAGAGCGTTTTATGCTTGCCCCACGGTGGGGGTAGCACGTGATCTCTTGGGCTCCTGGCTCTGTCGGCGCTTGCCCGACGGAACCGTCGTTAGGGCGTTTATTGTTGAGGCGGAGGCTTATACCGCAGATGATCCGGCGTGCCATGCGTTCAGGGGGCTTACTCCGCGGTGTGAAGTGATGTTTGGTCCGCCCGGGCGTGCGTACGTTTACTTCATTTACGGAATGTATTTTTGCTTCAACGTGGTGACCGAAGAAGAGGGAATCCCTGGCGCGGTCTTGATTCGCGCTGTAGATATTGATGGTGGCAACGGTCCGGGCAAATTATGCCGTGCGCTGAAGATTACCGGAGAGCATAACGGCATTGATCTCTGCGATGCTAACGGTGCTCTTTGGATAGAACAGCGAACCGCCGTTTTGTCAGCGGATCAAATTGGCGTTTCTATTAGAGTCGGCATTTCCGTGGCGCAGGAACGACCCTGGCGATTCTTTGTGAAAGAGCACCCCGGGGTTTCGGTAAAACTTGTAAAACCGTATGTCAGGAGACCGCGGAAGGTATCAAAAAGCTAGTTTGCGCAATGAACAGCCAAGGCAAAAGTTTGATCAGCGAAAACTCATGATCGGTAGTTGTAAGTGATGATGCACGGTTCTGAATGGGATGTCAACCCTTGCAGGCTCGGCTATAATGTACGCACTCGACCAGCGGTACTTAATGACAGAACCACAATCCGAACAAAGCGCGGTGCCTTCTGCTGCTAAGGCTAACAATCATGCCAACGACAACAGAAGCAGCGCCTTGAGGGGCGCGTTCTTGTACTTCGCGCTGATTGCCTGGATGGTTGTTATCTTTTTGTTCTCGGCGCAACCAAATTCGGCTTCAGTGACAAGAGGGTACTTTCACGAATTTAACTTCGTTGCGCGAAAGTTGGCTCATTTTAGTGAGTATGCGTTCCTTTCAGTTCTGGCTATTCTATCGTTTTCATCGCATATACCTGCTACTCAATCGGCGAGCTCGCCTGATCGCCGGGTTGCCTTCAATGCTGCTGTCGCAATGAGCGTGTTTTACTCGGTGACGGATGAGATCCATCAAGCATTTGTACCCGGGCGCGGCGCTGCCATCGCAGATGTACTCGTAGACAGTGCCGGTGTCTTCTTTGGGGCGCTCGTGATCTCGAATCTCCGCCGTCGATGGCAGCGCAACGGTAGTTAGTTCGGCTCGTGGATTTATCGCCTCCCTTGGCACACAATGGGTACATTGGGTATTTATATTGACACCATCTTCGAAAAGAGTGCGGTTTAGAATCGCAAGAGAAGACGACGTTGTGACTATTTGTTTGAGCCAGATGATTCATTGTAGTCTTCGACAGGCACGGACTTAACCGTGTCTGTCTGCTCTGCTATGTTTTCTACGCTTAGAAGAAATGTGCGCGTGATACCACAGCTGGTGTCCAGGGTTTCTGCGAAGTTGGTATATGCATGCATTGAATAACTGCGAGGTGATCGATATGGATGACGATGCTGTACAAAATGTGGGATACGCAAGGGAGGATTTTAAAGCTGATGTTTGCGAGGTGGGAAAGATACTTGCAGGCAAAGATTCAGGATTGACCGAAGCTGTATTCCGTGATCTATACGAAGGCGTAATGAGTTTTGTCGCACCCGACCGCTGCGGACCCCGCAGCGGTGATCAAGTTGTTGAGCGAGCCGGATAATGACGTGCGCTTCCGCGAAAAAGTGATTACGCCGGCTAACTGTGATCTCCGGGCCCGGCAGAAGCTGATTGATTACCTGAGTGGAAGTGATCAACACTTACCGAAGCCGGTTAGGAAGTGAGATTTACTGATTCGGTCCGACCACCCGACGGCGTTCCCGAGCAACCCGGGGGCTGGACTAGGGGTAAGTGTCCGGAATCGTTGCTCCGTAATGCTTGGCGGGATGGTGGCGCGCCCCGCGGTTTCTGTTTCTGTTAGAATAATTGCGGGTCGCGATCCTACCTGAGCAAGTATGGCGAAGATTCTACTGGTTGAAGATGATACCAATTTGGCTAGCACCGTTGAGGATGCTATCCGCTTTGAGGGGCATATTGTCGATCACGCAAGCGACGGGCAAACTGCTCTTGAAACACTCTTCATCTCAACTTACGAACTGATCATTCTTGACTGGGAGTTGCCCCTTCTTTCGGGGATCGAAGTGTTGACCAAGTTGAGAGCCAAAGGCAACAGTACGCCTGTTTTGATGCTGACCGGGAAGGACTCCATTTCGGACAAACTTACGGGGTTGTATGGCGGAGCCGACGATTACCTGACGAAACCGTTTAACATGCATGAGTTGAAAGCACGCATAGTGGCTCTATTGCGGCGTCCTTCGCGGCAGGTTGCCGTTACGCTTCAAGCAGGCGACCTAACGCTGGATCCCTCGCGGACTTTGGTTCTGAAAAACGGTGTAGAGATTTCCCTGGCGCGAATGGAGTTTGCTGTTCTGGAGTTTTTGATGCGCAATCCGGGGCAAGTGTTTAGCAGCGAGGCATTGCTGGAAAGAGTTTGGTCGGCGGAGTCGGACCGAACTCCACAAACCGTGCGGTCCTTAATCAAGAAATTACGCACTAAGATTGATGGGGATGGACCGTCGATCATTCATAACGTATATGGATTCGGGTATAAATTAGAAGCACCGCAGTGACATAGGCTACCGGGCACAAGGAATCATCATTGAAGGTACTTCAGAAGGCACTTCTCTTTGTTTGTGTTCCGTTGCTAGTCCAGCTTGTTGGTGTCTTTAGCCTAATGCGAATTGTGAATGAGGCTCAAGAGCTGATTGCTCAAGAAACTCGATCACGAAAAGTTATTGCTTTGGTTGATAACATCATAAGTAGCTCTACGACCTGTCTTAATGAATCGGTCGGGTTTCTTCTTCTCAAAGATGAAGCTGCTAGACCTCGACGTGTGGCAGCCGAAGCAAAACTGCGATCGCAGATCAAAGATCTGGAAAGAATGACGCGGCTTGATCCGAAAGAGCATGAACTTGTGCGTAGTTTTAGGGCGACCGCTCGCAGTCTTATGATTCGCGAGAATTACATCCTGAGTGTACCTGCGGAACTTTCTACGTCGGTTGTATCCAGTAAGAATCCGATAGATGCCGCGCTGCTTCCTGCAATGTTTGATCGATATACTCAGCTCGTAAGGGTTCAGGAGCTTGAAGAAAACAAGGTTAAGCTGCTGGTTGAAGCAACTTCGAAGCTCGCTGGTAAATTCGTTGTTACGCTTGTAGTGAGTTTCATTCTGAGCGTAGGTTCGCTGACTGTATTGGCACTGCTGATCTGGCGTGACCTCATTTCGCGAATAGGGCATGTGCAAGGGAACGTTTTGCATTTGCTGTCGCAGACTCCGCCAGATGAACCGCCAATGGCTCGTGATGAGATCTTTGAGTTGGATAGTGCCATCTACAAAGCTGCGGTGGATATAGATGCTAATGAACAGATTCGCCGTAACTATGTCAGTGTCGTTACGCATGAGTTGCGTTCACCGTTGGCCTCGCTGCAGGGCACCCTGGAGCTGATGGGAGCTGGTGCGTTCGGTACGGTTCCGGAGCCTGTGAAGCTAACGCTTTCGTCTGCGCTCAAAACGTTGCGCCCTGTCTTGGAGTTAGTTAACGACTTCCTTGGTTTGGAAAGCCTGAAGGCCGGTAAGTTGCGGATAAACCGAGAGAATTGTGAACTGGCTGACGTTTTTGAGGTTTGTGTTAAGGAGATTCCAGCTAGTTTGCATTCTCAAATCGCTTTTGAGGAGGAGCAGGGCGAGGCATCGGTTTTCGCGTTGGACGTTGCTCAAGTTTCGCGGGTTGTCTCTAACCTGGTCAATTTGTCATTGCAACACGCTGCGCCGGAAACAACGGTAGAAGTTAGTGGTTGCGGAGATGACAATCACTCACGAGTAACCATTTCGATAAGCTATCGGGGCACCGCTCTCGGTGATGTTGTGACGTTGACTTCAGCCGGGCTGGATGGAGAATTGCCTGCTGAGTCAGCAAACGTACCTGCGTATATTCGTTTGCTGCTTTGTTCGTCGATTTTGAGGTTGCATGGAGGAGCGTTGCGGTTCAGCTCCAGCCAGTCGAATCAGCACACTTTTCTGTTGGAAATCTCGACTGCAGAGGAAGTGCCAGCGGGCGCACCCGGCATCGCTTACGACAGGTCCCGAGATTGGCCGGAGGAGGATACGAAGTCTTCGAAGCAGCTGCGTCGAAAAATGCGCGCATTAGTTCTGGCCCCTCTCGGGTTTATGCTGGTGTTGTCAGCGATTATCGTCGTCATGTTAGGCGAAGTGAAGCAGGATCAGAATCTTGAGCATCGAGCCTGGTCCATTTGTTCTGATATTGCGGCAGTGAAAAATCAAAGTGCCACCAGTTTTATCGCGGCTGTTTGTTACAACTTCACTGAAGATAAATGGGTACTCGAGAGGTGGAAACGTGACACGGCGAAAACCAGAGCCTCGCTCGATCACCTCAGCGGTTTGCTCACCGATCGTGCTCGAAACCCGGACTCCGATATTGAACAGTTTAGACAGTCTGTTTTGAAATTGAGCGAAATGTATTCACGGATTCTCAGCTTGCCTAAGGGGACTGTTGTTGAAAAGTTTTGGAATGCACCGGTGCTGAAGGAAATGCACGCCGAAACTCTGGTGAACGAACGATTGACCGCCAACCTGCTGTTTGTGTCGGGTGTTCATAGAGAATTACTTTCGAAGAAGAGTAATTTGACTCGCTCTATCCTGTCCGATATTTTATTCGCCTCGATCGTGGCAGGTTTGATACTCTGCTTGTCGTTGGTACTGTTTGTTTCCAAATTTATGACCAACCGTTTAGCTTCTCTCGGCAAGACCACTAGAGCGCTGTCAAGCCGAAGCACTCTGCCTGCGAGACTGGAAGATAACGACGAGTTCTCTCGCATTGACGCGGTGTTGCACGAGGCGGATCGGCGCCTGCGCGAGTTTGAAACTTTCAAGAAGCACGTCGCGCTAGTAATGATGGGGCAGTTGTCGCATCCGTTGAACCATCTAAAGAAGCAAATGGAAACAATTGGTGCAAGCTATGGTAGCGCGCTCTGCGAGCCTGCCCATATTAGAATCAAACGCGCCGTTGCTGATTGCGGACGCCTTCAGCGACTGCTGGAAGACTTGCGCAGTGTGCAAGGTATGGTGGGCGGTAAGTTTGAGCTCAATCGCGTAGTGGTCAGCTCTGACGACATTGTCGAATCGGCCGTTGCAAGCCTTGAGTCTGCTGCAACTAGAGCAGGTGTTACTATTGTGAAGCCTCGAGGGGCAGCATTGCTGGATGCCGACCCTGATCGAATCGTGCAAGTAATGATCAACCTGTTGTCGAACGCTATCAAATTCTCCCCGCGGGGCTCGACAGTCGAAATAGAGGTCGAATCTTCAGGTGATGGAGCGATTATAAGTGTGATTGATCACGGGCGCGGTATGTCGACTGAGTTTCAACAAAGACTGTTTACAGCTTTCGCGCAAATGGAGATTGCCGATGCCTCTCGAAAAAGAGGAACCGGTCTGGGCCTCTATTTGTGCAAAACACTGGTTGAGCAACATGGCGGATCGATAGCTGTCGAATCAGCCGAGAACAAGGGCGCCACTTTCAGAGTTAAGCTTCCTCTGGCGCCGCCGAGCTGTGCGTAAACGGGTGATTTCTCTGCGGGATGTCTTTGCATTCGTAGCATAGGATTCCCAGATGATGCGCCGCGAAGGATAACCAGCCTGAAGCTTCGGCTAGTCCCCTGTCCGGGCTGCTGCTAGCGTAGTGGCCGCCGGAGGGCTCGTACAGCAGTAGATTGTCGTTGGCGTTTCTTGATATTGCTTGTAGTGCAGCCACGAATTTGAACGCATGTATTGGAGATACTCTTCCATCGTTTTGGCGGGCTATCACTATGCAAGGTGGGTACGTTACTCCTCGCCTCAGGTTGTGATACGGTGACAGCGCCCTGGCATATTTCTCTTCGTCTTCATTCAGTGCATCAGGATGGTCCTGCGCGGACCGCTCTGCAAAAAATGATCTCCTCATAAGGTCTAGCGGTCCCGATTCAATGATTGCCGCACCGAAAAGGTCCGGTCTTTGAGCAATGGCAGCCGCAACCAGTAGTCCTCCGTGACTCACGCCACGAAGTCCAAGTTGCTTCGCGGTGCAATAGTCGTTCTCAATGAGCCATTCGGCCACGCGGATGATGTCGTCGACGGAATTCTGTTTGTTGTTGCCTGCTGCTTGCGTGTACCAGTCATTGCCTTTCTCTCCGCCACCGCGAATGTGAGCAATGACGGCTGTCCCGCCGCGATCGAGCCAGACGGCCGTTTCGGGGTTGAATGATGGTATCATCCGGGTACCGTAGCCGCCGTAGACTTCCAGGAGCGTTGGTGCTTTCAGCGCCGCTCCCCAATTGCAGCGGGCAAATGTGAGCGGGATATCCGTGTTTGGACCAATAGGGACGTATGCTCTTCCTGTTGTTACCCGGGAGGTTTTGAAGTCATTCGAATTGACGACGGTGCGTGAGTCCGTTTTGAAGTTCAGCTCTATGCGATAGCTCGACTGGGTGAGGGTTGAGCATCTTATGCTAATCTCGTCAGGCGAGCATTCCGAAGCATAATGGATGTCTCCCAATTCAGCTGCCAGAAAGTTTGAGAGCTCTGTACCGTTTCTGTCGTATATTACGATTGTGCTACCCCTATCGTCGTATAGGTGAATGCAGGTTCGCTCGCCTACCAGCCATGCATCTTCCACGATGCCAATTCCGTCGACCAGGGAAAGTGTATTCCAAACCTTCTTGTTCTCGTCGAGTGTTACAGTCAGCAAGCTATATTTTGTATCGATTGCATCGAGAAAGATCAGCGACTGCTCAATTGAACCGAGGTATATTATTCGTCCTCTACGATCTGTAAGGGGATAGTCGAATTTGATTGTAGAAGTAGTGCCGGTTGAGCAGATCTGGTCTAGATCTATGATAGTGGCGCGTTGCGCTCCGCCGGTGATGACGATTTTATTTTGGAAACAGTTTAGCTTGAGGGTGCTGGGCATGTATTCCGGCCAGTCAATACTAAATTGCACTTGCGACTGAATCTTGACGATCACCAGCCGGTTCTCCATGTGCGGTTTGTAGACAAAGCCGCTGCTATCTTCCAGCCATTGCAATTCACCCAATCGAAGCGGCGACAGTACCAACGATAGTTCTCTTTTGGCCAGCAGGTCAATTACGCTGATGTTGAAGATTTCGTCTCCTCCGGTATCAGCTAGAACGACAAGGTATCGCCCATCTTTGCTTGCAAGCATTCTGTGTGCGCCGGGGAGCTTCTTTAGGGCATAGGAAAAACGCCACTGTCCGCGATTCTTCTTGATGTAGAAACGGAATCCTTCTCGCGAATGTTTTACACGTATGGAAAAGGCACCGGTGCATCCGTCTATTGTGTAATCGTTGCACTTGCCTCTGAAGCCGCGAATGCGTCCCGCCATGCGCGCTCTACAAATGTAGTTCGATAGCACGTCCGTGGTGTTCTTTACCTGATCGCGCAGCCATGTGTCTGCTTTGTGCGGACTTTCCAAAAACTGAAATCCATCTTCGGCAATGGTTTGTCTTGATCTTCTTTGCTGCATTACGATTCGGCCTCTACTGATTTTATTGTAACTATGCTTTCTCCCCTCCCTGGACCTTCGTCGTTTGAAAAATCGCCAGCTTCGAGGCGCTCACGAACTTTGTGGCAGAACGTAAGTTGGGCGTCGCTTGAGTATTGCTGTTCGGCGCTCAGGTGTGCGGCGATGCAATAGCTCAAAGCGAGATGGTTGTCGGCTGATTTTTCTCCTGCGACTCGCTCCGCAATAACATGCGCAAACCAGGCTGCTTTTTCGAATGAAGGTTGCTTTGTGTTTCTTAGGCTTGAACTGAAATCAAACAGTATTTTGCGATCGGACAGCAACAGTTTTGCGTCGAATCCGAATGTACACTTTCTTGTGCAGGGCCCGCATGATACTAGCGGACCTTGCTCTACTTTGCTCGCTTCGGCTAGCGCCCGCAGCCATGCTTCGATGGTGGATTTTTCAAGTCTACGAGGGCCTCCGGGCAGGAACGCCAAACTCATTATTTCGTACCAATCGGTGCGAAGCTTTTGTTCTTGATTCGATGTCCAAGAATAGAACGCGGCTCGCTGCGCAAAGTATCGATCGGTGACGAGGCTGACCGCGCACCATGTCACCGCTGATAATGGCACGGGGGCCCGCAATGTGAGCCTCTGGACCTCGCGAATTATGTCTGGGCGACCATGAACTAGTTGGGTGAAATCGGCATCAATCTTCAAGAGATAGCGCACGAAGCAGTCGCGCAATTGCCACTGGTCGGCTACGTGAGTTCCAATTTCCAAGACTTCCGGTGCGAATGCTTCAGGATAGTAACCCTGTCCGTGAGAGATGGACTGAGGTATCGAAAACGGGAAGAATCTTCTCTTTTGTGGTTCCGTCGGGATGTCGCTCGCCGTTGCGAAATCCGGTAGGTCCTCGGTTTGAGCGTCTCCCGAAATTAACACAGTGGACCCGTTGTCGGTGCATTTGCGTGATTGGGCGAAAAACCAAATATGCTCTTCTTTTCGCAGTTTCAGTGTTGGTATGGAGAAATCGTCCAAGTCAAGAAGAAATAGTGCTTTGTCCGTTGATTGCCTTTCTTCTTCACCGTAAATCTCTGTGAAAAATAGCATCAGCAGCGATTCCGCAAGTGAGCGTCCTCGGTTTGCTTCGCCAACTAGACTTACATCTACGACTGTTCCTTCCAGAAAGAGCTCGTTTATTGACACTGCAGTTCTTCGGGCAAATGTTTGCCCCATTAGTCCTGAAGTCAGCGCACCCGTAAGTGCGCGCAATTTACCTTCTGCATTCACTGCTGCGAATGGTGGTAAGTTGCACATGTCGACTGCATCTTCTAGTGCTGCTTGCAGATCAACGAAATCGGGGTGAAGTTCCGGACTGTAGTCCTGGACACCTTCAAGGCGCCAGTTCTTTCCGTTGAGTAAGTTCCATCCTCGTCGTTGGTATGCAAGTTTCAACGTGCAGCGAAAGAGGGCTGTGACTTCCTGCGTAAACGAGAAAAGTCCGCTGAATATCAGTACTAATTGTTCAAGGTGCCTCCTTATATCCACGCCGTTGAGTATCTCGAACGGATTGATAGCGAGGGCGCTCGTCCCGGTATCACCGGCTCTGACAAAACGCAGCCAGGGGCAAGTCCGCATCAGCTTGTTTGCGCGCGCCGTCACCATGAGCGGTATCAGTCCAGTGGCATGTGCTCCGGCAAGCAGCTTTGCTTTTCGTGCCGCGGGGTCGTCTTGTACTGGAGTTAAATCTCTTTGCGTGTGGTCTTTGTCTACTTTCGCTCGATCGCATTGACTTTCGTCCTCAGCGTCTGCTTTGCCGAAATCGGCGCCTCTAATGTCTATGCGATTGTCTGAATAGAAATCTTTCACACGGGTTCACCTTCATTGGTCTTCCCCCACGATAACGATAGATTCTTTCAAACTTGTTGCTGTCGATATTGGCAAAGCCTCACCCGCGAGAGCGTTAAGGCGTTCCTTGATTTCTGTATAAGTTGGTCTGTTTCTGTATTCCAATTCGGTCATATCCTTTAGCAGCTGATGCATCTGGTCCGAAGCATCGGATCGTTCCGTTTTGATACTGGCTTGCGTCAATGGTTCCGGATCCCGACCGGACAGCAAAAAGAACAGTGTGCAACCTAGCCCGTAAATGTCCGTTGCCGGGGTTGGTTTTCCTCTTACTTGTTCGGGTGGCATGTAGGACGTTTTTCCAATTACTGTCCCGGTTGCTGTGCCGAGGAATGTATTGGAAGCGCCAAAATCTACGAGTTTGATGTTGCCGCTGCTACTGTCAACGATGATGTTGTCCGGTGTAATATCTCTGTGAATAATGACGGGATCGTGCTCATGGAAATAGCTAAGGATGTCGAGAAGTGCTAGTCCTATTTGAGCTGTGGTGCTTTCGCTCCGCGCACCTTCGGTACGCGCCAGTTGTCGCAGCGTAAGCCCTGCTGCGTGCTCCATTACAATGTAAGAGCGACCGTTCTCTTGAAAGTGGTCTATAATCTTCACTACTGACGGGTGATCCAGCGAGGCTAGAATCTGTGCTTCTCGCTCGAACAACTCGATTGCTTTTCCCTTGGATACCGTGTCTATGGAATCGGGAATCGATAGCTCTTTGAGGACTGTCTTTCGACCTCGCCAGTGGCAGATATAGACCGCGGAGAAACCACCAAAGCTGCTTTGTCTCTCTATTGAGATCGTGCCGTTTCGAAGCTTCGTGCCTGGTTCCAACGGAATGAACGTGGATAAACTGAATCGTCTGCCAAGTTCGCTCTCCCAAAGTTGTGTAAACGAAGGCGCATCTGCGTCGTATGACTGAAATTTTTCACGCAGGGAGAGTAGAGATTCGCTTCTGGTGCATTGCGGTGCCCAGGCATCAATAGCCAGGAGTAGCTGTTCCGTTCCGGCTGATGTTAGTTTTGCGAGCGTGATCTTGTGTTTGGTTCCATCTGCAAATTGAAGAATCAGATATTGGCCACCGTTGGTGATGCCCGCAAAAGTAAGATCCTTCCAAAACATACGTCTGTCCTGGACGAAAGAGGCGAAAACCGCTGTAGGAATGGTTAAGCTTGCCTTGTCCATTTTGATCGAAGTGCGGTTGCGCTGAAGCATCTTGATTGGTACAAAGACAAAGAGTACGCCTAGTATCGCAAATGCTATAGAGACAAACGCGTCGCCATTGCTGCGAGGATCGCGTGGTATCATGGGCAGCACCAGTAACAGAATGCCTGCCCAGCCTGCAACCCAAAGCACAAGGAATAGTGCTCTGGCCAGCTTTTTACTGGAGGAGTATTCTAAAGTGAGTTCGAAACTCAGATCGATTCTCCTTGCGTTTCAACCACCAGATTCGAACAGCTTGTCGACAAGGCTTGTTCCCATTGCTTGAGGTCCTTTAGCCCGACCAACCTGTCGTTGACATGCAGCGCGGTCAATGATGCGACAATTCCGTCCATTCTCTCGCTAACGGAAGGGTTCTTTAGCCCGGGATGCGATGATGTGATTGCTTCTGGATCTTCACCCGTGAGCAGGAAATGTAAGGTAGCGCCCATGGCGTACACATCGCTTTCAGTGCATGGTTTACCCCGAAATTGTTCCGGGGGCATGTACGCTTGCTTGCCTGCCGGTTCCTCGCGCTCTTCGGGGCATTTGGACATGGCGATGGTGAAGTCGATCAGCCTTAGTTTTCCGTCGGTTCCCAGAATCAGATTGTCCGGGGTGAAGTCTCTGTGTACAATCGGCGGGGCTTGTGATGCCAGGTAAGCGAGAATCTGTGCCATCTGTAAGGCGAGCTTAATGACTTCCACTTCGGACATCGGACCCTCTTCCCTAACTCGATGTCGTAGCGATTTTCCTTGCAGAAATTCAAGAACTAGGTATCCTCTGTGATCCTCGACGAAATAATCCCTGATTTGGACGACACCCGGATGCTGCAACTTTGACAGCAGGGTCGCCTCGTTGTGAAAACTTTCTATCGCTCGCTCGCGGATTGCTCTGCCGTTATGCACGGGCAACATGTATTCCTTTAACACCACTTTGCACTTTTGGCGTGTGTCTTGGGAAAGGTACACCGAGCCTTGCCCGCCTGCGCCGATTTGTGTTTCAACGACGTATCGTTTTTCTTTGAGAGCGATCCCTTGAACAAGCGGGGCGAGTCTCTCTCTAACTGGCGGAGCGGCGAATGATTCCAGCCACAGTTGGGTAAACGTAACAGAAGCATCATCGGTAGTGGATGAGTGCAAAGATTGAGCGATGGACGGATCAATTGCTATATTCTTAGTTTTGCTGTTGTGCAGGATGAAATCTGTAATATTTTGCCATTCATGCAAGTTGGGAATTGATGTTAGTTTGATTGCGAACTTAATCCTGGCTGCTGCGCAGAATTCGATCTTTTGCCCATCTTTGCTCAGAGCAATGCGATCAATTTCAGAAAGCGGAAACGAAGAGTTCGCCGTTGCGAAGTAGCCGGGGCGACAGAGAATTACCTTACTATAGGTGAAGCAAAGTGCGTAAACGGCATTAAGGGTTGTTAGCCGATAAAGAATGCCCATGAGGATGGGGACTCCGTATTGCAGTATCTGGATGCAGAGTTTGCCCTGAAAAAACGCTTGAAAAGCGCCGGACCAGATCACCCACATCCAGCAAACTGTTACTGGCGGAAATGAATCAGGTAGTCCTTTCTTTCGGCGATTCAATGTTTCTACTACTACTAAGGCCAGAAAAAATATTAGCCACCACGCATGATGGTTGAAAACGGTCAGGATTGCCGCGGCAATGAATGGCGGCCAGAGTGCACGATTGGATCCTTTGCTGCTTTGTTCGACAACTTCGGTCTGATTGAACGGCCAGCAGACGACGGTCAATGCTGCAGCTGGCAAATAGTCCTTCGGTAACCGTGTTGTCGGTTGAGCGGTTGGCGGCAGCGACGGCAGAGACTGCATCCATTTGTCTTCTGTCTGCTCAGCAGAATCTGGTAATGTTGGTTTTTTACCGGTCATGTTAGCCGTTGCGCGAGATCATGTACCGCTAAAGTTCCCTGTGCAACCTGTTTTCAATCCGCCAACTAAAATAGGGACGCCATCGAGGTCGTCCCCTTTTTTTTTCGACGTTGAATGGCTAGCTATTGGACTTGTTTGGCTCTTGTCCGCAAAGTACTTTATAGGCAGCGAACAATCGTCGGGCTTGTTCGAATTGACCAAGTTGAAAAGCTTTCTCAGCGAGTACGAACAGTTCCAGCGTGGTGCGTTGAATCGCCGCATCAATGCCGAGGGACTGATTTACCCGAAGAGGTGTAGCTGAATAATCGGATTCATATGCCATGCTCAACGCCCTCGCATGATTAGCTTAAGTTACAGGCGTTTGCGCTGAAAAAAGGTTCCGAACGGAACCGATCGTCTATTTACTGGACCACCGCGCTGTTGACCCATTTAATGCTATTGGCGGCATGATCAAGGTGATACAAATTGTCCTGCAACTTGCGGTTGGAAGTTGCTTGCAGGACGATCTCCTCGACTACGCGTCCAAATGTTTCTTCAGCCAGAAATAGTATTCCTGCGTAGTACTTACCTTGCACGAATTTTCCGCGCACAAAGAGCACCATTCGCGAATCTACGCGGCGGCAAAAAGCTTCTTTCAAGTCAAATGCCGGCCCGCCAGGCTCTCCTGCTTGCTTGGGATTTGTGTATTGGTTATTGCCTGCATTGCTGTAGCCTAGCACCATTTGCAAGCGGATTATTTCTTGTGGAGTCAGTTTCTCGTCACCGCTCAATGCCGGTTTCTCCGAACCTAACTGGCGATAGTAAGCGGCCGATTCCACATCGACACTGGTACCTCGGCAAAAGAAAATCAATTCAACCGACGGGTCGAATGCCAACGTGAAAGTTCGCGACCACGAATCGGAAAACTCATCAGGTTGGCGAGGATGTTCTATCCAACCGTCGTTCAGGGTTGTCCTCTTGATCGATCCGATATTCTCCAGCTCTTGCATACTTCCTCAGACGTACGTGATTGCGACCGGCGCGGATATATTGTCGCACGTTACCCGCACGGGGTGGTCCCGCCGCAGCCGCATCGGGCAAGGGATGCCCGGGTGGCGCCTTTCTTCCGGCATCGGCCGGCGTAATCGCCCTACGAACGGACATCTTGGCGCTTGATCGATTTGCTGATTGTTACGGGCGCCGAAGGCGGGTATGGGAGAAACCGCCCTAGATTTAATGCACGGCCCGGTAATCAGCATTGTGGGCAATGCGTGTTTACCCTACTCTTGGCAACAAGGGGCAGGCTGGTTTAGCCATTTAGTTAGTGAGCCGTACGTGGAGCGATTGACATTTAGCGCCGAATTGTTGGAGTCCCAGTCGAACCGAGGGTTGACTGGCTGGGTTCAGGACAATATCTTCAAGCCGATGGCAAACACTGCCGTCGTCGAGCCTCATAATGCTGTTACCAGTTCAGTCAACGATATCGGGTCTGCTTGCGGTAGCAAGTCGCCTATTCTGAACGATTGGGAACTGTACAAACTTCCTAAAGCATCACTGTTTTCGTCGGAGTGGGTGGCCCAGAATGTCTCCAGTGGTCTGGCGATGGTGGTTCCATACGGTTTGGCTGCACTGGCCACTAAAGGCAGCCTTCGAACGCTCGGCGCCCGACTTGAGTTAAAGGGCACTACTGCGGCTATTTTTAAGGCAAAAGAGACGTCGATGATACTGGGTGCCGGTATCTATGACGGCATGCGAAAGCCCAAGCAAAATGAGTTTGAGCATGAAACTCGAATCGGCAACTCGCTGGGCGGCATGGCCGGTTTTGCCGTTTTTGCCAGAGGTAATCACCTTTCCAAGGATCTGCAGGGTTTCAGCCTGACCCGGGCCAGGATGCTGACGGGTACCTGCGGAGCCTTGACCCAAACTTCGCTTTCTCATCTTGTTAGCACAGGCAAAATGCCGACCGGCGAGCAACTTTGGAACGCCGCTGTTACAGGGGCGACCATGAACGTCGTGCTGCCGCGGATAAATGAGAGCGTTTCTGATGCTTTCACCTCTTCTCAGTTAAAGAAGGGCAAGTCCGTCCTGGTCGACGATTTTATCGAACTTGAGCAGCGGCGCCTAGCCGCGCAGACCGGTGAGAAACCGTCCTCGCCGACTCTCAATGGATTGGTGGAACAGTCCCCCTGGACCAGGGTCGGCGCCGGACCGGAAGCTGCTGCATTGCACGGAGAGAATCGCGTCGTTGTTCCCGTTGGATTGGGCGAAACTCTGCCCAAGCTCGGGCACGAGCTTTCGCACACCGGTTCGCCGATGAAGTTCGAAGCTGCAAAGCAAGCACTTTTGGGTGGAAATGTTGAACATGCCCGCGCTCTGTTCATTCAAGAACGACTGATGCAGGAGCAAGCGGCTCGTCAAGCCGAGGTGAATGTAGGCAAAGAGATGAATCTTGCCGGTAAAGAATCGCCTCCCGATCTTGCCAATCTGGCCAGTCAGCAAACGGGACGAGGCTCGACTTATGGCCAGCTCTGGGCTGCGGAGTTTGAAGCGTTTTGCGCCAGCAATGGTACCGAGCTGCCGAAAGTTTCCTATTCCGGAAGAAGGGAAGCGCGCGGGCAAGAGGGTTCTGTGCCGAAAACTGCTTCCGACTGGCAAAGAGTTATTTCAGACTTTGCCGCCCTGAGCGAAGCAGAAAAACTTATGGCGGCGGAAAACCTTCGTGCTGCTCCCGAGGCACAGACAGGCAGAGTCTGGTCGAAGTTGATCGCAGACAAGAATCCTAAAGTTAGACTGGCTGCAGTCGAAGCAATTGATTTATTGCCGCCGGGCAAACGTGCTAACGCCTGGTACGAAGCGGTTGCCAGCAGTGATTCCGGGACGCGAATGGCCGCTGTCGGCAAAATCGGCTCCCTGCCTGCGGGCGAGCGGATGGGCGCCTGGACCTATGCTCTCAATCAGCCGAACATCTTGCCCAGAAACACCGAAGTTCGCATAGAACCGGGGCAATCTGCAACAGCGCGTGGCACTGGCACTGCTGAGGCCTTGTTAGTCGAACAAATTGAGACTCTTCCCTCCGGCAACAGGGAAGCTGCCTGGACCAAAGCTTACGAGCATTCGCGCACCAGAGACGCCGCTATCTCTAACTTGTCAGTGCTTCCCGAAAACATTCGAGGATATAAGTGGAACAGTCTGTGGCAAGAACATGCCGCGAAATCGCGATGGGGACAAAAGGGTGAATTAGCTGCCCTGGCCGAGCAAGTGGGCGATTTGCCGACGGCGGAACGCGCTTTTGCATGGAAGGCTATTGTTGATTGTCCCTACGATTTGCCTGGCAAATCAGTTCAGAAAGCATTGTTGGCGCTGCCCGAAGATGTGCGCCTCGATTCGTGGCGGCAGTTGTTGCAATCGGCTGCTAGGCGCGATGCACACGAGACGAAAGAACCTTATCCAGGCGACAAGGGGGTTGGCCAGGCGCTGCAGGCTTTGCCCGAGCATCAACGTGCCGGTGCATGGCATGAAGCACTCGCTGTTACCAAAGATGCGAAAGTAGGCACGCTGGCGCAGCAGATTCAACACTTGCCCGTAGGTGAGCGCGTTCGTGCATTTGTAAGTGCGTTGGAACGCGTGCAATCGCCGGAAGTGACAGCGCAAGTTTCTTGCCTGCCGGCTGAATCCATTCCTCTAGTCATCGGCGCCGCTGCGAAGTTGCCCGCTGAACAATGGCGAACAGACTTGCTTTCCACTTTGCCTCTGGGAAACACCAAAGGCATGGATCCCGGCAGAATTCCGGTGCTAATGCAGGAAATCTTCACTGCTGCTTCCGAGCGTGGATTGAACGAGCCGGCTGTCGTACGGTCCTGGTGGAAAGCGATACCCGAGCCGGAAACTCCTTTGGGACATATCGGCAGGGAAGCGACTCCAGTGCGGAATCACCTGGCTGAAACTTTGCCTGTAAAAGATTTGGCAAAGATGCTATTCAATGATGCCACTATATCTGATGCGTTAGCTTCGCAGCCCGGTAAGGTGCGTGCGTTGGCGAAATCATTTGATGCGCAGCCGGAAACTGCTGTCTGGCTTGAGCAAACAGCCGCAAAAGTATTGTCTAGCGCTCCTCACAACTATGCGGAAGCTGCCGGCTTTGCCGTACGGTCTACTCGCGATGTTAATCCGCAAGTTGCAGCTGACTTGTTTGCCGCACTTGTTGAAAATTCATCACCTCAGGCGCATCAAACAGTTCTTTCCACCATGCGTCAACTTGCAACAGAAGCAAGCGCAAACAGTGAGCAGTCATGCCTGGCAATGGAGTTTGCCGCTCGTGTGCGTTCTCGCAATCCCGCCCTGTTCGATGCCGAAGTGCTTCGTCCAGTGGAAGCCGCTTTGGGTGAGACTCGTGATTACAGCTGGCGCATGGCTGTTGCCCGACAGCTCGGTTACCTCTCGCGTGAAGGGTACCTTGGCGATGCGCGTATAAATCTACCGAGTCTTCGCTTACCTGAGCTTGAGTTGTCGGCGGCGGAACAAGCTGTGCTGCGTGGTCAGGTCGAAGCCGCATTGCGCGATCCCGCCAAATTGGCGGCGCTGATGGGCGATGGCACTCTTGGACGCCTTTTCCCGTCCGTGTTCGGTCACGACCGAGTCGGAGGAATGGTTGAGCGACCGCAGACCGGTGCGCACACGTTCCCCACCGACGTTCATACTTTGAAGGCAATTGAGAATGTTCTTGCGCATCCTGAGTTTCAGAAGCTAAGTCCTAAAGATCAAACAAACTTGCTTTTGGCTACTTTGATGCACGATGGTGGAAAACGCCGAGGAATTGTTGATCCGGGGCATGAGTGGGTCTCTTCCAACTTGACCTGGGGCGTACTGGGAACAATGGGCTACTCCCCGCAACGCATTCAACGCATTGCGGGGTTGGTCTCCAGACACAGTGAACTGAGTTATGATCCAGCTCGCCCAGCCGGGCCCACTACTGCGCAGCTTATTGATTTAAGCGTAGCTTATCGTCATCCGTCGGCGCTTTTACAGCTGAAGATTCTGAATGAATCAGATATTCGTGCTCTGAACTCTTCCGGAAGCTACCTTACCGGTCAGGCACGACGAACAATGGCCGAGCGCCTTGAAGCGGTCGGCGCTCAACATGCTGATCAGCTGCCCTTTCCTGTTTTGACCACAGAGCTGCCGCGCGGATTTGCCCTTCATCAGATGCAAGGGGACTGGGCCCTTCTTGGTCATGCTTCACCTTTCATTGATACGGCATTTCTCACGCAACGCAGTTTGATCGAGAGTCCGTCTTATTCAGTTTCTACTTCGCTGCTTGCCCCCGGACAGACTAAACTGGTTCGTCCTGTCGATGTGGTGGCACTGGTTGCCGGGGCTCCGGAAGCCATTTCCAGAGCGGGACGTCAGAACATGTCCACCGGGACTGCAGTGGATTGGCAGGGACACGTAAATCAAGCAAGCGCACCACACCCGCATATGCGAGCCATTGCGTCCGAGGTTGTTGGTGGCAGCGGACCTGCGATGAGAGCTCGTTGGACTGCTTTGTGGAAGAAGCTTGGCCAATTCGATACTCTGTCCGAATTACAAAGGTCCGGCGACACCGGGCTCATAGCTTCGCATGCCAAATTGCTCAAAGCACTCACTGCTGAATCCGACGGTAAACCTCTGACGGGAAACAACGAAGTAAAACTGAACAACGCAACAGTGGTTGGTTTCGGTCTGGTGAGGAGAGGGCGCACTGTCACGTTCGAAGGCATGGATACTGCTACAACCGGGCAACTGCTTGGCGGTCAAAAACCACCGGCTTGGCTGGCTCCGGAAGGCGCAGTCGGCGGACAATCACTGGTGGTGCCGAAGACTTTGTGGATGGAAGCACAACGGCTACGCTTGCCGATAGTCATGGTGGACTAGCAGTCGGCTGCCGCTAAAAACTACTCGTTAGCAGCGCACGTACCGGAACCAGCGGTTCATTGGGCACCAATAGCGGTGGCGCTAGCAGATTGTAGAGAATGCCTTGTTCCGCATCAAATAGATTTAAGTTGATTAAGCAAGCGCGCTGCGCAGTTTGAAATCTTTTCAGAGCTTCTCCGGGGGCGTCGAGTGGCGACAGTGAGGGCGTGTCGACACCTGTCAAAATTATGTCGGACTCGAGCAACTTAGTGATTGCTTCCGGCGAAAAATAGCGACCTTCCGAAGTGTCACCGGTGCGACGTGTCCGGAACAGTACTCGCACTGGCTGCTGTACGTTGCCGCCATATTGAGTTTTGAGTCTCTTCCATTCTCCGGAAATGTAATCGAGCGCATCTGTGGCTTCCTGCTCTGAAATCAGAGATGCGTCGTCTCCAAAAAGTTTTACTACCGCACAAGGTCCGACAAACGGTTCCAGTGTGGTGCCTGATGCCATCGAAGTGGCGTATTTGTCGCACGCTTCTTTGACCGACATGGAAGAAGGGTAGAGTCTTGAAACGTCGATAATCGTGAATGTTGCTTCCATCTATTCCTCTTCGTCTTCGCGACTGAACGGTATCAGAATCGCTCGGGTCGGTATCTCGCCCGGAACGTGAGGAATCAGCGGTAGTGCGCTCAGTGTGTACGGTCGATTTGGTTTGACGTGGCTCAATTCCAAATTCGCGATCCAGATCATGTTGCGCGATTTCATGAACGCTTCGTTGACGGGATGACCGGTGGACCGGTCGATCGACGGGCAGTCGATACCAACTAGCTTTATGCCTTTGGCTTCAAGGAAGAGAAGCGCATCACTACTAAGGCACGGATAATCGGTTCCCTCGCCTTTGTAGCCTGTATGCAGCAGCACCTTCTGTGGTACTACTCCGTTCGGCATTTCGTCGCTCAAGCTGTCGAAAATTTTGTACAGCGTTTCCGATGTGATCTCTGATTTACATTCCTGCACATCAACGACGAAACACACGCCGAAATACGCGCTGGTTTTCATAGCACGCAGCGCTTGACTGGCGCGCATCGCACTTGTGGCTTCGTCGATGCTGTCATGTGGTTGCTCGCGACAAATCGTTCGTGTGCCGTGCGGCTCCGAGTTGTTGTCTAGAGTGATGCTTTGAAGCGATGACCAGGGTTTGGATACGTCAATTATCCGAACGCTTTCGTCCCTCATGTGGTGTGTCTCAAGTTAGGCTGGCTTCCAGAAATGTACCACGCCTTGTCCCCGTTTTCCCCCGTAGGGTCTTTTCTTCCGCCGGACCCTGGTGAGCGGCAGTCAAGTGACTGATCGACGGTTGGGTTCGGACGGAAGGTAAAGGCAGCGGTCGGGAAAAATCGGAAAAATCTGACCAATTGATGCTGTGCGAAGGTTATGGGGCGCGAAGGTCTTTTCGTCACGGCGACCGGGGGGCGGCGTGGTTAGAGCGTGATTACCCGTGGAACATTAGAAGTAGGTAAGGGCTGGCGAAAAAGTTATAGACTGTTGCTTCAGGCGACTACTGAGGGCACTTCCGCATGGCCGACGACCGAAACCGTGTAAAAACAGATCCCGACGATAAAGCTAAGCCGACTCCCGAAACTGAAAAACCTGCCGAAAGCGTTGATTTGCTTGACGGGCAGGCTGACAACTCGTCGCCTGTCGGCGATACGAGTGATTTGGCGGTTGTCGCAGCGGTTAGGGCCAATACTGCCCGTATCGGTCTTCAGACCACTGAGCTGCTCGACTTTTCGTTGCAGGGCAGTTCTGACATCGCCGATCTGAGCGCCGTACTCGACGGTTCAGCGGGGTTGCCGCTCTACGCGTTACGCCGTGGCGAGTTCCCTCGACTGACGCCTGCCGAAACGCTTGTCGCCGCGCCGGCAGATGCGTTGCCGACGGATGAGATAGCGCCCGGTCGTGGAACTCCCGACATCACGGCACCGGTGTTGCGACCTTTGTCGACAATGAGTCACCCGGTCTACGGAGCCTCCACTCAGGTGGTTGACGCCGCTACCGGCAGAGTCGAGACCCGTTTCGCCGACGCGAAGAGTCCCTTCGAAAGCATCTCGTACACACCGGGGCCGCCCGCCAAATTAGAGGCGAAGTTCCGCGAAGGAGTCGATGCTGCTGTTAAAGCGGATCTTCAGACCAAGTTGGATGCGGGGCAGATTGTGGTCGGTCAATCGGCCGATGGAAGAACCAAGCAACGCCCGGACGGGTTGACCGAGTTGACGCCGTCGAGCTCCGATAGCGACTTCAAGAAAATAGTATTTAAAGTAGATGGAAACGGCCGCACTGTAATTGATGCCGAAAAGTCCGAACTCAGTGACAAAGCTGCAGGAAAAGACAAGAATGCATTAGTTCAAGAGATTCAAAAAGGCGACAAACCGCTCGATATCACGCGTGAAAATGGTGTAGAGCGAAAAACCTATGCCTCCGGCAAACTTGAGACGTCCTATTCTCCTCCAGGTCCGGATGGATTGAGCCTGGAAATCTCGATACCCGCCAACGCGGACAGACCGACGTCGTACACTGAGCGCCAGTACAGCGGAGGCAATCCGCCAGGTGTGCAGCTTGTCGAATGCGAAACTAAAGACGCGCAGGGACGGATTACTTCTGAAACCGAAACGGTTGATCGCGAGGGAGTTAAAACAAAGCAAACTCGGTACCCGGCTGGACCGCCGAAAGACGGAGCGGTAGTAACTGAGTTGGTCGGCGGTTCTGCCGACGCACTTAGAGGAAGACCTTATACGCGTGCGGAATTCAATCCGGCAACGAACGAAACCAAATACACCAAGGACGGCGCACCGGTCACGTTGGACCGACCGGATCAAGCGATCGCTACTTTCAGATCTCCCGACGGACGGACCCGTACACAGTTTGCCGATGGACGAACCGAGGTAACGTATCCGCCCGGTCAAGCCAGGATTAAAGAAACATTCTACCCGCCCGCTGATCGGCAAGGGCGGCTCATTACGGTTGAGTTCAATCCAGCCAGGAATAATGGATTAGCAACCGAGTCGATTTCTCGCCAGAACGACGGAACCTTCATCGCCAATAGAGAGTTTCGTCCGCCGCAAGCGGATGGCGTCAGCAGAACCAGTACTCGTTCTTCCGACGCTGCCGGCACCAAAGTTATTGAAACTGTATGCCAGGGAGCCGACAGTCGCGGAGCATTCACTAGAAAAGAATGGGAAGGACCTGCCGAACGCGGCAAGGTGGCGCAAACACTTCACTCGGACGGAACGGTAACTACAACTTTCGCCAAGGGCGAACCGGCTAAAGCAGTGTTCACGCCTGCTAACCCGCCTAAGGCGGCCGAACAAAAGTTCTACGACAATGGCAATCCCGCGAAAGAACTTACTGGAATCGATCCGGACAAGCTAATCGCCAAAACAGAAAAAGTCGGCGGTAAAGATCAGTTGACCATGGCCGATGGTCGGAAAGTAACAGATCAGGGTGGCGGCGTTACGCAGATTGAATTTCCTTCCAATGATAAGGAGGGGCGAGTCAAACAGATCAAGGATACGACAGCCGGCACCGACACAACCGAGTTCAGGGACCGTGTTGAGGTAACTTATCCCAACGGATTCGATTGCTGCAGTCATAACACACCCACTGGAATGGATGCGGGCGACCCTCGGCTTGAGGGCGTTAAGAAAGTCGTTGAGTACAAGGGTGGGGCAAAGGCTGGGCAGGTTCGACTCGAGTACGATCCCAAAGCGTTGGCCGGGACACCCGATGCTGATCTCAAAGCACGCGTTATCGTTTCTGCGGATAAAGAAGGTGTTCGCGAACGGCGCGAATATGATGGCAAGAGCGGTCGAGTCAGTGAGCAAGACATCTACAACGCCGAAGGTAAACTCGACTATACCGAAGGGCAAGGCAAGGACGCCGGCTCGGACAAGACTTATTCCTATCGCGCTTGGACGGACGGGAGTGGTCAGAAGATTCAACAGCGATTCAATTCCGACAATAGCGTTGTAACCACTTTTGAAAATGCAGTGGAAGGGCAGCTCAGTGAAAAATATTCATCCATTGAGTATCTCCCCGGCCCGCCGCCGGTAGTCAAGGGTGTCGACAGAGACGGGGAAGTCGTTGATCCTCTGCCGCCTGAAGACCTTGAAAAGCCGGTCAGTTATAGTGTAAATGACGATACGTGCTGCACCAACGAAGTCAGAGCAGATGGAACACGAGTCACCGCCGATGGTGACGGTACGACCACTGAGTTTCCACCCAATGATAAAGACGGCCGCACTAAGCTCATTGAATCGGCGGAAAGCACGGAAACGCAATTCAAGAACGGCATCAAGGAAGTTGAATGGAAGGACCCGGCCACTCATGGTGGTGTCAAGAAAGAAACCACCTATCCTGCTGACGACGCTCAAAAGCGAAAAGTCACAAGGGAATTTGATCCTGCTAAGGGCGACGTTGCCAGTGAAACGGAAATTGCCGGTGCGGGCGACCAGCGAATATTCGAGCGTAAAGATGCCGCCGGTCAAGTAATTGAACGCGAGGTTACCGACGCCACGGGGCGTCGTGTGTCCGGGGAAAAACAAGGATCCGATTCGGAAGGTAAGTACACCGAGCGCGTCAATGCGCAAGGCTTGACCGAGCGTCGCTACGAGAACGGGAGATTTGTATTCACCGATTCCAGGGGTGAAGTAGTTTCCAGCGGCACTTCGCGAAGGTTTGAGGCCAATGGTAACAAGGGCGTACAAGATATCGACGAAAGGACTGGACAAGTCGTCGGAATGCGGTTTACCGAAGGTGCACGGGCCGGTGAAAGCTGGTCCTTGCAAATGGGACCCGACGGTAAAGTAAGCAAAGTTACAGTCAACTATCCAGCACGCGACGGAGTCGCAGCCGCTGAAGTCACTTTGACCCGCGGCACGGATGGCAGATGGTCGCCGCCGGATGCGAACCTGCGTGGCTTCGAGAAAATTACCGGGGACAAAGCCGAACTTGTGATTCGTCCCGATGGCGCGGTGTTTCTTGATCACGGCAATGGTATCAAGGAGAAGATTACCGCTGAAGGCAAGAAAGAAAAATTTGACTTTAACGAGTACTCAAAGGAAGCCGACGGTCAGAAGTTCTATTGGAACGGTTATTCATGGGAAAAGCCGCTGACCGTTGAAAAAATTAACGGCAAGGTAGTCGTAACGTTTGAGGAGAATGGCGATAGACCCACAAAGATTACGCGCGACCCGTTCACAAACAAGTTAGAAGTCGAGTACAAAGACGGTCGCAAGTATGATTGCGATTGGAACGCTCAGCACATTACGTTCACCAATAAAGGTCAAAAACAGGAACTCTACAACTCCGGACTTGTCGAAAATGGTAAGCCTGTTTGGCTAGAGGGCGTCCCCGTCAGTCAAAGCGGTGGTATCACTCAGGTCCAATTGAAGCTTGATGCCAATGATAAAAAGTCTCCGGTCGAGCTTATTATTGATGGCACCACAGGCAAAATCATCGCTTCCTATGCCAACGGTCGGCAAGAAACCCACGACAAAACCAAGCGTGTTGAAGAGGTCACCTACCCGAATCGTCAGGGCTTCAGTTTCCAGCGAGACGCCGCAGGCGAGGTCATTGCCGCTACCGGACCTGATGGTACCAAGTACACAAGGCGAGCCGACTTTGCCGCTGGACCCGATGGTGCGAGAGTGCCGAGATGGAATACGGAGAAGGACGGCAAAGCAGGGATATTCGAAGGGCGCATCGACTGTAGAGACGGTCAATCTTCCATTGAATCCAAAGACGGTACAGGCATTGCTGTCGAGGCCGACGGGCGAACGATTCACAAGGACAGAGGCGCCATAACGCATGCCGTTGACTCTACCGGTCAAGTCTGGAAACCGGACGGACCCGCCGACGCCAATGGTGATCAAACATGGACTGTTCTTGGTGACGAGAAATCGAAGCTTACAGGAAAACTCGAGATGCTGCCGGATGGCCGCATTGGGGTTAAGAAGGCGGACGGCACCGTCGTTACGCGCAACCTGGACAAGTCTACTTCTGTCTTTAACGGTGACGTTGAAGTCGAGCGCAAGTATGATCCGCCCAGCAAAGCTGAGATTTTGCGCAACCCGGACAAGACCATCAAGCGAACTGTCGACCGCGACGGCACTGTTCGCGACTTTGAGTACACGGCTCAAGCGCAGGGAGCGCCGGTTCGATCGAAAGTAACAACAACTGCGCCCGGCGGAGAAAAGAGTGTCGAGGTCCTTATTAACGGACAATTGCGTGAGTTGAAACCGGGTGCGGCTCTTGATTCGACGAATCCATCCGATTACGGTGCCATGGTGCAGTATCGCGATGATGGTTCGCGCATTGCGCGGGCGCTTGAAGGGACTAAGGAGATTACGCTTACCGACATCCACGGTAGCCGGCACCGTTTCAACGAACAGGGTACTCCTCCCCCCTTGGAGTCTCTCTCTCGCAATCCCAACGATAACAACGAGAAAGTTCTGAAGAACGGCAAACTGTTTTCTAGCGGTGCCATTGACGGCAGTTTCCGACGTGAATTCGTGTATCCGGAGCCGACAGTGCCGCCTGCGCCGCCTGCAAGCCCGCTTCCAACGAGAGTTACCGATACCAGACCTGGTGGCAATGTAGTCTATACGCACACGCCGGGAGCTACCCCGGCGGAAGCAAATTTGTATACCGTACAACCGGGTGGAGAGAAATGTCGATTCGATTTACGCACCGGTAACTTTACTTTTGAGAAGAAGAGCGGCGCCGGTCAAACTGAAAGTCTGCGCATCGAGACTGCCGATGGCAAAACGATTCATTCCGGACCCAAAGGCGAACCTTTCTCGATGCTCGTCGGACAAGACTTGCAACGCGTGTTCGACCCGCAAGGATTGCCTCGCGACTTCATTTATGAAGGCGGGAAACTGAAAGAAGTGCGACAGACCCGAGTCGGTCCGCCACCAACTTCGGTGGTTACTGATGAAGTTCAAATGATCGAAGGGAAACCGGTTCTGATGGCGGTGAAGAACCCTGCCGCTACGGATCCCAAAGAACGTTACGAAGGCAGAACAACATACGATCCTGTTACGGGCAATCGCAAAGTCACCGTTGTTGATGATGCTGGCAAGCCTGTAAGTTCTGTTGAAATGCTGCGCAATGGTACGAAAGTTCATTGCGATGCAACCGGCAAGGTGTTCAAGGAAGAGCTCCCCGATCAATCGGTGCGTCACTTTGAAGATGGCAAACTTGCCCGTCATGAGTTCAAGGACGGCTCTAAGATCCTTTACGATAAGGCCAGCGGAAACGTTGCCTGGACTGTAGATGTAAATAACGTCGAGCGTTTTTTCACATGGCAGGGCACAGGTCCCGACGCCAAGATAATGAAGGTTCAAACTAAGAAACTCGGGGAACCGATTGAGAAGTTTGTCACTCTAGATGAGCGAGGAACCGACAATATTCTTCGGCGCGTCTCGACTAATGCCGCCGAGCGCAATCCGGTCGACTACAATTTCAAGCAACCGCCTTTGGGATCGCGCACTGAGGTGATTAAACCCGGCGCGGCTCCGAACACTCCACCTGCAGCTTTCCGTGCCGATCGTCTTGACGGAGCCGTGGTCACAAAATCAGAGACTGGCGCTCCTGTTGAAACCAATACCTTTCTCGAGGGGCAAAAGAAACCGCCGGAAAAGGCACCGGAGATTCAGCGCGGTGCGATCACTGCGAAGCAGCAGACCGATGCAGACACATTGGCTCGTGATGTCGTAGCTGCTAAGGGGGTTCTCGATGAAGCGCTCCAGGCGCGTATAAACAAAGCTCTTGCCGATGCCAATCTGGCCGGCAACAGAGAAACTTTGCAGGCATTCATACAAAATCGAGTTGCCGCTCAATCCGCCTACCGAATTTCGTTTCAGGAAACTGGTACTGGCACGGACCGTAAATTCGTCGGAGCCATCGAAGCGGTGGTTGCCGCAAAAGCAATGCCGGTCGATGATGAAATCGCGCCGGGAAGAGGCAATACCGCTGATAGACCCATTCCGGTTGTGGACCTTGAAGCGCAAGAGCGACGCCTGGCAGACGTCAAAATCCCTGATGCCCAAGAAGGCACCAGGGAAAGTGCCGACAATCCGACATTGGAACATCAGAGAAAAGCGCTTGAAGCTCACGCTGCGAAGCTTCAGCCGAAGGAACTTGCCGATCAACTTCTGAAAGACATGAAGGAATTTGAGGACGGTGCCAGACGGAAAGGACTGAGTGATGCGGATATTGCCAAAGCCTACTATCAAGCCAATCGGTTACTGGAAGCTAAGCCGGATCAGCTCAAGGCTCCGTTGAATCAAGCCGATGCCACCCGCGTCGGACTTGATTTCGTGCATGCTGCTGCGCGTTCCTACGATCTTGGGCAGGGTGCTCGCGAGTCTTGCGGAGTTAAAGCAACGACTCGGCAACTATTAGAGAAGAATCCCGCGTTAGCTGGACGCATCGTTGCCGATGCCTTCCTTGGTGGTGGTCAGTTCACTGCTCCGGACGGCACTGTTGTTAAATTGGATTTGGAGAGCATGAAGGCTCGCAGACAGGCGCAGGTGTCTGTCGAGAATCGTTCCATTGGCGACGGCAATGGCTTTCAAACTCAATTTGGCGACGTCTTTGATCATGCGGTAGTGAACTGGGCGCACCAGAAAAAATATCTGGCGGAGAATCCCGGTAAAACCGTAGAAAAGGCATTCTACACTCAAAGAGAGCCGGGCACGGACCAAATCAATTCGGGCGAGCGCCTCAGTATTCCCGGGGTAGCGGAGACTTTCCGTTCCGGCGTTACGCTTTCTCAACTTGCTGATCTGAATAAAGTTCTGCTGAACAGAAAGAATGTTCTGACCAATGCTGAAAGCGACGATAAGAGTAAAGAGACCGTTCCGTTCCGGACCGATGCGGAGTTTCACACGGCGTTGACCGGTGCTCTCAAAGATGGACCGGTGACGCTTCGAATCAACGATAACCATCCCGCTTTCACCGCCGATGGAAAACGCGGAACCAGCGACAAGAACGAATGGCACGCGGTGACCATCACCGACATGAAAGAAGTTGACGGCAAGAAGTACTTCCGCGTGGATAACTCTCGTGGAGCCGGCATGGATCGCTGGGTCTCGGAAGAAGACTTATACAATGCCACTCGCACGAACGATAAGCTGAGCGAGAAACCGGTCAACTCACTTTATGGCGATGCCAGAGAAAGCGATGGACGACTTCGTCTCGGTACAGACAACCGTCCTGTTCTTGAGATTCAGAACAAGATAGTTGATGCTGCAGCAGTTCCGCCAAAGCCCGATGTCCCCGTGAAAATTGACGAGCGACCGACGCTCGATCGGGCCAAAGAACTTTTCCCCGGTGAAAAACTCATTGGCATGCCGCTCGGCGAGATTAAGCCAGGTACGCCCGAACATGCCACTGCGGAGCTGGTCAAAAAGTTTTATGCTGCAAAAACGGATGTCGAGCGGCAGCAAGCACTCGATGCTCTTGCGCTGTCCGGTGTAACCAATAACGCATCGGCGATGGAAGCTGCGCGTCAGCTCTCTGTGGTTGATGCCGCGCTGCAGTTGAAGCAGTCGGAATCCGGTCAAGGTAAGCAAGCCGAAGAAATGCGTAATCGCGCTCTTGCTCGACTGGCCGATTTAAGTGCAAACATGCCGGAAGCAAAGACTGCAGCTGATGCGTGGGTTGCACGCGGTGCCAATGACACTGAAAGAGCCGAGCGCCAAACTCAGTTGGACGGTGCGGTGCGTTCAAGTCGTACTTTTGCGCCTACAATCGACAAGCAGCAGATTGTCGAGGCTCAACGCGAGTACCTTGCTCTCAGCGGAACTTCGGAAGGGCGTCAGCGCTCGGCCGAACTGATTCTGGCGAGGCAGGCGCAGGAAGTATTACGGCGCGGTCAGCCGTCCGGGGAACTAAACAAAGTTAACATGGAGTTAGGTGCAGCGTCTTCAGCAATGAAGCTGGATGGCGCCCTGCAATCCGGCAACGTTGATCAAAGCTTGCAAGCACTGCGTGAGCTGCAGGCATTCGCGAAAGCAGGTGATCCGACCGCGCAAGCCGTATTGAAGTCCTTTGAGAAGAATTTGCCTTCCGAGTCATCGGGCTCACCATCTGTTGGTTCGAACGTTCTTGAATTGCTGAGTGACACCAGAGGCGGTGACGAGCGAAAAGCAAGCGATGCTCGTTTGAAAGAACTTATCAACGAGAACAAGGGCGAGCTGCAAAAACTAATCGCCAATCACGAATCCGTCAATAAGTCGCTCGATGCTTTGAAGATAGCTCACGGTGACTTGACTGTACGTCTCAACCCGGCTGATGCCACGCGATTGACTGAGCAACTGAGACTGACCGGTGATTCTCGACTGAAATCGTTCGAAGAAGCCGTCGAGAAAGGCAAGAAGCAGCAAGCCGACAATAAAGCCGAAGCGGACACGGCTCAGCTGAAGTTCTTGAGCCGCGAAGCGACGCCGGAAAGTCGGGCGCAGGCAATCAAGACTCTTGAGCAAGTACTTGATCGCAGCGTCGGTCCCGAAAGAGACGGACTGATCAGAACGCTGGAGAGCAATCGTGCCATGAACGGCATGTTGAACCTTCAGGAAACTGCGCGCGGATACACCGTTGAATCGTTCGCGCCGATCCCTCAAGATCCGGTTAGTGCGGAGCGTGCGATCGCGGGACTGGCTGCTATCGCCAATGGTGCGAATGGCAGTGAGGCGCAAGCCAGATTGGCGCGTCAGACATTGATTCAGTTTGCTGAGCAACGAGCCGCATCGGATCCCTCCGCACCGGAACGAATCATTAATGCGCTGCTGGCTTCTTTTGATTCGCGCAAGAGTGCGGGAAGTCTCGAAACAATTGCCGCTATTGCTGGAAAATCGGGCAAAATGCCGGAGGCGTTTAGTCGCGCTCTAGAAGAGGGACTGACCTCGCCAACGCTCGCAGCAAGGAAGGCTGCGTTCGATGCGCTGACCAAACTTCCTGTTTCCATGATTTCGGATAAGCATGTGGCCGCGCTGCGTCAGAACATGACGCCGGAAATTGCTTCCAATATCCTCAAATTGCCGGCGGAAGTCTTGAGAAGGAATCAAGATACACTGATACCTACCGCCATTGAGAAGATAACGCAAGGTGGTTCTCGTCCGGTCGACGTCTTCAAGACTTCTGCCGAAGATCTGACCAAGGAGATCGCCCGGCTCGAACAGGCTCCGACGCGTGATGAGGCAGCGCTCACAGCACTGCGGCAACAACGTGAGGCGGCTCTGCTCGGACTGGCTGAATTGGGGCGCGGTCGCAACGGTGACAAAGGCGAAGCTACCGCCGCCAACGATGCTCTTGTTGCTCTGGCTAACGCCAATAAGGGTAACAAAGACACTGTAACGGCAATCATGAATGCGCTGGCGAAGGCGCAACCGCCTCGCAATGATGACTTCGGTAATCTAAGAAGCCTGGGCGACGTTGCCAAAATTGCTTCGGACAACAATCACGGTGTGCCGGACACAGTGCGAGCCGCCTTCGAACAAGGTCTGAAATCTGCATCTCCGCTTGCTCAACGTGATGCCATCCAAGGCATGATCAAGTATTACGACAAGTGGGGCAAGGCTGAGTTAGATCTGATCAAGTCCAACTATTCGTTCGAAACGGTCAAGGAACTTGCTCAAACAAAAGATACTGTTCTCAAGCAACATAAAGCAGCATTGCTTGAAGGCTTAAGGGACAAAGTAACAAGCGACGACGTAAAAGTTCGCGAAGGCACAATTGTGGCGTTGGGCATGCTTGGTGGACGCCAGGCGTTGATCGATAACGGTCTGACCGGACGAGACGACAAAGTTGTCGATGAAGGGCAGCACACTAAAGATTACTTCTTCGTGGACGATAAGGCTGGCACCACATTCGGTTTCACAATTCCGACCGATGCCAATGTGCATCCGCGCATCCATATGATCTCCGCGAAGGACTACAACCGTAGTTATGAATGGGGCGATCGATTCGACCGAACCAGACAAAGCCAGTACGGCGGCTGGATGGGGCGTCATGTACCGGTGAACGGTGCTTTTGCCGGTGTCACGGAAATGCATTACGGCAAGACCCTGAATACCGTATTCGGCATGGTCAAGCGTGATGCAAACTATAACGTAAAAGAGAACGACACCTGGGAATGGTTCGACAACGGAACGAAGTTCGACAAGAAGAATCCGGCGCACCGCAACGATCCTGAAAATGTCGCCAAGTTTCGCAGGCAGGCAACGCAAGGCGACTATGCGGCGCGCACCAATACCGATCTTGGTCCGGTGCCGGTGCGTGGATCGTTCAAAGATACCGACCTTGCCAAGACAGATGCTCCCGAGCCTCGCGCCGTGCAGTCGGCCGATACGCTCAGAAGCCTTGTCGAACAAGCGCGTAAGAATCCGCCTAATCAGCAGGCTGTCGATCTGATCATGGCTCTTGGCTCTCCTTGTGGGTCGGGCGACAAGCAAGCTGTGCTCGACGCGCGTATTAAAGAGGTTCAGCGACTGGAAGGTGAGCTGCGCAAGACTGATTCGGCTTCGCGGCTTCCGGCTATGGAGCTTGTTCGTAAGGCTCTGGGCGGTGCCGAAAGTGCACCTTTGCAGGTCACGCTCAACAATGCGCGAATGGAGTTGTTGACCAAAGGCTTAGGTCCTGATTCGTCGCCGGAGCAATTACAGATTGCGCGACAGAATCTAGAGAAGGAGCTGGAGCTGGCGCGCAAGCAAGGCGACGTGCCGGGGGCGCAGCTAGTAAACGATAAGCTCGGGTGGTTGGCCACTACTCAGAAAGTACAAGAGCTCAATAACATCAAGCCGGACGATCCGAAGCGAGTTGAAACCTCCAAGCGCGTCATGGCGGAATTGTCGCAGATGGCTGAGCGCGGAAATCCCTATGCTCAGTCGGTTATGGCAATGTTGGTCAACAATGGTGACCGGGCTGCACAAGAACGTACCCGAGATCTTGCCGCCGAGGGTGGTGCCCTGAAATTGCCGATTCCGGAATTGACGGTGTTGCCTGAAGCTGATCAAAAGACGTTGCAACAGTATGCTATTGGCTTTCTAGCCCAGAAAACCGCTATTACCAGCGGTGCGTTGAATCGAGCAGAGGCGGAAGCTTTGACTGTGGCATTTCAGCGCGCTAGCAAGGCCCCACCCGATGTTCAGGCGCTTGCTGTTCTCACCGACTCGATTGATACCGCGCTGAGGAGTAATCTGGAAATTCCACGTGTCGGGCTTCCTCCGATTAACGGAAGAGAAGCGATGTTGTCGGCCTTGGCTGCTTCCATAAATCGTGGCGAAAATGGCGAAGCTTTTGTCGGTCGTTATCTTGCTCACGCCACTAATCCGAAACAACTATCGGCCGATTTGCCTGCATTCAAAGCGCAGGCCGAAGCCGGAAACAAAGATGCGATGGCTGTACTTGCCGGCATTGCTGCCGGTGCTGATAGCGATGCCGCCAAGTCCGCTCGTCAGGCAATGGTCGAACTTGCAGCCAAACCTGAGATCAAGGAAAAGTTGCTCATGGCCGCCGCGCAGGCTCGTGATGCCGTAACCGGTGATCGCAAGGCGGCAATGGATACGTTCCGCGCGATGACCGGCACCGGTGAAGTGCCTCCATCGGTCAGACAGCTGTTGCACGAACAACTGAGATCGAACAACTCATCCGAGCGCGCAGGAGCGGCCGGAGCAATGGTCGCTATTGCCGACCGTTGGACTGATGCAGATCTTGATGCGATCAAGAACAATATCAGTCTTGAATCGGCTCGCGCGCTCAAAGATTTGCCTGAAGCCGTGTTGCTCAAACATGGAGAACAACTGCGAGCAAAAATGCTGGAAGTTGCCGGCAAGGCTGATTCGACCCCGGCTCAGCGCGAGGCGGCCGTCCTGGCTCTTGCGAATCTGGGCGGCGAGAAAGCGTTAAAAGATAAGGATGCGTTAGCCAAGGGCGGGCTGACAACCGATACTAAAGATGGTGTTACCACGATTACCGATAAGGATGGTACTAAGTATCAATTCAAGTTCGGTGAGAAAGGTGCCGCTCGTCTGGAACGGTTGGACCGAGCCGATGGCACGTTCAAGATCAATAAGTACGATAATACCGGAGCATTTACCGGCGCCGAGGAAGTTGATAAAGGTAAGAACAAGCTCCTGTTCGATCGTGACAACCGCCTTTCTGAAGTCCAGAAACCAAATGGCGAATTCCTCAAATTCAACTACGCACAAGACAACAAGTCGGCCAGCATTGTCAATTCCGAAGGCCGCGGATGGGATTCCAGCGATGGTGGCCGAACTTGGAGTCGCCGCGGTTCCGTGGGCGAGCAAGCTATCGGTTCTCCGGTGTTGCAGCCGGACGGATCGCTCAAGTTCTCCGGCGAAAAACTCGATGTTACCGAGCGTCCCGATGGTGTCCTGGTCAAATTCAATAAGGAAACCAAAGAGACCACTGTCGTAGAGAAGGACGGAACTTCAGTCACCAAAAATGAAGGTGGCAAAGTCGTTCGTACTCGTGACATTAACGGCGTCGAGCGAGAGTATTTCTGGTCGCCGGACAAGAAGCTGATCGGCATGAAGGACGAGACCGGCGTTTATCGCGCCGATCCCACACGCAGTTCATGGCAAAGAGTTGATCGTCCCGGTCAACCCGTCCCTGGTACGCGTGACGTAGACGACTCCGGTCGCTTGATCATTCATGAAACAGGTAAGCCGGAAGTTGTTCAAAGTCTTGATGGCTCTCGCACAGTTAAAGCTGTTAATGGAATCACCGACATTCTGAACCGCCATGGCGATAAGACCAGTCTTCGTTATAAAGGGCAGCCTCCAGCTCTGAAAGAGGTAACTCAAAGCGATGGTCGCCGCTGGAAATCGGAAGACGGCAAGAGTTTCACGTTACTGGGAGCCGACGGCCAACCTACCGCTGTCAAGGCCACCTTTGAAGTAGGCGAAAATGGCACCATTAAGAGAACTCTTGAGGGGGACTCTGTCTCCGATGCCAGAGGCGTTCTGCACAAGCAGGTTGAGTACAAGACGGACGGTACATCGGTTGCACTCGATAGCCAGGGACGCTTACGCGAGCTAGTTGGACGCGAGAAAGAGCGGACCACTATTGAGTACGAAGGCGCCACCGAGAAAGCAACTAAGGTCACCACAGCCTACGCCAATGGCAGAACACAAACAGTTACCCTCAATGGACCGGCCTCGGATCGTAATAACATCGGGGCAACCGGTATCACTGTAGATAAAGCCACCGGAGTGATCACGGCCACGGGCGTGAAAGTTAATCATGGCGCCGGAGAAGTAGCCAGAGATAGACTCACCATATCCGGTATTGAAGGAACTAAAGCCTATACAAAGGCTGGCGATAGTTTTCAACTAGCGGAAATCTATCGTCCCGATGGCGGGCGAGAGCAGCTTGCGTGGGGGAAGGACAAAGACATTCCCGGCGGACGGACTGTTCAAAATGGCGATGGTTCCGTCGCGTTGCTAAACGCGCGAGGGCAAGTAACGCGCGTAAGCAACTTGCCGGGCAGCGGCGGCAGCGTTGATATTAAGTACGACGATGCTGGTGCTCCGACACGCATTGCCGAATCGAACGGTCGAATATGGGAATCTGTAGCCGGTGGACGTGGGTTCGTTAGCGCCGAGGGGCAGGTCGTTCAAGGCCAGTTCTTCGCAGAGCCCGGCGGCAAGTACGGCTGGCGAAGACCTGACGGTTCTATATTGTCGCGCGATGCCGGCAAGGGTGAAACCATCTTTACCAAGCCGGAAAGCTTCGGCATCCAAAAGATGAACGACCAGGTCGCCACCGTCGCGATGAAAGACGGTGGTGGTGGCGTGCAGCGCGATGCGCAGGGCCGCGCACTGGGCGCGTTGACTGCCGACGGCAAACGCATCATGGCCGCCAGAGATCCGGACGGTCGGCTGAACGAGCTCGTACTTGCCGACCCGCGTTCCGGTCGCCAGGTCACATGGAAAAGACAGGGTGAGCAGTGGACCAGAGATGGTCAAGCGCTTGCTCCCGGTGAGCAGGTTGACTTCAGTCCGGAGGGCGAAATCAAAGTCTTCAAGGGCGCCAACGATGTTCGACCCGGTTACGTTCACAAATTGGACGGCACTGAGATTCGTCGATTGGCCGGTTCTCCGGAACTCGGCGATGGAGGCTATCGTTATGTAGTCGATCGACCCAATGGTCAAGTTTCGGAGTACCACTACAATGCCAGCGATCGCGTCGATGTAGTTAAGCACGGCACTCGCAACGTCGACGGCTCGCTCAACACCGATACGGTGATGCGTCGGCAGCCCTACAGCGACGAACCGACCCAACCGGGTGGCGGGAGACACGTTCCGACCTGGGTCTACACCGATCATCCGGACATTCGCGGCCGCAAGATGCAGATGGGTCAAACCGCCATCGGGGAGGTTACTTTCGATCCGCAATCCGGTTCGACGGACACCAATTTCAAGCGGATGCCGAACGGTGCCTGGGAACGGAATCGCACCACTGCCGATGGCTGGAATCGCGTAAACGAAGAGCCGTTTATGACGCGGAAGGAGCCGAACGGAGCCACTCTTCGTCGCAACCTGTCCGGCGAAATTGAGCAAGTAACCGATGCCAACAATCTTGGAATTGGGATCAAGCGTAAAGACGGTGTTGTTTCGGAGGTTACGTTTACGCCACCAGGCGGAAAGGCTCCGGAAACACTTACGTCGGAAGATGGTAAGAATTGGACTCGTACATTTAAGGATGAGGCCGGACAGACCAAAACTGAAACATTTGCCGGCACTGTAACGGTCTCGCGTGACGGCGTTGTTAGTGTAAATCGCGGCGATGGTGGTTCGCGAACCTATCGTCCGGATGGCGGCGGAGTAACTGTGGACGGTCGAACCGGCGACGCCGTACTCACCAGACCAAACAATGAAAGGCTTACCGTAGCGTTCGGAGTCGATGGAAAACCGAACAAGTTGACCAATGCCGACGGCTCTTATCGTGCCACTGATGACGGTGTGACTTGGAAGGCCTACGATAAGGACGGAAAGGTAATACCGGGGCGTGAAACCAAAGAGAAAGTCGACTTCAACCCTGCGACTGGCACGATTCGAACCGAGGCGGCCGACGGATCGCGCGTTGAAATCACCGGCGGCGATGGAACGTTCCAGCGCTTCGAAGCGGTGGGGCAGAACAAACAGCTCGTGCTCACGGCCGAACGTAACAATCGAGGCGAACAGATTACAGCTCGATTCCAAAACGGTGTCAAACAAGAGACCGAAGTAAAGTATCCCGACAACACCGTTCGTCGTTATGGCTCGCAAGATTTGCTCACGTACATGAAGGACGTCAATGGCAAGGAGACCCGTATCGACTGGAGCCCCCCTCCGGGGAATCCGCCTGTAATCACCTCCTTTACGGATGAGAATAGTCGTAAGTGGGTGCGAGAAGTCGATCGTGACACGGGTAAACCCTACTATCGTGTTGAAGGAACAAATCCGCCGGAACGTGGTAACTTTTCTGTCAGTGTCAACATGGAAGGCAAACTTGAGCGGTTGTCGCGGCAGTCTGCCGACATCGTTGGCTTGGATGAAAATCGCAGTACCAACCTGGTTCGCGAAGTGCGCGGGCTCGACGGCAACATTGTTAGTTACATCGGCGAACCCGGTGCGGCCGGTATCACCGTCCGTGATGGCAGCGGCAAACTAACCCGGACCATCGATTCCAGTGGGAACGTTCGGCAGTTCGAATACAACGGCACCGACAAGTACGGCTTGCCGGAGCTGAGCAAGATCATAGTTGGTGAAGGCGCAGGATTCGATTCCTACGAACGCTCGCGCATGTACTGGACCGACAACGGCCGCGAGACCGTTTCACAATGGAAACGCGCCAGCGATGGCTATGTCGAAAACGGCATGTGGCGTCTTGATCAAGTGACCGGCGACATCATGAGCTTGCGCAACGATTTCCGCCGCGAACATTATTCCTTGACGCGCAGACCTCCGGGTTGGCAGCTTGTTGATGACGGCGGCAACCTTCAACATAATGGCAACGAAGTTAAGCGTATTAGTGAAAAGTGGCGCATTAACTACACCTTTAATTCCAACGGTCGCTTCAATGAGATGAACCCGCGCCTGGAAAATCTTTCCGGCGATGAAATCCTGGTGATGGATAATTACCTGCGTAATCGCGGTCTGGACATTAACGAGTACATCAAGAACAAATGGGGCGATAGTGCGGAAGGCGTTATTCTCAGCGGTCACATGCGCCGCCGAGGTTACACTCGCGATTATCACAATGCCGAACGCGCTAATGTCGTTATTGAAGGCGCCATGGCTGAAATGGCGGAAAATAGGGTCTTCTCCGCCGGCCGAACCAAGTTGCAACTTGAACAAGCCGTGCGCGAATCTACCGGCGCACTCAGTCAGAAGCAACTGCACATCCTCGACAAAGTACATCGCACCAATCACGATGGCAAGTCGTTGTCCGACAGTATGCGCGAGCATCCGAGTTGGAAGGGCACCACCGAGATCCACAAAGCGGCGATGGATCTTTACCTGACTAAAGGTAAGGAAAATCGCACGATCGAGGAACAAACCAAGCTTATAGACATGGCTCTGTCCCATGTTCCCAATGGCTTCCCTCCGGAATGGCGCGATCTCTCCAAGCTTCCCGTTGATCCCGAAACGGGTGAGCCGATGGGAGCATCTGCAATCCAGACGCAGCGCCTGGAACTCTTCAAAGAGTTTGCCGGTCAAGGGCGCGTTGATCAAAAAGTGAGAGATCACTTCGCGGCCAACGGCGGTGATAAGAAGTTGGAAGAAGGGTTGGTTCTTCCGGGCTTCAGACAAGCCAACGGTCGTTACGAGTACAACAACAGCATGTGGAAGTCCAATCAGGATGCCGGCCGCATGATGACTCATGCGCGCGACTACATGCGTGACGGCAGACTCTCGGCTTCGACGCAACTTGAAGACGACAACTGGGGAACGGGGACGTCGAACGAAAAGATCAAAGATATCTTCAAGTCGATGCCTCCGGAAGAGAAAGCCCGTATCAGATACGGCATGGACTTGCGCCTGGCCCTGGGCGATTCGTCCAAGAACCCGGCTGTTGCGCCGGCATTCGGCGAGGATGCCCGTAGGCAGGCTCAAGCGTTGCTCGATGATCCTGTTAAAGGTAAGGAAGCTAAAGCTGCACTGGCCGCGTACGACGAAATGGCTCGCGTAAGCGGACAACTTGCCTTCTTCAGCAATGAACGCCATCGATTGGAATATACATCGGCTGCTGCCGGTGCCGAATTCAATATGGAAATGGGCGAGAAAAACATCAGCAAGATGTGGTGGAACTCGAACAAGCAGAACCACATGAAAACGGTCGAAGAGATGGATAGGGAGAGCTACGATCTCCTTACCTCAGATCGCGCACTGCGCAATCTGAACGACCAATATATGAATACAAACTTCAACTACGAAAGAGGGCGGGCCGCCGCTGATTTGTTGCGAGCCAAATTGGCCTTTGCCGATGCGGCTAAGACCAAACCTGAATCGGAGCTTCGCGATATCATTCCCGGTGCCCGCGATCTGACCAAAGCACAGTACGAAGCGGTACTGGCTATGCGACCAATCGATAAGATGGTAACCCGCGGTCAGGAGATTGAATCCATGATCGGCTTTGGCCGTGAGTTGGATGCAAAGATCAAAGCAGGCGAACAAGTTGCCAAAGACATCTCTCATGGCACCAAAGAAGCCGGGAGGCTTAATCCTCAACAGATGGAGGCGTTGGATCTTTACAACAAATCCAAGGAGAACTTCAAGGCACCGGACAACGCCGATGCGGCTACCAGGGCTTCACTCGAGCGTCAACGCGAATCACTTGCCTTGCATCGGGCCAATGCTGAAGAGAAATTGAAAGAGTACCTCGACCGCAAGGATAAGGAAAAGTCCGGCAGCGGTCCGGAGATCAAGCCATCTTCTTTCGAGTCTTACAAGAAGGCTCAAGAGTTCGGCAAAGGGGCTGAGTTTGCGGGAATGGTGCGGCAGGGCGCAGAGCTTCAGCTACGTATCGATGAAGGGAAACAAATTGCCGAGCGCTTAGGCAAACTTGACCCCGCCGGCGCCCATGCCGCCAGGGGACGGTTGTCTGATGAGGACAAACTGCGCCTCAGCCTTTACGAGCAATCAAAAGCCGGCAAGCTGGACGACAATCAGAAGTTTGTTCTTGATTTGCATGCCAGGGCGCAGCGAACCGAAGGGGAGAAACTGTCGGCGCAGTATGCCGCCGGTAGTCGTCTGGATGCAACTCTTGCGGCAATGGATACGCCTCAGAAAAGGGCCGAAGCGCGGCTTAAGTTTACCGACGAAGAGAAAGCCTCCTACGCAGCCTTCCAACAAATGAAGAGCGGCGAGAAGCTGAGCAAATCAATCGATGAAGGAAGAAAATTAGCTGAGCAGATTGCCGCCGGAACTTTGAAGACAGAGTCTCTGGAAAAGACGCAGAAGGAGCAATTGGCTTCGTTCCGTCAATACAGCGAAGGTCGGCTGTCTCCGGCTGAGGCAGAAGCACTTAAGAACTTTAGATCAAAAGAAGCTTTCGATGCAAACAAGACCGGTACCAAGCTCGATGCTGCACAGGCCGAACAGCTTGATATGCAGACTCGTCTTGCTGCTTATCGTGAAGACAGGACCGGCGTTAAGGCCTTCTTCGATGGTCGTGAACTTGCTATTAAGTTGGATGCAATGCCTTCCGGAGAACGCCAGAAAGAACTGGTGAAACTGGAAGAAGACCCCGCTCGCGCTAATGAAAAGCACGTGTTGGAAGCTTATAGACAGACCGTTTATCAAGGTGCTCGCGATACAGTTCGGCGCGACTTCCTCGAGGCACTCGAGGACAACCGCAGTATGTGGGGCAACAACTACGAAGGCATGTTCGACGCAGTTGCGAACATGAAACCGGAAGAGCGGCGTCGCTATGCAACCGATGAAGCATTCCGCAAGCAAGTGGACGATTCGGTTAAATCCGTAGTCAGCAATGAGAGTGCGCGCAAAGCTGTAGAGTATCTGCTCGGTCAAATCAAGATGAATCCGGAAGCTTCGCCGCAGAAGGACGTTGTTTTCGAGCTGCTGTCAAAAGCATCGACGGGCAAAATTTCTCCTCGCGAGGCAGTCTCCTCTCTTACAGAGGCCTTCAACGGGCCTAGAGGCGCCGAGCTGCGTCGCAAGCTTGATGAGAACGACAAGGCCAATTACGATCCTAACTTCGCCAAGGCATTCAATGAAGCTGTTCTTGCGCACAACCGCATGCACGGTCAAGGTGGCGGCGAAGGACAGTTGACGCCTGAAAAATTCAAAGAAAGGTATGTCACGCCGATCATCAAAGACGGACATGTGAGCCTTGAGACAATGCGGATGCTGCATCTGGGTTCGCCGGAAAAGATTGCCGCCGACATCATGAAGATGAACGAGATAACGCGCCAGCACTTGCTTGCGACCGAAGGCGATAAACTTCATACGCTCAACGGTGTGTTCTCCGATAACACGCGCAAATTTGTTGAGACCTTATTGAACCAAAGAGGCGAGATAAAAGTAGAAGACAAACTGCGTGCTATTTATCTAGGTGTTCTTCCGGCCGAAGATCTGCAAAAGACGCTCGGCGAAATCAAAGATATGAAGGAACGCATTGCGACTGTCAACGAATACTCTCGCAAGTATGGCGGCCACGCTGTTACCGATATGAAAACCAAAGCCGGTCCCGTTGAGTACGGACGCATTGAAAGTGCTTTGCGCCACAGAGAATGGACCGGGTATGAGCACTGGGAAAATACTCGCCAGCATATAGAACGCACCGACAACTGGGGCACCGCGTGGACTTGGGATTCATCGCGCGATCGCATGAAAGATTCGATGGGAGCCTTCACGCGCGACTTCTCTGCTGCCAACATGCGCAATGAAGAAATGGATCGCAATCTCATCGCAAAACGCGAAGGTGCTGCTTTTGATCGCGCCGCCGGCCACGTCAAGTCTCAAGAAGAGATGGCTGAAGCTGCCAGCGAAGCGTTGATTGCTGCCGCAGCCGCTGCCGTCACAATCGCTACCGCGGGCGCCGCCGGACCGCTATTGATAGCTGCGTTCACCGTCGGTGCCGCCGCGGCTAAGATAGGTGTCACCTATGCGATCATGGGTGGCAACATGAATGTGAATGCCGCTGCGTTGGGTGACCTGGCGCGTCGCGGCGCAATCAGCGGATTCACCAATATCTTTGGACCAGCTGAGCTGGGGGCAATCTTCAATATCGGGGGCCGCGCCGCTGCCACGGCCAGCGGCAATATAGTGATGCACGCTGCTTTTGAAGGTATGGAAGCCGCCGTCAAAGCTAAAGTCGAGAGGGAAATTGCAGAGGCATTAACTCAGGGGCTTCGGCAGACCGTCATGGGCGGTATGAAAGAAGGCGCTGAGCAGGCCCTTGTGCGCGAAGCGATGGAAGGTCTAGTTAAGAAAGGCTTGATCAGCGGGGAGCAAGCTCTGGCCACTCGTGCAGTGTTGCAAACTGCCTTTAAGGAAGCCATGGAATCGCAAGCAAAGCACTTCATTGCCAACGAAATGAAATCGCTTGCGCTCAGTCAGGCCAGTGGTGTCCTTGGTGCGATGGCCAGCACAGCGGCCGATATGTTCGCCCGCGGCGACCTGACGATGGAAGGAATTCTAGATGGTAGTGCTTTCAACCATCACAATCTGAGCCAGCTTGGCGAGCAATTTGTGCATGGTCTCACCGGTGCTTCCGGCGGTCACCTCGCCGGCAGATTCACGCACCATCTTGTCTCCCCTGAAAAGTTCGGCATGATGACTCACCTCACTGCATCTGGTGTCACTATGGTGGGCTCGATGGCAGCGTCGAACTATCTAAGCAACAATCTGGTCGCGACGATGAAAGGTACCGCGTGGGACGGGCAAGGATTCTCGCAGACTGTAATCAACGCTGGATGGGCCCCGTTCTTCCAGGGCGTAAAAGGTGCTTACGACATGCACGTTACGCCGACCGGACGTCACTCAATGGCTGCCGGGGTTGCATTGGACGCTCCTGCCCGGAAATCTTCCGTTGAACAAGTTCGTGGTGGCACATTGGAAGGTCCGGTGCCTCATACTCAAAAAGCTGTAGTTGATATTCAAGGAACTACGCTCAAGGATACGCAGATTCACGGCAAGACCGTCGTCGTTAGCGACCTGCCTGCCAAAACCCCGGACGGCGAACCGATCAAACATACAATGACGGCCTCGGGTATTCTGGAAGTCGGTAAAAACGTTGGCGATCTTACAGTTACCGTGCCTAAAGATCAAACGTTGCGCGTCGTTGTTGCCGATCCCGAATCGGCGCGAGGTATGCATATTGTTGGTGAGGGACGCGTTGAACTTTACACTCCGGAAGGGCGCCCCTTGCCACCGGAACTGGTGTCTCAACTTATTCCGAAGTTGAGGAGCGGCCAAGCTGAGATAATGATGCTTCGCCCGGATGGTACCTATACCCGGGGCAATCATGACGGAACTCCCAAGCTTTGGGAACCTGAGCGAAACTTGCAGCCTCACGAAATTGCCAAACTCAGAGCCGAGCTTGGTGATGCCGCGGGTAAGATGACTGACGCCGAGGTCGTAAACAAATTTGTTGATAAAGTCGGCGCACGCATTGAACAATGGAACGACAATGCGCAACAGCATATTGATCAACATTCGAAAACCAACGCTGAGTTGCAAGACGCCGTTGTCAAAGTAGAAGCTACATTCGGCGTCAGACCCGGACCTGATGCCGAATTCAATGTGGCGATGCTGCGTGCAAGAGCAGGAACTGATGCAGATGCCTTGGCCATTGTCGAGCAATATGTGCAGGCTCGAACTAAGAATAGCGAAGCTTCTAAGGCTCTGAACGAAGTATTGAACAAGCGAATGACTGATGTTCAAGCCGCTATTAATGAGTTTGCAGATGCCGCAGGGTTGCCGCGAATTGAAATAAAGCGGTACGGCGATGTGCAAGCCGGTGCTGCCGCATATAGAGACGGTGTCATCAAAATTCAGACCGCCGATCTCATGAATCCGAGAAATCTGCTCGAGGCAACTTATCACGAGATGACGCACGCCGCTCAGGATCAGGCTATCCTCCGGCTGACGCACGACGAACTTGCTAAGGAGCTCGGACGCAAACCTACAGCGGAAGAGGTGTCGCAGCGGTACCAGAAAGACACGAAGCATCCTGTCGCAGACGAGACGAAGGCCCAGTGGGACAAGTTTGTCGCTAATGCGCTCGAAGGCCATGTGAAGCCGCTTGAAGGCGCCGATCTTACGCGTGCCACCGCGATGAAGAAAGCGTTCTCCGAATCGCCTACTGATATTGGAATGCGCAGCAGAGACATTCAGACGGACCACAATGTGGTGCGTCGTGCCAAGCAATTCCTCAATAGTGAGGACGGCGGTCAGAATCTGTTGCATGAACTGGCTCGCAACGATGGAGAAGCGAAGGCGCTGTCCAAGCACTTGTTCGGTACTGAGACTCCTCCGAAGGAGATTCAGGATCTAATCGCCAAGCTACCGAAGCAGACCGATGCTCAGAAAGCCGTTTCCGATCAGACCATCAAGACACTAGTTGAAAAACTGGCGAAGGGTGACGCTGATGCCAAAGCCTTGTCGCAGAGACTATTCGGCGCTGATACGCCACCTCAGGCAGTATTGGACCTTGCCACCACTCCTAATCCTGAAAGAGCGAAGCATCTTATGGAAGGTCTGGTCGGGCTTCTCAAGCACGATCACGCTGATGCGGCCGAGCTCTCCAAGCTACTGTTCGGTACTGCCAAGCCACCGAAGGAGGTTCTGAATTCTCTGGCCAAGCCGAGCAAAGCGGTGGAAGTCGCTGCGCAGAAAGCATTAGGTAGATTGATTGAAGAGCGGTTTGCAAAACTTGACGCCGACCTCAAGAGTGTTTACGGCGACTATGTCAATCCGCACCATGAAAAGGAGGCTCTGGTAACGCAGAACCTGGCACGCATTCTGGCTGAGGCTAGATTCCAGGAAACGCCTTCGCCCCGAGTTGACATGCCCGCTCCGAAGGATGGGACGACGCCGCAAGACGGAGGCAATCTCGCTCAATGGCATCGCCGTGATCTGGCTGCTGAAGGCTACGTCAAGGAAGCCCTTGCAGACAGAGTGGCCAAAGCAAAAGGTACTGTGCCGCGCGAAGTAACCGAGTCGTTCAATCACTTAGCCGCAAGGCTCGAGCGTGGAGAACTCGACCCGCAATCCATGAGGCCGATTGCGGACTTGATGTATCAGCTGGGCGGACAAGGTAAAGCTCTCACGCCCGAAGCGATCGAGTTGCTCTCACGCATGGCTCCGGATTTGGTTCGAAAGATAACTGATGAAGTGCGGGCCTCCGTGATCAGACGCCTCGCTGAAGCACTGAATGCCAAGGCATTCGATGCGGATTCGTTGCGTGTGGCATTGGGCGATACTGTGGACTTAACCAGGCAGTTGACCGCGATGGGGCCCACACTCGATGTTGTTAACTACACTCGTGGTCATAAGACTTTTGCAGATGCGGAAGCGTTCCTGCGGCTGCCGGCCGATCATCAAACTCTACTCAAGGATTTGTTCTGTGACAGCAGCGTTCAAACTTCGGCTATCGAGGCATTCAGCAGAAGGTTAAACAATGACACTACCGGAAACCCGCACCTTGACGCGGCTTTGACACCGGAAGTGATAGCACGGTTGACCGCGGATCAAAGCACGGTCGGCGGACAAAGACATTTGCGCGATTTGGCGAGTGTGTTCGCAGATCAGATTCAGGGCAAAATTAATCGCCCTGTTGAAGTGCTTAGACATTTAGCCGAAGGGCCTGGAGACTTGAGCGGCAATTATAGACGTCTCATTTCCAATAAAAATTTGAGTGATGCTCAACTGCTCAAGATGCTTAACGAAATCAAGGCCGTTCCGGATAAGCTCGCTCAGGGCGAACTTGCCTTCGCCCTCGATCGCATAGCGTCGCGTCCGAACGCAGAAGCGTTTCTGCGGTCGCTGGACCAAGTAACGGATGGTACGCTAAGGCGTTATTTAACCGAGCTAACGGCTGCAGACACTAGCTTGACTCCGGAGCTCTTAGGCAAGCTCACCGAGATCCACGCTAGTTCTGCGGATATGGGGCATGTTGCAAACCATATCTTGTCGGCCCCCTCGGTCCCATGGACGCAGAAGAACCGTTTGATTAACGAAATTGCAGCTGCTCGACTCAGTCCGCAAGACCTGGCCGGTGTGAGGACAGCTATCGAGAGCGGTGTCCTTCGCCCGCAAAGAGTTTCGGAGTTCTTGATGAAACCGGAACATTCGTTGGCTCTGGAACTTGCGCGCGCTGGAAAGATTGCCGATGAGAACACATTGTTCAGACTCGCGAATGACAAGGACGCCCACCTGTTAAGCGAAGCCGTCAAGCGCGGATTTCTTGATAAAGAGAGCCTGGCGAAAGTCGTTGAAAATGATTTCGACAGTCCCGGTCATAGTGACCATCTCCGAACCGTACTTAGAGGAGAACTTGAAGGCGCTTTAACTGCAGGTCTTACCCCCGCTCAGATGCGCACCCTGATCACCGATCCAAGGCAAGCATTCGAAGCCGCACTGAAAGTTGAACCACGTCTGCATCCAGACCCTATTGTGGCTCAGGCTCAAAGAGACGTCGCTTTTGTTCGCGAGCGGTTGATGCCGCATCTTGGCGTAGAAAGTCGACAAGACTTTAGCGATTTCATTCGCCAGAAAATGGCCAATCGAGAGTCGATCGAATCACTGGATACACAGACACGCTTGAGCAGCCTAAGAGAGCTCGAGGAAGCCTCACGCGGTCGGAAGACACCGCTTGAGCCTATCTCAGGCATAGTGAGGAGTATTGTCACCGGCGAGGGCATGAGTATTCGGTCCTTACAGATTGATGCTCTGGTTCGCCGCCCTGGCGGTGAAATTACTAAATCGGCACTCGACTCTTTGCGAAGTCACTCAGTGGGAACCGGCACGGTCGGTCGGCCGGGTGAACCGGCATTGCTTAGCGTGCCGGGATGGAAACCGGTTATCAGCGAAGGCCGTCCACTGATGGAAAACGGCAAGATTGTTTTGGAGAACACTGGAAATGTCAAAGTAGGCGAAAGAGACCTAGCCAGATTCGACACTGTAAGAGTCTTTGAAGTGGTCCGTAGAAATGCAGACGGCACCGTTGATCTGAAACTTCGCGAGCCTCTGCGCGTTGCCGCTCATCCCGACGATATTCTTGTCCAGACCATTAACAAGCAGTCGGTTGGCGACTCTAACTGCGTTAATTGCGTGCGAGCACTTCTTGCCAATCTTGCCTCGCTCGATCTTACCTCGCCTGCAAGTAACGGCATGATCATACCGGTAATTCGCCAACCGGAAGGTCATGTGCGTAGTTTTGACTACGACACGACGGGCACTATTAGTGGTTCGAGCTTTGAATCATATACGGTGCAAGATCTTCGGTCCTTGCCACAGGGAGTTTATAGAGCTGAGACAGCAGGAGCGTTTCAGAGTACAGCGACCCACTCTGAGTATCACACGTTCGTAATCGTATCACCCGGTGGGGGCAATCCGCCGTATGTGTTGGATCCATCCCACGGTCAACGCTACCCGTTCGCTCACCATGGGACCCGCTTGAGGCTCGAGCCCGTAATTCATGAAGGCGGAACACCGGTCCGACCTGCGCATGAGCCCCCCATCGACGGAGCCGGTCAAATGGCGATGTGGTCGCGCTCGGCCGATGATCCGACGTGGACTCGTCCGCAGACTGGCACTGTGCCTCCGCTTAGTGCCGGAGCACTGGCACATCAACAAGCGCTTGCTCGTGCTGTCGGTTCTCCGGATTCCGCGGGCGCGATCCTCAGAGTAAGTGCCGATCCGCTTCAGCGGAGTTATCAGCTCGCTAACTTGTCTGAGCAGATTCCTTCTCTTGCTTCCGGTACTCCACCGCTGCGCACCGTAGCTGTCGATTTGCCGACCGAAGCGCAGCCTCACGTGGATCGCTACTTGAGGGGCGAAACCACTTTTGCGGAAATGAAGAGGGCACTCGATTCTAAGGACAACGATCCTCTGCCGCAACTAATCGCTGTAATCAAGCAACATAACGATACTGCGCCCGTGCCGATTGCCGTGCGCCCGTTCGGCGATCGAATGATGATGGGCGACCGCGCAGACTCCCTCTCTAAACTGGCTATGAAAGCTAAGCAAGAGGACGGACGTATTCTGGTGATTGCCGGCGCTGACGATGTTGATCTCAGCAAAGTAAAGATTGACGGCGATCTTAACGAGGAAAATGCTCCGAGCGCCGGTGCGCTCGGCCACGTGGCCGGCAAAGCGGACCCGAATAATCAGAACGCTGGAAAGCCCGACTCCACTGATTCGGCTCAGGGGGGCGGCGCCAACCAACAACAGAATCAGCAAGGTCAACAGCCTCAGTTGCAGCGCGCGGCATTGCCCGACGTCAAATTGGACGGTGTAGCGCGTTCATCCGATATGCCGCAGTTTCACCAGAAGCCGCGCGCATTGCCCGGCGACCCGTTGGATCGAACTATTGCTCCTGCAATTGGTCTTCGTTCGTCCGAAGTTGTTGGCGATGCCCTAGCTTTTGCTGCAAGGACGGACGCAAGCATCGTTGATAGAACTTTGCTGCGATCGGCTAACACCGGCGACGGCGGCGATGGTATCAGTTCGTTGCGACTGCCTGCGGCTGATGGCACGGCTCCTCCTGCCGATACCACAGTCGAGCATTTACTGAACAATCCCGCAGAACACGCGCGCTTGGATTATCACGCTTCCATGCGCGAACTAGTCGGACGTGCCGCGTTCGATAACTTCATGAGCTTCACTCCGGATCGCATTGCCGCTGCCGACGCGATGACGCGTGAATCATTCCGGCGCCGAATCCAAGCGGCAGGGCGAAGCGATGAATCGCTGACGGCCCGCTTGCCTGGCGAACTTGCGGCTGAGCGTATTGCGACGGAGGCGACGCGGTTCAAACTGGAGCAGATGGCCGAACAGTTGATTAGCGAGAATCATCCGGTTCCAGCGGAGATCTCGGCTGAACTTGCAAGGCTTGCCGAGTACACGCGCGAACTTGAGCGAAACATTGCCGCAATTCGCCCTGCGGATGTTGAGCAGCATCGCGCTCTCGATGCGTATTTTGCCTCCATGCGGGAATTTATGTCCGAGACTTTCGCGCACACTATGCGTCCGTCGGACATTCCGCAACCGCCGGAGACGGTACTGCATGTGCCGTCCGAGCCGCTCGGACTGGCTTATAGGAATGAGCATGCAAGTCACATAACTCTCAACGATCAGACTACACATCTTCAGGTCACGGAGAACGTGACCGCCTGGCGAGAAGGCGGGAACACGACGTGGTTCCTCGATTCGTCGCATGGTCACGTTATCGGTGACACTGTCGCCGGTGCCTTCGGCCTTGCCACGGTCCACGCGTATCGCGGCGCGCAGGTTCACGGTCAAGATCAAAGCACGGTTACACTGCATGACAACAGCCGTGGTGCGTTCACTCACGACTCGCGTGCGACGGTGCGCGACTACTCTGTGGCCGTGGCAGAAGGAAGTGCCGTGCTGTTTGCGGGCGAGCGGGCCCACCTGACACTTAAGGAAGGTACTACCGCAACCCTGACCGGTCACGCGACTGCGTCTGTCATTCCCGGCCTTACCGCTTCTCCTCGCGTGTTTGCCGGTGAGTTCACGACCGTCAGCGTTGAACCCGGGCAATATTCGATCGGCAGGCATGAACTGCCCCTGGTTTCTTTGGCGGACAAGTCTGTTGCCGTTCTGCATCATGCAGCTGAGGTGACATCCAGAGGCCCGAATACGCATGTTCAGGTCGAAACCGCAGGCAGTGGCACTCGCGTATTCATGACGGAGGGCTCCGCCGAGTTCAAGAATGCTTCAGGCTCCGTTACCGGCAGCGGTGTCGTACGGGTATCCGGCGACGGTCATCTAGCCGTGACCGGCGAAGGTGCTCCTCTGCGAGTCGTAGTCGAAGGCGGCAATCCCAAAATTGATGTTACCGGAACCGAAAGAGTTCAGGTCGAAGTATTGGCCGGCAAGCCTGTCGTCGAAGGACCCGCTGATGTTGTCAGCAATGGAGCTGATGTATTCTCCGGTACCAGGCAGTACGTCGCGATCGACTCCAGTGATGTTCATGCAACTTTGCGTTCGGGCACTGTGACGGTTGGCGATCGATTCGCTCTTGGTGCTGATACCAGAATTGCCACCAGAGCCGGCGAGATTCGGTTCGATGGCGGGGTTGCCGAAGTGGTTGTCAGAACATCAATTCCGCCCGGTCAGCACATGACCCCGGAAATGAAAGCCCGATACGATGCCGAGGTTCAGGCCCATGAGGTGAGCAAGCTCTTTAACGACGGTGAACCACGTTATGCAGCGACAATCGTAAAAGATGTACTAGTTGATGGTAGGGAAGCAATCGGTATTGTTCAGCAACATACCGGCACCACGCTGGGCAAATTCCTGCAGGAAGGCGGACCGGTTCGTCCCGCCGGATTGCATGAAGCGCTTGAACACGCGATTGTTGAGAGACACATACTCGGCGAGAACGATTTCAACACCGGTAACTTTACCGTATCAAAGCGCGGTGCCGAAATAACCGTCTCCAATATTGATATGGGTAAAGCATTCACGATGGCGCTTCTCCCGAATTGGGGCATCGGTGGTGTTGAACCGGTCTTTCGTACGTTTGGCGGTAAGCCGCTATCCGAGTCGATGAAGACGAAGGTAGAAGCATTTATTGCTAAGTTGGGCGATCCGGCGGTACGTGAGCATCTTGAAGCTTCAGGATTGACTGATTCGCAAATCACGGCGATGAAAGGACGTGCCAAACTCTTACTGGCGGCAGGACATCCTCATGTCGATGGTGCGCCGGCGATGACGCCACGAACGGGCGCTCAAGGCGGTGATTTTGCCATGTTCGCTCGTCGCAATGACGATTTCTCCGAGTTACCGCCGATTCGCAAACTTAAAACTGACTATTCCAGCATCAATTCCAACATGTCGGAAGTGCGTACTGTATTGGCCGATCTGGTCAGTCGCTCCATTATCGCGGACAGTCAGCGTGTCACCCTGGTCAAAGCGTTGGGTGAACATCTCGAATTGGTTGAGCCTGCACAAGTTCGTGTTATGGGAGAGAAGTTGAGCGCACTGGCGAAGTCTGCTGATTTTCAGCAGCGCGCCGTTGAGCTTGCCGGACTTCTTGGTGACGTAAAAGTTAAAGCCGGTTCTCTTGAAATGACGAAGGCGATAGGAGTCGACCTCGCCAAGTTGCTAGATCCTGCAACGCCGCTGAAAAACCTTACGGCGATGCGTGAGTTCCTGGACTCGAGTGCTGCGCGGCAAGTCATTGCCAGTGGTGATTGGAGCGCGGTCGCTCGTCTGCGCGACAACCTCAATGCACTGGTTGGCAAAGAGGAGTTTGCCTGGCGCGCCGACATGGCGAAAGACATGAATGGTGTCTTTGATGCGGCCGGGGCCGTACGTTTCGATTTCCTGATGGATGCGCGAATCACCAAAGATCAGCTTGAAGTGTTTAAGAAAGCCTTCGATGCTCTCGGCAAAGACGACTTTGAGTTCGCTCAGCGTGAAGTTGCCGCGGTATTGAGCAGATCTCAGCCTGATGCAGCGAAACTACTGGTTGAGAAACTGCCGGAGTTAGCGAAATATTTCGCAGATCCAGATACGGCTCTCGATCTGACTGATGCCATGCGGGTGATCGTTGATAGTTCGAGTACGGAGCATACGCTTGCCGGAATCAAGCCCGTTTTGGAGGAACGGGCACAGCAATTGAAGAATCCGATCGTCAAAGAATTTGTCGATGCTCATCTAAAGGCTGCGTTGGAGCTGGTGCTCGATCAATCGCGTTCGGACTTGCTCTCCCCCCATAGCGACTTTTACTTTGACCAGATGCAGGAAGTATTTGCGCATCAGGCAATGAGCGATACTTTCAATGAGGCGATCAAGAACAGATTTGTTAGCCGCATGGACCAGGGGCGGCCGTTGTCCGCCGACGATCGTCGGTGGCTTGTCAATCATAAACTTGCAATTGGCACTGAGCAGTCGCTTATAGAGCGAGTGTCCAGTTATGAGGCTCCGGCTCCTAAGCTTATGTATGAAGCTGACGGACCGACCATGGTTGAGGCGATTAAGGCTATCGAGAACTACGGCGACTCCTTCGAAAACTTCGAACATGTGGGTACTACTGCCAAGGGCAATCACCTCGTCAAGATGACGGATGAAGGCGGCAAGCGAGTCAATTATCTGATTGTTCAACCGGGTAAGGAGCAGGCTGTCGTCTTTCGTGTGATTGATCTTGAAGGACAGGATTTGTCGACTTCGCCCAATTTGATTAAGCATCTGGCCGATTTTGCTCCCAGAGATCTAGATCAAATCGCCTCGGGACTCTACGGTGATAAATCGACCCGGCGTGCGCATTTGGACTTCGCCATCGAGGTTGACCGCCCCACAGCAGGTGGTGGCAGTGAGACCGCAACTGCTAGAGCCTATGGTGTCTCCTGGCGCGTTGGCGGTACCGTCGAAAGAACTCTGCTGACGGTTGCGAAAGATTCGTCGGGAACTCCGGCAATTATTGTGCTGGAGCGTTGTCTAACCAAATCGGCAGCTGCTGTAGATGGTTCGTACAATATAAGCCCGCGCCTGGCTCAAGATCGCAGTCATGCTCTTCGTGACCTGGCTTTGCCCGACCTTCCGCTTAAAGGCGACATGGCGATGTGGGGCAAGACTTCCGATCCGTTTGTTCCAGGCAACGCCGGCGACTTCTTGCGAAAGTCTAATCCGAGCGATCTCGGGTTTGCTGGAGCAAGAAGCATGGATGCCGTCATCGGTGTTTTGCGCGATCACGCCACGGCTAGATTTGCCGACAGAGCGGTCGGACAACTTTCCGATCCTTCGACCTCGCACGCAATTGCTGCTCGCATACTGGCTGATCCCGAAGTTTCGTGGCGATTTCTCACCACTGCTCCGGCTGATCTGGTCATGTCCATGCCTGAAGGTGCGATCGAGGGTCTGAAGTCCGGCGTCACCGCCGCCAAGCTCAATTTGACTACCGAACGCGATGCCCTGGGGCGAATGCTTGATCGTACCGTCGACGCCGTAGTCGCTGGGCGCCCCTTGTCGGATATCGATCGCCATGCATTGCGCGAGATTACCGAACGCGTTGCGGCACACGACCCAAGGGCGGAGGCAAAACTTCGTGCACTTGCGATGCAAGATCCTTCAATCATGCGCGCTCCCCTGGCTGCGGATATTGCTAAATTCGCGGCACTGGTACCGTTGTCTACCGATACGGCTGCGCTGAACAGAATACCGGTCGAACGCTATGAGCATGCCTTGTCTGCGCTGCGTAATCTGATTGATCTTCCTGCTAGTGACGATGCTGGCGTGAATTCGCTGCGACTTAATGCCAGGAACACGTACGCTGAAATTGCAACGCGCCTTCGCGCAGCGGAATTGGAAAATACCGGAACGCATACGCGCTTTCCCGAAGGCGTGCCGGTACGTCTTGACGGTCAGGAGCACAACGTTCACAGACTGGCGCTGGATTCGGCCGGTGAACCGCACTTGTTCGAGCGGGACGGAAGCGAGTTGCCTCGCGCCGTTATGGATGAAGCCGCGGCACAGTACTTGCGAAGGATGGCCGGCGAACCGATTGATGGCGCTTCGATCCTGATTGAGAAATTCCTGGAATTGACAGCAAGGCTGCATCAGGGCGATCAGGTTCTTGACGCCACTACGGACGGTGGCAGCGCTGGCGATGCTTCCACGTTGCGCCCGCAGCTGGAACAGCGCTCGAGGGAAGCGCTGCAGCCTCCGGTTGCACCGGAGAATCCGAGCCTGTCGCAAGCTATGGAGTTTACGCGTCAGCGCATCGAATACATGGAACAGACCGCTGTCGATCACACTGAGGTTGACGCGCTACGCAAGCAATACCACGAAGGCATACGGCGTGTTGCGAGAACCGAGCGCGGTGTCAACGCTCGATTGGCTCAGTTGGAAGGATTCAAAGCCACTCGCGCGCTTACTGCGGAAGAAGTTACGACATTCGCCAAGTTGCAAGGCGACGCCGCGGCGTTGAGACCAGCGATGGCTGAGGCCGTCGCGGCGGAAGTCGCTCGCTTGAACCGCCGGTTGAATGATACCGTCGCCGGTGAAAACGGGGGCGTTACTCGTGCTGCCGTATCCGAAGAGCTGGTGCGCTTGATGGACGAACCTTCCCGTGCCTTTGGCGGGCAGTCCCCGAGACAAGCCGGGTATGAGTTATTGGCTCTACCACCGACCAGTGGTGCCGCTGAGATCTTTGGCAATCGGATTTTGATAAACTCTCGCACCGGCGAGTTCGTACCGGCTAATTTGACGAGCCAGGTTCGGACCAATATGCCGAAGTTGCGTGCGGAGAACACCATCGTTGCCGATCCGAAGGGACCATTGGGCGCAACGCATGCTCCCAATTCTCCTGAGCTGATTGCGGCGCTCAAACAGGATGCAGGTAAGCAGTTTACTGAATTGTTGAAGCGCTTTGAGAAAAACGGTTCGCCACTCAATGTCCTTGATACGCCATTGCATGGTTTGGGAGCGGAAGGACACCCCAGTGCCGAGCGCCTGACCGGAATCGATCAACTAACTGGTGAGGGAGCTAAGGCTCAGGCGGTCAGGGAATGGCACGATGCGGCACGCCGGCTGGTCGATGTCTACGATCTTACGATCGAAGATTTGAAGACACGTTCGGCCGAACTTGCTAGCAGTCCTCGTACGAAGGATAAAGCCGACGCTGCATCTTTGAAGGGACTGGCCGACTATGTTTCCAGCCAACCGCGCCGACAGCTGACCGCGTTCTTGACCAGCGAACTGGTTCCCCGTCGTAACGCGCTCGCCTCGGTTGAAGTTGTGGCCGGCAAAGGCAATAATGGCGACCTGGCCATGTTCAAACCCGATGCGAGCGGCGGCGCAACTGCGCCTGCTGAAGCAAGACCGTTGCCGAGCATGTCGTCAACCGACTTTGCTCGGGGGGAAGACAGCACGTTCATGGTCAACGTGAAAAATACCCGGCCGCTTGTCGGGGACTATCAGGCTCAAAGAGATTTCCGCGCCGCCTGTGAAGCCTATGCAAGCTCTGTGCGTCGTCGGCGTGCCCATGAGCAAATCGATTGGCGTTTGCAAACTTCCCCTGATCTTTCGACCGCCGACCATGCTCTTGCAGCCAATATCTTCCATGACGTGGTGGTGAAGCGAAACAACACCGACACTGTCGTCATCACTACGCCACCGCGCGAAAAATCATCCAACGGTGATTTCGCCATGTGGAATGGAGGCGATCAAACCGCCGGTGCGGCGAAGCTGCCGACACTGTCTTCTTTCGACTACGCTCGCGGTGAAGACAGCACCTTTGTGGTTAAGGTCGCCAATGTCCGATCTTTAGTCGGCGACCCTGCTGCGCAGCGTGAATTCACCGCATCGTGCGAGGCCTACGCCAGCCGGCTGAGAAGGCGGCGTGCCCATGAGCAAATCGACTGGCGCCTGGACCTGCCGCCGGGATTGTCCGAGGCTGATCACAGTCTGGCCGTCGGGTTGTTCCACCTTGCCGTGGTAAAGAAGTCCAACACCGATACAGTTCTTGTCACCACTCCAAGCAGAGAGGCTGTTGCGGCCAAGTCCCGTCAACAAGGCGACATGTTGATGTGGAAGGAAGCCGATTCGGAGCTACGCATTGCCGGGTTTAACCTTGCCGGTCGCAAGCTCGATCTGGCATCCGGTGAATCAATAGTATTAGGTCGTCGTCACCAGAGCGCTGCCGGCAATGATGCCGCCGCCGAACACTCGAATGCCAACCTTTCTCAGGACCATGCCACATTGCGTCGCGACGGCGATCGCTATATATTGCGTGACCTTGATTCAGCTCATGGTACTTTTGTGCGCCCCGACGGTCGGACCGAATTCGTTCGCGTATTTGGCGAAGTTGAAATCGGAGCGAAAGACTCCGTCATGCTGGGTGGCACAGCCAAGGTAGATATGGATGACGTTGCCGGGAAACGTAGCGTTGATCCGGCTAAACGCAGAGGCACTGAGTTGGTGATCGACCGCACTGCTGCCGGTGACATGGCCATGTGGGCTAAAGAGTCCGCGGTAGTCGAACCGAAGCCAACATTGTCGTCGTTCGATTACATGACCGGTGAGGAAGCAACTTTCCACGTCAAGACCGGCGCCGTCAAGTCAATGGTCGGTGACTACGCCGCGCAGTCCGAGTGGCGTGCGGCATGCGCCGAATATGCCGCACAAGTGCGAAGACGCCGGGCGCATGAAACCCGCGACTGGAAACTTGAGTTGCCTGCTGGACTTTCCGACGCAGACCACGCGCTGGCTGTCGGTATCTTCCATCAAGAAGTTGTCCGACAGCACAATACGGACACGGTGATTGTCACAACTCCTTCTCGCGAAAAGGCCGCCGCCTTGAAGCTGGAAGCGGAACGAGCAAGGAATCACGATTTCGCCATGTTTGCGCGGGCGGCCGAAGTGCGTGTGACAGGCTTTGAAGTCGGTGGCGAAAGCATTAGTTTGCGCCCGGGGGAGTCTCTGGTTCTTGGTCGTTCGCGACAGAAGGCACTTGCCGACGCTGATTCGCCTCACCTGAACAACAACGTATCGCGTGAACATGCATTACTGATTCGCGAGGAAGACGGCACCTACTCGGTACGCGACCTGGAGTCGGGCCAAGGTACCTACTTGAAGCGTCACGGCGAGACGGAATTTACTCGCATAACCGGCAAAGAGATTATCAATCCCGACGACGTTGTGATGCTGGCAGGAACCGGACGCGCCAATATCGATGAGCAAGAATCTGGAGTCCGCCGCAATACCGACCCTGCTAAGCGGATGGGAACGGAACTGGTCATTCAACGAGAAGTTGTTGAACCACCAGCGCCCCCACCACCACCAGCTGCCGGTCCTGGAGGCCGAGCCCTCGCTGTTAGCAGCGGTGAAGTTCTTTCCGTCGGTCGAAATCCGGAGAAGAACCATGTTACGGCGGACAATGCGAACGTTTCTCGGCGCCATCTGAATCTTACGCGTGATGAAGCCGGTCAGCATTTTATCGAGGACGTTGGCTCTACGTATGGCACGTTTGTACGCAAAGTCGGTGAGACCGAGTTTCGACGAATAAACGGTCGCGAAGCTGTCGGAATTGGCGATGTTGTTATGCTGGGTGGTACCGGACTTGCCGATGCCAAAGTGAGCAAAGCCGAGTTTTCCGCCAATGCGGCAAATAGAAGAGGCTCCGAGTTCAGGATCGATGAATCCATGGCTCCGAGAACTCCGCGTCCGGCCGCAGAAGTGCAATCGGTACCGCATGAATCGCCTGCTGAGCTGATGCGTCGCCCCGGTCTTGTCGATGCCCGTGTTGTCGCCGATGTTAAAAACGACTTGCCGGGACGAGCCGTAGTCAATCTCGGCGAAAATCGTATTCCTATCGACCTTCCGGTTGGCAAGGAGTATGTCATCGGGCGCAAGAACGGAAACGTTTTTGAGGACAGCAAGGGCATTTCGCGCAATCACGCCGCCATTGGTCGTGATGAAAATGGAGTCTACCTTAGGGATTTGCACTCCACAAACGGCACACGCGTTTCTGCCAGCGCCGAAGCGCGACCGGTTGCAATAGAGCCCGGGGCGCGTGTTTATCTCAAAGACATTTCTTACGCGGAACTCGGTAGCACCGGCAACCTAATCGAAGGCCATAAGTTTGTCGCACCGGAAAGAGTACGAGCATCTATCATTCCGGAAGTTCCCGGTCATCGAATCAACAACCCCGACCGGGCTCAACTTGAGCTGGCCCAGGGGCGACTTGGCTATGTGGTGCGTTGGACCGACGGCAATTCCGGTCACGAGCAATACCATGTGCGCATAACCGTAGATGGTGGCAGGGAGTTCGATGTCTTCATTCGCCATCTCAATGGGGAAAAGGCCGAGAGCCGATTGCGCAAAGAGCTTGCCGCGTATCAGTTAAATGGCATGATCGGGTTCGACAATGGTTTTCCCGCTACCAGCGTGCGTTCGTTCGAGCATGAAGGCAAGACGAAATTTGGTGCTGTGCAAGTTGATGCCGGTGAACCGTTTGACTTCTTTATTCGGCGCATGGCTCATGAGCGCTTCGGCGACAGCTCTAGCGACAATGTGGTGAAGCTGATCCACGAAGACGCGAACGTGCGCCGCGAAGTTGAACAGGCCTTTATCGAACGCCTTGTTTATGGCGATACTGATAATCATGCTGATAATTTCCTCGGACGCCATGACCGCGATGGTCGATTGAGGATTGTCAATATTGATCTGGACTACGGATTCAGCGACCTGTCGTTCCCCTTCTGGCAGTCGCTCGGGACGCATGGTGTCAATCGCAAACTTCATCTGGAATTTTCCGAGCGCCCGATTTCGGCTGAAATCAGAGGCAAGCTTTCCGAATTCATCGCGAAGTACGACAATCCCACCGGGCTTGTGAAGTTGCGCGAACTAGGACTCAGTGCCGTTGAAGTCGATGCGATGATGTCGCGTACTCGCTGGTTGGCGGAAAATGGAGTCTTCCCCAAGGCCTTCAAGCCATCCGAACTCGACCACATCCAGTCTGAGCATCTCGAGAGAGAGCTTGGCCGTGTCCCCGAACCGCGGAGTGCTTTCCCGGTTGCGGATAATCACGACTTGGCGTTTTCGTTGAGGCGCGGTGATTCAGCCGAACCATTGAGGGGACGAGAAGAAGTCGCAGCCCGCTATGAGGCGGTACGCGCGCGCGAAGGTGTTCGCGTTGAAGATCGTCTAGCTGCTAACGAACCGATGCAGCGATTCTTTGCGGAGCTTCAGCGTGCTACTACAGGCTGGCCCGACAGCAGAGTTCAAATTGAGCTAGCCAATAGAACCTTCGAACAGCAGAAGGCTGCTTACGCCAGTTACAAGACCGCTCGCAACGATGCTGCACGCAAACTGGCCGCTGAGTTGGGCATTCCGCTCGATAAAGCCCTTGAGATTATTCGTGGACGTGTGCGCGAGGAAGCACGCTCTAAACAGGACAGGAAGAGCGATGCCGCCCTGGCATACATTGAAATGGTGAAAGCTCGTAACAACAATGCTCGAGCTGTTGCCGGCATCAATGAGGTTGTAGCGAAGCGACTAGATTCTATTCGTCCACAGCTCGACGCCCTGGCTCGAGAACTTGGATTGCCACCGTATCTGGTGATGTCCAAAGTAATGGGCAGCAGCCCGGAATCGTATCAAGTAGGCATTGGGGCAATTCGCCTATCGCCGGAAGACTTCCTGGTTCAAGCTCGCCACGGCGAACTGATTCGCAATCTGTATCACGAGTCTGTTCACGCCAGTCAGGACGTTCAGGTTATTCGGCTTGCCTCCGAGAATGTTATGTCTCGTGAAGGGGAATCCGGTGTTGTAAATCCGTTGGATAGGCTAGCCGACATCTCAGCAGAATACCAGCGTTTGACCGGTCGCGGTGACAACGTCAACGCCACCACTGCCACAAGAGAAGCTCACGAAACATTGCTGCGCAATACGTTATCGATGCCCGAGAATTTGTTGCCGCTTTCCGACGGTCAGCGGACCCGCGCTGAACAACTGGCTAAGTCGTTTGAATCTCTTCGCACCAGCGATTACGAACGGAACGTGCAGCACAGTCAAGTTATTGATAGCACATTAAGCAAGCTTGCTGTTAGTGGTGATAATGCAGCAGTCACGACCCTGTTGGATCAGTTGGCGGCTCGCAATTCCGGCGGACGAATCAGAGAGCACTTGTTTGGCCGGGCGCAGAGAGCTGCTCTGCCTGCGCAGCTGACCGAGCAGATCAGAGCGTGGAAACGCGCTCGTCGAGCCGGCGCACCCGAGACCTTCGACGTGACTTCGGCTCGCCAGCTTTTAGAAGGGCTTCTGCGCGATCGGCGTGTTGAGATGTCGGCAAAACAACAGTCGGAGTTAGACACCTACTTTAATCGCTTGCACGAAATTGAAGCGCAGGAAGTAACTCATCGTACTGAATCTGTGCTCCCGCGCACTACAGGTGATGCTTTGCGCCTTACGGTCGAAGCCGTTCGAACGCAAGATGGCATCGCTCGTTCTGTTCACACGGGCAATGGCGACCTGGCGATGTGGCAGCCAATAGCTCGCGTTCCCGAGTATGTCGTCACCGGAGGGGCCATCGGTGGTGAAGCGATTGTCGTGCAGCCCGGACATATGCGTTCTGTCGGTCGCATTCACCAGAGGGCTGCGTTTCAACAAAATCCGAACCCCAATGTCTCGCGTAATCATGCTGCCTTGCTCAGGAATGCTGACGGGACATACTTCATTCAGGACACGGGCTCGACTCACGGTACCTATATTCGTCGTGCCGGGGAGGTTGAATTTCGGCGAATAACCGCAGTGGAGCGTATTACTCATTTCGACGAAGTTATGCTTGGCGGGCTGGCAGCGGAGAATTTGGTTCCGCATAGTCAACGGGAGTTTGCCGATCCGGCTAATCGGCAGGGAACTCGGTTGGAAATTACCAGGGAAGAACTTCCGGCTTTGGTAAGACCGCTAGAGCCCGCGTTAGAGCAGCCGTTGATTGGAGACTTGCAAGCAGGCGAGTTCCAGTTCATAGGAATCGATCACCAGTCTGCGCTTGGTGATCCCGCCTCACCGACCTATAACGGGAATGTGTCGCGTGATCATGCGTCATTGAATCGGGATGCTTCCGGCGTCTACTATCTCGAAGATCAAGGCTCAATGATGGGCACATTCGTGCGCCGACAAGGAGAAGCTGATTTCCAACAGTTGATTGGTAGAGAGCAGGTGGTGCCCGGCGACATTGTGATGTTGGGCGGAATAGCTCGCGTTAATGCCGATGTCGCCATGGCCGACTATTTGCACTATCCGGAGTACAGAAAAGGAACGGAGTTGGTGATCGGAGATGCGCCTCCGCCGGTCGATGCCGGCCAAGCGCCGCCTCCCGAGGCTGTTGCCTCTCAACGTAGCATTGCCCTTGAGGCGCGTCTGGATGCACTTGCTCCTCCACGCATGCCGGAAATTCCAATGTTTCAGGTGAACGAGCCCGTCGTCACCATAGGTGACGGGCGCTACTTCAAGCCCGACCTGGCGGTCGGCGCTGAGGTGATCATTGGCCGTGGCAAAGAGAACATAACTGACGAGGTGATGTCGCGCAGACATGCTCGCCTTGGGCGAGATGAAAAGGGCGTTTTCCTGCAGGATTTGGCATCGACGAACGGGGTTCGTGTCGTGGAGCGGCCAGGGGCCGAACCTCGGAAACTGGTTGGTGACGAAAAGGTCTATCTGAACGATGTTGTCTCTGTTCGCATGGGAGAGACGGTCGGTCTGGAAGGTGGGTTCTATCCTCGCGAAGAGCTCTTTGTTAAGGTTGACGGCATCCCTCGGCGTGTGGAATTAGGAGATGCAGCTCAACGCGATCTCGCTTTTGGAACACTTCAACGGGTAGGCAGGCTCAAAGGTGGCAATTCCGGTCTCACGATGTATACCGGCTTTCTGACAGAGGGTGGGCGCGCGGTGGAGGTGATCTTGCGGCCGACTGGCAGTGCCAAGGCAAGCACCCGTACGCGTAAAGAAGTCGCAGTCTACCATTTGAATCAAATATTTGAATTCGACAACGGATTTCCCGCTACCTCTCGACGCGAATTTGAACACAACGGGCAGAAACTCTTCGGCTCGGTTCAAGAGGGTTCAGGGCTGCAGCTCGACCAGGCGTTGCGCAATCTCTCCACTGATCGCGGCGGTGATGGGAGCAGTGCCTCGGTAGCAAAAATGGTACAAGGTGATCCTGTCCTTCGCAGGCAGGTTGAGCAGGCATTCGTCGAACGATTGATCATAGGTGATTCCGATAACCACTCCGGCAACTTTGTGGCGAAAGGCGAAGGCGCCGATTTCAAGATTCAGAGCATCGATTTGGATTTTGCGTTCGGAGTGAACAGAGTACCCGCGTGGCACTCCGACTTTATGAAGGGCGTCAATCGAGAACTCTTTCTGGATTTCTCTCAACGGACTGTTTCCGCGGAACTACTCGGTAAGTTGCGCAACTTTCTCGAAAAACATGATTCGGTGGAAGGCCGCGCCAGGCTTACAAAGCTTGGTTTGACCGAGACCGAAGTCGATAATATGATCGCGCGCACCCGGTGGTTTGTCGACGGTGGTAAGTTCCCCGTCTGTACCGCTGTGGCCGAAGCTATTCGGTTGTACAAGGCTGCTCGCCCGGGTGAAGACTTCTCGCACCTGCCGACGAAACCTTCGGATTCAAGTAGCAGCAGTGACTTATCGGCTCAACGACCGGGCGATTTCGCAATGTGGTCGCGAGTTGAATATGCGGTTGATCCTGCCTCGACAAAGTTGGCGCTTGCCGGATCGGACCTGCGTTTGCCTCGCGGCGCTGCCGTTGGCCTCGGGCGCGATCATCAGCCCTTTCTGGATGTCTACGACAGACCGGAAGGCAACTCTAACGTGTCTCGAAGACACGCAATGCTCTCACGTGACGAAGCCGGCAACTACTTCATTGTCGACACCGGTTCCAGTAACGGTACGTTCATCAGGCGAGAAGGTGACCGAGCCTTCACGCAAATAACCGGCAGAGAACTGGTTGGACCGAACGATGTCGTTATGCTTGGTGGCACCGGCGATCGTAATTTGTCTCGCCCGAGTCAACCGGGCTGGAGGTTAAGCGACAACCGCAAAGGTACCGAGCTTAGAATTGTTCCCGATGTAGTGGTTCCTACGCTTGAACCCCGTATATTGCCACCGACAGAGGCAATTGTTGAGCCTGGCGAATTCTACGGCTTGGGACGCTCGTTTCAGCCCGAGTTGGGAGATCCGCGGTCGACAACTCACAATCGCAATGTCTCTCGTAATCATGCCCTGGTAACACGCGACAACCATGGAAATTACTTTATCGAAGACAACGGCTCCACGCTTGGCACGTTCGTGCGCAAAGCAGGAGAGGCCGAGTTTAGACAGCTGCACGGCAGAGAGCAGGTCGGTCCGGATGATGTGATTATGCTTGGTGGCATATCGCGCCGCGATGCTGAATGCAGTCACGTTGAGTTTCTGGGCTATCCCCAGAATCGTCGCGGTACTGAGGTCATACTGAGGGCGACTGATTCTCAGGCTAAGACTGAGCCAGGAGTGAAAGTCGACCTTAGTGCGATGCCTGCGATTCATGAACCGGTTCCTGCAGTATTGCGAATAAGCGATGGCGTCAGCCTTCCGCTCGATTTGCCGCTCAATGGCGAGTACGTCGTTGGTAGAGAAGTAGATGGTGTAACTCATGGCACCGTATCGAGACGACACACGAAAGTAACGCGCGACGTACTCGGCTTCATCGTGGAAGACGCGGGCTCCACAAATGGAACCTGGTATCGAACAGAAGCGGATGGCAAACCGGTTCGCCTGAAGCCGGGCGAAAGAGTCCGTCTGGAAGATGTTTATGAAGTCTTGATCGCTGCCGGTCCCAAACTGGAAGGCGGTCTGCATCCGAATAACAGATTCACGGAAGGGCAGGCTCGTACCAGCGCCGCTAAACGCGCGATGATGGATTGGGATCCGGCGCAACGCGATCTTGCAACTGGTGAAATTTTCGGTGATGTCTACCGGTTCTCCGCCGGAAACTCCGGACATGAAGCTTATCGCGGAGAGGTTCGAGTTGGCGACCAGGTGCATGAAGTAATAGTGCGTAACTTCAGTGATGCCGCGGAAACTGCGCGATTCCGCAAGGAAGCTGCTGCTTACAAGCTAAATTCACTGCTTGAGTTTGATAATGGATTCCCCGTCACCAGCACTCGCGAATTCATGCACGACGGTGAAGCTAAATACGGCTCAGTGCAGGAAGCCAGCGGCAGACAGTTTGACCAGTCTATTCGAGAACTAGCGGCCGAGCGTCATGGCGGTGATGCCTCCAGCGACTCAGTCTCGCGGCTGCTTCAGGAAGAGCCGATCGTCAAGCGCCAGGTTGAGCAAGCTTTCCTCGAACGCTTAATCTATGGAGACAGTGATAATCACGCTGCAAACTTCATCATGCATGGCGAAGGCACCTCGTTGCGCGTTCAGAATATTGATTTGGATTACGGTTTCCCTCCCGATACTGAACCATCCTGGCTGACGCACGGAATGCAGGGCGTGAATCGGGTCCTCAATGTTGATTTCTCCGAACAACCAATCAACCCTGAGTTTCTGGCGAAAGTTCGTCGCTTTGTAGAGAAACACGACAATATGGTCGGGCGCAGGACCTTGATGAACTTGGGGCTGACCGGCGCCGAAGTCAACGGCATGCTCGGCAGAGCAAAATGGTTGGCCGAGAATGGAAGGTTCCCTTATTGCATGACCGTGCAAGAAGTTCTGGCCAGGGCCGAAGCGGAGGCATCCAAATCGCAGGCTGGCGATATGGCAATGTGGAAGCGTTCTGCTGCCGATGCGGTAGCGGTGGAGGGCATAGCTCGTCCTCGTGACAAAGGTGCGCAGGGCGCAGACCAGGCATTGGCACCACGGAACGACTTTGCAATGTGGGGCCGCCGACCCGATGCTGAAACAATTGAACGCATCAATCAGGTTCGTGGCGACCTGGCGCTGCATCCGCGCGATCTTGAATTACAGCGTTTGGCTGCTGAACTCGACACTCGCTACACAAACCTGGAAGATGCTGCTCCCGTGCGAGACCGAATGCTGGCAATTCTGGAACAGCAAGCGCAAGAATTCGCGCGCAAGTTGGGTCTGGTTAATCGTGATGCCAATGGCAATATCACTGACTATCTGATCCGCAGAGATCAAATAGAACTCGGATTCGGCGATCGTAGTGCATACAGCCTTGTTGATGATCGCTTCTACTTAAGTGTGAATGATCCGGCGATGACATCGGCGCTCTATCACGAAATGGCTCACCGATCCAGAATGCTGGGTCGAGCTGCATTGCACGATGCTGATCCTGTGGCTTATGGAATGAGGGTCGCAGAGAATGTTGCCAGCGGCATTGAAACTGGTTTCTCGCGCCGATTAGTCCCCGGTGCCGACGAGCCGGTGGTGGGAGCGCGCACACTGGTGGATCCCGAGCACAGAAGAGCGATGGCCGATCTTGTGCGCAATTATGTGAGAGACAATGGTGTGCCTCGCGAACTGACCGCCGATGCCGTAATGAAATGGGCGGCCGATCGACCCGAGACGTCCGCGTTCCGCAACATGCCACTTCGCGATGTGGGGACCGAGCTGGCGCTTGAACTTTTCAACCTTTCGATGGTTCATCAGTGGACCCGGCCTGCTCAAAGTGCACTTGATTCTCATCCTGCGGTGCAATCGTTCGTGGACAGGCAAGCGGATCAATATAGGCAGGCTGCTGCTCGGCAACAACGTGCCGTATTCGACGAACCGAAACTGCGCCATCTAACAAGCAGTCTGGCCGAGGACGTGTTCTCGATGAGAGGTGATGCGGTTAGCTATCATGTACTTTCGCGCGAGGAGCGGTCCGCACACGCCACTGAACAAGCGCGCTTGTTGAGCTTGCTGCTTAAGCGCGGGCAAGCGGAAAGCAACTTGGTATCAAATGTACGAGATAATCTGGCGTTTCAGGCTCGCGCCGCGAACACGGCTCGTGCCTTGGAACTCTGGCGCAATGCCGACACACCGCAACAGCGCCAGGAAGCCGCTGCAAAACTGCGTCGTATGGCACTGGACCTCGGTACACGGATACCGACGGACGAACTAACCGTCGCGATGATGGGTATGTTTGTTGAGTCCGGTGTTGTTCGCCTTAGCGACCTGGCGCCTGCTCTTGCCGGTGCCATTCGCGAAGCTGGTTACGTGGTACCGCCGGAGATACCGGTCCGCGCCGCTGCGGAGAAAGCTGCCGGCGATTTTGGCATGTGGGATCGCAAACAATCCATTGAGGTAATGGGACGTCCCGCATATGACGCTGTAGAGTCACAAGTGCGTGGATTGCGCGACCGTTGGCAAGCCGATGGCGACCAGGCGGTTCTGACTGAAACCAGTGCGCACCTTGTACGCTTGAAGGAAACTACTGTTCGCTTAGAAGCAGAACGCCGGACGCTCTTCTATAACAATATCGATGGTGCGATGATAGAAGCAGCAATGCTCGATCCGAACCATTCATTCAACAAAATTGCATATAAAGACAAGGACTTCAACCTCCACACCCTTTATGCGGAGGCACAGTCGGCTGCTAAAGTCGTGGCTGATACGGCCGCGCGCTATGAGCACGCAGTGGAAACGCGCAGGCTTCAACTTGAACAGACTGTGAACGACTTTATTGTAGGCGAGCACGGTCATCCACCTTTGCGAGTAATAGTGGCAGATGTTCAAGATGCATACTACGCATTTGGACAGGGTGATATTGTCGTTCCCAGAACAATGTTGGCTGACGATCATGCCACCATCGGTGCCGAGGTTGCCCGTTTGACTTCTGCTGCCATGGCTGATGTCGCTGTTGTCAGAGACATTTTAGCTAGCGGTGTCATCATCCCTGTGACGCCCTATCTCGCGGCGACGGGGCACGTCATTAACGGCGAGTGGTTGCAACAAATACGGGCTGTGACGCCGAAAGATAAGTTGGCGCCGGATAGCAGAGCGGCGCGGTTCCGTCAAATCATTGCGGAGCAACCGGCAGATAACAATTTGACGCCGCCGCGAGAGCGAGTGTGGACCGAAGAGCACAGACAACTCATGCTCAACCGGGCTCCGCATTTTAACGAGGCGTTGGCGCTGCGATTCAACGATGCCGTGGAAGCGCTGGTAGAGCGTTGGTCCGCTCCGGCGCGCGATCAGATGTTGTCTGCCGAAGAGGTTCATCGTGCGCATTTCAAGCTGACTAAGGCAATTGAGGAAGCACGCAAGAACGGCCTCTCGACCGATGAAATTCTAGACGCAAGAATCGATGCCTCTCATGAGGCCAATCATCGTTTCAGAACGAAGGACGGCTCCATCAATGATTTGCACAGAGACTGGGAGAAAAAGTCTCGCATACACGCTGAGCAAACAAGAGCGGATAAAGACTCCGGCGAGACAAGATGCAGGCAACTTGAACTTGCGATCAACGAAGTCATTACCGAGTACAATTCGACTCACCCCGACACGCCGATGCCTCGCATTCGCATCGAAGGACGCGCTGACCTCAAAGGTGCAGGTGGTGATTACACTCCCGGGACAGGAAAAGTTCGTCTTCTAAGCAAGTATTTGCTTGCCAACATTCCGGCAGATGTTGCCAACCTTGTTCATCATGAAGTTGTGCACTCCGATCAGGATATGATGGTTGTTCGTCTTGCCATCGAGCAAGTGCAGGCGCAAGACCTGCCGGCCACATTCCAGAACGTAGCTGCTCACTATCAGGGCATGAGCGGTGCCCACTTGATGAGAAGCTGGTTCACTCGCGTCAATGAGATCAGTAGAGGCCTTCCGCCTCTGACTGAACTTCAGAAGACCAGAGCGATGGATTTCATCACGGATCTTACGGATTCGCCCTTCCATAATGCTCAGACTGCACGACAGAATGCGGACGTGCTGCAATCGAAACTGCGTTCTCTTGAATTTGGAGAGAGCTCCAACGAATTACTTCGCGATATGCTTCGTCCGGCAAACACTCCGACTATGCCGGCAGGTAATGCTTTGTCTCATCGTGTCCTTGGTTTTGACGGTATGCAAGACCTCAGCACGCTGCCGCCAGGAATTGCGCATCTCATTCATGAGTGGCTCAGCGCTGAGCACGATAGTACCGGTCTTGCTAAGACCTTTGACGATCAACGAGCTGCCAACATCCTTCATGGTTTCCTTCGTGGTCGCCTGCGCGATGAAAATCAGCGTTATCGTTTCGAAATGGATCGCTACTATGGCAGCATCAGCGAACAAGAAGCCTACGGTCTCTCGTCGATAATTCGCAGCACACCGCGTGGTGCCGGAAGTGGTGACATGGCGATGTGGGGACTGGGCAAAGGCGGGCAGGACGACGCTTACTCCGGTGCCGGCGACAGGCAGCCTCGACCCGGTGCAGCCGCAGAGGACCCGACTATTGTCCATGCTCGCACTCTCTTGAGGGTTCAGGCCGGAGAAAATCCTTATTTGCAGGATTTTGAAGCGAATCAATCAGCGCCTGGCGCCCGACGAGCGTTCAGCGAACGCTACTCGGCTGGAATACCGAATGATATTGCATTGGGCGCTATTGCCGAATTGAAGATGCCAATCGTTGAAGTAGGCGCAGGGAACGGATATTGGGCTGCAATCTTGCAGGCAAGAGGCGTCGATACGATTGCCTACGATATCGTTTCGCCAGGGAAACGCGGGTTCACCAGAGTGCAAGTAGGCGATGAAACCTCCGCCGCGAATCACGGCGACAGGGCTTTGATGATCGTTTGTCCTCCGGCTAACGATCCTATGGCGGGCAACACGCTCAAGAATTACAAGGGTGACACTCTCGTCTTCGTTGGTGATGATAGACCTTCCATCAGCGGTGATGCCGCATTTCAACGCGATTTGGCGGACAACTGGCGTGCCGCTAGAATGGTGCCGCTGCCGAATTGGCCCGGCGGCACTGACAATCTTGTGATCTACAAGCGCGTCACTGTTTCCGACGCTATTGCCGCGCCCCGTGAGGCGACCGCGCCGGCACCACCGGCAAGGCTTGCCGCTGACGAAGTTCTGGTTGGCGATCGTGCTCTTGCAATTCCAGTTGGAGGCGAACAGGTACTTGTGGGCAAGAGCCATAAAGGCTTCCCTCTGGACAGAACCGCTGCCGGCTTCGGAGCCGTTTCTCGCAACCATGCAGTGCTGGCACGCAACAGTGCAGGAACACTGTTTGTTCGAGACGCGGGGTCCAGCTACGGAACGTTCGTAAATGGTCGCAAGATCGAAGCGAACAAATGGGTTTCCGTTCCCGAAGGCGCTGAGGTGAGATTCGGTAGGAATGACCGAGAAGCACTCGGATTCCGCGTGCCGGTGAGCGATCGTCCCGTAGTGGAACGTCCGCGCGAACCGTTCAAACTGTTCCCGGTTGAGCAGTTGGATCGTCGTCAACGTCGCTACAACGAAAGCGATTTGACAATCAGATGCCCGCGAACCGACGGTAACTCCGGCCACGACAAGTATATGGGTGACATAAGACTTGCCGACGGGCGCTCACTGAATGTCTATGTTCACAACAGTGAGCACGGCGGTAAACAACGCTCGATTACGCGCCTGAAGAATGAGCTGGCGGCCTATCAACTCAGTCGATTGATCGGCTTTGAGAACCCTTTCCCCATTACTGCGCCTCGCGAAGGTTTTGTCGCGCGTGGAGCGGCGACTAAGGGCTGGATCCAGGAGGATGCCGGTGAACAATTGCAGCAAGGCTTGTATATGCTTGCAGGCAAGAAATACGGACGCGCCGGAACTGCGGAAGTTAGTCGCTTAGTCCAGGAGACTCCGCAGCTGAAGCGGTACATAGAAGAAGCGTTCGTAGAGCGCATCGTATATGGCGACTTTGACGATCATGCCGGTAACTTCACCATCCATATGGATGACGGGTCGCATCGCGTTCGCAATATCGATTTGGACTATGCCTTCGGCCCCGACGTAGTGCCGGTTTGGGGCACCGATTCGATGAAGGGTATTTGTGGCAGGCTGCATAAGGATTTTGCGGAGCAGCCTATTCCAGCACCGATTCTGGGCAAACTAAGCGCGTTTCGCGAGCAGTTCGATAACGTCGATGGTCGTGCCGAATTGGCGAAGACCGGGCTTTCATCTGCTCAAATTGACGCTATGTTTGCGCGCACCAAGTGGTTGATTGAGGGCGGACGCTTTCCGACGACACAGACTTACGATGCTCCCTCCGCTGGTAGAACGGGTAGCGGCGAACTAGCCATGTGGGGACGCCCTGAACTCGCTGCTCGCATTGCGGGCGATGGCGATCAGCCCTCATTGCTGGCTGGTAGAATTCTCCAGATTCCGGAGTCGGTTCGCATATCGACGGGACTTGATCGTTACTTGCTCAGTCGTTCGAGTATGCCGTCCGAGGCCGTTTCGCTTCGTGTGCGTCATGCCGAAACGGTTTCACGTTTGTCCGAGTTGACACCGCTGCGCGAGGAGGCTCTGCGAAGGCTGCTGGTGATCGACCGCGACGGTGCTATCGATCCGACTCGCCTTGAGCTTGCCGAGCAGATCTTGAAGCTAACACCGCAGGAGCGAGCAACTTCGAGAATCGACGCTTTGCTTGATCGCGGCGAGGACTTCGGCCAACTGGCTGCGGCGCTGGATGCTTTCCGTCCGGGGCAGTCAGATTCGTTACGGGGGGGGATAGCCGACGGTGACCGCACCGGTGGCAATCTTGCCATGTGGGGCCACGGCGAAGCTCCGATAGCGGGCTATGAATTGCCTCCGGGCGATTTCTCCCCGTCTCCTTACTTCCGCACCTATAGTCGCGATCTGATGATCGATGCTTTTGATCGTCGTGCGGCAGAACACATTAGAGGGTGGCAAGTAAGCTACGAATCTCAGCGAGCCCAAGTTGATAATTACCTTAAAGCCGAAGGCGACTATAACAAGCTTTTGCGCGCACGAGCCCGTGAGCTTCGCGATGTCAATAAAGCTATAGCTGAAGCGAGAGTGGCAAACGGCACTACGCCGCTGGCGCTCGCCTGGCAGAACTTGGTTAAGGTTTACAACCAGGTCGGCCCGCAGTTAGTTGACAGATATAAGGGCAATATCGCCTCTCGTGCTCGCGGATTGCAAGGACTGTTAGACAGCGCCGGCAGGCGTAATCGAGAGGTTGCACCGAAAGTGGTGCTGGCAAACGCATACGGTGAAAGCGGCGGCTCCGCGTACTATACGTTTGGTACCGGCCACATGACCTTGTTCGACGTCAACGTTCTGGGCAATAAGCAGGGCGAGTTGCTCGCGCTGTTTATGAATCACGAGAATACGCACTTTGAGCAAGACCTTCTTGTTATTCGTCACTTGACTCAAACCGAGATCCGACCGGAGCCGGGCCGGGCCCTGACGACCGAGCAAATGACCCGACTGCAAAAACGATACAACGAAGCCACTGGTTTCAACCTCGATCCCGATTTTGCCAACCAGGTCCTGGCCAAACGACCGGAGCCGCTTCCCCCCGGTGAACACGAGCGTGCTAAGTTATTGCTTGATTCAACGGCTCAATGGAAGAATAAGCCGGACACAAAGGACCGCAACTATTACCTTGGACTTCAACACGAAAGAGAAGCCTGGTATGCACATTCGCGAGTCCGGGAAGATTGGGGCCGTCGTGCTGAAATGACCGAGGCACCAACGAGCCTACCGAAGAAGGGCTCCACTGCCGACGGTGCAGTCACGCCTGTTGTTCGCAATGGTAAATTCTGGTGGGAGGGAGTGGAAAGTGCTCCGCGAGCAAGCGGTGATTTTGCCATGTGGCCATCCCTCGGTGACGCCGGCAAGTACCAAACCGGCGAAATCATCAAGCTAGTGGCCGAAAGGCAACCTGTGGTGGCAATGGGCTTCGATGAAGCCAGTCAACGACGCATAGTCGAATTGAACATGGCGCCAAAACAGCGGGTACTGAGTGACTCCGAAGCCTCCGGCATCGAATTGCAGCAAATTCACATGCGTGGTTCTGCAATAGACGGTTTGATGAGCGACGCTGAAGGCAGGGTCTACAGAGTTGTGGACGAGGCCGGCAGAAGGACTGTCACTTTGGTTGAGAATCGGCGACTAGTCCCGGAATCCAACTTGGATCGCCTGGTCGTTCAGGATCATGACTTAGTTGACCCGGCAAGATTGGAAAATGACTACATGTATCGCCGCCTGCGATACGACGGTAGACCCTATATTGTCGGCATGGAGTTGCAGTACAACGGCAGCGAGTATGCGCAAGTAGTTGCAACCGGCAATGATGGCAGTGCCGTGATCGCTCGTGGCAGCATGATCGGTAAACGCGCTGAGATGGTTAGCGGGAATCGTGCCGAGTTGATTCCGGTTTTAATTCCGGGAGAATCAGGTTCGTTCTATCGCGTCGCCGGCTTACCTCACATCTATATGGATGACCCGACTAATCCCACTGTCGCTGGAAAGCTATGGTGGCGACCGGACCTAACGTATGTCGAACCGAACTCGCTTTGGGTGCATGCGCCTAAGAGAGGCTCAGAGTCGGCCGTCAGGGAAGGTGGTGCGCCGAAAATTCGAATTGCGCCAATGGAGCGAACAGGGTTGCAACCTGTATTGGTTGAAGGCACCACCGCTGTCAATTTGATTGCTGGTGGACCGCCTATTGCGATCGGTCGAAAACACAAAGACAAGTTCCCCCTCAGCGGTAAATCCGGTGTTGGCGACGTTCATTATGATTCGATATCCGGCGACCATGCGCTCATACAGCGCGCTGCCGATGGTACCGTGCACATTCGCGATATCTCGCGTCACGGAACCTTTGTTAACGGTGTTCGCCTTGTTCCTGACAGATGGACCAAGCTTCCACCGAACGCAAACGTACAACTTGGCAGTGCCAGCAAAGCCAACAAGTATGGACTTCGCCTGGGCGACAACTCACCGGTTGTTGATGCACCAGCGCCAGTGAAGCCGACGGATGTTGCGCGACCTGCCCCGGAGGCGGTAGCGTTGGAAAGACCGGACGGTCCGTTCCACCTTTTCCCTGCGGATCAACTTGATGGACGCCAGAAGGTCTACGCTCAGAATAAACTGAAGGTTGAGACAGCTTGGAGCGAAGGCAACTCCGGTCATGACAAATACCGTGGTTCCGTTCGTCTTGATGATGGACGAGACCTGCTCGTTTATTTGCATAATGCTGACCGCAACGAACGTGGCGCAAAGAATTCACTCAGTCGGTTGCGACGAGAAATAGCCGCCTATCAGCTGGGGCAACTAATTGAGTTTACGCATCCATTCCCCGTAACTGCCGTTCGTGACGGTATGACTTTGTTGAAAGGCGAGGTCTCTCGTCGAGGCTGGATTCAAGAGGACGCCGGCGAGAAGTTCGACTATGCGATTCGCGCTGCTGCGTCTAAGCTGCTCGGAAGTACCTCCGATAGAGCGGTATCGCAACTGGTGGCTGAAACTCCGGCCTTGCGTAGTGCTATCGAGGAAGCTTTTGTAGAACGCATGGTGTACGGAGATTCCGACGATCACGCCGGTAATTTCACTATGACCAGAACTGGTGATCAGTGGATAGTTCGCAATATTGATCTGGATTATGGTTTCCCTCCGGATACCACGCCTTCATGGCTGTCAATGCCTCAAATCCAGGGATCCATGGGTATTCTTCATAGAGACTTCTCCGAGCGGCCAATATCGGCGCCGGTGCTGGCCAAACTCGAGAAATTTCTGGCGACGCATGACGGACCCGATGGTCGGGCGCTGCTGCTGCAGACGGGACTTACGGCAGAGGAAGTCAACGGCATGATGGGCCGGACCAGATGGCTTGTTGAGAATCGACAGTTCCCTCGTGCTCTGACTTTCGAAGACATTGCCGCGAAGTCGAAGAAAGGGGCTGCAGACGCCGGCGAATTGGCGATGTGGAATCGTCAGCAGATCGAGCCGCAATACCGCTTCGGTGAGCCTGACGTGGTGACCCGCGCTCTTGTATCGGAGCAGATTCGTCGCGCTCCGGCAGTTGAAAAACTTGCTGTTCGTCCCGGAACGGAGAAGCTAACGGTCCGCAATGCCGACGGACTCAATGTTGAAATGGACGTTGCTGTGCGGGTCTATGAACACGCTGGCAAGTCGGTTACCGTACTTGAATCGTACGCAAAAGAACTAGATCAGCTGAGGCTGCTCAGGAAGTCCGTGGCGGAGAATAGACCATTCGGCGAGTTGTCGGCGGACCTTGCGCGCGAAGCATTGGAGAAACACCCTTTGCGCAATCGTGTCTTGCCGGAAGAAGTAATGTTGGCTCTGGATGATCTGCCGGAACCGTTGCTACTTGAGAAAATAGTGATGCGTGGCGACGACGATCCCTACTCATTTGATCGCTACGATCCGGAAGGTTTGGGCGCTGGCGAGAATGGTCGCGTATCCGGACGCGGGATGGAGCTGTTCAAGATGAACCGCGACAATCTTGCCGAGATCCTGCCGCACGAATGGGCTCATGCTCTGGACAATACTCAGGAGCATGACGGCCTGATGTTTAGAGTTGCCGCCAAGTTTGACGGCGATGAGTTCGTCACTGGCAAACGTGCCAGAACTGACGATCGAGAAGACTTTGCCGTGCATATGGGCGAAGCCATGTTAGCTAAGGATGAGACCAAGTTCCTCGAGTTTGTTGAGAAATCACCAATGCGGGCTGTCGCTCTGGCAATGGCCCTCAAAGAAAGCATCACTCGTGGTGGCGATAACAACTCTGAATTCCGTAAGGATCTGCTTCGTCGCATTGAGTTCGTCGAGCGAGAAGCCGGTCCGAAAGTAGCTGCTAAGCTCGAAGGTACCGCGACCGAAATTGCTGCGATCCTTCGAGAGTTCTCAGCCGGTGATCGCGATGGCACAGGTTACGACCGTTTGAAAGCCCTTGTCGTCAAGCTCAAACTTGATGACTATTCGCTGAGAAATATCGGCTTCCCGGTCATCAACTTCATCGAACGTGCTTCGCTGCTTGCGCGCCCGTCGGGACCCGATGGTGGTGGCGAGAGGCCCTCAGTGGTCCCGTTAGCCGCGAAGCCGGACAGCTGGCAAAGTCGCGTGGTTCGAGAAGCGTCTACGCGTAAAAACGACTCGGGCGATATGATAAAGCCAGAAAGGACAGGTTCTAAGTCCGGCGAAACTCTGCTACGCGATGGCACTGCCACCGGTGGCGATCTCGCGATGTGGCCTCAGCATCTAACAACGATCAAGGAGATTGACGGGATTGACGGCACCCGCGTTGATGAAATTCAGGCGAAAATCAACAAGGAGTACGCTAAGAAGGATCTCCCGCCGGACATGGCCGACGCGCTAAAGACTTTGTCCGAAGATACTCTAACGCCCGACCAGGCCAATATCTTGCTTGATGCTATTGAACGAAAGCTTACTGATCCGGATATTCCATATGACCTGAAACTCGCGCGAACAAATGCCGAGTACAGACGCGAACTTGGCGAACTGGAACAGATCAAACGAAATCGACATTTTCAGTTTGATCAGGACCGACTCGATGAGCTTGTGTTGAGAATTCATGAGAAATTCAGCGATCCGCCAATTGACCAGAGCAACTTCAACGGAATTTTCCCCGATTTCATCAATCCCGCGGATCGCGCACTGGCCGCTGAGTTGATGGAGCAGATGGGCAGCAATATGAACAGTCGCTCGTTGGACACCAAGCTGCAAGCGCTTGAAAAACAGTTGTCGCAGGACGGTGTCCTCAGCGGCGATAGGCCGCTCACGATATACGTTCCGGATGGCTTGTCGCCGGGCAATGCCCTGGCATACCTGTTGCGCAAGAATCATCCCAATATGAAAATTGTCATCAAAACGCTTGATGCCACTACGCTTGATGCCCTCAAAACAGGAACACCGGCAGACGGTTTGGTTCTGGACGATCCATCGAGTTTCAACGCCGAGCAAAAGACAGCGCTAGCCAAAGCTTCAAACCTGGCTGTCGCGAATCTCGGAGGATTTGATAAGGGGCTCAATATATATGATTTTGGTGCATCACAGTTTGTCGGCAACAGGCTGATGAAAGCCAAAGTGACGGATCTGGTGGCCGAGGCAAGAGCGCTTCAAGCGAAAGAAGTAGGATTGTCCGATCAGGAAGCTGTGCGAAGAGTACTGCAAGGCGGCAATGACATCGATGTGGAGAATGCGGCTAAGGCCCTTAATCCCAATGCGAGAGTTTTCTCCGCCGAAAGCGAGCTCGCCAATAAGAATGATAGAGCGAAACAATCGGTCGACGATAAGATCAAGAGTATCTACAACAATCTCATTGAGCCGTTGATTGATATTGACGCTATTCAGGGTGTTCTTGATGGATTCAATGGGACAGAGCAAGCCGCTGCTGCATTCATGCTCTTGCAAGGCGCGGAGTATTACTCATATCCGCGTTTGATGACTGAGATGAGGACCTTGAGGGCAGAGATAGAAAAACAACTTCCACCCGGTAAAACCATGGATGACGTTGTTGTTGTCACCGGATTTGATGCCGACGGCAGCAGCTATATGATGCAACACATGTTCGGTAAAGCAAACGGTTTGACTCAAAAGAACTTTGTATCGTTAGATGATATCCGCTCGGGCAAAGCCGTTGTTAAAGGGAAGACGCTGGTTTACCTGGACGATTTCTCCTGCAGTGGCAAGCAGACCTACGACAATATCACGAATAATCAGTCGATTTTGAGAGGCGCTCGCCCTGATGGGGTGATAGTTGCCACTGTAGGCAACTACAAACACAAAGAAAATCCGTGGAACACAATGGCAACCGACACCAAGCTCAAGGGAATGAACGTTCAACTTGCCACTACGTTCGCCGGGCATGATTTCTACGCACAGGAGAACCCTGTGATGTTTGGTACCGTGCCAGGGAGCACGCCAGGTGGTTCGCCAGGGCTCGGCTGGACTTTCTCTCCGGCTGTTTTGCAAACGGTTGGAGGACTGGCGGCGTGGAGTAAATCGAAAGTACGAACTTCCGTCATCACGCCATATGGTGGACCGAATAACAATCTGAAGCTGCTGAATGATTTACTGCGTCGGTCGCGGTTACCCGCCAAGTAGCATTTAGACTCGGGGACCTCAATCAAATTTGGGCAACTTGAACCTGGCTTTCTCGGTGGCGAAGGGGTCGAGCAACTTCAGAGCGCGATCCGCACCGTAGAATCCAGCTTGCGATTTGCCCGGATCTGTAAGGATGTAGTTCTCCGCGTTAAGGATTTGATTTAAGGCATGCAGATGCCCGACACCTGCAACTTCAACCTTCGGTTGTACAAAGTAGGTAACCGTTTTTCCGCCCACTGATACGGTGCCACGTTCCGTTATAGGAAGGTCGAACGGGCGTGTACCCATTTCAGCCGTTAACTGGCGCGATGTCACTTTCAGCACTAGGTTTCCTGCGAGCTCCAATACAATAGAATCACCACCAAAGGCTAATACGCCGACGGCAGGACGATCGACTTTTGCAAGAGCTTCGGCGTAAGTGTCAATATCGTGTACTTCTCTTGCCTCAGGGTCAGTAATTGAGCGTAGGAGCTCAGAAGCATTTTTCATTGGACGACCTTCCGCATCTGTTGAATGAGCAGAACCAATGCTCTGCTCTGGTCCAATTCGCCCGATCTCCGCAGCTGAGGGCACGATTTTTGCTCGAAGATATCCATATTTTGACATGGCAGCCATAGCTTCCGGACTTTTGCTTATTTCTGCTTGCAACGATTTATTGTTGGACACGATGTCGCCAAGAGAACGGCTTCCGTTATGTCTGTTCGCAACTTCGGCGGTGCTTCTGAGGGTGCCGCTAAGTACCGCAAATGTGTAGGCGCCTTCCAGCGTCTTCTCTAAAGATGCCGGTCCTTCGCCCGATAGCATGGAGTGCATCTGACTGTTGACCGCGCCGGCAAAGGCTCCCGATAGCATGTGCCGTTTGAGATCTTGTCCGAATGTATGCGCTCGCCATGGTGCTGCACTCATTCTGCGCACATCGAGTTGTCTAAGTCCGAGCGACGAGGCCGTGAGCAAACCGAAGGTGGTGCCGCCTGTGATGGCATTCGTTCGTCTTTGTTCCCAGAAGTCTTTATCTTCCCTCACCGGTTTAAAAATACCATCTGTCAGGAAACCTGCCGCTGTTGCTTCGAATACCGGCGTTGCGCTTTTCAGGGCAGAGGCAGACAATTGCTGTTCGAAACGACCCTGTAACAGAGCGCTAGCGCCTTTACCGCATAACTTCACTGCTCCCAGCGATACAAGGAAAGGCGCCGCAGTTCCGATTGCGCCGCCTATCTGTTGGGCATGCCAGTGCGACGATCCGAATTCTTCCTTGACTGGCGGAGCTATTACGTCCAGTTTAGGCAGAAGATTCTCCTGCCCGCCGAGTCTGTCTGCAAGTTGTCTGACCCCATCGTACGGCGACTGTAGTGCTGAGTAGGCTGCATTGTGCAAAACTGTCCCAATTACGGTATCACCAGCGGGGCGACTGGCTTGCTTCAAGAGCAGTTCAGAAGTCGTTAGATCGGGCTTCATTGTTGAGGTACAGTCTGCGTCATCCGTGTAAGTCTATATGCCGACGTGTCTAATGTCATTGGTGGAATTCCCACCGTCCCAGTGCGACGGTCTTTTCGTGTTTACCGCACTGACAGGAGATTGGATCGTTCGTATAATGCTGAAGATATGCAGCCCTGTTAGAAGAAGGTCTCCTTGGAGAAACCGGAATTAAGCCTCACCTCCGCTTTATCGACGGACGTGCGTCGCGAACAAGATACGTTTGCCGACAAAGTTCGCCGTGAACTTTACGTGCTGAGTGTTGGAACCGCGCGAGGTTTTGCAGAGGAGTGCGGTGAGTCCGCGGCCAAACCGGGAGAAACCACCTTTCGCTTCGCAAGTTCCGTGGCAATAGGTTTCGGCCTGGCCTATTTGACCAAAGGTGGCTCTGTACGTCGCAGTTTGGCGCAGGCTGCCGCAGGAGGCATGACTGTTCAGTTCCTCGGCGACGTGCTTAACAGAGACCGACTTGAGACGTTGGGATCTGCTCTCAGCGATACCTGGCACTCAGATCGAAATTTGAACCGAAACCTTCACTTGGTGGGTCGTGCCACAGGTAAAATCACCTTCGATACTGCTGTGATCGGCTTGGGTGGCGGTCTCCTGGGCGGTAAACTCGGGCTGTCGGCCGCAGAATCCAAGTTCAGTATCAGCGCTGCATTGGAACGACTTTCTCCTCAACCCCGACTTGCTTTCGCTCTTGCAGAGTCGAGGGCAGCGATGGCGTTGGAACCGATAGTGCCAGTGCGGTCAAACCTGCCAAATGTCCTTCACACTGAGATCACGGTTGGCGTGCCAGCGAACAGACCGTCGCTTACCTCTCGTTCGGAAAATTTAGCAGGTGGAGTTCATTCCGAATTGCCGGTGCTGTCGGTGGTTGAACAGCCGATCAAAGTAGGCGCGCGCTGCGAACCTGCGCTCGTACCTGAGCTCGCACCGGAGCGATCAACAGGTGGTGGCGGAGGGTCCGGGTCTCAGCTGATCAGCGAAGTTTCCGGGACGCCTGTTGTAAAATTGGAGGGTGGCAAAGTCCTTGAGGTGCCCAAAGTGGAGGAGCTCGTTCCTCTCAATGCATCCAGTCGATCAATTGAGCCCCTCGGTCAGGCCCTATCCAACTTTGCGCATACTCCGTTCACTCTCGATGGTAGGCGTTACGCCTCAGTCGAGGGTTTCTATCAGAGTCTTAAATTCCTGGATGCAGCAAAACGACGCGAAGTTGGCAGACTTCACGGTAAGGAGGCAAAAGCTGCCGCAAAGAAGGCTGAGACTCATGGCGAAACAACATACAACGGAGAAACCTTTCTTCTGGGAAGTAAGGAGCACCACGCTTTGTTGGAACGAGCCATACGCGCAAAGCTGGAACAGCATCCCAAACTGTTGGAAGAATTTGTGCTCAGCCATCCGCGACCGATTATTCACGAGACTGGTGTGCCCGAGCCACCAACCACGAAATTTTCAGCAGAGGCTTTTGCTCGAGTTTTAACGGATCTTCGGAGTTCGTTTGCGGCCGGCTTGCAGAAAGGTAAGCAGTAGGATTTCAGACAACGCAATACTCACTGAGCCTTCACCCGGGTTTTCTCTTATTCGCTCTAGTTATCAGGTCACGGACCGGACCATGCTTTGTTACCACTTTCCCGTCTAGCAGGTCTTGACGCAGCTCGGTCAAAAGGCGCGCGAAGTCTTCGGCGCGAAGGCGTGTTCCCGGATTCTCCGGATACCCGAGGTCGTGCATAATCGGTCGCGGATGTGTTTGCGCGAATCGGCGAGCCAAGTCGGGATGCTGTTCTAGTTTTGCCTGCATGGCGCGCTTTAGCAGTGCATGATGCTCGGGACCGCCCAATACAATCTCCTGCCCTTCATACACAGCCGTTGTGGCTTTGGATGACTTGCCGAATTTCTTTGCTTCATAGCCATGCATTTGCTGCGCTTTCGCTTGCTTTTCCGGATGACCGGACCACTTTAGCCATACATAAAATGCCTCCACTGAGGCAAAGCTTCTGCCGTCCAAAACAAAGGGGGCATGCTCGAAGTTCGACATTTCAGCCGCCACCAGTTCTTTGTTTGAACCACCTACATTGAGCGGCCGTTCTGCCTCAGGAAGGTGTGAGAAATCCGGGGGCTTGTGTCTCTCGCGGAGCCCTTCAACTGGCTTTGTTGCTTCGACGACCGGCAGAGGTGGTTCCACAACCTTCTGCCCGGGAGCTTCGATGGTTGTCTTTCCGTCTTGGATCGTTACCTTCGTGCCGTCTGATTTGATGATAAGTCTGACGCCATCGGTAGTGACATCGGACACAACGAGTTTCCTTGGTGGCTTATCAACCTTCAACCGCGTAGCAGTTGTGGTTGCTTCGACGGCTTGGGCTGTGGTCACTGTTGGAGTTTCCACCGCGCGGGTGACAACGTCGCTGCCACCGCCGACCACAGCTCGTTGGCTTACCGCGTCGGTGACTGCGGTTGTTAGCTTCGGTGCCATGTCAGGATTAACCGTAAGAATTACTTGCGGTTCAACCACCACTGTCGTCACTGGCTCTTGCAGGGCATTCTTGTTGACCTGATTTGCTTTTGTCTCCGGGGCGAATCTGCCCGACACGCTACCGAAGCCAAAGCCCAGAAGGCTCAAACTTAGAGCTGCCTTGGTGTTATCCTTCAGGTTTGCCAGGCCCTTGCCGGCAAGTATGGACTCGCTGTTCGCGCTGACAAGTCCAGCGGGGATACCGGACAGGAGTCCTGCCATAGCATCGTTTCGGAGCATACCGCTAAGAACGGGTCGGCTGGATGCCATGCTCTCACCGGCGAACTTAAGGCTGTTTGTTGTGAACGTCAAAGTGGAGAACGTAGCAGCGGAGCTGGTGGCATGGCGGAATTTAGCGGACCAGAACGAGTCCATCTCTTTGGGACCGACAGGCGTGAGTAAACCGCCCATGGCAAAGCCAGCCATGCCGGATTCCAATGCTCTGAACCCGTTCAATTGGAAAGTTTGTCTGGCCGTGAGTGCCTCGCCTCTGGCTGCCAGCTTCAGAGCCTCAGGTGCCAGTGGCGTTCGCTGCAGGAGACACGATGAACCTTTGTGTAATGCAAGAAACCAGGGCAGCATCCCTGCGGCGGCGCCCGTTTGTTGGGCTACCCAATGTGAACTTAGAAAGGCTCGTTCGGCTGGAGCATCCTGGAAGTGAACATTTTCCTGCCATTTTGTGCCTGCGACACGGTCGACTAATTGCGCGACTCCTTCGGCCGGTGCCTGCACACCGGAATGCATAGCCGAAGAAAGAAATTCGTCGAGCAGTGACGGAGCCTGTCTGTCGGACAGCAGGTTGGAAACTTGCAGTCCTTTGGCGGCGAATAGATCCTCTGAATATCGGTCCAATGGTTTCTCACTTTTGAGCCATGCTTAGTGGATGTTAACCAGACCCGGGTCCGTTTTCAATGGGATTTGCACGATGCGGGCTGCAATGGCTTGTCCAGCGACAATTTCCTGTAAAATGGCACCGTCTTCGTCCGTTGGTGTCAACGGACCAGCTTTCCGGGGTAAAACAGTCGACAATGAAGGTCGCCGATGGCAACCGTCATTGCAGTGGTAAATGAGAAGCAGTAGTGCTGATAACTGAGGGGATTTTCACTTGTCGAGTAATTCAGAATACGAAAGTTTGCTCACTCACATTGGGTACATACCCGGACCTCAGTGGGAGGATACTTTGGTGGGGAAGCGTTTTCGGGCGTCAAAAATCGACAAACCCGGAGTGCCTTTTGTGGTGGACCTTGTTGACCTGACGTTGCAGCCGGCGTTGAGGCCTCTTTGTGAGAACCTCAGCAGCGTGGGTTCCATAGATGACTGCCCTGGCATTGCGCGACTGATTGATACGGTAATGCTGCGCGATGAGTTATTTATAGCTGTCACGGCGCTGCCACTGGATGCCAGACCTTACGACAAACTGACAGACAGCGCTAATTTCTGGGCTGATGCCTACAAGCTGGTTAGCGCGCTGCGTTATCTCCATCGTCGCGAGCTAGTTCATGCTGCCATTTGTCCGGACACGGTCTACTGGACAAAGGAAGGTCCTGTTCTAGGCGAATTCTGGTGGATGCACAACGCGGAGTGTCTGCCGTTGGCGAATCTTGCAAGTGAGGATATCGCAGCCTTGATGCCGGTACGTGTGATGCCGTTTCTCGCGTATGAGCAGTTGGCAGGAGAGCCTCCGACGCGCGACTCGGATTTGTACGCATTGGGTGCATTGTTCTATTTCCTCTTGAGCGGTCGACCGCCGCGCAATCCAGCCTCAAAAGACTGGTTGCTTGATCCGCGCAGAGTTCTAAATCTGACTCCGGTGATACCGCTGGAAGAGTTCGCTCCCGGGCTTGATCGCGAGATTTACAATCTGGTGAGCCTTCTTATGATGAATGATCGCGCTTCGCGCATGAATATTTTCATGCTGGAAGCTCTCACTGCCGAGCGTTCCGGCAATCTTCCCGAAGATGCTTACGCTTAAGACTTGAGGGGGAGACTTTGCGAAGGAAGATCGTGATTTTTATTTTGGTGGCAGTAGTTGTGGCTGTAGGAATCTTCGCCGCACAAGTCTATGCGCAGTTCGCTGATCAACTGCGTCCCCACCCTGCCGCCGAGATAGCACGAACGTTTTTCGAGAACGACATTGCCGATTTTCATGACCTTGGCGGGGGTGGTGGTTTCAGGGCAGACAATGGCGCTTACAAAGGCTGCGATATCTACTTTGTGTGTGATCGTCCCATTCTCAAGAATGCCGCCCGATTCAAAGAGATCGGTGAGAAAGACAAACGCGAAATCTTAAAATCGATCGCGGAGAATGATAGCGCTTTATCGTCGCACTTTCGCCAAGACAAAGATTTACACATCCTGATTGGACAGACTGACCTTGGAAACGCCATGTTGATCTCGAACGCAAAAACGAAATACTGCTTTTTCGGGCCTCCCGGGATCGGAGTGGCGATCCACGCATTGGGATACCAAATGCGGCAGGCGGAACAAAGTGCCGTCGGTAGTCCTTCGTCAAAGCAAGACCCTTAGTGCGTTCAGTCCAGATTTTGTTGAGCCCACAACGCGGCTTGTGTTCTGTCTCGCACGTTCAGCTGAGCCAAAATTTTTGTGATATGGTTTTTTACGGTACCTTCCGTAATGTACAAACTCTGCGCAATTTCTTTATTGCTCTTACCTTGCCCGAGCAATTTGAGAATTTCCAGTTCTCGACCGGTAAACATGCTATGCACGTCTTCCTTCGGCTCATTTGAAGCAGAGCTGAGCTTCGAGAAGAGTTTAGGCGCAATGGTCGGACCCAGTTGAGTGAATCCGCAATGAACGGATCTGATCGCTGCTGCAAGTTGTTCTGTCGGAGCGTCTTTGAGGAGATAGCCCGAAGCCCCTGACTGCATTGCTTTTACGATGTATTCGTCTTCATCGAAAGTGGTTAGTACCAGGACTTTGATGTCTGGATGTTTTTCTTTCACCAATTTGGTTGCCGCAACGCCATCCATGATAGGCATGCGAATGTCCATCAGAATCATGTCCGGTCTCAATGTATCAGCCAGTGACACAGCTTCTTGTCCGTGACCTGCCTGACCGATAACTTCGAAATCATCTTCCAGAGACAATAACGAGGCAAGCCCCTGGCGAATCAGCGTCTGGTCGTCTACGAGCATCAAGCGGATCATAGCGGAATAATTACCTGCAATCGTGTACCCTTTTCGGGCTGACTGTGAATAGTCACAGTCCCGTGTAAGCTTTCTACCCGTTCTTGCATGCCTCTTATACCAAATCCGCCGTCTGCGCTTGCTTTTTGCAATCCCACCCCATTATCCGACACATTAAGCTCAAGATTGACGCCGTCGTGTTTGAGTTCCACTCGTGCTTCCGTGGCTTTAGCATGCTTCATTACATTGGTGAGACATTCTTGAATAATGCGATAAAGTTGATAGCCCGTTGCCGACGAGATCTCCGGCGCATCAAGATTGACTTTTACTTGCAGCGCTTCAGTTTGTTGAATTTGTGCGCTCAGTGCGTGAACAGCATCTTTGAACCTGAAGTCCGGGTTGCGAATTGACTGTACCGCCATGCGCACGTCTGTAAGTGATTGACTGGCAAGCTGTTTCGCTACGTCCAGCGCTTCAATTGCTTTCTTTTGATCTCGCTCGAAGAACTTTCGCGCCACTTCAATTTGAATATTCATTGATGTAAGCGTATGCCCGAGGCTGTCATGGATCTCCCTGGCGATGCGGGTTCGCTCGAGCTCGGTGGCAAGGGATTCTACTTCTCGGCCAAGGCGCTCCGATTCAATTCGCAATTTCTGTTCATTTACAAGTTTGCCGGTGAGCGTGACGATCAGCACCATAAGCGCCAGCGCGGCGTAGTTGAAAACCAGCGAGCCCAAGAACATCTGGAAGATAGCCGGGAGCGTTGATGGATTGGCGTGAACCGGCGCCAGATCATGGAGATAGATTTTGAACGCGCCGTAGGCGATCTGAGCCAGCAATGAAACGCAGAAGATGATCACTACACCGCGCTTATCCAGTAGCAAACATCCCTTGGCCACAGAAATCATGTATAGCGGAAACATGAAGCGCGGTAGACCGGTCGCGGCAGAACCGGTCAACAAGACTATTTCCAGAAAGAGAAAGCACATTCTGTCCCAGTAGGTACTGCGAACCGGTTTGACAAAACTCAGTAGGAACACCGCGAACAAAAAGAGCATTGAGATCACTACATTCGGTGCTTCGTTCGCGTAAGATTTTGCCATCGCCAGGTAAACGATCAAATGCCCTGCCACTGCGATCAGTAGCAGCATCCATTCCAGGTAAATGATTTTTTTCAACAAGGCCGCGTCGAAAAACTGAAGGTTTTCGATGTCTTCTTCTTCTTCGAACTTTTTGCGTATTCTGTCTAACCAGAGCATTTGACTGCTGTGCCCTTCGGGTGACCCCGGTCATGGAGTGCTTGTGACCGTCGCTCGATGTGCGTATGACCGCCTTATCGCTATTATGAATTTGCGAGCAGGTGGTTTATCCAAACGGAACCGATTTATATGAAACTCAACAGTCATTATATTACGCTTGAGCACTATAGGAAAACAGCAAGCCTCTCGCGGTCCAGCCTCTTTCTGGAGCCCAGCGACTCCGCCGGGAGGCTGACGAACATCTACAAGATTCGCTATCAAGACCACGGCGATTGGATAAGCTCAAACCATCCGGACGACAACGCGCTGGAGTGGCTCTACTTCGACGTTCGGGGTGTTCCTTCCCTCTATTGGCGTTTGGAATCGAAAGGTTTGGTCTTGATTTGAGATAGGATCATTGCAGACAGGCATAGTCAAGAAAAATATCAGCCTTCTTAGACTTTTTCGGCGCTACTGCCCGGTCGGTTGGCAAATCTGCTAAACTCAGATCTGGTGAGGCATATCCGGAATATATGCCATCGGCAATCGATCTTATCAAGTGACCAGCGCGCAAAATCCAGGCGGAAGTAAGAATCCTTTCGGTGATGACCGGGAGATACCTGTTGGCGCGCAAGCGGGGAACGAGCCCGGACAGGAGCTTGATGCCGTTCGCCGGCATATATGTCATATCCTCGGGTTCGACTACGGTCTCATTGACATTGTCCGTGGTGACGAGATCATCACCGTAATTACCTTCGCCAGCGAGGAATCCGAAGCTGTCGACATGCATCCGATTGAACAGTTGGAGGACGAAAATCACGAGCCACTGACATTCGGAAACAGTGCGGTGGCAAGAGATGTTGTACGTTCGATGCAGCCGTTTGTCGGCAAAGCTTTTTTGAAGCGGCGTGATCGCGGTCGAGAGGACGAGGAGAGGGAAGCCTTCCCTTATCTCGTTGTGCCTATTCTTGAAGGCTTCGATCAAAGTAAGTGGATGCTGAAAGGGCTGATTCGTCTGATCTGCTTTGACCCCGAACGAGAAATCGATCCAGGCGACATGCAGACTTTGAAGATTGTCGGTCAGCACTTGTCCAGCCGTTTGGCGGGGTTGGCTCAGGTGGCTGCCGCTGTAGGGGCGCCGAGCGAACTGGAGACAAAGCATGTTTTGCTTGTCCATGGAAACAGAGTTGTTCGCAGACGATTCTCTCGGTCTCTATCCGGTGGTGGTTACAGAGTTTCTGAGACCGACGAGGTCAACAGGGCCATTGATGTTCTGGAAGACGGTGGCGTCGACATCATGGTTGTGGATAACACGCTTAAACTTGACGATGAACCGTTCTATAAGAGTGTTAAGCAACGTCCGTCCGGCCGTTATGTTCCATTGGTTTTAGTTGCCAACGAAGACGTTACCGCGGTCAAGGTAGACGGCTTAAATGCAGGTGCGGACGATTGCGTCGATGAAAATTGTATTGAGGCTGAACTCCTGGCTCGCGTGCGCACCCTTATTCGTGTGCGAAAAACCGAAACGGAACTGGCAATGCAGTTGAAGTTATTGGAAGACTATACGCAGAGACTGGAGCAGGTTAGTGAGCGCGAACGCCTGAGCAGTGCGCAAATAAGTAGAAGCCATAAGGAGCTCGAGCAGCTCAACCAGAAGTTGGCCGAAGAAAAATATAAAACGGAGATTCGTCGCGGGCAAGATGCTCTGTTGCACAAAATTTCTAACATCTTGCGGAAGTCGTTCAACATTGATGAGAACATTCAAGAGATGTTCGATCACCTCTCGGAGTGGTTCCAGTTGGATTGTTGCTTTGTGGTTCTACCCGGTGAGGATCCTCAGGATACGATTCGCCTCGAGTCTTTTAGCAACAACGCGTACTCAGTTACAGGCAAGGACCGCGATTTACAGATTCTGGAAATCTTTCAATCCAACTTCAACTATCAAGATCCCGTTTTCGTTAGCGACGTAAAGCGTGACAAGCGCATTGAGCCTCTCCGTCGCGATGTGCTTTCGCACTACCATATGTATTCGCTCTTCTATATTCCGATCAGCTACGACGAGAAACTGTTAGGGATTTTGGGCGGGCACAAATGCGAATCCGAGCATGTTTGGAGCACGGACAATCAACACTTTCTACAGCAAGTGGGCGACCAGCTTGCCATCAGTTTGACTAATGTCCGCCTCTATAAAAGAGTCGAGAGGCAAGCCACTACAGATGGTTTGACGGCGCTGTTCAATCACCGTACCGGACAAGAAAAACTGACCGAGCAGCTAAAACTGGCTGAACGTTATGAACGGAATGTTTGCGTAGTGATGATCGACGTCGATCACTTCAAATCGATCAACGATACCTACGGGCACCCCGTCGGCGACACCGTGTTGAAGAAGGTGGCGCAGATAATCAAACGTGATTGCCGGGACGTTGATACTCCAGTGCGATACGGCGGCGAAGAATTTCTCCTGATCCTTCCTGAAATCAATCGAGAGGGTGCGGTTGTCGTTGCCGAACGTCTGCGAAAGACGCTCAGCAAAGAGGTGATTGGTCACGAAAGCATTGAGCTTGGCGTGACGGCCTCGCTAGGCGTGGCTTGTTATCCCGACGATGCAGTGACGCAACATCAACTCTTAGAGTTAGCGGACAAAGCGCTATACATGTCTAAGCGCATGGGGCGAAACCAGGTTCATACCGCCGCCGATTTGCAGTTTCAGGATTTTCGCGACCCTAACGCTGTGGCACCGCCGACGGAGGCACAGCCTGCGGCGCCTGCACCGGCTCGTCGCCCGCCTTCCCCTGATAAAGAGGAAGATATCGGGTTAGTACCGGAAGTGGTCGAAACGGTCAAAAAAATGGCCGGGGCTCTCTATTCCAAGTCTGAATACAACAAAGTGCACCATTTGGAAACTGCCCGTTTCGCTGAGATGGTCGCTAAGGTTCTAGGCCTTTCGCCCAAGCAAGTTGAGCAGATTCGAGTAGCCAGCTTGCTTCACGACGTCGGTCTGCTTCACGTTCCCGAAGACATTTTGAACAAGCAAGGGCAAGTTACTGCCGAAGAATTGAAGGTGTTGATGCAACATCCCGTGCTCGGTGCCGAGATGCTTCGCTCCATTCCTGCTTTGAAGGAAATTTGCGACATTCTCGAAAATCACCATGAGTGCTGGGATGGCACCGGGTATCCGCGAGGGCTTAAGGGCGAAGATATTCCACTGGCTGCACGGATCGTGTCAATCGTCGATGCTTATCATGCCATGATCAGCGACCGACCCTACCGCGCCGCGATGAGCGCAGACAAAGCGAAGCGTGTATTAAAAGCCAGCGCCAGCACGCAGTTTGATCCTTTCCTTGTCGATATTTTTCTTGCCGTTCTGGCTGAACTGGAAATCGCCGAAGGGCAGGCCTGATCAGATTCCTGTCGATCTTGAATTCGGAACGAAGCCCGGGCGAGCTTCTCCCTGTGCTCCTTAAAAAGCGCGAAGCCCCGGCTGGCGACCGGGGACAATGCGACACACAACAAGGAGAAACAACAACCAATTACTTTGTACCCATGCGCACAAAGGTCAATCGCAGGTCAGGAGCGATCCGGTTTTCTACCGAGAAACGAAAGCTGGCTGTTGACGCACAAGGCATCTTCCGGACCGCAGACTTTACGTTCGTACGTTCCATCCGGCTGCATAACGCGTGCTTTGACGTTGTCGTACAAGTAAGTGCTGAGTACTTCGTCGCGAAGGTAACGTGATAGTCTCTCGTCTCTGACCGGAAATGCAATCTCAACTCTTCTGTTCAGGTTGCGCTGCATCAAGTCGGGGCTGCCGAGATAAATCTCTTCCTGTCCGGCATTTTTGAAAAAGAAGATACGGCTGTGTTCAAGGAACCGGCCGACGATGCTTACGACGCGGATGTTTTCGCTTACGCCGGGGATTCCCGGGCGTAAGCAGCAGATGCCACGGACAAGCAAATCGATTTGCACACCCGCTCTGGAGGCTTCGTAGAGCAACCGAATTATGCGATCATCTACAAGTGCATTGAGCTTGAAAATCAGTTGTCCCTGTTGACCGTTACGCTGGTGCTCAATCTCGCGCTGAATTAGCGCTTCGATTCGCTCACGCAGATTAATCGGCGCCACCAGGAGGCGACGATAGTCTTTCTTGGCTGAGTACCCGGTCAGGTAGTTGAAAAGATCCGTCACGTCTGAGCCGATTTCTTCGTTGCAGGTCAGAAGTCCGAGATCGGTGTAAAAGTGAGCTGTTACGGCGTTATAATTTCCCGTGCCCAAGTGTACGTAACGCCGAATCGAATCGCCCTCTCTGCGCACCACAAGCGCGACTTTGGAGTGGATCTTCAACCCGACAAGACCGTAAACAACGTGTACTCCTCGAGCTTCTAGCGCTCTTGCCCATTCAATATTGCTGCGCTCGTCGAAACGCGCTTTCAATTCCACCAGAACCGCAACTTGCTTGCCGTTCTCCATTGCTTCCAGCAGAGCTTCTACTACCGGCGAGTTTTGCCCCACCCGATACAAAGTCATTTTTATTGCCAGAACCTGAGGATCTTTGGCGGCTTGTTGCAAAAAATTGACGACAGGCTGAAATGAATCGTAGGGATGGTGCAACAGCACGTCATTGTGCCGAATGGTCGCAAAAATATCCTGCTCAGCAGAATCAGTATTCAAACCATCCGGCATTCCGGGAAGGAATGGCGGGTATTTCAAGTCGGCGCGATCAATGCCGTAAACTTGCATCAATAGTGCCAGCGGGCATCGACCATCGACGCGATAAACAAAGTCATTGTCAATTTCAAGGTTGCTCACCAAAAGCTCGACGATGCGATCGGGCATCGCTTCGTTGATTAAGAGGCGCATAACATCGCCGAATCGGCGCTGTTTGATGCCCTCTTCCGTTTCCTCGAGCAGATCTTCGGCTTCCCATTCCTGAATCGCTACTTCAGCGTCTCGGGTAACGTGGAAGGGATGTGATTCTAGAATTTCCATGCCCGGGAAAAGAGCATCCAGGTTGGCAGTGATTAAATCATCAAGCCAGATGAAGCTCTGCTGTTGCCCCGGGACCGAACGTTTGATCGGACCGGCTTCGGGTTGATCCACGCGGACTAATTGCGCAAGGCTGTCCGGAACCTTGATTCGGGCGAAGCGTTCTTTGCCGCTGTTTTCTCGCAGGAGAACGGCCAGGTTGAGACTCAAGTTGGAGATGTGTGGAAATGGATGTCCCGGGTCAAATCCCAGCGGAGTCAGAACCGGAAAAATGTTCTTGAGGAAGTGCCTTTGCAAAATCTGTTGCTGTTCGCCGGACAGTTCCGACCAGACCTGTATTTTTATGTCGGCGTTTTGCAGACCCGGCAGTAACTGCTGACTTAAACAGCGATGTGCTTCGTCGTAGATATTGCTGATCTCTTCCTTTATGGCGCCGAGCTGAACCGCCGGCGTCAAGCCGTCGATGCCGGCACTGAAGTTTCCGGCTTCGACCTGTCGCATCAGGCCCGCGACACGGACCATGAAGAACTCGTCGAGGTTCGACCCTAAAATGGCCAGGAACTTAAAACGCTCTAGCAGCGGATTTCTCTCGTCCAGCGCCTCTTCAAGAACTCGACGCTGAAAAGCCAGCAGGCTCAGCTCGCGGTTGATGTACAGGCTGGGATTGTCCAGCGAACGTGGTTCCGGAGTGAAATCTACCACTGCCACGGACTCTTCGACATCATCTCCGTTAGTCTCAGCTACCTGCCCGTTATTGTTGACAGCGTCAGTCGCTGCTTCGGGGGTAATTTGCTCAGACACGGTCTACCTCGCAAAACAGGGCTAATAGTCACTTGAAAAGACAAACGACATGTCCATAATACCATACGCAGCGGTGTCGCCTCTTCGTTGCCGAAGGCGCCAATACCCTTGCATACCAAAGCAAACGACGCCCGGCTGTTTGGTTGTTAATAGCTCGTAAATGAGCAATGTAATAAGATACCTGCCGACGAGCCGGACAGCCAGCTTGGCGAAGCGAAGCTCGAGCGGCGAGGAGCCGTAAGAGCGTCGTTGTTTACGCGCGGAGGCAAGGAGGCTTGCCGACGAGCCGGAGCGCTTAAAAAGGCAGTCTAGTTATTGCGATCTTCCTCTTCCTGAGCGTCGCTTGAATCCAGAAGAATGCGGAACTGGTCGCGAGCATCGGCGTCCAGTGATTGTTTGCCTGCTCCGTCGGTGATTTCCTGGTACCAGTCCATGATGCTGGAGGCCCGTTCCTTGTTGCCGCTCATGTCGGCCAGTCGGGCCAGTGCGAGCAGATCGCGTTCCAGCCGACAACTTGACGGTTTGAGTGATTGGCGTTTACTCATGAGCAGTTTAAGATAAAACGGCTCACAATCGGAGTATGCGGCGCGAGAATAGTGCAGGTCGGCTAATTGCGCCAGTGCCAGCGCTGTCAACTCGTGTGCTGTACCGTATTCCGTCTCCGCGACTAGTACGGCTGATTCGCAGATAGACACCGCTTGCTCGAATTTACCCTTCTTTCGCCTGTCGCTCGAGAGTCTCAAGAGCGCCATCACAGGCTCTGAGTTCTCGTTGGTGGTTGGCAACGCCGTCGAAGGTCCAATCACACGATCTATGACGTGACGCAGCAAAGTCGGTGCGACTGCCGGATCGACCCATGTTCCTCCGCCCAGCACGGCTTCCGCCGCATGATCGAGTAAGCGATAATCGCTTGTCTTGAGGAAGTAACCGTCTGCGCCGGCATCGAACGCTGCCAGGATTTCATCCTCGCTGTCATGGCCGGTGAGCATGATGATTCGCGAGTCGGGCCACGCTTCCTTCACCGCCCGTGTAACTGTGATGCCATCGATGCCCGGCATCCCGATGTCCATCAAGACGAGATCGGGACGCAGCGCTATAATCTGTTCCAGCGCTTGTTTGCCTTCCGCTGCAAAACCGGCCACTTCCATTCCGGGCGTCGATTCTACCTGCATTTGCAGACATGAGCGCAGGAAATCGCTATCCTCAACCAGGTAAACCGAAGTGGTGCGAGTGTCGGCGGGACTGTCTCCCGATGAAAGTCTCGACAATGTTTGGGAGGCGCGGCAGGCCACATAAGGGTTTTCGTCGCCGGACAAAGCGGTTAAAACGTCTTTCGGTAAATGATAGGACTCGGCAAGATCGTATCTTACGGTAGGGTCCGGGTCTTCAAGCAACTTTCTGATCGTTTGCTCGCTGGCGTTGCGATTCTGGGCAACTGCGCAACGGACTTCTGCCGATTCATGACCGGCGAGCCGTTCAAGAGTGCTCAGTGTTGTACGCGGGTGTTCGGCGACTCGTACGATCACCGCTGTGTGTTCTCCACCGGCCAGCAAGTCCAGGACGTGCTCCGGCGTATTGTCATGATTAGCCAGGAAGAGTTGCACTCTCAAAGTCTTCCCTCTTAGCCTGTCGCACGACGTTTGTTCGCTCAGCGTTTTCAGCTCGCTAATAGCTTCACCAAGCATTGCGGTGACGGATTCCCGGTAAGATTCGTTTTCGGGCACATGCAGCCAGGAACCCAGAATATAGCTAGCCAAATTGTCAACCAATTCGGATGCGCTCAACTGATGAACCGGATTAGAGTCGCCCTGGAACTGCTCAGGCATTGCGCGCCCTCCAGAGTAAAGACCTTTTGAGTGGGGGAGATAACCTGCGGACTTGACCGCCTATATTAATGCTATCCGAAGAATTTCCAACCAGTCTGTTAGTGTTGTGGCTAGAACTGGCTTGCTGGGGTTTCCCCCGGGGCGCATTTGACTGAAGATGGCGGGACTGCAGCGGTTTGTTCGGGTGAGTGAAAGTGTATGGGGAAAACCATAGCTTTTGGGGTGAGGTTTCTCCACTTAGCGTTTGCCGCGCCCATTCGGTACGTTGGTAACGGTGACACAAAAGACGAGCGGGCACTGTATCTGGTGCCCGCTCGTTGCGAAAAATTTTGGACCCTATGGATCTTTACCGACCGAATTACATTTTCGTGTCAGGTACCGGATTGTTTTCCTTTAGCTGAGCAAGGCGCTTTTCGCCGATTTCCTTGAGAATCTTTCCTTTTTTCAAAGACTTATCGTTCTTGCGTTTTTCGCCTTCTTTCATCATTTGATCGCCCTTGTCGATCAGACCTTGCGCTAGCTTCATGTTGAGTTTGTACTTCTTTTGCATGCGCTTTTCGTCGGAAGTGTAGTCACCGCTGCCGCTGTTGGCCAGCGCTTGCTCGGCTGCCTGGGCTCCGGGAACGTTATTCTTGTTTGGATCCCCCTGTGTTCCGCCGAAAAAGTCGTTGCTGCCCTGGGCGATCGCGCCTTGAGTGGCTAATGTCACGCAGAGCGCGGCTGATAATGAGAGTGAAGTGAGTGTTTGTTTGACCATCGCCGAATACCTCATCGCTGGGACGAATTACGCAGAAGCTGACACGGGTGGAAATTTACCCGGTCGCATGTTGTGAAAATTTGTGGCGCTCTCGAACGCACGGGCAAGCCTGAGTACAGCGGCGTCACCAAGCGCCGGTCCCAGAATCTGTAATCCTACGGGCAAGCCGTAGCGCCCCGAACCACAGTTGATCGATATTCCCGGAATACCGGCCAGGTTGGCCGGTATGGTGGCAATGTCGCTCAAATACATAGTTAAAGGGTCCTCCGACTTCGAGCCGAACTCGAATGCCACCGAAGGTGATGTCGGAGAAATAAGAAGATCGTAGTTACGGAACTGCTCATCAAACTCGTTCCGGATCAGTCTCCTGACCTGCTGAGCTTTCTTGTAGTAGGCATCGTAATAGCCGGAACTCAACGCATAAGTACCCAGCATTATTCGCAGTTTTACCTCGGCACCAAAGCCCGAATGGCGAGTTTGGAGATACATTGATAACAAATCCGATGCATCAGCGTCTCGCGATCCGTAACGAACCCCGTCGAAGCGAGCGAGGTTCGAAGATGCCTCGGCGGTCGCAATCAAATAATAGACAGGAAGCGCATGTTTGAGGTAGGGCATCGAGACTTCTTCGACTATGACGCCTTGATCGCGCAATGTTTTGGTCGCTTCTTCGATAGCCTTGTTGACCTCGGGCTCCACGCCCTCACCGGTCAATTCTCGAATCAGTCCGACTCGCATTCCTTTGACCGGCAGTTTCGACTCACCGACAAAGTCCGGAAGTTCGCGCGCGTATGACGTCGAATCGCGCGCATCGTGCCCTGCAATCACGGACAAGGCAAGCGCGATATCATCGACGCACTTTCCGAAGGGACCAATTTGATCAAGGCTGGATGCGTAAGCCACCAGACCATATCGTGAAACCAGACCATAAGTGGGTTTCATTCCTGCCACGCCGCAAAACGAGGCCGGCTGTCGAATAGAACCACCGGTATCGGAGCCGAACGCAATAGCAGTGCTACCGGAAGCTACGGAAACGGCCGAGCCTCCGGAGCTGCCACCAGGAACGGTGCCTGTGTTCCACGGGTTCTTTGTTTTCTTGAATGCGCTGTTTTCAGTTGAGGAGCCCATGGCGAATTCGTCCATGTTGGTTTTGCCCAGGATCAGGGCTCCGGCGGCGAGCAGCTTCTCAGACACTGCGCCATGATAAGGTGGAATGAAATTCTCCAAAATTCTGCTTGAACACGTAGTTGGAAATCCGGACACGCACATGTTGTCTTTCAACGCGACCGGCACTCCGGCCAGTGGAGGAAGCGGTTTGTTTGCTTCTACCAGGCGGTCTATGTTTTCTGCTTGGCGTAACGCAAGCGCGTCTGTTACGGTGTTAAAGGCATCGAGTTCGCTTTCATGAGCACGAAGGTGCCTCAAGTGCTGCTCCGCAATTTCAACTGCGCGCAGTTCCTTTTTCTCCAGCAAATGGCGAAGCTCGGTGGCTGATTTGCCGATTACGTTTGCCATCTTGCCTCCCGCGCATCAATCCATGTATTTCTTGAATACCAGGCAGGCATTATGACCGCCGAAGCCGAAACTGTTGGACATGGCAACGTTGACTTTGGCATCGCGCCGGGCTGTCAGCGGTACATAGTCCAAATCGCATTCGGAATCGACGTTTTCCAAATTGATAGTGGGAGGAATGGCAGAATCGCGCAAAGCCAGGATCGAAATTGCAGCTTCAATGGCACCGGCTGCGCCAAGCAAGTGGCCTGTCATTGATTTTGTCGAACTCACAGCGATATTGTCGGCGTGAGCTCCGAAGGCTCTGCGAATGGCCCTTGTTTCGGCCCGATCGCCTAGAAGTGTTGAAGTTCCGTGAGCGTTGATGTAGTTGACATCGGTGGGACTCAAGTTGGCACTCTTCAGTGCAACCAGCATCGCGCGGGAGGCACCTTCGCCATCGGCACAAGGTGCCACAATATCGTAAGCATCACCGGTCATTCCATATCCGGCTACTTCACCGTATATGGTTGCACCTCGTTCGAGCGCGTGCTCCAGTGATTCCAAAATGAGAATAGCGCCGCCCTCGGCCATGACGAAGCCGTCACGGTCTTTATCCCACGGGCGACTTGCCCTCTCCGGTTCGTTATTGCGCTCGGACAATGTGCGAGCCGCAGCGAAACCAGCCATGCACAGTGCTGTTACCGGTGCTTCAGTTCCACCGGCGAACATAACGTCAGCTTCATCTCGTTGAATAATTTTGTAGGCGTCGCCAATTGAATGGGTGGATGTCGCGCATGCGGTCACCGTGCACGAGTTCGGACCTCGTGCATTATGCAGCATTGAGACCCAGCCTGCGGCCATGTTAACGATTAGCATGGGAACCGTAAATGGTGAGACGCGGTCCGGGCCTTTTTCGATCAGTATTTTGAAGTTCTTTTCGATGGTGTCGAAACCGCCGGCTGCAGAGCCGACTACCACTCCCACCCTGTCGGGGTTCTCTTTGGACATGTCGATTCCAGCATCGGCGACGGCAAGTTTACTTGCCGCTACCGCGAACTGAATAAACCTGTCCATTCGTTTTGCTTGTTTCGGCTCCATGTATTGCTTGGAGTCGAAGTCCTTAATCTGACCGGCGATTTTGCAGTAAGACTGAAATTTTTCGTCGATCATCGTAACTTTCGAGATGCCGGATTTACCCGCCAGGATGTTTTCCCAGAAGAGATCTTTTCCCATTCCCAGAGAAGAGACTATTCCAACACCTGTTACAACTACTCTACGATTGGTCATGAATGCTTTGTGGTTCGTGGTTACTTCTTAAAACAGACAGCGGACCGTGCTTGTGCTTTCCGTTTTCACAACGGTCGGGATCAAGGTGCGACCCCTCAGGCAGGCACGGTCCCCTTTTGTTCGGGACTAGCGGCAAAGATTAGAGGTGCGAAGAAATGTACTTAACGGCTTCGCCTACGGTAGTAATCTTTTCGGCATCCTCATCCGGGATTTCCATGCCAAATTCTTCTTCAAGGGCCATTACCAACTCGACGGTGTCGAGCGAATCTGCGCCCAAATCCTTAGTGAAGCTCGCTTCGATAGTCACTTCGTCAGCGTTCACATTGAGTTGAGCTACGGCAACCTTCTTTACACGCTCGAAGGCTTCCTTTTCTTCCATGAGTCTTATTTCTCCCTTAATCGGAAAACGCAACCGTGACAATGTCAGCCAGATGCTCTCTGTCAGCAGATTTAGGATAACACGTTGCCTTGTATGCAACCAGTTGCATCTATAATTCGTTGCGGAAACTTGTTTCATGAGGGCGAATGAGGCTGTAACCCCTGTAATAGCGATGCTTTCGCATTGCAATTCACTCTGCGGGAACTATACATTAGAACCGAATAAGAAATGCGTTTTCGACATATCAATATGTTCTTGATCGCGAACTTGTTCTGGCAAGCGCAGACCGAGCGGGTTTCCCGGTGCAAAGAGCGCAGCGTCGCTTCCGGGTTGTCAAAAGAAAACGTAGTGCCGACTAGCAGCACTACGTTCACTTTTACTTTTGCAGCGAAGACTTAGGTGTACAGGCCGCCATTGACTTCAATGGTTTGTCCGGTGATGTAGCCGGATGTGGGCAAGCAGAGGAAGAGCACCGTATTGGCAATATCCGCCGGTGTTCCCATGCGTTGCATTGGAATCTTTTCCAGGATCTTGTTGCGGGCTTCGTCTTTCATCGCTTGGGTCATTGCCGTATCAATGAATCCGGGAGCGACAGCATTGCTGGTGATCGATCGGGATGCGTACTCAATGGCGACGGTTTTAGTCAAACCGATAAGACCGGCCTTCGCCGCGGCGTAGTTGATCTGCCCGAAATTGCCGTGAACGCCTGTTGTGCTTGCGATGTTGACGATGCGTCCATACCGTTGTTTGGACATAACTTTGAGAATCGGTTGCGATACTTTGAATGCCGATGTCAAATTGGTGTCAATCACTGACTGCCATTCTTGTTCGGTCATTCTCATGATCAACTGGTCGCGAGTGATGCCGGCGTTATTCACAAGTACGTCGATGCGGCCCCACTTAGCTACCACTGTCTCTACTAGCTTTTGTACGTCTTCGCTGGCGGTGACATTGCAGCGCACGCCGATTACTTCGCCACCGAGATCGCAAAGTTCTTTAGCTGTTTGGTTGCAAGTCTCTTCATTTATATCTGAAATGACAATCTTGGCGCCGGCCGCCATGAGGGTTTCTGCAATCGCCCTGCCTATGCCTCGTCCCGAGCCCGTTACAACCGCAACTTGATCTTTTAGAGGCTTAGCTGCCGTTAAGCTGTCTTGTGTCTTTGTAATTTGATCCGTGGTCATTGCTTATTTCGAAGCTCCATTTTGAACGTAAGTTAAACGAGGTTCATATAAAACTGGTGACTATTTTGTGACTGTCGTATGAGTTGGCGCTCATCTCTAAGCCCGTCTGTGCAAGGGTTCCGCTGCATGAGAGGATTATCAACTTCGTCGAGTTTAACACCTTAGCATGTTGAAATTGGCTTTAGCTGCGGATTCTCTCACGTTTTGTTGCGTTGGCAACTAGATCCAACCTAAATGACTCAGGGGGGTATCCACGTAGCTATGCCACCTTCCGTAGTATCGACATCCCCTGCCGGTTCGCTTACTTTCTTTACATACGGGCGGGCCCTAGTGCGGGAAACAAACTAATGAGCGACAACAGAAATCTCGGCTCTGATAAGGATCTTTTGCCGACCTCGGATCAAAAGAACGATGCCAGCGACGTGCTTCGTAGCAGTCTCACCGTGAGCGATTTCTTATCTGCTAAGCCGGCTAGTTCAGCCGCAGAGCCAAAATATTCCGATAAGACGCTTGAGGCGATCGCCGAATATAAAGTTGGTCGTTATGCCCTTGTGACTGCTGAAGGATTGAGTCTTTTACCGCAAGGCGTGCTTAACGGAGTCAAGCACAACTGGGACAATCCGGGCGAGTTTGGTCTGAAAATGGGTATGGCTGCTGCATTTGGTGTAGGCATGCGCGTCTTGCTGCCTAAAGCCGGTGCCGCTCGTGCTCTGGCGGGTAGCTTGATGAGTTACTTCATGGTCCGCGATGTGGCGGCTCCGATGGTGGGAGCATTCAATGCGGTCTCGGAAAATAAAGATATGAACACCATTCACGGTGCCGCCAAAATGATGGCTGATGGCTGGGGACTGTTCGCCGTCGACATGGCGGCCGGCATGCCTGTGGGGATTGGAGCCGAACGTCTTACCGGCCGCGCTCTGGGCTTGACTTCGACCGGACGCAATTTCGACTTGTGGAAAGAAGATTTCTACAATTCAGATAAGTATGCTGCCGGTAGATTCTTCAATTGGAGTGCTCGTACTGCCGATGCCACCACGGATGCTATCGCTGCGCGATTAGCGCGAAGAGGGCACGCTGAAGACGGACCTTCCCTAACCATCGACCAGAAACTCGCTGCTATTCAACGCGATCTCAAACACCACCATGCAGCGCCAGGTGATGTTAATCCGAGAATGGCAAATGCCCTGGAAGCCTATTTGCAACACAAGCGTCAGCACAATCGAATGCCGGAGCGCATCGATACGCTGCTAGGCGACAAAGCCGCGGTTGCCGAAGGAAGAGTAGTTGCGCCGACCGCCGAAGCTACGACTGCCGGAACCTCAAGCGTGCGACGTCTGATGGCGGGTGAGGACGCTCTGAATCCATCAGCTAAACCAGCAGGCAAGCCGACTGATCTCACTCCCGTACCGACAGATAAACCTGTGGTGGCGGCGACGACGGGTCCTAAGGTCAATGACGCTGATACTGTCGGTCAAATGGCTGTCACTGTTCGCGAGCAAGCCGGAAAGACAGATTCGCAGCAGATGAAAGTGGATAACTTCCGCGAGAGCGTGGAGTCGCCATTAACACAGGCAATGCGTGACGGCAAGCCGCCGTTGGATGAAGGCCACTTTGCCAACAACAAGTCATTGCTTGAATTGGCGGCTCAAGTTCAAACTCCCGAGCATGTGCAGCAAGCCGGTTTTCTGTTGGAACACTTCCGCGTCGCCAATTCGCAGTTGGGTATTCCAAAACAGCTTCCCGAAATCGTTGATCTGAACCAGTACTCGCGTTCAGTTCACAATAATCTGATGAACCTTTTGCGCCAGAACGGCATCAAACCTGAAGAAGTATTGCGTGGTACCAATTCCCCGATCTTCCTTATATTTGATTCTAACGGTGCTGGACCGTACACCATTCCTGCAATCAAGGGCGTTACCGATACGGCTGTAATTGTGCTTCCGCGCGAATACAGAAGCATGCTTGGTGTTCACGTTGCCGGTGTTTATCCTCACGAGTTGGGACACGACCTGATCTTCGGTGATTTGCTGCGATTCCCTCAGAATCTTCGAGACCATATTTTGAAACAGGATGTTGTCGCCAAAGCAATGGCGGACAGAGGCATCGCCGATGTACCGGTGCAAGTGCCGGGCCATGGAACGATGAAAAAGAGCGAGTTGTTCACCGAGCTTCTGCGTGCTCAAGCAAACGAAAACACTGCAGACATGTTTGGCACGTCAATCGACCCGAATACGGGTCTGTCCTTGGCTGTGTTGCTTGGTTCGTTGCGCAAGCCGGCGGCCGGTAAGACCGGTCCGGGACAGTTGGAAACCCGAAGCATGTACGGCAAGGAATTCGTGGAAGACGGTAATCCCTTAGGTATCGAGGTTCATGGCGTCGACGCCTGGAGAATTAAACTAACCGCCGAAACTTTGCGTCAGCTTGCAAATAATGACGCCAAAGTGGTGGCACACGCAGCGACGCTGGATCAGCTGGCCAATGCAATGCGTCGCCCGGGCGACAATTATGTGTGGGCAAACATGGACCAACAAGGATCGTTCATTTCGGTACCGATAAAGGAATGGGACGCCATCATTCCGTGCATGGTAAAGGCCCAGCTCGACACCCCGCTGCCTGCGCTCAACGGTAAGACCCTCAAGCAAGTTTATCCCGATGCCAGCAAGACTTTCCCGAGAGTGGACGCATTGGCCGATTCGATGGCAGCTGCGGCGCGAGCAAATGAAGTATCAATTCCAAAATTCGACAAGCCGCGCCATGCTCCGGAGGACATAATGTCCGCAGGATTGTCGGCCTGGATGAAAGCAATTGCGGCTAATCCGGAAAAAGGCCAGCCCGGTTATGTTGCTCCGGAAGTTCTGTTGGCACGCATCAACAAAGTTTCGGAGGGGCTGCGTAGTTTGTATAGAGAAGACAACTTCCTGCCACCGGCTGGACCCGGACAACCGGTTTCGCTCAGTGGAGTGCTTGGCGGCACGGTGAACTTCATGTCTCGCTCCGTCGGGGATGTTGTTGGCGCGCAACCCAAGCTGCGCCATAAGTTCGAGCAATGGGCTCCGCGTACGGGGAACTACACCGGCGTCGCCCTGACCGGCGACCTATTCGATCGCATGCGCGAGCAGGAAGCCAAGAAAGCCGCCGAAGCCCTGCCCTAGCTGGGGATTCGCGCATCTACTCAAATTGAGTTGTCTGAAGTCTGACCAATCTGGTGCCGTATCGTCTGATCTTGCAGCCTTTTTCCTTCGCGAATTCGTGTCTGGAAGCTGACGACTATGAGCCATGCCAGAACAATGCTTGAAACGACGCCGTAAAGCGGTAGAACCTTGTAAACATCGTACTTCTGCTGAAGCGAGTATTGGTTTTGGTGAAACAACTCCGTGGCTTTTGCGGTAATTTTTGCGTTGCTTGCCGAGCAATGAATCCAAAGCTGCGCCCTGGCGCCCAATAGTGCCATGCCTGACCCGTTTAAGACCGAGAACGGCTCCTCAACCAGTTGTCGTCGGAACGCAAGAAGTCCGCTGTCAGTGGCGTTCTTGGCTTTAGTGACCAGTCGTACATGTTTGATTGCCATCGGCGCAAGCACTTCGTCGCCTGCGGTCAACTCCAGCAGCTGTTTCTTCAATGGCTCCAGATAAGCTGGTTTGATGATTGCATTTTGGTCGTCAGCCAGGAATCTGTTCAACACTGCAACTATGCTCGCGTATTTGACCATCGCCTTGTTCTCTTGTTGCATCCGGGGTGGCAAGGCAACGAGGAGCCCGGCTGTAACAACCGCATTTATCGTGGCTACCACCAAAGACGTTGTTCGGAAAATTGTGGCTCGTTCCGACGCCTTGAATCTCCCGGTTATCAATCTCACCCGTGCGGCTAGTTCCGAGATGGCGCCATGCCTGCGTGCGTTGGCATTGAGCAAATCGATGGACATTTGCTGTGCATATTGATAGCGCGATGATTGTTGTTTTGCCATAGCCTTGAGTACTATGGACTCTAAGTCTGCGCCAATTCCACGCTTTTTCAGGTCGGCAGAAAAGTTTGGCGGTGAAGAATTGATTTGACGATAGACCAGCTCGAAATTGGATTGTCCTTGGAAGGGCGGTGTACCTGTGAGGCAGTGGTACATAACGCAACCCAGAGAATAGATATCGCAGCGCGAATCAACTCTGTTGCCGGTACATTGTTCCGGGCTCATGTAGAGCGGAGTTCCGAATAGATCGCCTGTTCTTGTCAATGCTGCCGACTCTGCCAGTTGTTCTTGCGAATCAGTTGCCTTTGCCAGTCCGAAATCGACTACTGTTGCAATTGGTTCTCCCATATCGTCGACTCTGAAAAGGATGTTGCCCGGTTTGATATCGCGATGAACAATGCCACGCTCATGAGCGTGAGCAAGGGCGTCCAGAACCTGTCTGAAGATGCCTATCCACCTGTCGGTACTGACGTCGGGGTCTGCAATCATCTTAGAAATCGGGATGCCATCGATGTAGTCCATGGTCATGTACGGGCATCCTTCCCATACGCCGAACTCCTGCACTTTGACGATGTTAGTGTGATTGAGTTTCGAGATTAGCTTGCCTTCGCGACAAAAACGTGCCACTGAATCCTGATCTTTCAGGTGTGTGCTTTGCAGAATTTTGATTGCCAGAATGGTATCAAGATGAAGGTGGCGTGCTTTGTAGACTGTGCCGACTCCGCCTTCACCGAGCTTTTCCAGAATCTCGTATCGATCCGCGAATGTCTGCCCCACCGCCGGTGAGCGCGCAGAATGATCACGGGTGACTTCGCCGACTAAATTTACCGTTTGTTCCGCTAGTATTTTGTTACCACTGTCGTCGACTGATTTCATGGAATTCAACACTCGCTATCTTGAAAACTTCGATGCTCGAAGCCTATGGGCTATGTTTCCCACGATCAACCAGAGCAAAATCGGTAATGAAACCGCGCCATAGTAAATCAGTACGCGGAAGAGGTTAAACTCGAATTCCAACCGGGTTTTGTTCTTATTGTATTCTCCGTCGGCGAGTCTACTCAAAGTGATGTTGGTAGCGAGCGTATCAAGCCACTCAGAGGTGCCGTCGGTCATTGCGGCCAATCCGCCGGACAGCAGAGCTGCCGGATTTGATTCCATCGTTTCTCTAATGCCTAGCAATCGCGTTTTTGTATCAAGTAGCGATCGCTTCGCTTGGGCAAGGTAGTTCTTGGCGGATTGTTCAAGTACAGGGTCTGAGTCCGTCAGCTTTTCTAGTTTTCCTTGAAGGGCGTATCGAGTTTTCAACGTTCCGTCTTGCATCGCTCGAAATACGTTCGAACGGGCTAACTGATTGAGGGTAATTATCACGTCGCAGTGCCGAAGCATTTCCTTTTTACTATGCTCCATTTGAGTCGGCAGGTAGCAGAGCGATAGGGATATAACCACCGCATTTAGTATCGCCAGTTTTATTCCAATATTGCGAATCGTGGCTGATTTTTCCGATGCGTGAAATCTACCGCTGAACTGGCGGCACTTCGCTCGAAGCCAGCCAAGCAAAGTTCTGTTCGCTTTTGCACCCAGCAATTCGCATGAAAGTTCTTGAGCGTACTGATGACGGGCCGTTTTTTCTTTCGCCATTGCCTTAAAGATGATGGCCTCAAGTTCGGAGTCAAGTCCCTTCTGCCGATGTGCGTTCGAAAATGGCTGGGGCGCGCAGTTGATCTGCCGGTAAACCAGCTCGAAATTCGACTCAGCGGAAAACGGTGGCGCGCTGCTGAAACAGTGATACATTACGCATCCCAGCGAATAAATGTCACTGCGTGAATCAATCTGCTGCCCGGTGCATTGCTCGGGACTCATGTAAAGCGGAGTGCCAAAAAGATCGCCTGTTCTGGTTAAAGCTGCCGAGTCCGGCGGCTGGCCGGCAGAATCAATCGCCTTTGCCAGTCCAAAATCGACAACGGTTGCAATTGGTAGTCCGGTATCAACATCAAAACGAAAGAGAATGTTTCCCGGTTTGAGGTCGCGATGAACAATTCCCCTTTGGTGTGCATGTGCCAGTGCGTCAAGCACTTGAGTGAAAATTGCGAGCCACATTCCAGTTGTGGTGTCTGTGCCGATCAGTTTGGAAATAGGCTGCCCTTCAATGTAATCCATGATCATGTAGGGGCAGCTGTCGTGAACCCCGAAATCGTGAACGTTGACGATTCCGGGATGGTTCAGTTTCGATATCAGTTTGGCTTCGAGGCAAAAGCGAGAGACAGAGTCTGGATCTTTGAGGTGGTGTTTTTGCAGGAGTTTCAGCGCCAGTATCTTATCGAGGTGAAGGTGGCGCACCTTAAAGACGGTTCCGACGCCGCCTTCGCCTAGTTTTTCCAATATTTCATAACGGTCGGCGAACGCTTGCCCTGCCTCGGGAGCCCGCTCGAAGATCTCGCGGGTATGTTCGAGGGAGACCAGGGTTACTGTTTGTTCAACGAGTTTATTCCCGCTGTCTTCTACTGATCGCATAGATTTGCCATGATGCCTAACCTATCCCTTACTGCAACGCAATAACTTTAGTCATTCAAACTGTCTGCGTGATCAGACCAAAGTGTTACCGTGTTTCGACCACTAAGTTTTGATTGCAAAATGGCTAATTCAGCCTTGTTTAGAATTGTCTCCTTGCGAACGCCATGCTCTGGAAAAATCACTACACCGAAGCTAGCCGTGACGAAGATATCGGTGTCCAATTCGCGCGGCATGATCATGTGTTCGGAAATTCGTTTTCGGCACCGTTCCGCGAAATCCTCGGCCATCGCCTCATCGCACTCCGGCAGCAGCACCATGAACTCTTCGCCGCCGTATCGACAGACTACGTCGACAGGACGTGCCTCGGCCATCAACTCGTCGGCAACGGCCTTGATTGCATAGTCGCCGAATAGATGTCCATTTTTCAGCACGAAACTTTTCAATGAGTCAATGTCTGCCATTACCAAGGCAAACTTGCGCGCGAAGAAAGCCGACCGCTCCAATTCCTTATCGAGTGCGGAAAACAGCTGATGCCGCGTAGCCAGACCTGTTAGCGAATCACTTGAGCGCAATCGTGAGAGCGCTCTTCCCAGATCGCAGTTGTCCGAACTCAGTGAAAGCAAGTCTACTCCCATTCGCAACAGGGCGAAGACTAACGGGTCTGCAAATCGTCGCGGCGGAGCATTCCGTACCAGCACCAAGCCTTGAATCTTGTCGGTTCCATAGTTGCGCGTTATCGCCAGGGGGAAGACAAATCCGCTGGACAGCCCGAGTTCCTCGAAACATTCCTGCAGGAATTCCGGTGGAACATCTTCCGGCGGTTCGATAATGCGATTATTGTGGATACGCATACCTGTGTTGTCGAGGCAGCGATCCATAATGAATTCCAGGACCGGAACCAGCGATTCTTCCATCACTACGGTGGAATTTTGATTCTCGTCCTTGCGTCCGTCGTCCGGTCTGCTTCGATATAAGTCGAGAGTCTCTTTTGAAAGATCGATGATTAACGCGTCAGAGGCTTCGGCAAAGTTGGCGAAAATAGTGGCTGCGTCAATGAGTGCATCTTCGCGATCGTTCCAGCTGAGCCTCTCGGTGCAATCGCGCATCGACATTATGAAGTCTGTATGTGTTCGGTCCAGTCTGGTCTGTTGTTGTTGTTCAGTTTCCATTGCCTGGAATAGCCCCGTTTTATCAGCAATGCTGCTATGGCATTTTTCCCGCTTTTTGCCGAAATTAAAATTCAGACTATAGGTGTCTCGGTGGAAGGGCAGGGGCCTAATCTCTCCGAGGCGGTTGCGACTTCAGGACATGACGCGATGGCAGAGAAGGGATAGATCCACCCGGACAGCGGGTTTAGAGTGGCGACCGACCGGGAAATGCTTTGTAGTCGCGACCTTGCGGTACCGTTCTTGACCCTCCAGCGGCCGAATCCGGTCCTGAAACGGCATCCCGACGGAAGATAAAAAGGCTGTAGTATTAGATTCAGTATGGAATTGCAGGGAGTTTTCCGCAAAATGAGACGGGTTCAAGACGGCGGCGAGTTTTCCAGGCTCAGGGGCAGACCATGGGCAACAGTTGGACCGGCAGTGCTGATGGCGCTTTTGGCGACCAGTTCGGCCGCTCAAACCGGAGAGTGGGATCAGGACAAGACTGCCGGACCGAAAGCTCTGGCGATGTTCAAGGTCGGAGTGAAGTTTCAACAAAACGGCGACTTGCAGAACGCAGTCGAGGCCTATCGTCGGTCGATCGGCATTACACCTAAGATTGCAGAGGTGCACTGGCGCCTGGCTCAGTGTCACACCAAACTTGGTAACTACACTGACGCTTATGCCGAGTTTAACCAGGCTCTCAACCTTAACGGCAATTTTGTAGAGTGTCGCAACGACTACGGGATGTTTCTGTCAAAACGCGAAGACAAGTACGATCCGGACGGCGGAGCGCGCGAATGGAAGAAGTGCATCCAAACCAATGCTAATTACCCGTACCCGCACTACAACCTCGCCATGTACTACCGCGAGAAGGGCGATTTGGAAAACGCCATCAACTATTTGGAGTCAACCGTGCGCTTGAAGCCGGATTACTCCGATGCATGGAAAGAGCTGGGTCTGGCAATCTTTGAGCGAGCCAGTCAGGGCGACCTGTCGGAAGCCGCCGCCGCTCTGGAAAAGTCGGCAAAGTTGGCACCGGACAACCCTAAGGTTCATTACCACCTCGGCTACATCTATTCCAATAAAGGAGTTCTTGATGCGGGCGAGGCCGAGTATCGAAGGGCGTTAATGTGCGAGCCGCGGTTTGCGGCGGCCCACTGGGAGCTGGCGCGCTTGCGGTATCTGCGTGGTGATCTCGATCGTTGCATGACTGAGATTGCGGAAGCCCAAAAGGTCAATCCTACGTTCACGCGCTCGCAAAAGTTTCCTGACGTTAATCCAATTGAGATGAAAACTCTCTGGGCCAAATGTCTTGAATTTAAGGGGCGATTGCCTGAAGCCGTTGATGCTTATCAGGAGTTGGCTCGTGCTCGCGGGAGCGATGCGCTCTATGCCGCTCACATGCAGGACTTGATCAAACGGATCAAACTGGAGCAGAAAGCGCGCAAGAAAACACCGCTTCAATACGATCCCGAAGAAGTAGATGCTTGCGTGAGCAAAGGAATCGAGCAGTATGAAGACGGTCAGCTCGACCAGGCTAAGGCTAGTTTTGAGCGGGGACTGGAAATCAACCCTAATAGTTGTGAATCGCTGATGAACCTTTGTGCGGTTCAAGAGGCGCAAGGCGATCTCAAAGGCGCCGTAGCGACCAACCAAAAAGCGACGGCCGTCAACCCCGCTTTCGATGGAGCCTACTACAATCTGGCCTATCTGCTTGAGAAGCTTGAATTGCCCACGGAGGCCGGCATGATGTACAAGAAGTTTCACGACTTGTCCGGCAAGTATCCTTATGATCCCCAGCACATAATTGATCTTCAGCAAGATCTTATCCGTCAGCAAAAGATTCAAGAAAACATGAAAAGGCGCGGCTACTAGAATCGCGGGGTCAACTGATATACTCTGCCTGTCTTAAGGGTTCTGTTTCAGTGGCTAAACAATGAGCAAAGCTATATCTACCCTCACTTTTCAGAAGTATAAAAGAGAGGGGCGAAAGATCGTCTGTCTCACTGCGTATGACTATTCGACTGCCAAGATTCTTGACAAGGCTGGCGTTGACCTGATCCTGGTCGGCGACAGTCTTGCAATGGTTGCTCTGGGCCATCAAACGACGCACGCTGTGACCATGGATGAAATGGTTCATCATACGCGAGCCGTGACCCGTGGAGTACAAAGCGCTTTTGTAGTGGCCGACTTGCCCTTTATGAGTTATCAGGTTGACGTGATTCAAGCAATCACTAACGCCGGTCGTTTCGTCAAAGAAGCTCAGGCTCATGCGGTAAAGCTGGAAGGTGCGACCAAGCTTAATTTAGAAGTGGTCGAGCGCCTGGTTTCGATGGGGATTCCTGTAATGGGACACCTGGGCTTCACTCCTCAGTCAATTCACGCCCTTGGTGGAAACCGAGTGCAAGGTCGCAGCGCTGAGGAAGCGGTTCGTTTGATTCATGACGCTCAGGCGCTTGAGGACGCGGGGTGCTTTAGCGTGGTGTTGGAAATGGTTCCGGCCGCAGTCGCTGTAATGATCAGCGAGAAGCTGAAGATACCCACGGTTGGTATCGGTGCCGGTGCCGGCTGCGACGGACAAATTTTGGTGACCGATGACTTGCTGGGCAAGTATACGGACTTTCAACCGCGCTTCGTGCGACGGTACGCCAATCTCTCTGAAGTTTGCCAAAATGCAATCGAAAACTACGCTAACGATGTTCGCACCGCGGCCTTTCCCAATGCGGGTGAATCGTTTGCACTGAGCGAAGATGAAAACACGCGCTTGCACGAATTGCTCGGACTGCCACACGATAGCCACAGCGAAATTAGCTGCTAAGGATTGCTCTCATCGCAATAGGCTTGGCTTGTCTATTTCCAGGCGCCTGGTAGAGCTAATGGGCCGGTGTGTTACCGTAGAGGTCTATCGCGCTCACTGGTGGCAAGTGCTTCAGGCGGCATAGTTGCAATTTACACTCTGTTATCTAGCAAAGTTAGCTGTTTTGCAATGAGGCGGAACCACACAAGGAGAGAAAGCATCAGTCTTAGCAGGTGCAATTTTCTTTCCGGATTCCTTGTCATGCTAGAACCGCCCGTTCGAATTCTCATTCTATCTGCTTCCATTGGCACCGGGCATCTGCGAGCAGCGGAGGCAATCGAACTTGCCTTACAAGAGCAGGATGCCAACGCAGAAGTCAGGCACGAAGATGCGCTGCGCTTTGCTAATGCGGCCTTTCGCAAACTTTATCAAAAGTCCTATATTAACCTGGTCAATAAGGCTCCGCAGTTGCTGGGCTTTCTCTATAACTACGCCGACAAAGCCTGGACGAATCAGACCCACGGCATTGCTTTTGAACGCTGGAACTCAACCGGGTTGATTGACCTTGTGCATGAGTACAAGCCGGATATCGTTGTCTGTACACATCCTTTGCCGGCCGACATGATCTCCTGGCTGACATGCAAAGGTGCTTTCTCTGCGCATCACGCGGTTGTTATTACTGATTACGACATTAATCCACTCTGGCTGTGTCATCACTACTCAAGATACTTCGTGGGGATTGAGGAGACGAGGCAGCATATGGCTGCACTGGGCTACCGTCCGGAACTCTTGAAAGTGACGGGCATTCCCGTCAGTCCCGAGTTTGCCAAGCCTAAGGACAAATTGGCAATGCGCCGTAAATACGGACTTGATCCTCAACAGACAACGATACTAATGACGTTGGGTGGACTTGGAATGGGCCCGATGGAAGATGCGTTGTTGTCTCTGAAAGAATTGAAATCGCGAGCACCGATCGTCGCTGTTTGCGGGGATAACGACGAGTTAAGGGCTGCAGTTGAGCAGAGCGCACAGGTGGTTGCACGTGTCAGCGGGAATAGAGTCAACTGCATTGGCTATACAGATCACATGGATGAATACATGGCTGCGTCCGACCTTCTAATTGGCAAGTCTGGTGGGCTGACTTCTTCGGAAGCTTTGTGCAAAGGACTTGTCACTGTCATTGTCTGCCCTGTTCCGGGGCAGGAAGAGCGGAACGCCGATCATCTTATGGAGGAGTGGACCGCAATACGCTGCAACAACTTACCGACGCTCGCTTTCAAAGTCGACAGCCTTCTTGCTGATACTGAGAAGCTTAACCTGATGCGACAGAAAGCGGTGGCACTTGCAAGACCTGACGCAGCAAAAGATATTGCTGAGGAAGTCTTGAACATGATCGCGAACTCTACTGTTAAAGCCGTTCACCCGACGACGCATCAATGCCGCAGTAGTATTGAGTTATCCATTGCTTGAGCTTTACAGTAAATCAAGACATTGCGATTTGGGGAAGACTCTCACTGATCAACAATGCCGGTGTGTATGGTTCCTCGCCGGGCGCGCACCCTGCGCACCATATACTGAGAAATCCTGCGTTGCGTCCGTTCAACGAAGCGGTTGGTTCTTTACTGCTCCGAGATTCTCGTTACTTCAGCGGAAAGTTTCAGCGGGTCGAACGGTTTTATGATTACACCGGCAACGCCCATTTCCAGGTATGAGTCTATCTCTTGAGGTTGAACCAATGCGGTGAGGAAAATCACGGGTACGTCGGCCAGCGCTTCATTGGCCCTAATGCGTTTCAGCAAGACAGGCCCGTCCATCCCTCGCATCATCACATCCAACACAATTGTGTCCGGGACAAAGGTCTGCAGAATTTGAAGGGCTTCGTACCCGGAGTCGACTGACGTAACCTGCCAATTCCCGATTCTAGTCAAACAGATCTCCGCGATTCGGCGAATTGTTGGATCATCGTCTACCATCAATAGTGTTTTCAACGTCCTGCCCTAATTGCCGACAACTACTAGCATCGCACATACGTGTAAGGTCGACTATTACCCGGGTGAGATCCAAGTCTATCCCCTATACGGGTGTAAAACTCATTGCGAGGCGCCCTTAACGAGGATCGCTGCAAAGCCCGCTGCTACTGCCGGTAAATCTTGTGTTGAGGACGAGCGGAGAGAATCTGCTCTTTGCCCCAGTTGGTAACATCCTGAAAAGCTTTGCTGCGGATGAAATCCTGGAACTGCTGCTCGCTGGACCATTCACTGGTAATCAGATACGAAGCGTCGTCGCTCACGTCCTTCCACAGTCTTGAAGAAGTGTGCCCCTCGGCCGCTTCCAGAGCCGCGAGCACATCGCGAAACTTGCTCTCGAAATCACTCTGTTTCCCGGCAAGGACGTGATAATTCATTCCGACCGTAATCATCCGGAAAACTCTCCTTTTCATGCCAATTGAGTCTGGCAGTATAACAGAGTCGGGCGGCTGACCGGGCTGCGCTGCGTCCGGTTTTGGCGTTCGACGTGGAATAAGTATGGAGCCGCATACGGGAAAAAGGGGGGGAGCCTGCTGGATGAATAGGTTTGCGTCGGGAGATTGCGGACGCAGTAGTGGACGAGTTTCGCATTCTCTTCTACTGTGTTCGGCTGTAGCACTTTCGATGGTCTGCTGCCAACCCCTTTCGGCCCGCAAGCTTTTGAAGAGCTATGAAGTTGAGACGGGAGTTTTCAATCTTTGCGCACAAGCCAATAGCCTATACAACGCCGGAAATTTCGTTGGCGCTCGTGATGCTCTTCGTCGAGCAGCAGCGCAAGATCCCACCTCATATTCCGGGGAAGTTCATCATGACTTGGCTCGGTGCTACCGTAGTTTGAAAGACTACTGGCAGGCAGTTAATGAAGCCGACCTTGCACTACAGTACGATCCTTCCTACCTCAGCGCTCTTTACACTAAAGCTCTTGCATACTATGACGCCAACAATTTTGAGCAAGCTCTGGTCTGTTTGGAATCCTTTGTCAGCAGAGCCCATGACTCTGTTTGGATTGCAAAAGCGAAAGGGCTCATAAAGGATATCGGTGTCTACAGGAACTTAAAAATGGCATCAGATCTAGTCACTGAGAAAAGGGATTCGGAGGCGGTACCCTATTTGGAGAAAGCTGCAAAGTTTGATCCATCACCATATTCGGCTAAGGTTCATGCCATGCAATCTTTTGCATTCCGGCGCCTCGGCAATGCGCGAAAAGCAATAGTTGAAGGCGAAAAAGCTCTGGCTTTCGATTCTTCAGAGAAAGACGTTGTGTATAACATTGGTATTGCCTATGGTGATGAGGGCAATTTCGATCAGGCGATTCGTTGGATTAATAAATATGGTGCCATGGAAACCGATGTTCGCCGACGTGAAGAGGCCGAAAACTGCCTTAAGACGCTGGCGATTGATAAAGCTAAGAATGATGATGCTTCGAACCGGCTGCCGGATTATCTTGAACACAACGACTCCAACGGTAAAAAATGGAACAAAGCGCGATTGCCTATTAAGGTATTCATCACTCCGGGCGAGCGAGTGTATGGCTATAATCGCAAACTTGATAATTTGATCAAGCGTTCGTTAGACCTATGGTGCGAAGCGTCGCGCCAGAAGATTAGCTACAAGATAGTGGGGAAGAAAGACGCTGCGGATATAACAGTGGTCTGGACCAGCGATCCTTTGCCTCGTACCAATACGCATTTGGAAGTTGAGACTGCAGGGCTTACGCAAATGTCCTATCAAGACGGCGATATCAATAATGCCGTAGTCAACATTCGCACCGTGGATCCATTTGATCCGAAGAGAGTTTTGGAAGCCGGTGAGTGCTCGGCGGTGTGCGTGCATGAGATTGGGCATTCACTCGGTCTGGGACACTCCAACGCAGTCAAAGATGTAATGTATTTTCGCTCCGCTGCGGTGCAGAGCGGCCTGCCCACCGACCGGGATAAAGCCACCATGGCTCGTTTGTATGTTGATTACCCTGTCATCTCATTCACTCCGCAGACTTCACCGGTTCCGATAAAGCACACGCCCCCACCTGTCTTTATGCCGCCCAAACCGCCTAATGCAGATAAACTGTTGCCTCCCATGTTCCTCCCTCCGCCATTGAGCGCAAGAAAGCAACTGGTGCCGCCTATGTTTACGCCTGCGCCGATCAAGCCTGCCGGGAAACCGGAGCAGACGGCTAATCCCGGTGTGCCGTTCTTTACTCCCGCTCCAGTCAAGAAGAACACCACTACCGCGGACGGTGATCGTAATGGACGCTCCGCCAATGCCAATGAAAGTAAGCATTCCTCCCCGCCGCCATTGTTCACTCCGCCGCCACCCAAGTAGCAACAGTCAACTGAGCCGTCGCACACAGGTTACTTACTCTTAGTTGCTGGTTTAGCAGCAGTTGATGCGCTACTGGTCGTTTTCTTCTCCGCAGGAGGCTTAGCAGGTTTGTTAGCTGCTCCTTTACCTGCCGCTTTGTTTGATCCTTTTCCGCTGCCGGATCCTTTCTCTGATGTTGCTTCCGAGCCTTTTGCAGCTCCGTGCTTACCGGCATCGGGTGCCGCGCCGACATCCGACTGGCGGACCGGCCGCGCTTCCTTTTCTTGAGTAGCCGCAGAACCTTTCGCCGGGTAGCTTGAAGGGTTGGCAATTGTTTTGATTGAGATTGGGGGCATTGTTGGATCGATTACCGGAACGTGCCTGCTGTTAAATCCAAAGAAGAAAGCCACAAAGAACGCGTCAAGCGTTATAAGCGTAGTAAAAAACACACGCTCGGCTTTCACTGTTACTCTCCCTTCAGGTGGAGCGTCTCGCTATTGTCCCCGCTATCCGCAGCCGTTCGCTTGTAGGACAGTAGGACGTCAGATTCTTTGAAGTCTTCTTGAATAGTCGGACCGCGCACCACTTGGACCGTCAAGACTGATTTGACATCACCCGCGTGTTTGTTGTAATCCGCTCCTAGAGCCTTTGCGTCAAATGTCACCGTGTTGTCGCCCGGCTTAATGAGTCGAGTGATGTCGAGATTTTTCCCGGGACCGAAGAAGTTATCGACAGCGTCGTCATTCACTTTTACTGTAATAGAGTAGCCAATGTAGTCCGAACCGGACGATGAGAGCCAGTACTTCATCTTCTGTGTTTTCTTCGCTGAGGATGCTGGACTGGCGGCCGGTGCCAACGTCGCAGTCTGCTGGCCCGTTGAGGGGGAGGCAGCTGTTGAAGTTGCCGGCGCTATTGCTGCTGGCAAAGCTCCCGGCGTGCCAGGCGGGACTGCTTGAACCGGTGCCAAACGTTGAACAGTGCCGTAGAAATAGCCCCCGAATCCGGCACCGGTAACCAGAAGCGTTACGAAAATGAAGTCCACCAGGGCTCGTTTAAATTCGTCGCCTTTGCCGGGAGCCTTTTTTTCTACCATGTGAGCCGTATCCTCGGAGCATTAAGAGCACGAAAGTTCTTGCCCTTTATTGTTCCCTTGGATCGGACCTATTCGTCTGCAATTTTCGAGTCGATGCGCACCCACGAATCAGCCGCAGGACTTAGCAGGTTCCGCAGGCGTGGCTGCTGCACGAACCACAGCCGCTTTTTCGCGGGGCCGGAGCACCGGAACTAGCGCCCTGTCCCACATCGGGAGTACTGCCGCCGGAAATGATGAAGGCAGTCCAAACACGATTGAGGTCTTCGCTGCCGCAATCCGTACACACAGGAGGGGTGTCGTCGGACATCGAACGTTCCAACGTCACGTTGGAGCTGCAAGCTTTGCATCGATAATCGTAACTGGGCATAGTGGACTCCTCTGGTTTTAAGGATGAGCAGGCGCAGGTGTTGGTGTACCAGCAGGACCTTCCGGCAGTGCATTGTTGTCTACAGTCGGTGCCTTTTGCGGATCTTCGGGAGCCTTTCGGTCCTGTTCCTTTTTCTCTTGCGTATGTTTCTTACCCGATTTTACCTTAACGTCCAATTGTCCTGTAAACAACGCTCGCACATCGTTCACCATTATTACCGCCATCAGGACCAGCAGACTGACAAATCCCCATTTGACGAGTGCATTCTGGGCGCGTTCGTTCATTGGTCTGCCAGTCAGAAGTTCAACCAACATGAAAGCCAAATGTCCGCCGTCCAATGCAGGCCACGGAACCAGGTTGATAATAGCCAGGTCCATGCTAATCATGATGGTAAACATGAAAAGCTGTGTCCAGTCCTGCTGAGCAATATCGGCCCCGATTTTGACCACGGCCAGTACACCGTGAAGGTCGTCTATCCCCATCTTCGGTGCGGGCTGTCCAGTAGCCGTTTGTCCGCCCCCGCCACCGGAGAAAATTCCTTGCACCATCATGCCCATGGCGTCAAGCATGCTTGTGGTCAAACCCCACAGCTTTTGGGCCGACATTACCGCTATATCGAGCGGGCTGCCGTCAAGCTTTTGGTAGGTCATTTTTCCTTTGCCCACCAGCGCCATGCCGACCTTGCCGTCAGCGTTCGTGGTCACTGTGATGTCGACGTTCTTTCCGGGGATGGAAGCCGTGTCCTTTGTGAAGTCGTCTTCCTCTTCTTCTTCGGATTGCTTCGCTGTCGACGTGCCGATGCCGGTATCGGATGCGGTGCCGGGAGTTGCCGCTGTGGACGTATCCGTGCTTGTTTCTTTAGGTGTATCAGTTGCGCTGGATGTTGCTGCCGAATCTTTCTCCTTCCCTGCATCCGACTTTGTTGCCGGCTCGACCGGATCGGGACGGAAGATATGGAGAACGACTGTTTCCTTCTTATGCTTGCCGAGATATTGAATGACATCGTCAACGCCGGCCATCTTCTTCCTGTCGATGGCAACGATGCGATCGCCCTGTTGAACACCGGCTTGCTTAGCAATGGGGTTGGCGGCCGGCAAGTTGTGAACCACAACGTCCTGCTTCGGAACTCCAAGTGTCATCAGCATAATGAACATCACAAGCCAGGCAAAGATGATGTTGTTGTTGACGCCTGCGAAAGCCACCAACATACGTTGCCAGACCGGGAACTTTTTAAAAGGTTTTAGTTGCACGCCAAAGTGCTCTTGTGTTGCGTTGGACTCGTCACCGAGTTCCGGTATAGCAACATATCCGCCGACCAGGCAGGCGTGAATCTTGAACTCCGTGTCCCACTTCTTTCCCAGTGACCACGTCGGGCCGAACGGAAGTCCGAACCCGAAGATCGGGGTTTGAAAACCGAAGAAGCGAGCGACCGACCAGTGTCCAAACTCGTGAACAATGATCAGACTGCTTAAGATTCCCAACATCACAAGAACCGCGACACCAGTGGTCAGGAAACCTGCTAGATCAAATTGCACTTGATTGCCCTCTAAAGTACTTGGACCGCCGGACCGGAGAAGATGATCGCTACCAGTTTCAGCGAGTTTCCGATGGTCCTTTGAACGAAAATGCCCGATAAACCTTGCTCTTATTACAGCTGACGCATGCTACCGGGTGGTTGCATTTGCTCGATGGATACATCTTTATAGTAATACGACAGAATTTGCGCTGCATTATATCCCTGCTCGGCGAGGGATTTTGCCCCCCATTGCGACATTCCCAGTCCATGACCGAATCCGCGACCTGCAAACACATAGCAATCATTGTCAACGCAAGCATTGAAGAGGCTGCTTGGTAACGCAAAGATTCTTCTCAATTCTTCTCCACTCACGACAATCGGACCTGTCGTGCCAATTAACATGGCCGACTTTAAGCGGCCGGAAGCAGTTTTCACCAAAGGCATTACCGATAAGAGTTGACCGATGTCCTTTCCGGATTTCTTAACGCATTCGTCTGCTGCGGTGACGGGGAATTGCCTTGTCCACGTGAAGTGCGGTGAGCGATCGTCATAGTCCACTACCGATTTCAGGTAGGGAACCGGTCGGCCCCAAACGTGTTCGGCAAGTTCGGTGCAGCCGCCTCCTGCGCTATGAAAAAACGCGCTGACCACCTTGCCCTGATGCTTGAGAACAATGCCTTCCGTTTCAGCTACGGCGCGGTTGCTGTTTTCTGTTTCGGATTCCACTCCTGCGTAAACCTGGTCGCTAACCGTCGGTTCAACATCGTAGCCATCTGCGGCATGCTTGCCCATGTTCGCAACTGCGTACGAGCGCGCGGCTATTGCCTGAGCTTTCAATGACTCTAGAGGCCAGCAGCCCGGCATTTCGGCCGGAACGACCGAGAGGAGGTAATCTTCCATTGTCACTATGTTGATAACAGCAAACTGCCCTGTCGCCGGCGTGGCGCGTAGTTCGATTTGCCCCCGGTAGAGTCGATTGTTGATACCAATTAGTCCATCGGGCCTTGAAGGCGTGATCAGGAAGGTCTCGGGCGGTTCTGCCGACCTTGCCGTTTCGGGAGAGACCGTGCTAAACCCGATAGCGCGGTAGTTCTGTCCGCCGCCGACATCTTGCGCCGTCGTGCCCTTTGGTCGCAAATCGAGCAAAAACGCGGGATTGGTGCTGTCAAGTATTTGGGGGCGAAAACCTGAAGAATTGCCTCGCTGGAATGATGCACTGCGATATGGCGATCCGGACACGTTTAGTGTTCGGTCTACCACAACCTTGCTGAACGCACAGTTACCGATGTTGCCGGAGAAAGAGATTTGATTTGAACCGGAAGCTTGACGCTTACAGACTTCCCAGGTGCTGCGGGGCGGAACCTGCGCAAGCAACTCTTGAGTCTTCGCGTTGTGAATTGTGGCTCCGTCCGGACAAGAAAGGCTTATCTTGCCGGTCGAGGCGTTCAGTGCCACACGCACTGCTCGATTGATTGTTGTGGCGGCGTTGTTAGTGGATGTTTGCGCCGCCGGCTCGAAACCAGTTCGTTCCATCGCACCGGCAGAAGCGGCGCCGATCACCGACGCCAGCAGAGAGGAGGCTGCGATTGCCAACGCGGAAAAAAGCCCCATGGTCCGACCGGCAAGACTCCATAAGGGCAAACTTTTGCTCTTTCGGCAGGTGGATCTGCCAGTCTGCTCCAATCGGGAAGCCCTTCCCCAGGCTGATTGCGTCGCGCTGTCAGGTTTGAGAGACGTTTTGCAATCATGCGCAGTGGTAACACCACCGCACAGCAACCGTATGACAGCTAAGCACGCTGCCGCCTCTTCTTCCGTGGGATTTCCGCTAAAATGCACTTCGACCATTTCAGGATTATAGCTTTGATAGGCGGTTCCGCAAATTAACACGTCCGAATATACCGCTATGCGTTTGGTGCGCCACCACATATGGCTTCACTTTTGTGTTGAGACTCGTTTTGTCCGTGACACAAGCGTTTGAGAGAATTTTGACGCCAGATAAAGAAATCAAGAGGGAAAAGGCGGAAACGAATATCATTTCATCTATAATAGGGAGGTTATGTCTCAAACGTCGGTGAACCCAATAATGACCTTCCAGGAAGCATCCAGCTCCGATCGGGCGGCACATGCTTGTTGTGGCGGTGAGTCACATACTGCAATCCCGGAGGCTGTGGGGCTCGATGTGCCGGCAGTTACCGGCGCCAAAAAAGATGATCGCCTGATTTCCGCCCTGGATATGGCCGGGATGACAGCGTCGACCATTTGTCTCGTTCATTGTTTAGCAATGCCTGTAGTAATAGCGCTTATTCCCGCCTTCGCCGCCGAGCTGTTTGAAAGCGAGTGGTTCCATATAACGTTGGCGTTTGCTGTTCTCATCTTTTGTTTAGCTGCTTTTGTGCCAGGATATTTCAGGCATCACGATAAACGTCTTATCTGGATTGGGGCTACCGGTATTTCACTGGTGTTCTTCGCAACTTTCGTGGCGCGATACTGGAGCGAAACAGCGGAGATAGGCATTGTTACCGTGGGCAACCTGGTGCTGGTTGCCGGTCATCTATTGAACAGAAAACTGACTCACAAAGTTTGCTGTCCGGACGAGAAGCACTAGCCTTTCGGGAGCGTCAGTTTTGAGCGGAGCGTTGCGAAATGCTTGCCTGCTTTGCCGCCTCGCTTTTCAATACCCTCGTATCGCTGGATTACTATCTTGTTCAATATAGAATTGGAATAAGGACCATTGAGAGCAGCGTAGTCGTCTAAACACTGCGCGGCTCTTTCATCATCTTTCAAGCGAATGTATACGTTTGAAAGCGCTAAGTATCCCAATTGTCGTACATCCGGAGATGCGGACGCAAACTTTTCCCGGGCCTGCAGCAGATATCTTTCGCTGGCTTTGAAGTCGCCTCTTTCAAAGGGTACATTGGATAAATCAATCAAACCGATGACGAGTGCTCCAGCCTTGTCGTTCCTTTTGCTGAGCTCACAATACTGAGTCAGAATCCGTTCTGCCTCGTCCAGTCGCTTCTGTTTTAGCAGTATCCGCCCCTTTATCAGTAGAAATTCCATCCTGCTGGCATCCGGCAAGATCGCCGCTCCCGGGGGCGACGCCATAACCTGGTCGCAAAGTTGAATCGCTTCGTCACGGCGGTCCTGTGAGTTGAGCAACCAGGCTTTGCCGCTGTCATGCGCCAATTGTCCTTGTGAATACTTTTCCTGCGGATTGGCAGCCAAGATACTGCCTGCACGATTGAATAAGCTTTCGGCATCCTTGAACAATCCTAACCGCTGAAAGCGAACTGCCATGCATGACAGGTGGTAAGCCGCTCTTTCCGGAGCGGAATGTTCCCAGTTTCGCGGCCGGCTGATTCTCCGAAGGAGCTTTTCAGCGATGCTTTTGGATTCGTTGTAGAAGCTGCGATGTTCGGTTTGGTAGACCAGCGCCATTATTTGATCCGTATAGTCTCTGTAGCGCTCGTCGCTCAAAATGCGATCGAGAACGAAACCTATCTCCTCTGTTTTGTGCATCTCTGCAGAGGCGTTTAGTTGTATCAGTGCATCAAGTAACGAGATTGTCACCGCAGGCGGTGATGAGTCCACCGTTGTGTTCAGGATGCTAATGGCTTCTTCCGGTAGGTGCAGTTGGACAAAAGCTTTTGCCTTAGCAACGTTAAACTGCCCCAGCATCTCTTGTGATATCTCCTTGAGGTCGCATCGCTCGGCTATCTTGGATTCGTCGATACAAAGTCGGGGCAACGCGCATTCTTCAAACATGATCGCCAGCGTCACCTTGCTTTTGACTCCCAGGGACGGCTCAATTCGTTCGGAAGCAAGATATGCCGAATTGAGCCGACGGGCTAGAACGGCTTTTTTACCACGCTTTTGAGAGCAAATGCACAACGCAACCATTGCTTCAAAACGTTCTGTCTCCGTCATTGAGCAGCGCTCGGCGGTTTTGAGATTTGCTTCGAGAAGCGGTTCTGCTGCTTTGTAGTCGCTTTCCTCCATATAGCAATATGCTAATTCGCTTCTGATATGGTTCATGGTTCTGAACATTTGCGTTCCATCGGGGGACTGCAACAGCGGTAACAATTGCTGTAAGTCCTTCTTCAGCGTCTTGCGTGCTTCGCCCTCCGTGCGAATCTTGCTCAAAAGGTTTATCGCAGCGGCGGCCTCGTCACCTTTACCACCATGCCAACTTGTTTTGAAAACTTGCTTGGCCTCTTCTGCTGCCTCGTCGAGATAGCGGTTGGCCTCAATGGTGTCGCTGTGAGACTCTTCCAGGAGTTTTGCCAAATTGAAACGCGCAGTGGACGAATCCATGGAAACGTTTGAGCCGTAATGTTCGAGCCACGAGCGCAGGTATTGTGCTTTCTTTTCCGGCGATGAGTAGTTGTCGATGTTTTTAAGGCGTCTCAGCGGGGGGCTGCTCGTGGTCTCTTCAATAGAGCCGCGTTGTCTCGTGTTGAGCAGGACGATTGCCCCCGATGAAATCACAAGAATGGCGACCAGACAAACCGGTACAATGAGGGGCATCTTGAACTTCTTTCGGGGGGCTGCCGGCGGTGGTGCTGAGACACCTTGTCCGTGTCCGCTCTGCACCATCTCGAGATCCTTATGCAATTCGAGCATGCTCTTATATCGGTCTGCCGGATCCTTTGCCAGGGCATGCCGGATCACGTTTTCTAAGCCTTCCGGAATCTCTTCCAGTGGAAGGTGTTCCGAAAGTGGTCTCGGTTGTTCTGTTGTATGTTGGCGCATTAAAGCGATCGGATTGTCTGCCTGAAACGGTGGACGCCCGGTTAGCATTTGATAGAGAATGCAACCTAACGAGTAGATGTCGGCACGATGATCGACTCGCAGACCGGAGCACTGCTCCGGACTCATGTAAAAGACGGTGCCGACCAAAGTGCCTGTGCGTGTGAGCTTTTGTTCGGTAGTTCGGTCGGGCGGATGAAAGAGCGACAGACCGAAGTCGATCACCTTCGGGTAGTCCGGATCGCGATCGTGTTCTCTTTTGAGAAGTATGATGTTGTTGGGTGTGAGATCCCTGTGAGTCACTCCCGCATTATGCGCAGACTGCATCGCCAGGCAAATTTGAGATGCAAGCTTCAAGCCTCGCGACACAGGCAAGCGTTGTCCGTCCTCCAACAGCGTGCGCAACTCCACACCGTCGATATATTCCATTGCAATGTAAGGCCATTTCTTCCGCCACATGCCAAAGCGATAAAGTTTAGTGATATGCGGATGCGAGAGGCTGGCCAGAACCTGGCCTTCTCGAAAGAATCTTTGCTGATTGTCCTGGTCGCCGACCAGTGTCGGGTGCAGTACTTTCAGCGCAACTATGCGTTCCAGTCCCGTTTCTTGCGCTGTGTACACCGTACCCATTCCGCCTTGACCGACTATGCGGATAATGGTGTACGTTTCGTCGACTACGGTTCCGGGCGCAAAAAGGGACACTGCTCAGTTTCCGTCCAAGTACCAATCTTGAATATACCCGAAAAATGGGATAAGCGAAGCTTGAGCGGCGGTATACCGCTGCAAGGAGTGAGCCGACGCTGACTAAGTGCCGAAGCGATTAGTCTTTGCCGAAGAGCCGTAGCTCGTAAAAAGGAAATGTCGCGCGCCGTATCGGCACGCGACATCCGTTGTCTTTCTTTACTTCTAGCCCCTGAGCGCTTCCGCGCCGGCAACGACTTCCAACAGCTCTTGCGTGATGTTGGCCTGACGAGCACGGTTGTAGTACAACGTGAGGCTATTGATGAGCTCTTCGGCGTTTGTGGTCGCGCTGCTCATTGCATTCATCCGGGCAGCAAGCTCGGAAGCCGCAGCGTCCAGCAATGCCTGGAAAATCACGTTTTCAATGTATTTGGGCAGAATCTGCTGTTCAAGCACTTCCGGTATGGTCGGCTCGAACAGCATTAGCGGTGAAAGTCCGTCATCGTCTGCCGGCGGAGGCAACTCCACTGGTAGAAACTTGGTGTTCACCACTTCCGATCTCAGCATGTTGATAAAGTCGGTGCCGATGATTTCGACAGCGTCAATATCACCTTTGACGAAGGACGCAGCGGCGTTGTCGGCGATGAGTTTTGCTTCTTGAACGGTGGGGATTGCCGGCAGCAGCGTATAGGTCTGTCCGTCCAGTTTCTCCACTTTGATGGAGCGGAAGAACGTGGCAGCTTTCAAACCGATTAGAATCAGTTTGACCTCTTTGCCTTCGGTCTGCAAAGTCTTGATGCGTTCCAGTGCGGCGCGTAAGACACTGCCGTTGTAGGAACCGCACAGACCGCGGTCGGAAGTAATTACGATGAGCCCGACTTTTTTCACGGTGCGTCTGTGCAGAAGAGGCATCTCCTGCATGTCGACCGGTACTAGCTCACGTACAATTTCGCGCAGCATGCGCACAACCGTTTTTGTGAATGGTCTGGCTGCCAGTGTGCGGGCTTGTGCCCGACGCACTTTTGCTGCCGCGACCATTCTCATGGCGCGTGTGATTTTGCGGGTCGACTGTACGCTCTTGATTCGGCGTCTGATTGCCTTAAGGTTTGCCATAGTTAGCTACTTGCCTTGTTGATTTCTTACGGTGTCTTACTTCGCGAAATAATCCCGCTTGAATTTCTCCAGAGCTTCCTTCAATGCTTTCTCTTCCGCTTCGCTCGGCTTGTTGCCTGCGTTGATACCGGCCTCGATTTCTTTAGCATTGGCAGAGAGATACTTGGTCCATTCTGCTTTGAAGCGAGCGATGTCCTTGTTGTCGACATCGTCCAGAACGCCGGCGTTGGCTGCGTAGATCAAAGAAACTTGTTGCGCCAACGATAATGGTTGATATTGAGGCTGTTTCAAGATTTCCATCAGCTTTTGACCGCGACGAATCTGGTCCTGGGTAGCTTTGTCCAGGTCGGAAGCGAATTGTACGAACGCTTCCAATTCTCTGAACTGTGCCAAGTCCAAACGCAGTTTACCTGCCACCAGTTTCATTGCTTTGGTTTGCGCTGCGCCGCCCACTCGGCTAACCGAGATACCGGCGTTGATAGCGGGACGAATACCGGCGTAGAACAAGTCTGTCTCAAGGAAGATTTGTCCGTCGGTAATCGAGATAACGTTGGTGGGAATGTACGCCGATACGTCGCCTGCTTGCGTTTCAATAATCGGTAGTGCCGTGAGCGATCCGCCGCCGAGCTTGTCGGACAACTTTGCTGCACGTTCCAGAAGGCGGCTGTGCAGATAGAATACGTCGCCGGGAAACGCTTCACGACCTGGCGGACGACGAAGCAAGAGTGACATTGTGCGGTATGCCGAAGCGTGCTTTGACAAGTCATCATAGATGTTGAGGGCGTGTCCGCCTTTGTCCATGAAGTATTCGCCGATAGCTGCGCCCGAGTACGGAGCCAGGAACTGCATCGCGGGGGCAGCCGTTGCCGGTGCCGATACGATTACCGTGTACTCCATAGCGCCTGTTTGTTCGAGCACTCTTTGAATTTGTGCGATGGTCGATTCTTTTTGACCGATGGCGACATAAATACAAATCGGGCGATTGGGTTGATTCTTCTGGTTGATGATGGCGTCGATTGCAACGGCCGTTTTGCCGGTTTGCCGGTCGCCGATGATAAGTTCCCGCTGACCGCGTCCGATCGGAATCATTCCGTCGATAGCGGCGATACCGGTCATGAGCGGTTCGCAAACTGATTGACGAGCGATGATACCGGGCGCTTTCTTTTCGATCGGTCTGTACTCGGCGGCGGCGATAGGTCCCTTGCCGTCCAGCGGTTGACCGAGCGGGTTGACCACTCGTCCGAGCAAGCCTTCGCCTACCGGCAATGATGCGATACGTCCGGTGGTTTTGACTTGCATCCCTTCTGTAACTTTACGACCGGGTCCAAGCATAACGACCCCGACGTTGTCTTCTTCCAGGTTCAGCACCATGCCCATGGTGTGCTCTTCGTCATCGAATTCGACGAGCTCACCGGCCATCGCTTTTTCCATTCCATAGATGCGGGCGATACCGTCACCGACTTGCAGCACACTTCCGACGTTCGTGACGTTGAGTGTCGCCTGGTAGCGATCCAGCTGCGCCTTAAGTACGGAGGTGATGTCTTCCGGTTTGATTGCCATGATGGTGTATTCCTCTGTGACTAAATTGAATTTCTGTCGGTAGTGCCGATGTGGTTAAACCGAGAGCAAAGCTTTTTCGACGGCTTGCAGGCGACCCTTGATGCTGCCATCAATCACCTGATCGCCTACCTTCAGGATGTAACCCGCAATGAGCGAGCGATCCGTTTTTACTTGCAGGTCCAGCTTCTTCCCGATGCTTTGGGAAAGCCTCAGGGAAAACTTTTCCAAGTTAGAATCGCTCAGCTCTTCTGCGCAAACAAGCGTGGCGGGCGCAACGTTGTGTTTGGCTTGAAGCAGAGCAAGAAAGTGGGTCTCGATACGCGGGAGCAAATGCATGCGCCTGCGTTCGCAAAGCACTTCCAGAAGTTTGGCTGTGATGTCGTCTACCAAACCGGCGAAAACTTCCTTGAGCATGGCTTGCTTTTCGGATGAGGGAACGCCGGGATGCTTCAAGAACACAGAGAGCCGCGGGTCGTTGCCGAACACGACGTTGACGTCGGTAATGCTTTTCAACATTGTATCTGCTGTGCCTTTTGACTCTCCGATTTGAAGCAACGCGCTCGCGTATTGAGCGGCGGAGCTGTTGTCTTCTGTCTTCATTTATTGGCTCCGATCGTATCGACTTGTTGAATGAATTCGCCCAGCAAGCGTTTTCTAGCGGAATCCGACACGGCACCGGGCAGGGTGGCTTCCGCCAAACGCACTGCGACCGTTGCGGCTTGCGAACGCATTTCTGTGATGGCTTGCTGTTTCTCAGAAGCAATCTGCTGCTCTATCTTTTTACGTATGGTTTCAGCTTCCGTTTTAGTGTCGGCTGCCATTTGAACGCGCATCTCTTCTGCTACTCGGCGGGCTTCAACCAAAATTTGCTCCGCGTCTTTTTCCGCGTTCTCAATCTTGCGTTCCTGTTCTTTCAAGAACGTTTGCCCTTCAACACGTGCCGCCTCTGCTTCTTTCAGCGCGGCTTCGATGCGATCTTTGCGCGAAGCAAACATCGCCGGTGTGACTCGTGCCCAGAGAACGCCCAGGAGAATTACTAGAAGAATCCAGTTGATGAGGTTGTTTGCGAATATTTCCACCATTATTAGCAAGCCTCCTCGAGCGTTCTGCGCACAGCGCCGGCATCAAGATCCACCGCGACCGGTTCACCCAGAACCTTTTGGGTTATGGCCTCGACTAAGTCGCGTTCGTGAGCGACCAACTCATCTATGAGAGTTGAGCGCTCGCTGGCAATTTCAGCTTTGGCGGCTTCGAGCTTTTGAGCACCCTCACGTTGAACACCGGCGAGTTCCGTAGTTTTCTGCCGTGTGGCTTCTTCAACGGATTTGGTAATCAGAGTGTGAGACTCATGGCGGATTCTCTTAACATCCTGCTCGTATTTTTCTACGAGTTCCGATGCTTGATTGCGACTATGTTTCGCTGCATCAAGATCGCCAGTGATCTTGGCTGAACGCTTTTCTAGAATTTTGCCAACAGGCTTCAACATGATCGCGTCCAACGCGAGCATGAAGAGAATAAAGCTGGCAACAAATAGGACGAGAGTTCCGTTGATTTCAAACATATTTCGATGTCTTCGTGAGGGAGCCGTTGAGCATTTTTTAGTGAGCGCTGCCGAATGTGAAGAGCTGGATGGCGATGACGAATGCCAACAGACCAAGCGCTTCCATTAGAGCTGCGATGATGATGGCGTTTACCAGAAGTTTTGTTGCCATTTCAGGTTGACGAGCCATGCCCTCGAGAGCTCTCGAGCCTGCTACACCGATGCCGATCCCGGGTCCGATAACGCCAACAGCGGCTATGCCGGAGCCGATCAAGGATGCGGCTTTGATAATCGTTGCGCTGTCTGCTACTTGTGTGTGGTCCACCTTAGTTCTCCTTAGACTGAATTTCTGCCTGTGTATTAAGAACCTCGTTGCGTTACCGCTCGGCGCGCACATTTTGTGTGCGCACGGGGCCAGCTATCGAATAAGATGGAGACAGTACATCAACATCGCGTTCGATAGCCGGTGAGCAGTACGTTTCGAGGTGCGAGGACATTACAAAACCTGTTAATGGATTAATGGTCGTGCGAGTGTGAGACGGTTAGTCCGATGTAGATTGAGGTCAACAGAGCGAATACGAACGCCTGGATGATCCCGATGAACATTTCGAATGCCATTACTCCCGTGGGAAGAAGTACCGGCACCATCAGTAGTGCGGCTGCTCTCATCAATTCGTCGGCAGTGATAACCATCATCAAGCGAAGAGCCAGTGTGGCCGGACGAATGATAAGGTCCATCCATTCAATCGGATTGAGGTAGAGCTTCAGGTAGCCGGGACCCATTGCCCAGAAGCCTGAACCGACGTACACCAGCAATGACACCAATGCTAGTCCAAAAGTGACATTGAAATCTGTTGTCGGCGAAGCAACTTCTGCCGGGTGTCCGTTATGCAAAACCGGCCACCAGGAAAAACTCTCAAGAGCCTTCCAGGGGCCGATGCCGATGAAGTTCGCCGTTAGAACGAAAAGAAAAATGGCAGAGATCAAAGGGAAAAACTTCTTGTAGTGGTGACCCATCTGCCCTTTGCAGAGGTCCTCCACAAAGCTGTAAATCGATTCGATTACTGCTTGTCCCTTGCCGCCGGCACCTTCTGCGGTCATTGAACTAGTAACGAGTCCGGCTCCCGCAAGTATGCCTGCCATGCATACCCAAGCTGTAGCGAGAGTGTCTACGTGTATATCGCCGCACTTCCCGAGTGCAGGTATTCCAAGAAATGCGGAATCTGCAAAAGCTTTGTCGCTGAGGAAGTAGCTGAGCGGAAGATTGTGTCCAAGCATGTGTTGGTTCTTGCCCCGGTATGACTCACAAGTCATGCATCATATCAGGTAGGGTGCGGCTTTCCGCGTTCCGCAACAGCTTCTTAAAGATCGGTATGTAAGACTTCGTTACCCCGGAAGTATTTAATTTTGTTCATCCTCGAGGTCTTCGAATGGTTTCTTCTGGCGCAATCCGCTGACGCAATCGGGAGCGGATAATTCTTCGGAAGTATTGCTGCTGCTGCGTTTCGGGAGTGGCGGGTCGGTGACGCTTGCTCCGATTTTAGTGGCCTTGTACACCATGCGACCGAGGCCAAGAGCGCCTCCCAGCATCGCTAATCCAACTGAGCACCAGGGTGCGGAATGAAACTGGTTGTCCAGCCAGTTTCCGCCGTAAACGCCTGCAGCTAAAAGCACCGCAGCTCCGATCACTCCGTCGGTTACCGCCATCATCGCCCGCTTCACGTCTTGGCTCATTAGGTTCTCCTCACTTGAAGCGGCGCAAATAGTTTGCAGTTCCGACCGGGCGTTTCGATACTTTCACTTTAGTTCTTGTGCGCACATTCGACTAGTACTGTGGACGTGAAATTGAATCGGTCCGTACCCGGTTGCAACTGACATCGGATTGATGAAGACAAGAGAAAGCAGTATGTAATTCCGTTACCGTTATAAAAAGACTGCGAAAAACTGTCTCGTCCGCATGACATCCGTCTTAACGAGCCCAGGGTTGGTAGTCGTACCGAAAAAGCTTCCTCTAAATCGGGACTCTTGCGGAACTCGGCTTGCCATGGGCACAAGCGCACTTCCGTGCCGTCATGTAGAATCCCAAATAAATGGGCATAACATTAAGTGTGTCTTTGATAGACTTATTGTTCAACGCTTAGCAAGGCAGCGCATGACCCGGCCTGGCAGTCAGTCGATAAGGAAGGAGTTCGGACAGCATGTTCCAGCGATTCGCTTCACTGGTAAAAGCTTTTCTCAACAGCATCATGGGGAAAATGGAAGACCCCGAAATGATGCTGGAGCAGACATATCAAGAGTTGCAGTCCAACTTGATTCAGGTTCGGCAAGCGGTTGCTCAGGCAATTGCCACCGAAAAGCAGCTTGAACAACAGCTTCAAAAGAATAAGGACCAGGCCGCTACCTGGCATAATCGCGCTTCCATGGCTGTTCAGCAGAGTAATGACGACTTGGCTCGCCAGGCTCTGCAGCGCAAAACACAGTACGCGCAAGCAGCCAACGATTTGGAAACACAGCTTCGGTCGCAAAAAGAGGCTACTAACACATTGAGGCAGCGTCTGACCGAGTTGGAAGGCGAAGTTCAAAAGGCCTATACAAAGAAGCAGGTGCTGATTGCTCGCGACAAAGCGGCTCAAGCAACAAGCAAAGCAAACGAAATTTTGTCCAAGACAACTGCCGATGGCGCGTTATCAGTCATGGATAAAATGGAGCAAAAAGTACTCGAGCGCGAATCGAAAGCTGCGGCGTATGCTGAGCTGGGTTCAGACAATCTCGACAAGAAATTTAAGAGCTTCGAAGGACAAGTGGACATCGAAGCTGAATTGATGGCCTTAAAAGGGATGGGTCCCGGGCCGAAACTAATAGTCGAAAAGAAAGAGCCGGCATACGTTGACTCGGCCGACTTAGTTGATGTCGAAGACAGTGAAAAGTAGTCCGATTCGGTAATCATAATTGAAGCTTGCGAAAGTTCAGCCGAAGGATGTGGCTTCATTTCTTTTGAAGTGTTGCCTGGCAGGCGGGATTGTCTATTGGCTAATCCAATCCGGACAGTTGAATTTTTCGAAGATCGCTTCGGCAAACCAAAGTTGGATGTGCCTGGTTGCGGTTCTGCAGATACCGATGCTGCTAGGTCCGTTGTTTCGCTGGTATCTTTTGGCTAAGGCTCAAAATTTGGACATCGAGCTGCGCGAATCTATACACATTGGATTGATTGGATATTTCGCATCTATATTCGTGCCGTCCGGTTTAGGATTGGATGGTAGCCGCGCCGTTTATGCCTTGCGCCGCTGCCCGGGCCAGACCGTCAAGATTGTATCGACGCTGGTGATGGACCGCCTGATCGGGCTAACGAGCATGATTTCTCTCGGTGCAGTATTTGGCGGGCTTTTGCTGCTCCAGCGATATGATTCGCTCTTAGCGATTTTTGTGTGCTTCCTTTGGATGGCGCTGGCGGGACTTATTGGAATCACTCTGGTGATTTTGAGCGAACGATTCTCCAATCTATTATCGCCACTGCGTCGCTGGCGGATTTTCGATCGGGTACACGAAGCGCTTGTGAGCTATCGAGATCACAGGAAAAAGCTGCTTGAGGGGCTGATTCTCACCATCCCCGGACACGTGTGCATTATGGCCGGTACTTATTTTGCATTCGTGGCGATGAGTTTGGTCGTGCCGCCGTTGAGCGTTTTCGGGCTGACCCCAATTGTGAATCTTTCGGCAATTGTTCCCCTAACCCCTATGGGGCTGGGCGTTAGCGAATGGGTAGCTTCGACCCTGTACGCGCGATATCAATACCCGGGGGGCGCCGATGTGAACATGGCACTGCGACTGGTGACATTGATGCTTCTGGTGATGTGCGGTGCTGCCACGTTTTTTCCCGTGTTTGATCGTGCCAAACCGGCGGAAAAATAGCAAATCTCCCGGCATTCCTGCCGAAGTGTTTAGGCTCCACGCGTTCGGGACGATCACTCGCGGTGTTTCTGCGGTGATACCGGAAACGGTGCCCGTACCGCCCTATTTGTTTTTGCCAAAGGGCCAGTTGCCTGGTTTTTCCTTGCTAACAGTGTCGCCTCTGTTGGTTTGTTTTGCCTGGGCTTCGGCTTCCGTCAACATGATGGCCAGCAAGTCTCGTTCGGACTGCGAAGTCTTGACCTGGTGCTGCAATTCTATAATTGTGGAGCGTAGCTCTTCCGTATCCTGCAAACGCACGCTCAGCATACTGCTCATGCGCGAAAGCTCCTGGTGAAGATACTTATTTTCTCTGGTTTTGTCTGCAAGAAGCTGTGCTTGATTTTCATGCTCTATGCGAAGATCTTCCGCATCGCGGACTTGGCGCTCCAGATCACGAATCTGAGCGGAGAGGGAAATGTTCTTCTCTTGAGACTCCAACAGTGCGTCTTGCAACTCCAATAGCTTCTGAATCAGTGAGTTTAAATCCCACTGACGTCCGGTAAGCGGATTGACGCCTCTGTTAGTTTCCTGCATGACTTCTTGTTTTGGACTAGTACGCCCTACTGCCAAACATTAATATTCCCCGGTTGTAGGGGCTTTATGCCAATATTAACTATAAAAATGGCTTCATTGTTTGTTCCTGAATGGCTTGAGGACCTATGGCAAAGTTGTTAATACAGGGCGGTATTGTTGTAACCCCTTTAGAGGATAGGGTTACGGACATTTGGACTGACGGCGCGCTCGTCGGCGGATTGGGAACGTGTGATTCTGCTAACGTCGATCGCGTGATTGATGCCGGCGGCTGCTATGTCACTCCCGGCCTGGTCGATTTGCAAGTCAACGGCGGGCCTCCTTGCGATTTCTGGAGTGAGCCGGGTCTAGAGGAAGTCGCCGAATTTAGCAAAGAGCTCCTGCACCGCGGAGTTACTACGATATTGCCGACGCTGATAACCGGCGACATTGAGCAAACGAAACGGACGCGAGACTTCTTGAGTCAGAAGTGCGGTGCGGGCGTGGTCGAACAAGCGATCGACGGCATGGTACGAATGCCGGGAATCCATCTGGAAGGACCGTTCCTCTCCCCGGCTCGACCTGGCGTGCACCCTCCTCAGCATCTCCAGCCGCTAGAGCTTGCAATAGTGCAGCAGCTTGTCGACGAATCGGTGAAACTGATTACTTTAGCTCCGGAACTTGACCCTTCCGGCCAATGTATTGAATGGCTGCAATCGAAGGGCGTAAAAGTGGCTCTCGGACACTCAAATGCTACTTTTGCCGAGGCCGGCGCCGCTTTCGATCGCGGCGTTGATTTGATGACACATACTTTCAATGCCTTGCCACCGTTGCATCATCGCGAGCCCGGTGCCGTCGGCGCTGCTTTATTGGATCGACGAGTGACGTGTTGCATGATCTGCGACGGGTTGCACCTCAGTCCTGCAGCCGCTGCACTGATAGAACGGTGCAAGGGTGTCGACTCCACTATTCTGGTGACCGATATAGCTAAGGTCGGTACCTCACAGGGAGGATTGGTAGGCGCATCAATTTATTTGTGTGAAGCTGTTCGAAATTGTGTGCAATGGGGAATCAGTTCGTTTTCCGACGCGATCAAAATGGCGTCCTATAATCCGGCCAATACATTGGGCCTATCAAACCAACTCGGTGTTCTGCGTCCGGGGGCAGTTGCCGACATGGTGGTTTGGGATACGAAAACGCTGGCGATCCGTCATGTGATCTTCAACGGAAAACTCGCTACTGGTGCATCTCAGGCTGCGCGTGCTTAGTTTGAAGTACTCAGGGCGACGGCGCGAATGCTTCGTCGCCGACGGGCACGGGGGCTGTTCCGCTCGGCATCAGCGCCTCTAGCGACTTAGCCGGGGGCTTGGCTCCGAATAGCCCTTTGATCATGGCCGCGCTGCCGCTAACGTCGACGGAAGTGGTGCGCCTTCCGAAAATACCTTTTTTCGTTGTCACCTTGTCACCGAATATGGTGCTACCCTCAATGTCGGAGGTGCCGAAAAGTCCCTTCTTCCTTTTGACGGAGTTACCCATGACGCTGGCTTCGGTGGAGGTGGAGCCGAAGAGCCCTCTCTTGGACTCGAACTTATTGCCCATGCGATCCTTGACTACTTTCTTCTTTCGCCCGAACCAGCCATTTTCTATCTTGATTTCTTCTCCTTGTCCGTCGCGGAACTCAAAGTTCTGTGGAAGGGCTTCTGCCGCGGGAAGCGAAAGCGAACCCAGACAAAGCAATACTAGTAAATGAGCAATTCTAAGACGATTCATAGACAAATCCCGCCAAAAACACTTCACATCACCATCGACTAAGTGTAGCTTGAAATGTTCCCCGACGTCCGGCTTGATAGAATCTCAGACCGGAGGCAACATGAGCATAAAGACTTTGGAGTTCTCACTGGAAAAAATTGCTGCGGACCTGGTCAACGGTGACCGTCGCTCGCTGGCAAGAGCGCTAAGCATAGTTGAAGATGGCGGCGATGAAGCTGCCTGGTTGGTGCGCAGGCTCTTTCCGTATGCAGGACGCGCGCATCTGATTGGTATCACCGGACCTCCCGGAGTGGGTAAGTCGACGCTAGTGGATGCGTTGATCAGTCAAATTCGTTCTGACGGACTGAAAGTAGGTGTGCTTGCAATTGACCCTTCCAGTCCCTTCTCCGGCGGTGCCATTCTCGGCGACCGAATTCGCATGCAAGGGCACACGCTCGATAAGAATGTTTTCATTCGATCAATGGCCAACCGCGGGCATAGCGGCGGCACGGCGCTGGCCACCTACGATGCGGTGCGCATGATGGAAGCCGCAGGCAATCAGGTCGTCATCATTGAAACCGTGGGGGTGGGGCAATCCGAATTGGCAATCGCCGAGACCGCCGACACTACGGTGCTGGTCTTAATGCCGGGATCCGGCGATGATGTTCAAGCTATCAAGTCCGGCATCATGGAAATAGGCGATGTTTTTGTAGTAAACAAAGGTGACCTGCCGGGGGCAAACAAAACTGCGTCGGAAATTCTGGCCAGCCTTGAGTTGTCTAACCGAGGCCAGGCTTGGAAGCAGCCGGTGCAAGTCACAAACGCTGAAACCAATCAAAACGTGAATGCTGTTTGGCTGTCCATTCAGGAGCATAAGAAGTACCTCGACGAGTCGAATCAGCTTACGGAGCGACGAAAGCGTCGAGTGGAGAGTGAGCTGACCGAGCTGGTCGCGGACATCGCCAGAAAAAATCTCAAAGATTCACTTGAACATTCCTCCGGGGTGCAGAGTGTTTTGCAGAAGATGCTTCGCCAGGAAATGGATCCTCATTGTGCTGCTGAGGCGGTGATGGAAGACTTGTTCGGGAAGTCCAGGCAACCTGCGGTGGAGTGACGATGCGCAACTCGCGAGGCTTCTCTCGTTGTTTGCGCTTTCTGCGTATTTCGCTTTTCGGGGCAATTCTATCTCTTTCTGTCACCGGCAGTGGTGCTGCTTTGGCCGCACCATACGAAGGCGAAGACTATGGCTACGGCATTGCAAACTATTTCAAACTAATCGACATGCGGTTGCGAAACAAATGGGGCGAAGCTTCGAATTGGAATCAGGTGCCTGCGGAATTGTGCGCATACGGGCGCTGCGTGGTTTCCTTTCGAATAAACCGCAAAGGCGTGGCGGAGAATGTGAAACTGCGTCACTGCGCGCTTGAATCGGTCCTGCCAGTGCATAGAAATGAGCTATACGATGTCTGTCGGCGGTTGGACCAGTCAATGCTGGACGCCGTTGTATCTTGCTCTCCGTTTCCGCGCCCGCCCCGCGAATTTAACAGCCCGCGAAACATGGTCGTTATCTTCGATCCGGCGCGGTTCGCGCCGCTGAAAATAATGTTCGATGATGGCATTCCGCCGATGAGTGGTCCTGTGTCACCGATACCGGTGGAGAGCCCGTAGTTGAATCGCAGCGCCTAGGGAGTCCCGGCGCATGTCGTGCCTCAATTGCTTTGAGAGGGTAGAATTCCCTTATAGGGACTGCAATCATCCAATGTTTACTCTGAAGCTCTCTCACAAAGCACTTATCCTCGTCGCCGTGCCGCTGGCGTTTGAGGTTGTGTTTGTTACCTGTTTGCTGGGCATGCTCAATCAGGCCGAGCAACAGGTAGAGGCGGAAGTGAATGCGAAGCAACAACTGTATGCGTTCAACTCACTAAACTACTGCATGAATTCAGCGTTAAAGGCATTGATGGGCGCCGCGACGGTTCGCGGACCTGAATTCATAGAGATGTTCCACAAGTCCGTTGAACCAGTTCCTGAGCAATTTGACAGACTTGAGTACTTGTTGCGAAAAGAGCCTAAACGACTAAAGAATCTCAATGCTCTTCACGTAGTCACCAGTAAGCTTACTAAAGATCTGGAAAAGGTTTTGAATCAAGTTGAGGATCCAACCTCGGCAATGTTTGAGGTCCAGGCCCTTAAGCCGGAGTTGTTGCACTTTTTCACCCTGGTCAGTGAGCTGCGCCAGGAGAACGATCGCGTAATGCATGAGGGCGTCCAAATTCAAGGACGCCAACGTGCAGCATTCAAACAGTTGTTGATTGCTTTTCTTGTATTCAACGTCGTTTTGGCAGTGGCGCTGGCATTGTCATTCAACCGTACCACTACGGCGAGACTGGCGGTACTGCTGGACAACACAAGACGTCTCGGCGCAGGACAACAGCTCAATCCGCCACTGCAGGGAAGCGACGAAATTGCACACCTGGATCAGGTATTCAATGAAATGGCTGTTACCATTTCCGAGGCTAACCAAAAGGAGCGCGCAGTTGTTTTACACGCGCAAGAAGTGATCTGCTCGTTAGACGAAAACGGACGATTCCTGAAGGTGAACCCTGCAGTGCTCAAAGTCTGGGGCTATTCGTCGGAGGAATTGATCGGATTTCCTGTCACTCAATATGTTCTCGAAGCTGATTGCGCAAAAACAATCGACTGTCTTGAGCAGTTAAAAGGAGTCGATCCCGATCTGTTTTTCGAGAATCGCATTATTGGCAAAGGGGGCAACGTTGTCGACACGCTTTGGTCGGCCCACTGGTCCGAATCTGATCGCTCGCTTTTTTGCGTGGCTAGAAACATTACCGATCGCAAACAGGTGGAACGACTGAAACAAGAATTCTACGAAATGGTGTCGCACGATTTGAGAACACCTCTGACTTCAGTCTATAGTGTTCTAAAGTTAGTGCTGGCGGGTGTCCTTGGTCCCGTGAATACAGCGGTCGAGAACAAACTCACAGTTGCAGTGCGCAATATTGAGCGATTGAACACGCTGATCGGTGATTTACTGGACCTTGAAAAACTTGAATCGGGAAAAATGCCGTTCGAGACGGGAATGTACGATGTTGAACCAATCATTCAACAATCAGTTGCGGCCGTAGAAGGATACGCGGAACAAAAGGGAGTCGCAATCGCAGTGGAGAACAACTTCTTTCATCGAAAGCTGCACTGTGACAGCGGTCGCCTGGTGCAAGTTCTGGTCAATCTGCTCTCGAACGGCGTTAAATTCTCACCTCCGGGAAGTACCGTGAAGGTGGCCGTCGGCGAAAGCGGTGAAGATTTTGCGGAATTTACCGTGACTGATAAGGGCCGCGGCATCCCTCCTGAATTGTGCAAAACAATTTTTGAAAGATTCAGTCAAGCGGAAACAAAGGACGCGCGCCGAAACGCGGGAACCGGTATCGGACTAACAGTTTGCAAGCTGATTGTTGAGGCCCACAGCGGACAAATTGGCGTTGAGAGCCAGGTCAACTCCGGTAGCAAGTTCTGGTTCCGTATCCCCGCTCAGGCACACGAACAACTAGACAGCGCCGTGACACCGTCTGCCGGCGGTGACGAAATGCGGCCATGACACTTCACTTATTTCATACTTGGGCACAGTCGGTGAGAATCGGTAAAAGTTCCTGTGTCGCTTATGTTTAGCGATGATCGAGGGGAGACGCCAACGTAAACAGGGGATCAACAAAATCCCCCAAAAGGTTATTCACTATTAGGGGCAATTCTGTCAGGATACTATAGGGGCTAGTCTCCATGTTTTGCTGCGGGTACCTGATGTGAAAGAGTCACGAGGCAACTTACCACTTGGCGCTCACAGTCGCTGCCCGATGGACATCGCACTGAATCTGATTTCTAATAAGTGGACTATTCAGATTGTTCGAGAACTGCTGAGCGGTCCGAAGCGACCGCTGGAGCTGGAACGATCACTGAAAGGAATAAGCGCGAAAACATTAGCGGAAAGACTTTACGCTTTGCAAAGCGCCGGATTGATTACTCGCGTTTCGTTTCCCGAAGTACCACCGCGAGTGGAATATAGTTTGACCACTTTGGGTCGAGAAATGGAAATTCTGATGCATGCGTTGAAAGTATTTGGCGAGCGTTGGATGGTTCAACTTGATGTTCATCAGTACGAAGGAGCCGGCTGCGAACGCTGTTTAATGTCCGACGGCGATCGCGAAGCGTGTCCTGCAGTGGCGGACATGACCTTCTCCTCACCGGTGCGGAAAACGACTAAGAAGCGTGCGAACCTAAACTAAATGTACTCCTGCCGAGTCCAGCACAGTTATGTTCGTAATCTCCAGTTCCTGCCCATGGATTAGCTCCGCCATGCTCTCTCCGCATTCGGTGCAATAAGCGGCGTTGCCCTTAGGCTGATAGTTGTGACCGGCACGGCAGCGCGCGCTAGCTGCGGCACGCGAAGCCACAAGTTCGCAACGCGCACAATGAGGGTAATTCTGTTTGATCGAATCAAAGGCGAACAGGAGTCCATCGACGTTCACGTTGCGCAACTCTCCCACCATAATATTGACTGATGCGGCGGAGCACGGTTGGTTGCGGCTGGTGATGCGATAAGTTAGGACTTCAAGAATCGAACGGGCGATCATTGTTTCATACATTCTGCCTCCTCCGAACCTGCTCTGTTCGGTTCGATGCTTGGCGCCATCAGCGTTCGGTGCGCTCCGCGCTCTACACTTTAGCTACAGCATATTAATGGCCGATCGGTAAGCTCCTGTTTCATGGTTGCCGATTCTTGCCTCTATCCGTAAAATCGGGCACAAGCTCGCCATCACCGGAATAGTCAGGTATTTGCAAGTATGAGCCGGGGCTCAATCTTCACATTCCGTTAACTTTTGGCGGGAACAGTAGCCTTAGGGACGCGTCTCCGAGTCTGTAGACAAGAAACGTCTCGACACAGACGTCTATAAACGACAAAAGTGCATCGGTTCCGGTGCGCCGACTCGGTTTGCGTCCGCGTACAACTACGTCCTGAAGCTTAGAGAGGCAGGCACTCCAATGGCAACCAAAAACACGGCGAGAGCACTCAATAATAAGCCGCGAAAGTTCTCTGAGACATTTCCCTCAGATGACGCCGATCTGTTCATTTTTTCGGAAGATGGCACTTTAGAGGCCATTGCCGTTCCCGAGCCGGATGCTGAGGAAACGGTCGAACCCGATCCCAAGGCTAAAAAAATGATTGCCGCCGTTGAGGATGACTCGGTCAAGTCATTCTTGCGCGAAATCAACAGGCATAAACTGCTCAGCGGTGCAGATGAAATAAACCTGGCGCGTGGCGCAAGAGCCGGCGACCCGAGGTCGAAAGAACGGCTTGTGCAGTCCAACTTGAGGCTGGTGGTCAGTATTGCGCGTAAGTACAACAATAAGGGGCTGCCCTTGCTCGATCTCATCCAGGAAGGCAGTCTCGGTCTGATGCGCGCCATTGAGAAGTTCGATCCTGAGAAGGGTTACAAGTTCTCAACCTACGCCACCTGGTGGATTCGCCAGGCCATCACTCGTGCTATCAGCGACAAGTCTCGCGTAATCCGTATTCCGGTTCACGTGCACGAACAGATGGTCAAGCTTCGCCGTTTGGTACGCGAACTACGCGAAACTATGGGACGGAGCCCGACGCTCGATGAGTTGGCCGATGCCAGCAAGTGGTCGAAGAAAAAACTACTGCTCATGCTTGAGGCTTCCAGCGATCTTGTATCCCTGGACAACGTCTACAAGGATGAATACGACACTCCTTTGGGCGACATAATTGAGGACGAAAACTCGCTCAAACCGGATGAGCAAACTACGTCTCACATGATGAGCAAAGACGTGAATGAATTGCTGTCCTGCCTTGCTGATAGAGAACGTGAAGTGATTAAGTTGCGATTCGGTCTTGAAACGGGCGAACCGCTATCTCTGGAGCAGTCGGGAAAGATTCTCGGCTTCAGTCGCGAACGAATCCGGCAAGTTGAGCAGCGCGCCATGTACAAGTTGCGTAAGCACAGTCGCATGCGCGATCTCGACGCTTATCTGTCATAAACGTTTGGTTTTCCCCCCGCCCCCTGATACCGCCGGAGTTTACCGACTTCGGCGGTTTTTTGCGGTAGACCTCGGCCGCGCGGCGTCGGTCCCGCATCTAATGAGGACATGCCGCGATTGCAAATGCTGCTAACCGTTACATGCCCGGGCGCGGGCTGGCGGGCGGTACGGATAAAACCGGAGGCGCACCTTTCCACTTGCTCAAGTTAAGAACTGGAGTTTGTTCTTCGCCACGGTCTCTCAGGACTTCCGTTTCGACTCTGTCGCGCATGAATTCATATGCGTCGGTCAGCTTGGTATCCGCACCGTGACTACGCAAACCGTCAATCAATCGGCGCGTAAAAACACTGTTGTGGTAGGTCTTAGATTCCCATGAAATTTGTTCTGCCAGGCTCGAACACATCACGGCCTGGCCTTCTCCCGTGGAAATCTTAGCTACGTCAAACCCGGGTTCTCGAGTAATACCTTTGCCGTCGACGTTTGCCGCGCCGCTGTGACAAACGTCGAGCACCAGAACCACACGGTCGCAATGAACCGATTCTCGTACAATTTTTGTGAGCCACTGCATCGGAATTCCGGTACCGAGCAGACTGTTTTTATTGGTATCGTAGGCCACTAAAAAGTTCACCCCACCCGCTTCGTCCTTTGCCTGGCTGCCGTGGCTGGAGATATACACCACCACCAAATCATCTCTGTTTGCCAATCGTCCGAGCCAACTATCACCGAGTTGCGAAACAATGTTGTCCCGAGTTGCTTTGGCATTGGTCAGCAGCTTCACATGATCGGCTTGAAAGTGTCCTTCCGTAACTAACCAATCGCGAAAATCGGAAGCATCTTTTGCCGCGTACTTCAAATTGATGGAAGGATCTTTGAAGTTGCTTACACCAACGACCAGCGCCCACTTATCTTTCACCGGTCGCTCCGCTTCTGTTGCGGAGGCGGGTTTGCCGCTCAGGCTCGGCTCGCTCAACTGTTGGACGTTTTGACCGCCAGGCAGTGTCTGCCGCAATGCAAGGGCCTGCGCTTGCAGCGGTTGAGCATCCGGCCTGGACAAAGCCGCTCGAACTTTGGACAGATTTTGAAGATCGCCTGCCACTGCCGCGCTTCGTTTTCCGAGCACGCGCTGATCGCGCTCAAGTAGTTTTTGATAGAGCGCGTCGGCCACCTCCAGTTTTCCTAATCTGGTGTGCAAATCAGCTAGTGAGTTGAGACTGTCCGCTACAGAGGGATGATCATATCCGAGCGACTTTTGCCTGATGTCCAAAGCTCGCTGATACAAAGGCTCAGCCTTTGTCTTTTCATTTTGAGTTTCATAAAGCGCACCTAGATTGGTGCAGCTTTCGGCCACATGGGGATGTTCCGGTGAAAATGCTTTCTCTCTAATTGAAAGAGCACTTTCATACAACGCTTCTGCTTGTGGATACGCGCCAGGCTTGTCATAAAATCGCCCTTCTTTATCCAACCCTTCGCAGATCTCGATTATGCTTCTGGCCTGCAGACCGTAGAGTTTTACCAAAATGTTTACCGCTTCAGCGCGAGTCATTTTCTCCAGCGGATGAAAATACTTCGATTCTGTTTGCGCGGCATACGGACTCGACGCAAATGATTGTTCCAGCACGCCGGCTTGATGTGCCACTGCCACCCATTTGCGCGCCCAGTCGTCAATCTCTCCGGAATCTGCATACGTGCTGGTGCCGAAGTCGCTTGTAGACGGGTTATAGCAAAGGTACTTGTCGATTTCTTCTTTCGTCAATTTTTCAGCGCGGCTGCGTTTGTTGGAAAACGTTCCATACAGAACGCAGAACTCCTCACGCGTTATGTGCTGTAATGGCTTGAACTCCTTTTGCGCTTGCCCTTTGACGGTGTACCCTTGCACCAATCGAGCACTTGTTGCACCTTCAATTTCATCGTAGTAAGGATTGAATCGCTCCAAATCAGAATAGGTAGGGGCAGCCGGAGACAAAGAAGCAACTTGACGAATACGAACCATCCACCGAGTAAAGTCGCCACGAGTGACCGGGTCGTTGGGCCGAAATCTTTTATCCTTTACCGGGTCAATAATGCCGACTTCCGCTGCTTTCGTTACTGTTTCCTGCAAGCGGGGGTCGGTGTTCTTAAGATCCTCAAAGCTGCTAAGCAATACTTCGCTGGCGGCCCTGGTATTCGACGGAGCTGTAGTTACCACGACCGGTGCCGGTTTCCTGGCAACCGCCGGAGGGGGTCCCAAAGAGGCATCGATGATTTTTACGCGGCGCGCATTCAAGCCGCCGGCATAGCCGACAAAAAAGCAATCGATAACCAGGATTGCTGATAAAGCTATGTTTACGGGTTTATACATTCCGAGGCAAAGGTTGTTGAAACTAGATAACTATATCCCGGGTTCGCAGCGGAAGATCTTAAGATCGAACAGGATCAATCTACTTGTCGGGATAGCGGCGTGCGTTTGCTTTTGCAAGCAGACCTTCGGCCTTGTGCACTTCGCCGATTGATTTGAGATACTCCGCAAACTCGCGCATGACAACAGCCTGAGCCCGAGGTTCTTCATCAGTTAGTGATACAGCCAGCGTATAGAATCGCTGCGCTTGTTTGTCCAAACCATGTGCAATAAATGCATGTGCCGCACGGGTCGCAATTGCTGCGGACTGTCGCTTTTGTTCCGCGTCGCTTTGATTGTTGTTTGTCTTTTTGATTGCGGTTGCTTTCAAGAATTCTTGCTCGGCCTGCGGTACCTTTTCCTGAGACAAATAGGCCGAACCAAGCATGCGATGCAACCGAGGGGCAGACTCAGTGGAGCCTTGTAGTTCCAGACCGCGCAATGCCAGTTTCTCGGCAATCTGTGGACGTGCCTTTGCCAGACACATTGAAACTGCGTAGTCAATGTCTTGCAGCAGTTGCTTCTTTCTCTCCGACCCGCTGCCGGCGGAAGCGTCTTCTGATGAACCCAACGTGGCCATCGCGTAGCGATCGACGTCCAATTCACCAGTGGTGTTGGCGCGAACCACTCTGCTGATTTGTTCATCAGCACGCTCCGCACGATCAATCGAAGCCATTTTTTCAAACAAGTCGGACATGGAAGCAAGTATGCGACATTGCGATACTCCGTTGTCGTGAATTTGATCCGCCAGGAGCAGGGCATCATCAAAACTGCGCCGGGCATTTTCATAATCATGGGCGCTGAGCTGTTCCAGACCGACCTTGTAGAGCGAGTCCATGCGGTGACGATCGGCAATCGGGAGCCCCCAAAACACCACGCCGACTCCCAACATAATCACCACCAGTAGTGCTAGTCCCGCCTCGACAAGCATGCCCGGTCCGCGCCGCTTCCCTCTTTGTTCTTCGGGCGTTTGGAAGGTTGCCACAGCCGGTGCATACACGCCGCTGCGCAGGGCCAGCGCATGCAGTTGTTCGCGCACCGTGAGCAGAGAGTCGTAGCGATCCTCCTTGCGTTTAGAAAGCATTCGCAGAATTATCTCTTCCAATTCGGAAGGGAACTCTGCATCAGGTCTTGCGACGGATAACGATGGTGGTGCGACTTGCAAGTGCATGTGCATCATATCGGCTACATTGACGCCCACAAGTGGCGCCCGCCCGACTAGGGTTTCGTGCATTACGCAAGCCAGGGCATACATGTCTGTTCTATGGTCGAGCGTATCGCCCGTGCATTGCTCCGGACTCATGTAGAGCGGGCTGCCGATTACTTCACCGGTTCTGGTCAGCCGTTGACCGCCGCCATACATCAGTTTCGCGATGCCGAAATCTACTACTCGCGCTTGCATCGGTGCGAGTCCTTGTTGGGTAATCATTATGTTGCCCGGCTTTACATCGCGATGAACAATGCCGCAAGCGTGCGCGGCTTCCAGCCCGTCGCAAATTTGAATGAAAACCGGCAACGCTTCCTGCCAGTTCAGGCGTCCTCGATCTTTGATGACCCGAGACAGTGGCTTTCCTGCGACAAAGTCCATTACCAGATATGGCTGGCTCTCCGGGGTGACACCATGGTCGTGGATTGAGACAACGCACGGGTGCTGAAGCGCCGACATTGCTTGGATCTCTTGCTTGAAGCGTAATACGGTCAACTCGTCCGAGCGCAGATACGCCTGCAAAGTTTTCACTGCAACAGCGCGACCGTTGCGTAGCTTCGCCTTGTAGACCAGGCTCATGCCGCCGGAACCGATCTGCGAAATAATTTCGTATTTCCCATCCAGCATCATGCCTATGAGCGGGTCAAAGTCGACTTCCTTTAACGCATGACCATCATAGGGACATTCGGTCAGACCGATTTCCATCGAAAAAAGGAAGCCGCAGCGTTTGCAGGTTAACCGGCTGATTTTGTGCGCTTCTCTTTTCGTCACCTGTGGTCGGTTCCCTGCGATTGGCCAAACGTCGCCCGATGATGCCCCTTATCAAGCGTGTGCCCCGACAGCGCAGTGCTCTAACGCCCGGAGCCCTACGGGGGCCATTCTCCGAACTTCCGTGTCGCCCCCCGGACCGCAGAGCCGGGCCTGATACAGGACCATTGGCGTAGCCTTAAGCTACCCCAACGAAACGAAATCGGCGTCTTGCGTGCTGATAATTTCTAGAGGCGGCACCCAGATTTGAACTGGGGAGTACAGGTTTTGCAGACCCGCGCCTTACCACTTGGCTATGCCGCCGAAATTTGGACGGTACTGGATTCGAACCAGTGACCCCCACTATGTCAAAGTGGTGCGCTACCAACTGCGCCAACCGTCCGTGAAGGCTCATTGTATCCCTTTACCCTTTCCTTGGCAAAGCCGGTTTAAGTTTGTTGTTACCGTTAGATTGTCATCAGGATGTCAAATCTGTTCAGTAGCTTGTAGCCATGGATTTCAGAGGAATTGACGATGGATCGTGATGTAAACGAACTGATTCGGGGGTAAGGCAGGACGGAAATGACGGCTTCGCCCGCGAAGGGGTTAATTTGAGGGCAGCATTGCCGAACACGACGGCTCCGCCACTGCGGCCAAGGCTGCTGACGGTCCCGTGGGCAACACGACAAAATGATTAGTTACTCAACTTCTTCCGGCAACCTGTCCACCTTGACAATTATTGTCTTATCGGACCCGTTGCGTTTAACTCTCATCACGACTTTCTCGCCCGGAGAGTGGACTCCGACTGCTTTACTGACATCGCCCGGAGTCTTTACCGAAAATTGATCCACTTCAAGAATCCAGTCCCCGGCTTCAAGTCCTGCGCTGCTGGCCGGACTTGCAGGTTTGACCAGCGTGACCTCGACTCCGCCGGCATCGACCGGTGCGTTCTCAATCGCGTCACGCATCTCTATGCCTATGTAGGGGTGGGCAATAGCGCCGTTGCGCATTAGTTTCTCTCCGACTTCGCGCGCCAGACTCGCCGGGAGGGCAAAGCCAATGTTCTGGGCATCGTCTCTGATAAAGCTGTTGATGCCCACTACTTCACCGCGCAGGTTCAGCAAAGGACCACCAGAGCTCCCCGGATTAATGGGCGTGTCGGTCTGAATGAATTTCACTGCTCCGGTGCGGGCTCCGAATGATGGGGTAAAGGCTTTGGCCTCGCGATGCAGTCCGCTAATCAATCCGCATGTAACGGTGTGCTCCAGCCCGAATTGATTGCCGATTGCCACAACCCACTCGCCGAGCTTCAGGCGCTCGGGATCGCCGAACCGGATTTCCTGCAATCCTGTTCCCGGGACCTTAATCAAAGCCAGGTCGGTGAACCCGTCGCGGCCGATTACTTTGGCGTCGAACGAACGCCCGTCTGCAAGCGAAACTTTAATTTCGGTGGCATTTTGGACAACATGCAGTGTCGTCAAAATGTAGCCGTCCGAGCGAATGACAATTCCCGACCCGGTAACGCGCAACTGGTTGCCGTCTTCGCCCTGGTCCATCCCGAAATAACGACGGAGCTTGCGCGTGCCGTCGTCCCTGGACCCTCCGCGCGGCTCGACTCTGCCTCGCCCCTGGCTCGAGGTGGTCAGCGAAACTATGTTAACTACTGCCGGGGAGACTTCCTTTGCAATGTCTATCATGGTGTTCGCGCCGAACGGGAGCGCGCCTTCGAGTTTACGCTCGGTGCCCTCAGCTGCCGAGCCAGGCACAGAGCAGGAAAGAAGCAACATTGCCCCCAAGAAAAGTAACGACTTGCTCAAACCTGACGACATTGTCTAGCTTTTAATTTCCGGCAAAATGGATATTCCTTCAATTTTGGATCATCGCAGCGCAAAACTCCAGGGATAGAATATAGAGACTTCTCGCAGGCGGTGCAATTCGAATGAGCCGACTAAGACTCCTGAAACTTTTCCTTCCGATCCCGGGGCTCTGTGTTTTGCTGGCCTCCTGTTCGAATTCTAGCGAGGTTTCCTTCCAATCAGGGGGAATGACTCACACTTTTGCTGAAGGAACCGATGCGACGAAGCAAGGCTTTCAGTTGCCTGTCTATCCCGGCGCCAAGCCAAGTGGAGGCGTCTCCAACACAAGTACGGCAGAATCAAGTTCATTTCTCTTGTTGTCGTCTCCTGATGCGGTCAACAAGATAAGCGAGTTTTATCAGCAACAGCTCAAAAAAGATGGATGGGAAATCACTCCCACCCAAGTTATGCCGGAACTTATGAACATTGCTGCCAAGAAGGGGGAACTGGAGGCCAGTGTGATGATTTCAGGCGAGACGAAGGGCTCGACGATAACGCTGACTGTCTCTCGTGAACCTGAAGGTACGCCGGCGGTTAGCAACGAACAGTACACGCCGGATAAGCTCAATCCGCCAACCGATTGAGTTATAGGCTGCAGCTGCGCTTTCATCTTGCGGCTCGAGCTCTAGTTCGAGTAGATAATTGCATTGACACTGAATAAATGCGACTCAGCCGGGAATATTCGACTTGGACCATTGGGGAGTCGGGCACGAATTGGACAGCGGTCCATCGGAAGAGAGCGCAAACAGGCAGGCCGGTTGGGCAACCAACCTGTCCGTGCGGGCGTTCGCCGTTTGCCTGTCAGTTTGGATGTTCACATCGTGCATCTTTCTTCTACGCGTCCCGTTTTTCTACGCGATGTTGGAAGAACCGGAATTGCGACTTCAAGACCAGTTTTTTTCCTGGCGCTCATTACTCAAGAAAAAACCTGAAACAGCCAACATTATTTTGGTCACCATCGACGACGAATCGATTCGTCGCCTTGGTTCGTATCCGCCGTGGCCCCGTGTGGTCTATGCATTCCTGATTGACCGCCTGCGCAATGCGGGGGCATCGGTCATCGGTTTGGATTTCATTCTTGATTGCGGCGAAGCATTCGAGATTGGCGCTTCTTCCCGTTTGACTCCGCGACTCAACGACTTTATCCACACTCAGATCGATCTTCAATGGATGCCGGGAAGAAGGGAGGACGATAAGAATCTGGTGCAAGCTCTGCGCGCCAGTAATCTTGTGTTGCCTGCGATAAAATCTGATTTCCTTCCATCCGGACACGTGCTCAAGGAATTTTTTGCCGACGGCGTATCGGAGCTTGGTTCCACCGGTGATATCACTCTCGAACCGGATTTTGACGGTATCATTCGTCGGGCTACTTTGGTTACTGAACAGGATGGGCAGCCCAAGAGTTCGTTTGCTCTTCGATTGGCGGAAAAGTCCTGGAATTCTTCGGCGCTGCTTACGGACCGGTCGAAAGTTCTGGCTCGCGGTAAAGAGTATCCGCTCACCATGACTATCAACTTTGCCGGACCTGAAGGAACCTTTCCCACAATCCCCTTCTGGCGTCTTTTGGAAGAGCTACCACACACTCTCGACTCGCGACCGAGTGTGCCGGGCTCGATCAGCGCGCCCGTTCAGCAGTTCAAAGACAAAATTGTCTTGATCGGCTTTCAACGATCGGGCGGTGAAAACACAGACTGGGCAATGTTCGGCGGCTCGTCTTCCTACAGCTTGCGCACGCCGCTCAGCACACCCAAAAGCAGAATGTCCGGGCTTGAGTTGCAAGCAAACATATTGTCCAATCTACTGACCGATCACTATCTGAACGAGCCGTCACCGTCCGAACTTGTTTTGATACTGTTGCTTTGCAGTTTTCTTTTTGCCTATCTCTTTCGTGTCTATCACGGTCGGCCGTGGATGATGCTTGGCGGAGTGGTGACGTTCATTTTTACGTGGGTTGTTTGGAGTTTTCTCTCTTTTGTCTACCTGAACTACCTTGTGCCCTGCGGCATAGTCATTCTGGGGATCGCCTTGCCCTCGCTGATGTTGGTGTTAGTTGATCAAAACTTGCTAGTGTTTCGCGAACGAAAGAAACACACCAAACTCTTCCACTCTATGACATCGAAGGCGGTGGCAAGCGAAATCGACCGACAGAAACTCAGTGCATTGGGTCTGGAAGGTAAGGCCGCGACTGTCACAACTCTTGTTTGCGAAATTCCGGGACTGGCAGCGTTGTCGGCTGTGCTTCCTCCGGAAACTTTTATTCGACTGGTGGATGAAACCCTGGCATTGATGACTGCTTCAGTACACTCATTGCACGGTGTTGTGTGGAGAGTCGACGGCAGTGGACTGACAGCCGTATGGGGCGCACCCTTGGAAATGGAACCGGCTCGGCAGGCTCTTCTGGCGATGGACTGCGCCTGGCGCGTCAAGGATGACTTGCGCAGTCACTTTGAGCGGCTGCTGACTACGGACAAAATTCCGGTCGATCCGTTCTCTTCACTGCGCATGGCATTGAACACCGGACAAGGAGTGTGCGGAAAACTGTCGCAGGAAGTCGAAGCTTATGCGATTGTTGGTCAAGCTGTTGATTTTCCGGCAGTTTATGCCAAAGCCAGCAGAAGTCTTGGCGCCGAGTTTCTGGCTGGTGAAGGTGCGGCACAACTGGTGGCAGATCACTTTGAGCTTAGAGAACTGGATGAATCTCGGCTGGAAGAACTGTATAGGGGACACAAAGTGTACGAGGTTCTTGGAGCCAAGGGCGGTGTATCAGGAGTTCGTGAAGAGGCTGCCAGTCAGTACGCAAGTGCACTAGCGTGCTATCGCGACGGCAGCATTGAAAAAGCGCGAGATCTTCTGGTGTCGGCTTTGAGAATGTTTCCGGAAGATCGTCCATCGCTTCTACTACTGGAACGCTGTCAGACCTTGACGGAACGCGCTGCACGTGAAAAAAACGAGATGGTGTCTAGTTCGGTCGAAGTTCAGTGAGCTGGCTTTCGAAAGAAAACCGCGCCACCTGTCTGCGGTGACGCGGTTGTTGCTGATGTTACCGGTCAAGTCGGAAATCGCTCTGGTCTTCGCGGGGGTGCAGATTTAGCGGAAGACCGGGGCCAATTAGTAGCGATTCCAACCGTAACGACCATTGTTCGCCACCCGTCCGTCGAAGTCGTTCATTTGGCGTGTAACATCAGAGCTCAAGCGGGCAAGTTGATTGGTCAAGCGTTGTCTTTCACCAAACGAGAGTCTGTTTCCACTGGCTCTCAAGTTTGCTTCCATGCTTGCGATTTGTGCGAATTTTGCCTGGAGGCGAGCAGACTCTGCTTGAGTGAGGCGACCGGAATTGATGCCGGCTGTAATTCTGGACTGCAAGCGAGCTTGCGCATTATCAATGTTGCCGAAGCGATTGAACGCGTTGCCATATTGATAGCCATTGTTGTAACGGTTGCCATAGCCGTTTGCGAAATTACCGCCGTAGTTGGCATTGGTATTGAATCCGAACCCGCCGTCAGAATTGTTCCATCCTGCATTACCGCGTCCTTGAAAACCGCGATTTGGTCCTTGTTGGGAGCAGGACTGTGCATTGGCCGGAGTAGCAAGTGCGGCGACGGCTAGAAGTGCGAGGCTGGCGACGGCGATCTGGCGTTTCATTTTCTTTCTCCTGGTAAGACACTCTTGCAAATTTCGTTTTGCATGGGTCTTTGTGACGCGGAGGGATCTGAAATGTTTCCGCCGATGAAAATATTCACTAAATGGAAGAGCGGCGCATCGCGCCGCCCGTCCGTGGTGAAGTTCCGTGTCATTCAGGTTATGTGTCTTGCGTTAATTACTTCAAACTATCACCTCCCCTGGATTCTTTTGCGGTGGTGCTTGTTTCTCCGAAAATTCAAAGAACGGTTTGTTTGGCGATGTCCGATCTTTTCAGAGCATTCCTGCTAGAGCGACTTTGCCAAAATAGCTGATACTTGCAAATGCTTTCCTCAACCACTTTGCGCTGTCTTCTCGGGCGTGTGATGGAGTATCTAAATTGCATTTCCTTTCCATTGATCCGCTCTCCATCTCTTCCCTTCGGAATACTATGAGCATAGTCTCCGCGAGTGGGGAAGTTGTGAGGAACAACACAGAGGATACGCTATCTCTTTGCACGGTTGCGACGGGCGATCGCGCTTATTATCCGCTCTGCTTCACCGTAATGCAGGAACAAACGCTCGTCCTTTCGAAATTCAGGACTATGCGAAATTCGCTTTCCCTGCACAAACATTGTTCCGTGCTTCTTGTGTAATAACTCATGGTGCATTACCGAATCGACGACAAATTCAGGAACGCTTTCTTGATCCAGCGAGATTGAAATCATGATTGAGTCTCTCATGCCGTCATAATGTCCGAATTTGCGAGCGGTGATGACATTGTTCCAGGTCAATACAGGCTTTTTCATTGTGCCGCCGAAGTATTCCTGATTCACTCGTTGAAAACTGGAGTCTAGATCATGAATGCGTCCCTTAGCACGGGGGTGAGCCTCTTCGATCATGGACTCCAACGCGAAGGTGACCTCGCAGAAAGGCTCACTGTGAGCGTACTCCCGAACGCGTGCATTGTCACTTCTACAGTCGCCTACTCGCAATTTCAGCAGTGAAGTCCACACCTCAGGAGGTGCGTGCAAAAAGCCCTCGTGCACCTTGAACAGATAGGTGTCGCCTTCTCGGTTGTAGCGCCAAATGGATCGCATGTTAGTAAGCTGCACTGCCGCCTTCAGCCCGCTCGTCGACAATCCCTCACGGGCGCGGGCAAGCGCTGCAAGATGAGCGTCGAAGTTCTGTTCCTCACTAACAAACTTCATCCAGGCGTATGCTAGTCGCGAGGGTTGCGCCAATGCACCGGTGGTGGTGTCCTTCTTTTGGCAAAGATCTTCGAGGTCTCTTGCATAGATTTCCAGCATCTCCCTTGTCACACCGCGAAGTACCGAATCACTCAAATGTTCGTCCAGGTCTCGCCACAGTATCTGGTGAAAGCGCTCGGTGCTTCGAACAACATTAGTCAGTGATATGCGCGGCGGAGCAGTCTTAAGGGGGACAGCCGCACATGTTGCATTAGCGGGCGGTGGACCGGGATCTCGCACTGGCAGATTGCGCAGATCCAGATTCTTCAAAAACTTGTAGGCGTTCCGCGATGGCGAATACAACGCGCCGGGAGTGACGCCGTTCTGGCTGCATAGCTTTTCTACCTGCTGAACGGTGCGCTGAACTTGTCGCTGGAAACTTTCGACTTCTCTGGCTTCTAAGCCATGCTGCAACCGCTTACGAACCAGATTCGAAGCACGTACCAGTCCCGTAACGTACACAGAGCTCCCCACCGCCGCATCTGTCTTCAGGCTGCATGGTAGCATACCTCCTGGATGTTCAACGATATGAATCGTTTCATGCCTGGCGTCCCTTGTGCGGAGCCGCGCTACAAGCTTTCAGCATCCAGACGGATTGTGCAATGGGGTAGACTTTTCTTCAATCTTTGCGCTCGCTTCACGGAAATATCGGTTCGATATAGATTCACTAGGTGGTTCGCCCCTGGACCGCCAGGAATACGGCGATCACGGCGCCGTCGAAGACTAGTCCGTGCCACAATGAAACCAGCACCAACGATTGGGAACGCCTCATCAGCCAGCCGAGAAAGAAACCGACAAATGTGAACAACACTGTCATGGGTTGCGCCCATCCCGGATTCAGCAACATGTTGAGCACCAGATAGTGCCAGCCGGCAAAGGAAACAGCCGTCCAAGTCTCCCATATCGGTTGATGCTTTTTGCTGAACTTTGATTGCAGATTTAGAATTACTCCGCGCCAGAAGAATTCTTCCAGTGGTCCATTGACCAGAATGAGATACAGGCATATCGGTATGAGCATGTCATCGGCGTATGACCTTGCATGAAGTGAGTTCATGAGGAAGTTCCTGCTTACGATCGTGTTTCCGGATGCAAGTGACACCATAACCGCTATAGATGGAACTACGATCAGTGCAAGCAAAAAGCTGGACCACTCACTTCCGGTCGGTCTGCGAAGCTGCCCTATCCATAGTGAACGCCCGGCAAGGATGGCGGGCAGAAGGCAGAGTCCGTGGTAAAGCGCGAATGTGCCGACCGCACTTTTCAGATAATAAAGACCGAACCAAACGGCCGGCCAGGGTAACAACGTCAATGCGACGAAAGCGGTCGTCTGAGCCGCTTTCATTAGATAGCCTTCGTCGGTTCGATTGTTGGAACTAGCGAGTAGGTGCAAAGCAACGCCAGCCCGACTGCTGATACCACAAGCGACACCATTCCAAAATGCATGCCTTCCTTCTGAAATACGAGTCCTAATGCGATGGGATAAGTCATTGCACCCAGCGCACCGAACAAGATTACCAATGGCGTGGCCGTTCCGGAAGCCATAGCGAAACGCTTGTCAACTTCTGCCAGTGTGTTGGGATAGATTGGACCGAAAGCCGTTCCCAATAACGCAATCAGAGCGAGGGCGAGTATCTCTTGTTCGGGATAAAGAGCAACGGCAAGCAGCGCAAGGGAGGTCGCAACTGCGCACCAGATTGTCACCTTCGCTGGCAGCACCTTGGCACAAACTTTCGAACTGAGCCATCGCCCCAGGGCGAGCCCGGCCCACAACAACGACATGCCCAATGACGCCATTACCGGTCTGATCTCTCCGCTCTTTACCAGGTACGTGAACAGCCACGTTGCTAAGCCAACCTCTATTCCTACGTAGAGAAAAATCACTGCGGCGTAAACGACAAACGTCTTTGTCGCAACCACCGGCAGAATCGCGGACTGACTGCCGCGTGAGAGAAAATTGGGCACTCTAATCAGATAAAGTGATACCAGGATCGAGCTGATTGACGCAACGGCATACAGCACATGGTAGTTCCATCGGGAAGCTAGCGCGAGAGTTGCAGCGAGTGGTCCAAGCAATGCGCCTAATCCATAAAACAAGTGCAACCTGTTCAACGACACCGCGCCTCTGCCGCCGGCAAACTGCAATACGCAGAGCGTGCCCGACACGCCACCAAGCGACATTCCGAAGCCTTGGACGAACGCGGCGGCAAGCAGCAATTCAAATCCATGATGGAGCAATGAAATGAGTCCGAAACCCAGAAACATCATCAATCCACCGAGCTGAAGGGAATTCTTCGGCCCGATTTTTTGATGAAAGAACTTTGCCAGCACGATTGACAGCGTTGATCCGGTGCCGCTCATCCCGACAAATGCACCGGCTTGCCCCAATGTCAATCCTTGTTCGCGAGCAAAATCAGACAGCACGGGACCGACCCATCCACTGTTGAGTCCACATAGCAGCACCAGAACCATGGCGGCGATAGTGACAGTAGTAACGCAAGACTGGTCCGGAACACCGGGGCTACCCGAAGTCATCGAAGCTCCTTTGCTAACAGCCTGATTCTACCAGAGGGCGAGGGACTCGGACGAGATCAGCTTGGGGGTCGCGACCGTCGACGTCTGCGATGCGAGCGTGTAAGATGATAAAAGAGGTAAGATTGAGTTCGATGAAGATTGCAGTCACTACATTCTGTTGCGTTCTTGCCTGTTGTTTTCTCAATTGTTTTCTCCCTGTGGCTGGAGAAAACAGTTTGTTCTCGGTAGACGACGAAACAGTGCCAAAATTTGTCTGTCCGCCGTATGTGAATCTTGAAAAATTTCTTTCCGAGCGAGCACCTCAACCTCCGGGATGGTCGCAGCTTCAGGCCTTGCCCTCTTTGACCAAAGAACAGAAAGAGAAGTTGCAATCGATCTGTGACGACAATAAGCGTGAATTCAACAGCTTGTTTGATGAACTTAAAGCGCTTAAGAAAGCCGCGGAACAGCGTCGAGCTAGAGAGAAGTCAGCTGCGATGAAAGAGTCTGCGGTGAAGGAGACCCCACCATCATCGATGTCGAAAGCTCACAGGGGGACGACCCTGGCTCCGGGCGGGGCGCATCTGCCGCGGACTGAGGTTGAAGATGTCGATTCGCAAAAAACACTATGTACCGAATCCCCGGAGAAAACAGCATTGAAAACGATGCTCAGTCTCTTTACTGTTTCCGAGCGCGATCAGTTCGATGCTCTAGTAGACCGCATCGCGGACCAAAACAAAAGTGGTCTGGAGAAAGTGAACATTGTTCTCACGGAAAGTAATTGGAAAGAGCTTAACGATATGAAAGCAGGGCGTTACCTGCCGGATCATCTCAAACCGATCATGACCGGTGACGCAGATTGCATGATGGAAATGTCGCATGAGGATGTTCCGAAGAAATGAACATCGCGAATGGCGACCGCTTCTGGATATCACACCTGATCCGGCGCGCGGGCTTCGGGGCCACTCCGCAAGAGATGCGGCGCTATCTTCAACTTGGTTATGACGAACTTCTCGATGAGCTGCTGCATCCGGAGAGAATCGGCAACTCCGCTCTTGAGACGCAGCTGTCCACGCTTAACCTGGACTTCACCAAATTGGCCGACATACAGCGATGGTGGCTCTATCGCATGTGTTTTACCAGCTGTCCGTTGCAAGAGAAAATGACGTTGTTCTGGCACGGGCATTTCGCAACATCGAACAGGAAGGTCAACTCGGCGTTTGCGATGTACATTCAGAATATGTCAATGCGGAAATACGGACTGGGGGATTTCCAGCAGTTGCTTCTGACCATTTCCAAAGATCCTGCGATGATCATTTGGCTGGACAACCAACAAAACAAAAAAGGTAAGCCGAACGAAAACTACGCAAGAGAGATCATGGAGCTCTTTACGATAGGCATAGGAAACTACAACGAGAATGACGTGAAGGAAGCAGCCAGAGCCTTCACCGGATGGCATACTAACATTGTTGCTTACAAGAAAAACGTAAAGCAGCACGATGACGACAAGAAAGTTTTCCTGGGGCAGAATGGCAACTGGGATGGCGAGGACATCGTTCGAATACTAGCGGAGCAACCGGCTACGGGCTACTTTCTCGCCAATAAACTGAGCCGCTTCTTTGTCATGGACGACCCTCCGAATTCAATGGTTAAACGCATTGCGGAACGATACAGTGAGAGCAATCGTGATATTCGTCAGGTGATGCGAGCAATTTTTACGGACAAAAATTTCCTGAGCAAAAGAGCTTATCACTCTAAGATTAAGAGTCCGGTGGAATTTGCTGTGGGCACCGTCAAGATGCTGCAGATAAAGCATTTGGACGAATCGCTGCCGGGACAGATCGAACGAATGGGACAGAGTTTGTTTCAACCGCCGAACGTCAAAGGATGGGACGGCGGTAAGGTTTGGATTTCCAGCGACAAGATGATGGCGCGGTTCAACTTCTCCGCGGTTGCGTCGGGGGCGCGAGTGAAAAGAATTCTGGAGTTTGCACCGCTTTCTAAATTGCTGGCGGAGCAAAATGTGACGGATGCCGCGCAGCTTGTCGACTATTTCGCTACACTACTGGTCGATGGAGATCTGTCGCGATCAACCCGATCTCGGCTGATCGATTACGTTTCCTCCGACAACGGCAGGATTGTCGATACAATCAAGAGTGAAAGAGCTTTGGAAGTAAAAGTTCGCGGACTTGTTCATTTGATTATGACGTTACCCGCTTATCAGTTGTGTTGAGGTTGCAATGAAGTTAAGTCGACGAGATCTACTCAAAGGCGGGCTGGCTGCAGGTTTGTTTCTCAGCGCCGGTCAGTTGTTGGAGCTCACGGCCATGGCGGCTGACGGACTGGCCGCTAAAAGAAAAAACGGTAAGCGCATACTTGTTATAGTGCAGCTAAACGGCGGCAATGACGGGTTGAATATGGTCGCTCCGATCGCTGATCCGGCCTACTACAAACTGAGACCATCCCTGGCAATTCCGGAAGAAAAGGCGCTGACATTGGATGCCGGTTTTGGTTTGCATCCCGCCATGAAAGAGCTAAGTTCGTTGTACTGTGACAAGAAGCTCGCCATTGTCCACGGAGTCGGGTATCCCGCCCCGAATCGCTCGCACTTTCGGTCTGTCGACATCTGGCAGACCGCCGCGCCGGATAAACTTGAAGAGACGGGCTGGTTAGGTCGATATCTGGACGGCTGCAGCGATCGCGATGAATTGTTTCCGGCGGTCAACTTGGATTCTTCGATGCCGAAAACCTTAGTCGGTAGAGAAATTATTGTACCTACAGTACCTAATCTCAATGACTTTCGGTTTAAGACCGAGTCTCTGAGCGGCATCGAGCGCGAACAGGTACTAAGCGCCTTTAGCGACATCTATAGCTCGGACAAGGTCAAAGGACCCAATGCACGACTGCTCAAGCAGGCGGGAATTAATGCCATCAAGGCCTCCGACAAGCTCCAGGGGATCGCGAGTCGCTACAACAGTGAGGTCACGTATCCGCCGTCAGCGTTTGGTAACTCACTCAAGCTTATAGCTCAGATGATCACGGGCGGGCTTCCCGCTACCATATATGGTGCTAATTTAGACGGGTTTGATACACACGTGAATCAAGCTCGACATCAAGATAACTTGTTGAAAGATCTATCCAAAACGTTGAACGCATTTCAAACAGATTTGGATCAGCACAAGGTTGCTGATGACGTTGTCGTTATGGTCTTCTCCGAGTTCGGCCGCCGAGCTGCGGAAAACGGCGGAAAGGGTACCGATCACGGAACTGCAGGTCCGGTTTTGCTCTTAGGTAACTCGATCCGTGGAGGTACTTATGGAGAAGCTGCATCGCTAACAAAGCTGGACCAGGGCGATCTCAGATACACCACTGATTTTAGAAGCGTCTACGCCACTCTTCTGTCCCGGTGGTTCGGAGCGGATTCCCGAGAAGTTCTCGGCGGTCGCTTCGAGAATCTTCGCTTCGTTTGAGCCGTCCCTACTGCGAGTCGATCGCCCGGAGCGCTTCGCTCGCCACGTATTCGGTTACTTCCGGCAGTAGACATTCTTCCATGACTCGTGCCGGATGATTCTTTGGCTCGGTTTTATGGAACTGCTCGAACTTTTTGTTGCTTATCTGCCAGAGAGTCTTGCCTGTTCTGCCGTCAATAAGCTTAGATGAAAGACGTAGTTGATACCACGGACCAAGTACGACGTTGCCTTCGAATCGTACTTCTTCGATAGTTTGAGACAAAATGAATCTAGCATGCGCCTGGCGCGCAGCCGTCAGGGGATCGGAACTTGCATCTCTGCCGGCAGCCGTGTCCTGGAAGCGCACAACGCCGGAACCTAGTTTCTCTTTGAAGGCGTTTTGAACACTGCGCTGCAGTGCTCCGGCAAGGTAGTTGAACTCAGAGGGCAGCGGGTCGCTCTGATGAGACTTCAGCTTGTAGACCATGCTGGCATCCAAGTCGAATTCCCTCGGACCGTCAACCGGAAGAAGAACCATCTCCGGGGCTGGTTCACGAGCTGTCGCACCTATCATTGCAACTTTTTTCGGAGCAGCGGTCTTGGAGCGCGTTGTATTCATGGATGCGGCACCACCAGCGGTTCGTCCTTGAGCGGTCTTTTGCGCGCAACAGGGTACGACTGCAAATGGCAGTACTGCAGAAAGAATGAGCAACGAGCTGTATATGCGGTTCATATAGGTTCCTGCAAGAGGAGTATCAATCAGATGTTTATACACTGCGCGAGCCTTTTTCGCATTGGTCAACTTGCACAAAGAAAGCGGAGTCGTGCAAGGAAGCACCACCGTTCTCACGATGTGAAGCGGCGAAGTCATCATAGCCCAATCGGATGCGGTTGTCAGGCGTCCTTTGCTCAGGTAAAACATTTGTAAGTCGGATCTCAATGCTCGGATTGTCATCAGGACCCCGAATATAGCCACCGTCGGCGCTTTTGAGAAGAGCACATGTGAAGAGGTGAATGTTTCTCACTATGTAGCCTAAATCCTGTATGGACGTTGACGTCGAAGACCGCTAGCATAGTAGGGAAGCACAGTGGAGAAGGATTCAGCATGACAAGAGCAATCGGTGGTTTTGCTTTGGCTTTGGCAGTACTGTTAACTACAAACGCAGGCTTTGCATTAGCGGCGGATGGTGACAGCGCGAAGCCCGAATCAAAGACTGAATCGAAGCCCGAATCGAAGCCGGCCAAGTCCAGCGGTGGCGGCGGCGGTGGCAACTTCTTTGCGCGCGGTGCTTCACTTGCGGCGGGGCTTGTTTTCGGAACCCCGATTTCCATCGTTCGACGCACGGGAGAAGAAATCGTGCAGGGCACGAAAGATTTGTGCGGTGATACGGATAACTGGTTCATCATGGTGCCTGCCGGCGCACTTACTGTTCCCTTTGGATGCGTCAGCGGCGCAGCCAGCGGAGTGGTTCACGGGGCTAAGAATGCTTGGACGGGTAGCGCGGACGAGCCCTTCGGCAAAGATGCATTCAGCCTCGGCGAGATGTAATCGTCATTTTCGACAGTTTTAGGCGTGTGGTCCTGAATCCCTTGTGTGTCCTGTCCTGACGGATGAGGTCGCTGAAAGTCGGCAATTTTTGATAGAATCGAATTATTGGCGGCGAGAGGTTATGGTCATGAGCTTTCTAGAGAATCTGCTCCGCCGGAGCTACGAGAAAATTGAGGACAAGAAGGGCGCCTGGTGTGCGACGCCGTCTGCTCCGAAATTGCGGAAACAGAAGGGCGAACGCGCCTTCAGACGGAGTAAACCGTACGATTTCCTTCTTGGTCCCGTGTCAGGCACCGAAGAAAATGATGAGTCTGAGCCCGGCTATTCACAAATCACGCCGTAATGCCGACCAGTGCGAACAACAATAGGGTTTCACCGGTCATTAACGGTGGGATAATCTTGATGACGTCTTCCAGGGAAACCGATGATCAGCAAGAAACTCGCTCCCGGTACCGTGCTGGCTAATCGTTATCAAATAGTCGAGTTCGTTGAAGAGGGTGGCATGGGTGCCCTGTACAGGGCACGGCACCTGAGCGTCGACAGGCAAGTTGCCGTCAAACTGCTGCTGACCGGGATTGGCGATAACGAGGCCGCTCACAAGCGCTTCGTGCAAGAGGCGAAAATCGCAGGCTCGTTGTCTCACACTAACTTAGTGCCCGTGTACGATTTCGGCGAAACCGAAGACGGAATTCCGTTTCTGATAATGGACTTTCTGGATGGCACGACTCTGGCTGATATGGTGCGCCGAGGTCCGCTGGCGCCTCCGGATGTTATCGACATAGTGCTCCAAATCTGTGAAGGGCTTCGCCACGCGCACAGCAAGGGGCTCATTCACCGCGACTTGAAGCCGAGCAACGTCATGTTATTGAACGAAGGCGACAAGACCTTGGTAAAAGTCATGGATTTTGGTATCGCCAAGAAAGTTGACGATGACGCGCAGCAACTGACAAAGACCGGAGAAGTCTTTGGTAGCCCGTTTTACATGAGTCCCGAGCAGTGCAGGGGGCTGGTGCTTGATGCTCGATCGGATATCTATGCTGTCGGCTGCATCATTTTTGAGCTTCTCACCGGACGAGTGCCGCTGAGGGGAGATAACACGATGCAGACAATTTGCAAGCATCTCACGGAAGCACCACCAAAACTGTCGAGTTTGTGTCGAGTGCCTTCGGTACTTGAGGATATTGTCGAACGCTGTCTTGAAAAAGAACCGGAAAAGCGATACCAGTCTGTGGCGGAACTGGCCGATGTTCTTAGAAGGGCGTACATTGTGTGTGTAGAGGGTGCGTTTTCACAGGATGATGAGGGCAGCACAAGAAAAATTTCTGCTGCCACGGTTGCGGCGCCACCTGAAACCTCGGTGCCGGAGGCTGCCGTCGCGGTAGGTCCAAACGGCAAGAAATCGACTCCGAGCGCGGTTCTGGCCCTGGTGGCGGCAGCCGTAATCGGAGTTGGCTGTGCTGTCGGCATTCCCTATTTGTTGAATCGCGATTCCGCTCCCTCGGGAACGGAACCAGTTGTGGTGGCAGTTCGACAGCCCGTCAAGCCGGCGGCGTCCGCCGACTCTACTGTGAATGTCACCTCAGCCAGCGAGTCTGCAACCGCTCCCGCCACGCGACTGCCGGCAGATTCGAAAGCGGCTTCATCGTTGATAGATTCGCGGTCCCGGACCGCCGTCGCTACCACCACCGTAACCGACAATACCAAAGTGTCAGAGAGCGGCCGCGCCACTCCGGTGGCGAAGGTGCCGCCCTCTGAGCTTCCCTCGATTCGCATGCCGGATAAAGCGAATAAAGAAGACGCCAAGATCGCCTCGTCCAATCCCGGACCTCCACCCGTGAAGGAAAAAGTGGCGGTGGCAGTCTCGGCAACACCGGCGGCGGAGAACAAGGGTGAGCCAATAACTAGCAAGAGTACCGCGGCTGTGACAACACCACCGGTAAAAGCAACCACGGCACCGAATCCCGAGTTGGACGAGGAGCAACGCTTGTTGTCCCAAGCCAAGAGCGGTGTGGCCGCCGCTAAGGAAACAGTAGACGGACTTATCGGTGGAAACTCCACCTGGTCAGTTGATTGGACTTCTTTCGATAGTGCTGCGCTGGAGAAGTTTAATTACTATGCTGCCGAACGAGTAAAGGACGCCGTACATGATATCTGCGAGGACAAAATCGGAAAAGAATCGTTGAAAGGCAAATTGAAAAAAATTGTTTTTCACAACTCAAAGCAGTCAAGCAAAAAGCAAACTTCATTCCGTGACGGAACGCTGGAGTTACAAGCCAGCTGGTCTAGCGACAATTGGGATGCCCTGCCCAGTGTGCGCGATATCGTACAGGCAATAGAGAATGGACTGTAAGGTGAAACTGAGATAGTTATGGATAGATCGACGCTACGCATCTTCTCTAGGTTGTTCCCGGTTAGCTTTGCTTTGATCCTTTGCTGTAGCACATTGGCATACTCGCCGGCCCGCGCTGAGTATGCCGACGAGAACTTTTCGCAAACCAGACAGAATCCAATCTTAGGCGTTAAGGCAGACAGCTTCAAGAGTGTAATTATGCATCTTGTAGAACTGAAAAGCCGACTAGTCAATGGTGAAGAAATAGAACTTCCGGTGGTATCTGTCACTATCGCCGGGCGCACTTTCTCTGGCAGAATTCTAGATTGCCAGACTGCCGAATCAAACCCTGTCCTGCTGATGGAGACGAAAGAGGGTGAAGGACGCTTCAACAATGAAAGGATCGCATACCTAAGATTTAGTGAGATAACTGCGCTCGAAATTCACGACACCTGGTCGAAGCAGATTCAGTCGACCCTGGGAATCGCTCCTCCCGACGCACTTCCGGCACCAACCAAAATTGATTTGAAGCGAAAAATGGCCAACTTTTCAACCTGGCTTTCAGAGACATCAGGGCGCGCGATCTCGTACACAATTGATATGAACAATCTGCCCGCCAATGATGATTTGCTGCGAGCAATCTCCTCTGTTATGAATGAAACTACCAGCGGGGTTTCTGAGTTAATGCGCCAGTCTCCCGCGGTGGCAAGGGAATTGAAGAACGTGGTGTTTGCAATCGGCAACGAGTCTGCGGCAAAGTTTGTCGGTGGAAGTTTGTATGTAACCATCGATGGCAGCGCTCCCCGCAATTACAAACGTGGCGTGCTAACACAGCAGATCAAACAAGCGACCCTGAAAGGCTAAGCTTCTGACAGGACTTAGCGGTCGCCATGCTCATCCTTTCCGACAGGAATGACCTTGCAGTGTGGCTGTGCAGCATCGGAACTCTCCAGCCGCGTCACGCACTGCTCGCACTGTCCCGTTAGGCGGGACATTCTTATCTTAAGCCCACGAGCTATCGATGCCACCACTCCGAAGCTCGGATTGCGCTTCCCGCGCTCAACATTACTGATGAATGCTCTGTCTACACCAGTTTTCGCCGCTAGCTCTTCTTGTGACATTCTGAGTTCTTTACGTCTTTTGGCGATGACTCCTCCCGGACACTGGAACAAAATCTCGTAAAATGGTCGACGTGTGTTCATGCCAATACCTCCGACAGAAACACTAGACGTGACTTTATTCATTCAGGTGCCGACCGAACTTATGGCAGTCTTCAACCCGAAGACCGGGAGGTTTGCAAAGAAATGCAGCTTGGCATCTCAAGCTGAAACCGTTGCAGTTGAATCTTCTGCCGGAAACTGTCAAGATTATCTCTACTTGGCTTGATTGCAACGAGGTTCTTGACAGCATGGTTTACAACGACGATACGTTCAATTTCTCCGCACAAGGAGCCGCCGGCAAAACTGTAGACTTGCAAGGGGTCGCCTCCTTCGCCAGTCTCGTCGAAATCCTCGCACAGGAACTCGGCGCTCAACCAGGAAAAATTCAGGGCGTGCTACCTAACGGTCCGGCGACTTTCCAAGAGTTGGTCGGCGAAATTCCAGTTGTATCTCACGGGTACAATCGACACATCAAACTGTTCACCACTCCCGGTCAGCCCTTGAAAATGCGTATCTTCAGCTCCTGGCGCGATGGATTGGCCCGAGACGACCAAATGATTAGCGGCGTCGATTCGCAGTTCATTCTTGGTGCCTCGGTAGACAAAATCATTCCGCAAGCACGCGCTCTGGCAAGACACATTGAAGATGCCTTCGCCGTGTTGGATAAAATGGCGACGCTAGGTCAATCCAGCCGATTAGCCGCTATGTCCATTTCGGAAGCTGAAATCGCCAAATTTGAAGTTGAGCAGGACCAGCAGCATGGTTTGCTCAAGCAGTTCGGCACAGAGGATGTTCGTTCTTAAGGAAGGAACTGCACTCTGACTTCAGTCGACAAGACAAGAAATCATCAATCGCGGATCATGGACTCCATCGCCGAAGCTGTCGGTGGAACGCCCATGATCCGTTTGAGTAGACTGGGGGCGGGCGGCCTGCATACGCTTCTGGCGAAATGCGAATTCATGAACCCTGGCGGTTCGGTCAAAGATCGGATCGCCTTTTACATGGTTGAGCGCGCCTTAGAACAAGGAAAACTGAAACCGGGGCAGCTGATAGTCGAAGCCACCGGTGGTAATACCGGCATCGGTTTGGCAATGGCGGCGCGCTTGAAGGGACACGAGCTGCTTTGCGTAATGACGGAGAAGGTCGGCAAAGAAAAAGTGCAGATGATGAGCCTTTTCGGCGCCGAAGTATTAGTGGTGCCAGGGGGCAAAACCAGAGAGGACCCGCTGCATTTTATCAATCAAGCAAGACGAATTGCTCGAGAGCGGAACGGGTGGTTCGTCGACCAGTTCGACAATCGCGATAACCTGGATGCTCACTATTTGCAAACCGGTCCCGAGATTTGGGAGCAAACGGAAGGGAGAATTGATGTTTTGGTAGCTGGTATCGGTACCGGTGGCACGCTTTTCGGCGCTGGAAAATATCTTCGAGAAAGAAACCCTGCCGTAAAGTTAGTGCTGGCCGACCCGGAGGGCAGCATGTTGTCAGGCTGGCAAGCAGGCACGGAGCCTCATTCCGGTTCTTATCTTGTTGAAGGCATCGGCAACGATTTCATTCCCGGGCTAGTTGATCTAGGCCAGGTAGACAGATCGATTCAAGTTAGCGACGCTGAGTCCATTGCAACTGCAAAACTATTGATTGAAAAAGAAGCCATTCTTGCAAGTGGTTCGGCCGGCTGCATTGTTGCTGCCGCGCTTCGTTACTGCAACGAGTCTCCCGGAGCACCGCTCACAGTGGTAGCGGTACTCCCCGGCACGGGACGATTTTATCTGAGCACCATATTCGATGAGACCTGGCTCGCATCCAAACTACCGTAACTCTCAAGCGGATATTCCAATCGGCAAAACTTTAGCGACGGAGATAATTTAATGCTTCAGAAGAGAACAACCGGTTGCACCGCTTTCAATCATATTGAGTTTTTGTTCAGCTATAAGTCGCCGCCGGTGCTTGATGCATGGGTTGAATCCTTGGCCGCTCAAATAGAAGAATCAGTCAAACTAGGCTCTAAGTATAAGCCCGGAGACTCCTTTCAAATCGGCTGGAATGCAACGAAGATAGACCTCGACGGTGAATTTCTTATCTTGCGTGAGCCCGAGTTCGCCGAGCGTGGGGCTGGCTGGCGGGACGCAAATCGCTGGTCCGCGGAAGTGACGCAGGCGTTAACGGATTTCTGGACACAACGATACGTAGCCGAAAGCGTGGGACTCGAACCGGTCTATTCTAACTCAACTGAAATGGCCACCATCTGTTCTCAATTTTCCAAATGGAAAGGATTTTTTCTGCATCGGTACGACGATACGTTTAAGCAAAGTGAAATCGATTCGGGCTGGTTCATTGGATGCACGCATCAACATCACGATCATAGTGATCCCGGAAAAATGGATCGCCAGACCTTTCATCAATGTGCCCTTGATCAGCCGGGCATAGTACCTTACCTGGCGCTTCCACCAGGAACGCGCGTCGGCAACAACAAACATAGGACTCGCGATTTTTGCATCGATTTCAACGGCAAGGAAGTCGAAATCAGGACGGCAAGCTATCTCCATGAAGTTCTGTCGGCCGAACCAATCTGCATTCAACAGCCGAAAGAATGTGTTTGGTTTGATGCGGTCGATCGATACGTTCCCCCAGCGAGGAAACTCCATCCCCGGGCCCGTGTTGGCAGCACAGATCCCGGCTACTGCAGTTTAACCGTGGCGCAAATTCGCGAGCAACTAAAACCATGGCTTGCGCTCAACCAGCGGTTAGCGTGGAGGCCAATTGTTGAAGATGGCGAGGATGCGGTAACTGGTTCGAAATTTGCAGGCACACCATGGATTGATGAGAACGCACCTTGGCCCGCGTGCAATACATGCAATCAGCAGATGCCATTGTTCTTGCAGCTGGATCTAGGCACATTGCCTGTACCCGCTCAAGATTCGTTCGGAACGGGACTTCTACAATTGTTCTACTGCTCTCGCTGCAAAGATGGGGGGTGGGAGCCATTCTCCAATGATATTTACTGTGTTCGAACAGTAGAGCCCGCTGTTTCCATGCCACAGGTTACTGCCAGGAAAAGTCAGATGGAAGTGTTTCCGGCAAGAAAAATAACTGGTTGGGAACAGTTCATCGATCTTCCTTCAACTCATGAGCATGAACAGCTCGGACTGGAATATGAGTATCAAGGAGACCGCACAACTTTGTCTTGCCAGAGTCATGGACTCAGATTTGAGCGTGTCAAAGACCAAGACCTTGCCGAGAACATTGCCGATAGCCAATCCGGTGACAAATTGGCCGGTTGGCCTCGTTGGATTCAAGGCACCGAGTATCCCAGCTGTCCGGAATGTAAACGCTGCATGATTTTGTTGTTTCAACTCGACTCAGAGGACCATCTGCCGTTTATGTTTGGTGATTGCGGTTGCGCTTATATCACTCAGTGTCCTGAACACAAAGAGGTTGTGGCTTTCGGCTGGTCTTGTTCCTGACCATCATGTCAGCACGTCAGTAAAAAAATTGCGTCGCCAAGGTGGGCAAGAGTCCCGACTACAACCGGGAGCAGCGGCGGGGCCAGTCTCGCTTCAGCTTTTCAAAAAGATCCGGTACGAACGACAGAAATCTGTCGGGCGTTAGCTACCACCAATCGTCTTTTTGCTTAGTCTTGGGGTGGGCGGTACGAATGGAAAGCAGAAGTCCGATTGACACCAGGTCGGTGATCAACGCGGTGCCACCATAACTCAGAAACGGCAGTGGAACACCTGCTACTGGCATGATGCCTATAGTCATTCCGATATTCAGGAAAACGTGGAACAGAAACATGCACATGATGCCGATGGCCATCAGGCTACCAGCCGGGTTCTCTCGCGCCTGGTAGGCTATCATCACCGCGCGCATGCATATGAGAAAGTATGCGAATACGATCGCTGCGGTAATGCGAAAACCAAGTTCTTCCCCAACTACGGCAAAAATAAAGTCTGTATGGCGTTCGGGAATGAATGCTCCCTGACTTTGGTTTCCTTTGCCGAGCCCGGCTCCAATTACGCCGCCCGAGCCAATTGCAATGAGACTCTGCAATATGTGATAGCCGGAGCCTCTTGGATCAGCGTATGGGTTGACGAAGCTGGTCAATCGTTTTTGCTGATATTCCTTGAGCACACCCCATAGATGGGGGCGGGCCTCACCCATGCCCATATTGAGCATAACGACGCCGGTAACCATCATCAGTCGCAGCCAGAGAGGCCATGTGCGGCGGCGCCAGAACAGAATCAGCAAACCGCCGAGTCCGGCAAGGTATGCATACCACCAATTGAGGTTCACCGCATTCAGTACCAGACTGAGCACGGGGCTGGCAAGAACCAGCAGATCCATTAGACCTGCGCCGGACCAGAAAAGCATGCCAAAGTACACCGCTCCAAATGTAAGAGAGGTGCCTAAGTCCGGCTGTTTGAACACCAGCACGGCTGGTATCACTATTATCGCAATTGCAAAAAAGCAATCCCGAAACTGACGAACCGGTTTGTATGCCAACCAGGCCGATAACGTGAATATGACAACAAGTTTGGCAATTTCGGACGGCTGAATCGTTATCGGTCCAATAGCCAACCACCGCTGAGCACCCATTGCGGAGTGCCCCTTCAACATAACCGCAATTAGAAGTGCGATGTTGATGAAATAGATGACCGGCAGAACGATCTTATGGGTCCACGTTGTGTACGGAATGCGCCAGAAAATCAGCGCCGCCAGAACGCCTGCCACGAGAAAGCCAGCTTGCTTGTCGGCATAGTCGTTGCCCTGATGCTGCAACGTCATCTGTCCGATGAACAACAAGAATCCGGTTGCAAACAGCAAAACCCAATCAACGCTGCCGAGCATACTTGCAATGCTCCGCAACAGCGCGGGTACGGCTGATTGGCGTTTATCCGAAGCTAACAATGGTGAACCGAACGTCAGTTTAGGTCTTAGACCTCAACAGTGGGAAGTTGACGACGAGTGCCGCCCGACGTTCATATTGTTGCAGATCGAAGCGCGCTGCGTCACGATCAATTTCAAAGTACCGACAAACTACTGCCACCAACTCTTCTTCCAGACTTGCCAGGCGATCAGGCGGCAATTCGAGTCTGTCATGAATTAGCATAAGACGCATGCGGTCTTTGGCTTTGGTTTTTGCGCCCTCGGTTTTTCTCTTAAAAAACCAGTTTAAAACTTGCACGGTGAGCTCCTCCGCCAATTAGACTCGCACAGGGTTGAAGAAGTTAACAACCTTCGTGAACCATGACCCATTGTTACCGTTCAGGGCATTCAGGTCAAGATATTCGACTTCTTCACCTTTTAGCCGTCTGGCGATATTGCGGTAGGCTTGTCCAGCACGAACGTTCTCTGTTCCGGCAAGGGGTTCGCCCTTATTGGTTGAAATTATTACGTCTTCGTCTTCGGGCACAACTCCGAGCAGATCGACCGAGAGGATTTCAAGAACATCGTTAACACTCATCATGTCATTGTTCTTGACCATCGCCGGACGAATTCGATTGATTATCAGGCGGTACTTCGATATCTCGTCTTTGCGTGCTTCGAGCAAACCGATCACTCGGTCGGCGTCTCGCACTGCAGACATTTCGGGTGTGCAAATTACCACTGCCTCTTCAGCACCGGCGATTGCATTTTGAAATCCGCTTTCGATTCCTGCCGGACTATCGACCAGCACGAAATCAAACATTGTCTTCAGCTCGTCGCACAGCTTTTTCATCTGCTCTGCGTTGACGGCGGTCTTATCGCGCGTCTGTGCAGCGGGGAGCAAGCAAAGACTTGGGTGGCGCTTGTCTTTCACAAGAGCTTGTCGAATTTTGCATTTCTCTTCGACCACGTCTACCAGGTTATAGACAACGCGGTTTTCGAGACCCATCAAAATATCAAGATTGCGCAGCCCGATGTCCATGTCGATCATACAGACCGACGCTCCGCTGGTGGCAAGTGCTACGGCTATATTAGCCGTGGCGGTTGTCTTGCCGACGCCGCCTTTTCCGGAAGTTACTACGATTACACGACCACTCATCTTACTCTCCTTGCCGCGGAGTCTGGTAGGGACGGACTTTAGTCAGGGTCACTGCAGGATATACGAATCTTGCCGTCGACAATTCGTGCCGTTTCAGGGCCGGATGACCCGTGGAAACCAGCCTTGGACCGGTCTGGCGCTCGGGCGATAGCGTGTGCTATGCGCAATTGAATCGGATCAAATTTGAGAGCACGAATTTCTGCGGTCGCATTACCGGTGATGCCTGCATGAGCAACACCTCGCAAAGCGCCCCAAATAGTGATGTCGCCTTCTGCGGATACTTCCGCACCGGGGTTTACATCACCGATTATTACCAGGTCTCCCTTGTGCGTCACCGCTTGACCGGAACGAAGTGTTTGTCTTAGATACAAAACACCAACCGATCGCTCCGCAGAGTTTCTATGAAGCGTTTTTGTGCCGGGCGCAGAGGAAGCCTTTGCGGTGGACACTGTCGGCGAAACGGGTGCCTGACCCGGCGTTACCGGTACAACCAGTATTGGCGCCGGGGATTGAATACTTGCGGTGGAAGCCGCAAAGGAAGGAGCGGCGAAAGATGGGGTTGCCACTGTCACCGCTGGCGGTACTGCCACCGGATTTACTCCGGTAACCGCAACCAATTCCCTTGGGTTTGCAATTTCGGTTTTTACAGCAGCCGGTTCTTCAACCATGCGCTCCAAAACCTCAACTACGGTTCCCGCCCCGAAAGTTACCTGCGTTGGTCGATTGCCCCCTGATGCCCTCTCACCGGTTTTATTCAGATGAGATCCCTGAGATGATGGCGAATGATCGGTTGTCGAACCGGTCGCGGAAGCAACCTGTTCGAAAAAATCGGCGTGAGCAACAGTCAGATTGCTGATTTGTAATGTCTGCCCCTCAACCGACAACGCAGGAAGTTCGTCGCAGCAACGTGCGTCATCTGCCGGCGACTGTATGCCGTGCGCCATTTCGGCGACGACGATACCATCGACGGGCTTTTCAATATTGCCTTCATTCAAGTCGGAATCCTTGCGGGTGACTTGGTACAAGGCCGCTACGGTGCTAACGTCTGCAGACAAGACTCGGGTCGGGTCTACGCCTGCCTCGCGCACTATAGACAGGAGTTCTTCCACTTCTCGTGCGGTCAGCGACAGATTCCCTAAATTGAGATCTACCGTTAACCCTTCCCAGAAACGGCTGGACACCTGCAATGTCGACGCAAGATATTGCTTAGCTTCTGCGGGTGAATCGCATCCGCTTATATCAATAACTACGCCTTCTTCGGCATTGCTAACAATGGCAATTTTGCTCATGTAATGACCTGCTCCACGCGGGCACGAATGGTGCTAGCGCCCGCAAAATGCGGTCGCCGTCCAATTGCTGCTACAACGACAAATCCTATTGTTACCGCAGAAGGGTGTCAAGCCAAGTGATATGGCGGGCGCATATCGAAATGATGTTAAAGATGTAGCTTCGACCATCATTTAACATTACGGATTTTCACAAATGAAAATTGCGTATCGCTTAGGCGCAGCATGGTATATGCGAACGCGGCATAGTAGATCGCGCTGTACTGGAACACAACGAGACACCGCTAGTGATGACTCGGGAAGACAAGCTGATCGGTAACCAAGACGCGTTTGCGAACGAGACTTCAAAGTCTCGGGTTCTTATTCCATGCTAACCACCCTCTGCGGTGCAGATAGTAAGCCAGCAGTCCGGATACTATTGCCATGAACAACAAGGCCGTCGGATAACCGAAGTACCACCTTAACTCAGGCATGTTCCAAGGCGATCGATCGGGATCGAAATTCATTCCATAGATCCCTGCGATCAGAGTTGGGGGAATGAAAAGAGCCGTAATAATGGTGAGCACTTTCATCACTTCATTCATGCGATTGTTTACAGTGCTCAGATAGATATCCATCAAATCATGGCAAAGTTCGCGGTAAGTTTCGATTAAGTCCAGAACGCGAATGGAGTGGTCATAACAGTCGCGAAGATAGAGACGTGCGTGTTCGCTGATCAACGGATGCGTATCTCTGCATAGAATGTTGAGGGCATCACGCAACGGCCACACTGCGCGACGAATAGCTTGCGTATGCCTCTTCACGCGATGGATGCGCATCGGACCGGTTCTCAATCTACGACCATCCAAAATTGAATCCTCCAGATGTTCGATTTGTTCTCCCAGTCTTTCAACTACAGGAAAGTACTCGTCGACAACCGCGTCGACAATGGCATACACAAGATAATCCGCGCCCTGGTTGCGCAGTGAGCCCATGCGTTTTCGCAAGCGTTCGCGAACTTGATTCAGGCAGTCGCCGCCGGGTCGCTCCTGTATGGTTAGCACATAGTTTGACCCCAGAAAAATACTCAACTGCTCTGTGTCGCAAAAATTCTGGCTGTCCACCATGCGCATTACAATGAACATATAGTCATCGTAATCATCGACTTTTGCGCGCTGATGAAAATTAGACGCATCCTCCAATGCCAGCTCGTGCAAGCTCAGAACGCGTCCGAGATCGGCCATCATCTCGGGAGTATGACAGCCGTCGACATTCATCCAAACCGTTCCGCTGCCATCGAGCCAGACATTCAATTCGGATGAACTAATGGTGGTTTCTTGAAACTCATGCGTCGAGTATTTGATTACATGAATTTCCGGGCCGTGTGGTGTGGATTTCTGTTCGGGATCTCCTGAGCTCATGATTTCTCCACCGCAAGTGTGACCGCTAGCTTAGGAGCATGAGCCAGGCTTGTCCAGCGCTTACTGTTTCCAATTGCATCCTCTTTCTATCTTGAGCGATAAGTTGGGTCGCCCGCGTGGCATAGACGATCTGGCATCGGGCGTGACGATATTGATCTTTGCATGCTGATAAAAGTCGTCGCGGGTCAGTCAACATGTTATGGTGCTGGTTGTTGGGCAAGGGAGATACAGTATTATGAGAAGGGATTGGTTGGTTGCCGTCGCGGTGGCAGCACTTTGTTTTTCTTCGGCTGCGCGGGCGGATGACAACGATTCTGTTGCTAAGAAAGCCGGTGATGGCGTTGCGAAAGTCGGCAAAGAGTCTGTTAAAGCAGGCAAGGAAACAGTAAAAGCTACCGTAAAGGGCGCCGAGTCGGTGGTTTCCGGAAAAGCTGAAGTTAAGGCGGGAAAGGAAGCCGCTAAGTTAACCAAAGAAGTTCTGCACCTCGGGGCCAAAGGTACTAAAGAGACGGCGAAAGCTGGAGCCAAAGTTACTGAAGCCGGTGTCGGACTGACTGAGTCTGGAACTAAAGAAGTCGTCAAAGATACAGTTAAGGTGACGAAAGCGGGAGCAAAGGCTACTGAAAAGTGCGCCAAGGCTGGAGAAAAGTGTGTCAAGGCAACAACCGGCGAGTGCTGCAAAGATGCCAAAGCTGTTGGCAAAGGTACTGAAAAAGCGGTTGACAAGGCTGTAGGCAAGTAGAGCAAGCAATCAGTATAGATGTTTGGAAGAGGAGTGCTTTGGCGCTCCTTTTCGCTTTGGCGCCTCGGCCGGAAGGCGGACTTGCCGACGTGATATGCTCTGTGCTTTGGTCAGTAGGCTTGGCAGGTAGGGCATGCGCGCAGTTGTAATCGATCGTCCGGGAGGTCCGGAAGTTCTTCAGGTGAAAGAGCGACCAGCGCCGGAACCGGGACCGGGTGAGGTGAAAGTTCGGGTACACGCCGCCGGTATCAATCGAGCCGATGTGTTGCAGAGAAAGGGCTTTTATCCTGCTCCGCCCGATGCGCCGGCGGACATCCCCGGGCTTGAGTTTGCCGGTGAAATAGTTGAAGTTGGACCGAGTGTTTTTGGCTGGAACAAAGGCGATCGTGTATTCGGGTTGGCCGGCGGTGGCACTTATGCCGAATATGTTGTGGTCCATAATCGAGCGCTGGCCAGAATTCCGTCTCAATTCAACTATATTGAGGCGGCTGCTATACCTGAGGTTTTCATTACAGCATATGATGCAATCGTGGTGCAGTGTGGACTGATGAGCGGTGAGACCGTTTTGATCCACGCCGTTGGAAGCGGGGTCGGGCTGGCTGCGGTTCAGATAGTAAAAGCGCTGTCTGCAGTTAGTATTGGCACTGCTCGTTCGCAGGACAAGCTTGATCGGGCGAAAGCACTCGGGGTAGATCACTGCATCCTTGCACGGGATGCTGTGTTCGCAGAGGAAGTTTTGAGTCGCACCGCAGGTAAAGGCGTTGACGTTGTGCTTGAGCTAGTTGGCGGTTCATATGTTCCGGAGGATCTGAAATGTCTTGCGCAGAAGGGGCGGGCCGTTATTGTCGGTTTGGTGAATGGCGCTCGCTGCGACTTTGACCTTGCATTGGTGTTGCGCAAAAGAATAATGATTAAAGGCACAACCCTGCGAGCGCGTCCGCTGGAAGAGAAGATTGAAGCAATACAACTTTTGTCGCGCAATATCGTTCCACTATTAGAGAAGGGACTGCTCACGGCGACAATCGACAAAGTGTTGCCGATGACTGAAGCCGGAGAAGCTCACAAATACATGGAAGAGAACCTGAATTTCGGCAAGATTATACTGCGGATGTAACCTGTCTTGAGTTTTGCGAAACAGTGCGACCGCCTTCGTGTATATCAGTAGTGTAAGATCGATAACGCTACGAGGGGACGCCGGAGCAAGCAGTGAGTCAGCAGGATACTTTGTGTCGATTAATGTGTCCGACTTGCGGGCGAATTTTTCTGCAGGGCGATAAGCTTACGTGTCCTGATGACGGTGCTGAATTAGGTCCGATTCGAAGCGATGCGATGATCGGGCAGATCATCGACGGAAAGTACAAGATTCTGGATGTTGTTGGCGCCGGCGGCATGAGCCTGGTGTTTAAGGCCGAACACTTGTTGCTCAATCGCTTTGTCGCAGTGAAAATGTTGCACAGCTATCTGCGTCGAGACGATGTTAGTGTTCGACGCTTTCAACAAGAAGCTCGTGCTTGCGCGTCTTTCGATCACCCGAACGTCGTTCCCATTCTTGATTTCGGTGTGGCGAGAAGCGGTCAGCCTTATCTGGTAATGAAATTTCTGGACGGTGTTAGCTTGACTCATATCTTGCGCGACCGCCATCGTCTGGATTGGAAGGAAGCCGTAAAGATCTTCGTACAGGTGTGCAGTGCACTTGATGCTGCGCACCGAATCGGAATAATTCACCGCGATGTGAAACCGGGAAACATCGTACTTACAAGGGAGCCTGACGGAAGCGATAGAGTGCGGGTCGTCGACTTTGGCATCGCTAAAATGTTGAAAGACGATAGCAGTACCAACCAGAAACTGACTATGGCAGGGGAAGTTTTCGGTAGTCCGCTTTATATGAGCCCGGAGCAGTGCGAAGGGCTGGCGACAGACGCACGTTCCGACATGTATTCTCTTGGCGCGGTGATGTTTGAGACACTATGCGGCGAGCCGCCTTTGCTCGGTCGAAGCGCTACGGAAACAATGCAACTGCACATGAAGCAGCGCGCGCCTTCATTCTCTTCGGTGGCGCCGGATTTGCAGGTTCCCGAAGAACTTGAACATGTGGTTGATAAGTTGTTGGCGAAAGCACCTACCGACCGCTATTCATCGATGGCCGAAGTTCGCCTTGAACTCGAAAAAATTGCCGCCTCCGCGGTCGCCGGACCGGTTCCTGTTGCGCGCAAGTCGACGTTGTTCGGACATCCGCTTGCCGGGTTGGTGATCTTCTCATTGCTTGCCGTTCTTTGGGTTTTTCAGGGGGTGCCGCAAGTCCGTCTGTATCGGCTGGAACACATGGTGGCGCGTTCGGAAAGACTTGTCGGTCTTGGCGATACTGTTAAAGCTATCGAGACGTTGGAGAATGCGCTGAAAATTAGCCGACAACAAAACGACCACGGCGCGTGGCAAAGTAGGATTCTCGCCCTTTTGTCCTCTGCGCATGAGCAGGCAGGGCAATTCGAACAGGCGGAGCAGTGTGATCGGCAACGAGAACAACTGATTCGAAAGGAGATGAGGGAGCAATACGGCGCCACAAACGCTGATCTGGAGAAGATGGCGGATGCCGCTGTGGTTGCGGCTGCCGAGCCTGTTCAGGTTAAGCGAAAGGGCATCGAATTCTACAATCAACGCGTGAAACAGCTCGAGAACGCTAGCGTTCTTTGTCTTACAAACAATGATGTTCCGAGAGCGGAGAAGTTGGCGCAACGCGCGGTGCAACTGCATACGCAAGTTTTTGGCGAAAGTAGTCCGTCTCTTTACGCTCTTGAACGGCAGCTCGGCAAAGTGTGCTTGCGCACGCAAGATTTCGCACGTGCTAATGACTGCTTCTCCAAATCCATGCGAGAAGCTCAGCAAACAAATTCGTCAACGTTTAAAGTCGCTGTAATTACCTATGCAAGAATCGGTGAAGCATTGGCTCGCCGCGGAATTTATGCCGCGTCCGAGCGCTACTACACGCGCAGTCTCGATTTAGCCGAACGAAGGTTGCCTGCAAATGATCCCTGTGTGCCTTCGATCATGCGCTCGTTTGCAAGTGTGTTGAAGGCCGATAGAAAAGAAGAGCAGAGCAATAGGCTGCTTGCCGCTGCGCAAGCCAGGGAGCAACGGGGAGGGACTTGCGATGCAAGAGCCACCAAGTAACGCGTTTGAAGAAAAGTCTATTTTAAAGATGTTGCTGACGGATGACGGCTCATATACTCTCTTCGATAGTGAGAGCGGGGAGTTGTTTCATAACCGGGCCGGGGCATTGACAGAGGCTCTGCACAATTATCTGAAGCCGTCGCGCGCACTTGACACCTTGATAAGTGCAGGGCAACTTCGCGTGCTTGATGTATGCTTTGGACTGGGCTACAACTCATTCGTTCTGCTGGAAGAAGCCTTGCGAACTGAAGTGCCAGGGCGAATCTCCATTGTGGCCATTGAAAAAGATCCCGCAGTTTTGGCAATGTGCACCGAAGTTTTGAAAGATGAACGGTTGAGCCACCTTCGGAATTGTATAGGCGAGAGATTCCCTCAAAGCGGATTCACTTACGAGAATGGCTTTATAACGATAGAAATGCAGATAATGCCGAACGATTTTCGGACAGTTATTACAGAACTGACTTGTGACTTTGACCTTGTTTTTCACGATCCCTTCTCACCAAGAAATGCTGCACAGTTATGGACCGTAGATATCTTTAAGCAATACCAACGCCTGCTCGAATCCCGGTCCGGAGCTGTTCTCACCTACAGTTCTGCCGTCGCAGTGCGCTCTGCGCTGAGAATGACAGGCTTCGATGTTCGTCGCACCGCTGCTGTGGGAGGAAAATCCGGCGGCACATTAGCGACTCTCAATTCAAGCTACTATAGCGACGAATACAAATGCTTTTCATTGTCTTGTCAAGAGGAGGGGCGGCTGTTGACCTCTTCGGCTGTTCCTTATCGCGACCCGAGTTTTTCTGCTGATTCCAGAACTGTGTCGAACCTGAGGCAGCAGGAACTCAAAAAAATTTCTGAACAGCGCAAACCCGCTTAAGATGCTGCGTCCGCTAGGTTGAGCGGTTAGAAAATTCAACTTTAGGCGATTGGAAATTTACTGACGTAGTGCGTCGGGAGATTAACCTTCTCGACCGGCGGGTAATATTTCGTAGGGGAGTAGACTCCGTGGAGTCGAACAGAAGTGTGCCGGGTTGTACGTGGATCGTCTAAGCGAAGGTGTCTGATAAATGAATGGGATGGATGGGATATTAGCATTAGCTGGATGCGGGGCCGTGGCGGCCGTCTTGTTCTTGGTGATGAACACGCTCAAAAAGTGTCTGGAAGATTTGATCCAGCAACAAAATGAGTTGGCAAAAGTTCAAAAGCAGAACAATGAGTCCCTTGCTTTGGAACTCTGCAAAGCAGTAGACAGAATTTTGGTGAATGCGACCACTGAGCAACGTGAGCGGCTCGATCATGCGAAGGCGCTCCAGGAGCAATACACCGAGTTATTGAAAAAGCAACACGGCGAATTGCTTCGCCAGCAAAAAGCGATTTCGGAAATGCAAGGACAGCTCGATCTTGAGTCTGTGCGTTATCAACTCGAACAATCGGTGCGCGTTCAGGAAGCGCAGTTGGTGAGCCAGCTGTTGCCTCTGGCCTACAATCAAGGTGGCGGGGGGCGAGGTATAGACATTGCTGTCCAGCATCTCGGCAACGACGAGTTGACGCGCAATTTCAAAAAGTTTTTAGAACAACAAGGACTCTCTCCTATCAGCATCGCCGCCGCTCCGGCCACACCGCCGGTGGTGCCTGCGCGTTCCGAATCCACTGAGGATGCCAAACGTGCGGCTGAGCAAGATGACCTCGTAAAAGGTCGAGAAGAAGCTGAAGCTGCTCGCCATGCTGCCGAGGCCGAAGCTGCTGCCAAGGCCGAACTGGAAGCCGCCGCCAAGAGAGCGGAGGAGGAAGCTGCTGCCAAGGCTGCTGAAGCCGAAGCCGAAGCGAAGCGTCTGGAAGAGGAAGCTCTTGCCGCCAAGGCTGCCGAAGCAGAAGCGAAGCGTCTTGAAGAGGAAGCTGCTGCCGCCAAGGCCGCCGAAGCCGAAGCGAAGCGCTTGGAAGAGGAAGCTGCTGCCGCCAAAGCCGCCGAAGCCGAAGCTAAGCGCCTGGAAGAGGAAGCTGCTGCCGCCAAGGCCGCCGAAACCGAAGCGAAGCGCCTGGAAGAGGAAGCTGCTGCCGCCAGGGCCGCCGAAGCCGAAGCGAAACGCCTGGAAGAGCAATCTGCTGCTCCGGAATCGTCGCTATTCGGCTCGCTTGGTACCGATGCAGAAGCCGAGCAAGCTGCCAACAGTCTATTTGGCGCAGAAGCAGTGGCAGCGCCCTCAGAAGAAGATTCGGACCGGGTCAAGGCTGTTGAAGCGGCCGCTCTCGATCGCCTGGAATCCATCGGAATGTCAGATGCCGAGCAAGAGCGCGTCAACAAAGAATTAGATGAAGAGCGCGACCGCGAAGCGCGAAGGCTACTTGAAGAGGCTGAGGCAGCCAGACCGCAAGAGGAAGTCGACTCTTCCACTGAAAAACTCATGCAGATGCAAGACCGCTTCGAAACGCAAAGCGTTGATATGCAATGCACCGTAGAACGTCCTTTCTCGGAAGCATTTATCGGCGACGGCAACCGTTTGTTTGAACAAGGACGCTATACCGAAGCCGAAAAGCACTATCGGGCAGCACTTCCTACTTTGGAAGAGATCATGGGGCGCGAGCACCTCGCTGTTGTTGAAATTCTGAGCAAATTGGCAATTATCGCCGTTAAGCGCGGCAAGTATGCCGATGCGGAAGAGACTTTCCAACAAACATTGGTGCGTCGATTGATGTCTCTCGGCGATACTCATGCTGATACCATCGAAACCCTCAATGATTTAGGTCAGCTCTACACCAGACGCGCTAACTTCGTTGAAGCGAAGCGAATGCTGGCAGATGCGTTGGAGAAACGTCGACAAGTGTTCGGCGACGAACACAAAGCAACAGCGCAGACCACGCACGACTTGGGCTACTTCTACTTCATTCAAGGTCAAGTATCCGACGCTGAAATCATGATGACAAAAGCCTATTCAATGCGAAGAAAGGTCTTTGGTGAAGACCATAACGACATTGCTACTTCTAAGAACGACCTTGGCCTGGTCTACTTGTCGCAAGATAAATTGGCACAAGCTGAGAAGATGATTGATCAGGCGTTGAGTCATCGCAAAACGAAGTTTGGAGAGGATCACCCGGACTACGCCACAACGTTGATGTACAAGGGCGCGCTGCTGGTCCGTCAAGGCAAATATGCCGAAGCTCAACCACTTCTTGAACAAGCATTGCTTATTCGTAAGAAGTCGCTCGGTGAACGTCACCCCGATACCGCCGGAAGCTTCAATGCGTTGGGACTTCTCTACCTGGCGATCGACAAACTCGACGAAGCCAAGAAAAATCTGACTCAAGCATTGTACATTCGCAAAACATCGCTTTCGGAAAACCATTACGATACAGCGCAGTCTATGCACGACTTCGCTCGCCTCTGCTGGCGTAACGGCCTGCTTGGCGATAAGAAGCAAAATGCAGAAGCACAATCGCTCTTCGAAAAGTCGCTCAATATCCGCAAGAAGCTGTTAGGTGAGAATCACCCTGACACTCTGGAAAGCGTAAACAGCTACGGCGCATTCCTTTCGTCAATCGGCAAGCACGCCGATGCTGAAGGTTTGCTGCGTCTGGCACTTCAGAAGCGCCTTGAGGTCCTTGGACAGAATCATCTCAGCGTTGCACAAAGCATGCACGACTTGGGACTGTGTTTGCTGGCACAGGGTCGCTATCAGGAAGCCAAACCGCTGTTTGACGAAGAACTGACGGTTAGAGAATCCGTACTCGGCGGCGACAGCCCGTTGGTAACGACAGCAAGAGAAGATTGCGAGAAACTTCTAGCTAAGGGCTAGATTGAAGCTAAAGGCAATGTGACGGGGAGAGCGGTGAAAGCTGCTTTCCTCGTTTCTTTATGCACTCCGCGACTGTGCCTTCGCGCTTGCGTAGCGCTTAGACGACGCCGGCTTGCAGTAAGTCCTTAAGGTGAATAACCCCTGTCGGCCTTGATTGTTCGTCAAGGATAAGCAAATCGGAGATCGAATGCGTTTCCATCAATTTGAGGGCTTCCACCGCTAATGAATGTGCTCGAATTGTTTTTGGATTGCGCGTCATCAGGCTGGACGCTTTAACTGAGAATGCTTGTGTGCCCCATTTAACCAGTGTTCGGCGAATGTCTCCATCCGTTATGATTCCGCTTAGCGCACCGGACTTGTCGACGACGCATGTGAATCCCAGTCGCTTGCAATCAATCTCCTTAAGCGTTTGAACATACTCCGCGTCAAGACTTACTTGAGGAATGTCTACGCCTGTCCGCATAACATCCGACACCGTCAACAGTTGACGACCCAAGTTTCCACCCGGATGCGAACGAGCAAAGTCTTCAGCTTTAAATCCACGTTGGGTCATCAACACTACTGCCAGTGCGTCGCCCATCGCTAACGCTGCCGTGGTCGAAGATGTCGGTGCCAGATTGAGAGGGCAGGCCTCACGTTCGACGGCAGTATCGATGACAGCGTCGCTATATTGAGCAAGAGTTGATTCTGCATTACCAGTGAACGCCACGATCGGAAGCCCCAGCCGTTTGATTGGATCAAGAACCAATTTGATCTCTTGCGTTTCGCCTGAACCGGAAAGAGCAATTACTGCATCTCGTCGGTCAAGCATTCCAAAATCGCCGTGCCTGAGTTCGGCCGGGTGGGCGAAAAATGCTGGCGTCCCTGTTGAGGCTAGTGTGGCTGCTATTTTGTTTCCAATGTGGCCGGACTTACCCATGCCTGTGACGACTACTTTTCCCTGACAGGCGCCTAGTATCTCCACTGCACGCTCGAAACCGGCACCAAGGCGATCCACTAGCGCCAGAATTGCCTGTGCTTCCATTCTCAAAACGCGAGCGGCAGTGAGAATCGGGGGAGGGGCAACGTCTGGAAGTTCCGAACGTGCCGGGACGTCTTCCATCCCCTTCAGGAGTCCCAGAGGTTCAGTTGAAGGCGGAGTGACCGAGAATGTCGGTGTTGTTGCGTCCGGACGTGTAAACTCAGTCATAATGCATCCGATGAGGTAACCGCTTGATTTTACACCGGGGACGGCACGACCTTCTTGAAAGGACTTTAGTATGGAGTCGTGAAAAAGGCTTAACAAGGGAAGATAATAGCTGATGCCAGTGGCGACCTGGCGGGGGATTGGGACCTTTGAGCCGGTGGTCTGAGTAGGGGAAGTAATTAAATGATGTTTACACCGGGAGACAAGCTCGAGTTTGGACATTACACCATTTTGCGCGAACTGGGTTCCGGCGGCATGGGTGTCGTGTATCACTGTCGTGATGAGTTTCTGCAACGCGAGCTAGCCATCAAAATGCTTCTTCCGGAACTGATGGCGGATGATGACACGGTGGAGGTGTTTCGCCAGGAAGCTCGACTGGCTGCGCAGTTAGAGCATCCCGGCATCGTCACGATTTACAACATCGGTATGGAGAATCGGGAAGGGAAGATTCACCACTACATGGCAATGGAGTACTTACCGGGCGGGAGCCTTCGGCAGCGTATCGGCAAGGAACCTGTAACTCTTGAGCAGGCAGTTGAGTGGATGAAAGAACTCACCACTGCGCTCCACTATGCTCATAAGCGCGGGGTTATGCACCAGGACATCAAACCGGACAACATCTTTATCACCCAGGACAATAACGCCAAATTAGGCGACTTTGGTCTAGCACTAATAGCTACCGGAGTAGCATTTGAGCGGGCAGCCAGCGGAAAAGGCACGCCTGCCTATATGTCTCCTGAGCTGTGTCGCGGTGAGCCGCGCGACCATCGATCAGATATCTATTCGCTCGGAGCAGTCTTCTTTGAGATGCTTACAGGGCAAAGACCTTTCAAGGCGACAGGCATGATTGAAATGGCGCTGAAGCACGCCACTGCTCCTGTTCCCTCCGCGGCTGATTTGCGTAAGGACTTGCCCCCAATTCTGAACAAAGCAATAAAGTACATGATGGCGAAGACCCCCGATTCGCGATTGCAGTCTCTGGGCGACTTGCTGCCGTCGTTGGACAAGTTGTTGCTGGAAATGAAAGTTGCTCGTATGGGTGTCGGATTGCGCTCCGATAAGGCTGCTCAGGCGGCACAAAATGCTGCGCCGCCGCCGGCTCCTGCCAAAGTGGACGTGGATACCGCGGTGACAACAGAAGTCTCCGCATCTGTTGCGCAGAATGCGGCCGCGACGATACCGCCGCCTCCTCAGCAGCAACAGCCGCAACAACAGCCGCAACCGGTTGCTGCTGCCTTTGCCGTGCCCGCTGAGCCGATAGTCGAACCGACACCGCAACCAGCAGTAGTAGTGGAGCCTGAACCTGTGATTGTTCCTGAACCGGTTGCTTCACCCGTGGCACCGCCGGCGGTGACGGAGCAACCTCAATCACCACCGATCGCGATCGATTTTAGACCCGAACCAGCCGCTTCGGAGACCAAGAGGGAGGAGCTGGATCCGTCCAAAGAGCGCAATCTAGGACTTCTTTGGACTTTTAAGACCAAAGGACCAATAGGTTGGTCTTCTGGAGTCGTGCTAAACCGAGCGAAGAAAAGCTTGTACGTTGGCTCAGCCGATGGCGCTCTATATTCGTTGGATATGCAGAGCGGTCGTATGAACTGGTTCCTTACTACTGAAGGACCGATCATGGCTTCTTGTCTGGTGTCAGGTGAAAATCTCGTGGTTGGAAGTGCCGACGGACACTTGTATTGTGTCAATGCGGGAACGGGTTCTCTCCTCTGGAAAGTGAACGCCGGCTCACCGATACTGGCCTCTCCAGCTGTTTCGCTGGAACAGGCTATCATCTGCACAAAAGAAGGAAACGTAAAAGCGTATTCATTGGCCGATGGTACTAATACATGGACCTACCGAACCGATGGTGAGTTATGTACCAGTCCCCAAGTCGTTGAAGACACGATTTTTATTGCAGGTTCTGATAAGCACGTACATGCGCTCGGAGCAGATAAAGGATGGAGAAAATGGATTGCTGAAACGGATGGACCCGTCATTTCCGAGTGCCTGGCCTCAACCGACAGTGTCTACTGTGCAACTTCTACCGGACACGTATATTGCTTCGATATAGTAAGCGGGAATAAGGCCTGGACTCACGATTCGGGCATTTACTTCTTGTCGCGAGGCTCGCTTGAGTTTTCTTCCGTCAATTATTGCGGCATCGACGGATCGCTTGTTTGCCTGGACAAATACAAGGGCGCACCACTATGGTCGGTAGGCACCGCGGGTGAAGTCGTTTCAGGCGTGGTGAGCATAACAGGATCGTTATACCTGGCTTGCCGAAACGGTTATCTGCAGTGTTTTAATGCGCGGAGTGGCGATCTGAAGTGGTATGCACATTTGGATGCACAGCTCGAAGGACCTCCGTTGTCCACGTCGCAAGCAATCTATGTCGGCACCGTTGATGGTGACTTGCTCGCTCTAAGCTCACCGACAGCTAAACAGTAAAATCGATTCTTGGTATATGCAACGCGTATGCGGCGGACGTCGAGCACGGCTTGTGCCGCTCTTCTTCGTGTGTTCCTGAGTTGGTTCTAATTGAGCAGCTGAGATGGAGTTTTACGATAATTGTACATTGAGGAATTTTTATTTCTTGGTTTTTCTTGAATTCCGCACTGCCGTAGCAATTGATTCGATGTCCGCGATTGTTGATTAACGGACGTTTGCGGGATCCGGCTGATGTGAGCACCAGCTAATTTGGACAGGGATCTATCGGTAATGGTCGCTTTGCAACCGCTCGCTTTCGTGAAGTTTGCGGCAGTTGCACCTCAACAACGGTGGCCCATAACATATCAAATAATGACACTATACGGGGCGGGCGCCTTGCAGTACTCTGTAGGGCAGGTGTAGGGCATTCGATTTCATGATCGAAAATGAGTTTCGCAACCATATGACATACGGAAACTAGGAGTGCCTTGGTTTATGAGAAAAACAACAAGAAACAAATCAGGGGTGGCAATCGTCGAAGGCGCAGCTTCGATGGCCGTCATGCTGCCCATCATGTTTCTCTGCATATACGTAGCTCTTGAAGTCAGTTATATGTATGTGCTCAAGGCCACTCTTGCTGAGGGCGCCCGAGAAGCTGCGCGTAATCTGGCGATTGCGTATGGACGAGATCCTGATATTGCAGGTGATCGCTCTTCTCAAGACTCCGAAGTTTTTGATCGTGTTCGCATCGCGAATGTCATAAATGACAGCGCTCAATTTAATGACCCGGTTTTTAACGCCAATGCCGAACCGCCCACCGTTACGGTGACGGTTCGTTATACCGATAACCAGTTCGGACTTCCGCCCTTCCCTAATCCAGACCCGCTGCATGTGTCGGGACTTCTGACTTTAGTCGGAACTTCTACATACCGATTGCAGTAATCACGGAGTTTCTCAATGAACTACAACAAACTACGCGCACGAACAAAACTCAGGGCTCAGACAGGTAGCTTAGGCACCGTAATGCTCGCAGCGGTGGTGCTAATCGTCGTTTTGATCTGCTCCCTGGCAGTCGACACAGCGCAAATCACTTACATGCGTTGCCAGTTACGTGCGGTTGCTGACGCAGCGGCTATCGCTGGAGCGCAGGACCTGAGTGCGGACGTCACCAAGTGTGATCAACACGCACTGGCTGTAGCGAATGAGTATCTTCGTAATGCACTCCATGTCGATCCCGATGAAGGGACTACGTCCATCTCGACGGTGGTAACTCCTCCGGACGCCGATGGGTTAGGTACCGTTCGCGTCACGGTCAACATGGTGTTCAAGAATATGATGTTGGCGATTATCAATCGCCCTGAGGACAACGTCGGAGTAACGGCTGTTGCGGGTGGACTTGGACGTATTACTCGTCACAGTGGCTACAAGCTGTTCCCACTGGCAGTAAGCATTGACGCCTTACCGGGCAACGGAAGCACTGGTCCGAAAAACAATTCCAATTCCGGCCAGGGCGCAGCTGGTGGCGGTGGAAATGGCAACGGTGGAGGCAGCAGTAACGGCAACGGAAATGGCAATTCCTCCAGCACAACGACTACCACAACCACTACGACAACTGCTTCCGGTTCCAACGGTAATGGAAATGGAAACGGAAACGGAAACGGAAACAGTACAACCACTACCGGTGGTGACGGAACTGGTTCCGGAGACAATGGCGGTACTCCTTCCCAAACAACATACTATGACCACAAACCGCTCAAAGATTTGCGCATAGGCGATCTGGTGTATTTGCACCTCAATTCGCAAACCTTTAAAAACGCAGCATGGACTTCATTCACCACGGATCCGACCAGCGGCAAGTGGGTACGAGATGCGGTCGACATGTGCTTGGGCTTCCAGGACGTCGTACCGGGACACATCCCAACCGTGACCATCGGTGAGCAAATCAATCTGAATAACGGAGTTCTCGGCGAGAAACAGTTGGCTGACAAGCATGTTGGACAAGATAGTTACTTGCAGGCTTTGCGGAATGAGCCCATCCTTTATCTGCCGGTAATCAGAGGCGAAGAGCCTTTCAATCAGAGCCGGGAGCTGATTGCCTTTGTCGGCGTGCACGTTGAAAACGTAATCGTCAACCAGAAGGGTGGGGTTGTTGAAACCATCGTGGCTCGTATCGTGAAAGGTATCGACCATGGGGGCAGCGGAACACTTCCTGACACCGGTGATAGCCAGACCAATGCAGCGATCCAGAACTGGAACCCTTATTCAATCAAGCTGATTGAGTAATCTGTAGCTGGACTCATAAATCTGATAACGGGACCGTAAGGTCCCGTTTTTTTTCGACTCCCGGGCTCCGCCGCCGTTCGTATTGCTGACCTGTCCATCGCTACGTGCGCCCTTGCTCACGCGTTCAAGGACTGAGCGCGTGCGTTCTGCCGGCTCGATGCCTTTGGGAAGATTGTCGAAGTCGCCGCGCAGAACCTTCAAAGCGAATATCTCGCATTCAATTTCGCGAAGAGTCCTTGTCCCCATCCGTCGTAGCACCGGCAGGGGGGGGGCACCATCCCTTCTGCATGTGGTGCCAGAGGAAAGACGTCACCAGTAGTGGTATCACAAGAAAGCTCCTGTGAAGGAAGGCGCCGAGTGCTGTTCCAGATAAAGCAATGACTGCTGCGTTTCGCGCCAACAAGCGGTCCACGTCCCATTCTTCCTCTAGCTCTTCTATTCGATCGCTGATTGCCTCTTTTGATTGTGTTGCGAAGTAGCCGACATTGCGTTCAATTTGGCGGTCAATTCGCTCATTGATTTCCTGGCTGGTTTTACGGCGAACCACGTCTTCCTGCAATCGACGTAGCTGTGACGGTGTCAAATGTTGCATACTGTGTTCCTCTGTCTCTCATCTCAGAACAGACGAGGACTGCCGTGCTGGTGTGCCTTTGCGCCCGTGATCTACGGCAGTATCAATAATGAGTATGAGGCGACTTCACCGCGCTGGAAAGAAGATGCAGTCGGCGAGCGTGGCAACAAACATGCATATGGAGACTATGCCGTTGGTGGTAAAAAATGCCGCGTTTATTTTGCTCAGGTCGTCCGGGCGGACCAGCTTGTGCTCGTACTTCAGCATTACCATTACAAGCACGGTGCCAAGCCAGAAAAGCGGTCCGCGTGAAAGGATCACACCCGTCAAAACCAGGCTTGCAGCCGTGACCAAATGCAACATGGACGAAATTGTAAGTGCCATTGGGATACCAAAAGCCGCTGGAATGCTATGCAGTTTTTCGCTGCGATCAAAATCGATATCCTGTAATGCGTAGATAATGTCGAATCCTGCCACCCAGGTTGCAACCGACAACGCAAGCAGCCACGGCGCCATTATATTTAGTGCGCCACCGGCTGCAACCCAGCCACCCAAAGCCGCACCACCAAGGGCAACGCCCAAGACCAGGTGGCATAACCAGGTAAACCGTTTTGTGAACGAATAAAAGCTGAGCCACAAAACTGCGATTGGCGAAAGTTGCAAGCACAAGGACGGCAGCTTACTTGCTGCGAAAATCATCAGTCCAAAGGCGAAGATTGAGAATAGGATTGCATTGAAGGGACTTATTTTGCCGGCGGGAATTGCTCGGGTTGACGTTCGCGGATTTTTCGCGTCGATACTTGCGTCAATAAGTCGATTCATCGTCATCGCAGCCGCTCTCGCCCCGCCAAAGGCGCAGATGGTCCAGAAGAACGTTTCGGCTGAAGGCATGGATTTGCTTGCTAACAAAAGCCCCGTGAGAGCGAAGGGGAGCGCAAATACAGTGTGCTCAAGCTTGATCATTTCGGACCATTCTTTCAACACGGCAACGGGCGAGTTCTGTTTCACTTTGTTTGCCTGCTCAGCCGCGTTGGCTGGTACTTGAGTGCCTGGCACGATCCCACTCCTTTGCCCCTTGTTCGCCATCACATTCTACTATGCCCTTCTATAGAGCCAAGTAAGGCGATTGTTCGGCGACCGGTTCAACCCGGCCGCACTTGAGCTTCCGGTGCAGGAAGCACGGGGGGCACTTTACACTTGTGGTTGCGTCTATGTGCAAGTCAAGCGGATGCAATTGAATTGATTTTGGCTCGACTGATACGATTAGTGCGGAATGAAAAATTCGTATTTCCCGCATCAAACAAGATTAAAGCTTCACAAACCTTCTTTCATTCCTCGATATTGAGATCTATACTTCAGCCATGAATATCAAGAAACCAAATCTAATACTTTCATTTTGTCTCGTTCTCGGGGCATCAGCGGGACTCAATTGCGCTGCCGCAGATGATTCCTCCGTTGTAGTTGCCGTTCTCACCAGCAAGACGGGACACGTGCCAGCGAGTGAACCAACCGTTCGCCGTGCGATTGAAGTGCTTATGAAGCACCAGTCTACGCAACCGGAAGGAAAGCGCATTCGCACCGATATGAATAACCCAATCAGTAACGAGCATCCGCTGCGTTCGCCCAGCTTGATTATCGGCGATCCCGGCATGGTGCCGATGTAATTTTGCTCTGCTGGTTACCTTTGCAGATTCATAGACAATCGAAAGCCGCTTTTCATTTACTGAAGGCGGCTTTTAGCTTTAGCCTACGCCGGTTCTCGATTAAGTGGAACCACTGCATAACGTCCATGAGAACGATGCCGTGATTTATCTTTGAAACCTTTTCCACCGCAATCAGTTCGTTCTCGGCGATGTCGGGCTGGCTGTAACCCAACGCGTTTAGCTGGTGAACAACCTATATTGCTGATTCCTAAGCTCATGGCGCAAGAGCGAGGATCGGCGCGGAATTTGCAGCCGTTTGACCGGTCCGTTGCAGAGCGTGGAGTCGAGACCGTTGCCTCTGCCGGAACCGGCGACCGGTGCAACGGACGACGGATGCCACTATATGCAGTGCTAAGGTTTCTGCTAATACTTTTGAAAAGAAGAATCCACTTGGTCTGACCAGGCGTGAACACCGCCTGTCAGATTCTTTGCTCCGCTAAATCCTGCGTCTCTAAGAAACATCGCCGCCATGGCACTACGTCTACCAGTGCGACAGTAAACTATGAGTTCGTGATTTCTGTACGGTTCAAGGTCGTCCATGTGAAATCGCAGCTCGGCCATGGGAAAGTGAAATGTGTTCTTTAGGCAGCAAATCTCTAACTCATGCGGCTCACGGACGTCAAGCAATATGACCTGCTCACCGGCGTCCATTTTTGACTTAAGCTCGAGAACCGATATTTCATCTGCTGTTTGACCGGACATTTACTACAACTCCTGAACGGGCATTCTAAGTATAATCGTGTGGGAGCATAACAAGGAGAATTCAGTGGCTACGATCAGAACGTTGGAAGAAGCTCTTAAGGATATCCTCCATGATGCGGGAAAGGTTTCCAAGTACGACGCTCAAGCGTTGAAAGCCCTCATTCTTGCTGACGGCAAGATTTCGACAGAAGAAAGACTTTTTCTGGAACGAGCCCTAATGGACAATATTTTAGATGAGCAGGCTTATCAGATGCTATCTCAGATGTTGTTGCGCGATGAACTTCGTTAGCAATTCGCAACTGATTCGGACTTACTCCCACAACAGTCTTTTTGATACCACCGCGCCCTGACCGAAATAGCGGTTTGCGATTTCCGGTTTCGATTCAGTGGCAAAGATTTCGCCGGGACTGACATGCTTGTTCCAGCTTTGTTGAAAGGCTTGCCGTGTTTTCTCGGACCGGCAAAAGATAGACGGCACGGCATGAAAACCGGAAAGTCTCAATTCCGCTTCGCCTTTGAGATAATACCGGAAGAATAAGGCCTCGGCCCGCGATGGTGGCAGCGGGTTTGGTGGTGCGTCCGTGACTTGTGTGCTGTCGGTGAACGCCCGGCTCAGGATTGATGCTTTTTCGGCGGATTCTGCACGGGGCGTAGCCGGGTCGCCCTGATTGGTTTTGGTTGCGCCGTTTTTTGCTACCGCTTTCCTGGCCGTTTTCGCTTTCGTGCCGGGACCAAAGGCGCTCTTGCTTTTGGGCGCCAGCGGCTTTACTATCTCTTGTTGTTTCTTCTGCGATTTTTTTCTTTGCGCACCAGGCGCATATTCAAACTTTGCGATTAGATAAGGCTGCGCTTTAATCGGTTCTATCACTTCCTTGACGCATTTGATGAACTCCTGTGCATGCTTCGGATCCGCTGTATCCAAAAAAACTCGCAAACTGCCATCGGTTCGTCTTGAAATACGCACCGCTTCCGGTGGCACGATTCGTGGTATCACACGCAGCTTTTGCAATGCCCTCAGAACGGCCACCCCGATGTCGCGCAATCCTGTCTCTTGCGAACAAGGTCTACAGACTTCATTCTTCAACCTTTGGTAGAGATTGATATAACGTCTGATTGCCAGCGTTGCCACGAGAATGAATATAATGCACGTGATGATTGGTAGCTTGAACTGTAAGGATAATGATACTGCCGGTGGTGTTAATAACAGTGCGGCAACCGTGTAATCGAGCCAAACACCATTGAGATTTTGCCGCAGTAAGTGCGCGTGTTCCTTGTATGTAAGGCTTCTTCGCAAGTAGGGAGGGGACAGGTGCAGGTCGCGCATTTTTGTTACTTCTGCACAACCAATAGTAACGTTGCTGTAGTGCTGTCCAACTTTCCACAGTTCATACACAGCTTCCCTGTTCAAAGCTCTGTGTTTCATTTCCGCATTGAATTCTCCCAGACCGGCAAACACCTCTGCAGGCGTAAGATCCGAGAATGCCGGGTGCACGTGCCCGACGCCACATTCAACTTGACCGTCATCGCAGATACCGAAGTAGCCTTCATGTTTGCGAACGAAGCGTTGGTAATCGTTCAGCCCTTTTTCCAAGTGGGGAGCAATACAAACGACATCCCAGTTGTTTGCGACTTTGCATGCACCAAGTGGATCCGAGGTGTTTATGCGAATCGACCGCCCGCGCAATTGCTTCACCGACATCGGGGTAGTTGTGGTCGTCAGGTCTACTAGCGTGTTGAGTGCCTGGCAGTCCCAACCTTCACCGAATATTCCGCGAGTACCTACCAGTACTTTGCTGACACCTTTCTCAAGCAACTTTGTCGCCAGCCCTACATAAATACGCGACTCCCATTCTGTTGAGTTTGAGCTGAGTTGACTGAAAGCCTCACCGGGAACAGCGACCATTTCGGTGGTGAACGAGTAACCCTCCTGCTTCAATAGGTCGTTCATTCCGTTCTGAAACGGCTCTGCGATTCGGTTGTCTACTAGAATAATCGAGCCGGTGACCAGGCAAGGATTGATCTGTTCGCTGGCTTCGTCCGCCAGCAAGTCTTTTAATACTGCAATGGCGCCGCCTGACTCCTCGCTGAGAACGCCCTTTGTTGCTTTGTTTGCTGTCGCCGACATCTTCTCGTAGTCGGTTACGACTACGGCTCGCAATCTTTCGCCGAGGTTGCGGTACTCCACTTGCAATATTTCAGCTACTATTTTGGTCTTGCTTCTGCTGAAGGCCAGCACTCGGTCTACTGGCGATGCTTGTTTCCGTAACCCCTTTTCAGTCAGTCCATACCCAAGTTTTGCTATTGCTTGACGAATTCGTTCGTAAAGCGCGTGATTCTCTTCCGATGCACTTACTTTCAGGTAATTGAGAGAAAAATCTTCCAGCAGCATCATCCAATCGTCGATGAACAGTGGCGCTTGCATCAAGTCGTTAGATAGTTCTACTACTGGCGGCAGCTTGATTTTGAACTTCCACGCATATCTGCACATAGCCGCTGCCAGATCGGCTTCGCGCGACACAAACTTTTCCCAGCCGTCATTTCCCGCGCTGGCAAGTCGTTCGGTGACCCAGCGTGTAAGAAGCGAATAGCGATCAGGCGCAAGGGCCGGAAGAGTAGTCGCTGCTTGATGGAGTGTGACATCACTGTCTGTTGCCGGGTGTTGTTCGGGCGCTACTTCCGTCGCTTGAGATTCTGCCTCGTTGGCCACGATGCAGCTTGAGTCGTCGTCGAGCTGATCGATATCAACGACAATTTCTCCGCCGTCGGGATCATCGTCAAACTTTACTTCGATCGGTGGTATATCAGGAACCACTTCCTTCTGTGGAGTCGGGATGCTCTTGGTTGCAAGTTTGATCTTTTCCAGTTGCGCTGCTGCCAGTTTCTTTTTCAACTGCACCGATTCGCGCGTGATCCCTGTTCGCTTCTCTACTTTAGCAAGAGCAGCCGCAGCTCCAACTTCAACTTGTTGTGTTAGCTCCAGAACCAGGTCGTGGAACGCGTGGTGCTGTAGTGCCAGAAACTCCTCTTCCGTGTCGGTGGGACGAGTGAAAAGAACTAAGTCTTGAAACGGCGCTAATCCGCCCTCGCGCACCAGTGCCGGCGTTGGCACCTGATAGTCGATATCGCCAACAAGAGTCATGTAGCGCGTTTCCTGACCTGCTGACTTTCCCTCTGGAGGGGTGCCGGTCAAGCCGATTACGAGCGGTGCGTCCAACTGTTTTACTACCTGCGACATTATGGCCGCCCAGTAGTCGGTTAAGTGGTGGCATTCATCGAAAATAACCGTCCTGAACTTTTGGCGCCTTAACGACTGTATCAAGGACACGGCGTTGGGGTGGAGCACCTCTTTCAGGTCCAGAACGCTAGTAAGTTTTCGCCGTAAGCGGGTAATGTGCCGTGAGATTTCACGATCGTAGGCCTTCTTGTTGTTCTGCATCAGCTCCAGAATTCGAAGCTCTGCTGCGCCTTTGCTGTTTGCCGTGCCGCTTACAAGCTCGCCGACCCACGCTTCGTGAGCAAGTCTTTCTAAGTACTCTTGCTCACGGCCGGGAGTGGACAACACCTGATAGGTAAGTAAAGTAATGGGTTTGAGCGGCTTGTCTTCATGCGTGCCAATCAAATGCTCCGTGCTTGTGTCCTTGCAGTCCGGGGGCAGAAACAAACTCAATTTCTCTCCCCACTGAGCCTGAATGGTAGTCGTGGGAGAAATGATCAGCGCTGGATGCTTAAGTTCGCAGGCTATTTGGAGTCCGATAATGGTTTTGCCCGCTCCGGGCGGTGCCACGATGTGCAGCGCACGTTCTCCGCGCTCAAGCTTCAGGCGAGTCAGCTCGAGAATCTCTTGCTGATACTTGCGCAAGGGATATTTGAAACGCATGCCTTCGAGCGGACTTGGTTCCTCCGTCTCCTTCTCTGCCGAAGGCGGCGAGAAACTTGTCGCGGCGTTCAGTGATTCGGCCTTTGGTGGCGCAGAAAACCTGGACAGAAAATCCAGCATTGATGGTCGCTTTCCAGGCCCTGTGGCGGGCGAAACTCCAACGCAAGCATAATTGACCGAACAGCCAAAGGCAAGGCTGGAAAAATTTCGGACACTGTTTACTTCTGCAAGCGCGTAGCGTGGCAGTCTCCGGGCTCAGATCGAAATCGGGACCGGGTTCCCTGCCAAAACGAAAAGCAGGCGGGACCCCAGCCTGCTTTCGCTTGTGCGTTACTCTGGTAACCGTTGTTGCTGATTATTCCGCGATTGAGTACGAACGCCGGGGGCGGACGTTTCCGTAGTAGTTGCTGAGAACTGAGTTGCTGTTTCCATACCTCGGGGCTCGAATCGATTGTCCACCGCCCCAACTGGGAGCCGCAATATTCGATATGTTGCCGCCCAACATACCGCCGCCGCCGCCGAAGCCTCCGAGTCCTCCTCCGAACATGAAGCCTTGGCTGTTATAGGCGCCCCCGCCATCAATCATTGCTTGCTGGCTGTCCTGGAAATAGCGTTCAGCTTCATTTTCCGTATCCTGATTGGCCTGCGATTCTGTCAAATAGCGGTTAGCCGCCGCATTTTGTTGGGCGTTAGTCTCAGCGCTCATATTACTCGCAGTGCTGTCTAACGAGTTATTGAAATTAGAGAAGCTTTGCTCCATCGAGGCGTCGGCCGATCCGATTCCTTGAGCGAGTGCCGATGGCGCCTGCAAGATTAAGAGCGCTAAAGTGCTAGCTAAAACCATTGCGCGCGTTTTCATTTTTTAGTATCTCCCAAGCTTCACACTATATTGTTATGCCCTGGTCCGTGGGGATTATATGGCTCGGGTTACCAATTTTAACTAAACTGAAGAACTCGGACACAAGTGGTTTATCGGGCATTCGGCGCAATTGGGGTTCTTGGCGAAGCAAGTTCGGCGACCATGCCAGATGAGGGTAATGGAGAATTTTGACCAGTCGTCGTTCGGAAACAGCTTTTGTAAGGCAAGCTCGATTTTGTAGGGATCTTCCTCTGTGGTGAAGCCGAGCCGGTGGGAAAGTCTCTGAACATGAGTGTCAACCGTCCATGCCGACTCTCCGTGTAGTACTCCGAGGACGACGTTAGCTGTTTTACGACCAACGCCTGGTAGTGTTATCAGCTCTTCCAGCGTTTTCGGTATCTTGCCACCGAACTTGGTGACTATGCCGATGGCGCAGTCTTGAATGGATTTTGCCTTCGCGTTGTAGTAACCCGTTGGTCTTACAATCTGTTTTACTTCTTCTATATCCGCTTCGGCCAGAGCCTTTGGCGTGGAGAATCGAGCAAACAAAGACGGCGTTACTTTGTTCACCTGCGCATCGGTCGTTTGAGCCGACAGAATTACCGAGGTGAGCAGCTCAAAGTCGTTTTTGTGAGTAAGCTCGCATTCTGCGTCAGGATAACGCTTACAGAGTATCTTCATCATATGGTCCGCATCGTCCCGTTGCACAAGGGTGACGGTTCCGAACGGCTTGCCCTTGCCTGCTTTCTTGTACGTCCCTGCCGGGGAGGCGCTTTTGCCTTTGGCGGCGTTAGATTTTGGGGCGATTGAAGCCTTAGCTTTTACGGAAGGTTTAGCTGCAGGTTTAGCTGCAGGTTTTGCCGTCGGTTTTGGCGGAACCTTCTTAGTCGGCTTTGCTGCTGGTTTTGAAACTGGTCCGGGCTTGTTAACTCTTGATTGCGTCGCTTTCTTTTGCATCTGTTTTCTCATTACGCCGTCTGTAGTGCATGAACGCCGTGCTTGCATGTTTGTGCGATCCGCACGTCAAGTGGTGGTAGTCCTTCGTTCAGAACGTCACCGGTTCCGTAGAAAAATCCCAACTCATCGTCGTGCAGCAGTTCTCTACGGATATGATGTCCCATCTCCCTTGAAGGCACCACTGCAAAGAGGGTGGGACCGCTTCCGCTCATTTGGCAGTACCACGCACCTAGGTGCAGGATTGTTTTCTTCAGTTCGGCTAACTCTGAATGTTGTTCGAATATCACCGGCTCAAGAACATTTCCGAATGCGGACAATGCTAATTCTATATCGCTATTTTGGAGTCCACTCAGTGCTGCTTGCAGATTGGGACGCCGGATCTCACCCTTGTAGTGGTGGTACGACGCGTATGCTTCCGGGGTTGATACGGCTAATTTCCGGGGTTTTACAATAACGTAGGTCAGCTCCTCGATGTCGGCGACCTTTGACAATAAGTCGCCCTTACCGCGACCAATCGCTGTGCCACCACTTAGACAAAAGGGAATGTCCGCGCCGATGGTGCCGCCAATGTGGTGCAATTGTTCGCCGGTGAGGGGTCGATTAAAAAACTCATTGAGACCGTGAAGTGTTCCGGCGGCATTGCTGCTTCCGCCTGCCAGACCAGCGGCTATCGGAATGTTTTTTTCGATTTCGGCCGTTATGCACCAGTTCTCGTCTACGCCGGCATTCTTGAAAAATGCGCCGGCCGCGCGTGCTATCAGATTGGTGCCATCCAGTGGCATCGCTCTGCGTACGTAGGGATTTTCGCAGCGCAATTCGAAAGAGTAGCTTGGCGCTGCTTCAAACTGAAACTGGATTTGATCTTCCAGATCGATGCTTTGAAAGAGCGTCTCAATGTCATGGTAGCCATCATTGCGCCGAGCAATAATATCGAAAGTGAGATTTATTTTTGCCGGGCAACGAACAGTTATAGAACGCATGACGTCCCCAAGATATGATTGTCCGTAAAGTAGCAGTATACTTCATGCCGCCGACAGTCGCTTCATCACTGACAACCAGTCTTTGACTGGATTACAACTACGAAGACGGTCATCTGCGGCTGCTCCCGAAGCGCGGGCGCTCACGCAAAGACTACGAGACTGGTTTCATCCGCTTCTCGACTTCATCGGTGAGAAGGGCAAACTGTTGTAGTGATAGGTTCTCTGCTCGTGCTTGGGGGTCGATTCGGACTTCGGCAAAAAGTGCGTTGATATCCAAATCCGGAATCGCCATAGACTGAAGCGCATTGCGCAGCATCTTGCGTCTACCGCTGAATCCGGCACGAACAATACGACGCAGTAAAGCGTGGTTGTTACACTCGATCGGTGGTTTTGGAAAAGGCTCCAGAGACACTATCGCGGATGTCACTTCCGGCGCGGGATAGAACTTTTCCGGACCGAGCACTTTCTCAATTCTTGCGTGGCAAAAGTACTGCATCAGTAATGAAAGCTGTGAGTAATCTTTTGATCCCGGCGATGCCACCATTCGTTTTGCTACTTCGTACTGAATGGTCAAAACTACTTTCTTGATTGAGGGAAGCCACGGAGCGGGTCTGCTTATCTCTCCGAGTAAGTGACCGACAATCAGCCCGGTTATCTGGTAGGGCACGTTGCCTGCGACCTTTATTGATCGCGCCGGTGGAGTCCGTGAAAACTCCTCTTCGCTCAGATGGCGCCTTAGAGCCAAGTGTGCGAGATCGAAATTTAAGAAGTCACCGTGCACGACTGTCAATTTCGGTAGTTCGAGCTCTTCTACCGTGACTGTTGATTCTCGGTCCAGATCTACTGCCACCACCGGCGCACCATAGTTGCAGAGTTCGCGCGTGAGGAAGCCTGTGCCGCAGCCAATTTCAACTACCGTATCCGATTGTTCAATGTGCAAGGTCTCCGCCAAAAAATGGAGTGCATCGGCATCGATCAGCAAGTGCTGACCAAGCCGCTTCTTCGTCTGGAACGATTTTGCAGCTTTTACAAGTTCCGGTGAGCTGAGCGGTTCGGCTTTCACTTGCTTTCGACCGCTCTGTGTGAGCCTGTAATTTTCGGCGAGTCATTGCCATTCTGAACAACGCCGTTGCTCGGGTCGTCGTTCGTATTGTCGGACGTCATGATGACACGCAGTTTCAAAATTCGATGTCTATCTGCTTCTTCGACGCGCAGCAGATAGCCGATACCAACGACCTCGTCGCCAATTTTCGGTTCACGGCCAAGTGCGCCAAACACGTGACCACCCAGCGTGTTGAATTCTTCGTCTTCAATCTCAAGACCAAGTTTCTCCGATGCATCTTCCAGCGAAAGCTTCGCGTCGATTAAGAAAGTACCGTCGGGCTGCGCCATGAAGTACTCTTCTTCAATCTCGTGCTCGTCGGCAATGTCGCCGACCAGTTCTTCAAGTAAATCTTCAATGGTGACCATGCCAACCGTGCCGCCATACTCATCGACAACTATGGCGATGTGTGTTTTCATCTTTTTAAAATCGGTCAACAAATCAGCTGCCGGTTTGTTTTCCGGCACGATCAGAACTTTGCGCGCAAACTCGCGGACTTTGGTGTTTTCTTTATGCTCCACCAAAGCTCTCAACGCATCGCGAATGTGTACCGCGCCGAAAATGCTGTCCACATCCGTTTCGTAGACCGGCAAGCGAGAGAACCCCCGCTTCAACGCTGCTTCAACAAACTCCTTGACGGTGCTGTCGGCAGCAAGGCAGAGCATATCGGTTCTGGGTGTCATAACCTCGTGCGCGACAGTGTCGGAAAAGTCGAAAACGCTATGGAGCATTTCCTCCTCTTTCTCTTCCAGTTGTCCTTTCTCCTGGCTTTCAGTCACCAGCAGGCGCAACTCCTCACCAGTGTGAACAGCATCCAGGGGTTCAGGTATTTTCAAAACTACCAGAACGAATTTGGTGAACTTAGACAAGATATACAGGAATGGGGACGTCAGCCAGCACCAAAATCTCATGGGATGAATCAGCGCCCAGAGGACAGATTCAGCGCGGGCAAACGTAAATGTCTTGGGCAGTAATTCTCCAAAGACCGTCTGTACAAAAGCCGTAAACGAAAATGCCAGGACGAACATGGTCACTTGCGCCACATGAAGCGAGGCGCCGCCCAGAAGCCCGGTGCTTTCCACCATCTTCGCAAGGTCGTCCCCAAAACTTGCTTCGCCGGTTGCACCCAAAGCCAACGTGGCGATGGTGATTCCCAGTTGGCAGGCGGAGATATATCGTTCGGAGTTCTTGAGTTCCGCTTGGACAATTTCTGCCGTTCGATTACCTTCGGCTACCAGTTGTTCGATGCGTGAACGCCTGATGCGCACCAGCGCCATTTCAGCTGCAACGAAGAATGCGTTGCAACCAATCAGCAGAAAAATGAATATCACTTGGAGAATCAAGTTTGTAGGGACATAACTTTCGATGGTTGTCTCTTGTGCCCGCTATGAGGCACTGCTCCTTCTACAGGGGATCACTCAAGAAAAAAACCGGCAGCTAACGCTCGGCCGGCATAATGGAATCAAAAATGCAGTAACATGACGGCCTGTGCACGGGCCGCTACTACTTGATGGTTCGCTTCTACTCTGAGATTCTTCCATTTTCTCTTAGTGAGACGGGCTCCCAGTTCCGATGACTCGAGCCGACGTGATTTTTTTATACTATCAGTTAGCAGGCATTCTGACCAGAGTAGTGTGACAGATTAACTTCGCGTGCACACAGTATTTACAAGCCTTTCGGGCCGTAATCCAGTCGGTTATCAAGATATCATCGGTCAGGCTCGTGGCTGGTTGCCAGGTTTATGCGATAATGACTCCGTTGCCGCAAAGCCGCTCGGAGCCTGAATTATGAGCCGTATCTCACTATCCGCTTGCGCTGCGTTGGCGATTCTCTTGCCTGCGAGCGGTTCGCTAAAAGCCCTGGCCGACGAAGATGTAAGCGTTATGTCAGGTAATTCTTCATCTGGACGAAGGATTGCCATGGCCATGCCTAGACCGAAGGCTGATAAATCTGCTGCGACAGCCTTGCCTGATCTTGTCAAATGGGGTGAGTCGAACAGCGGGGACGTGTCAGTCACGTTTTCGGCTCCGACCCCGGCGAACGTGCGGAAAACCTTGAAACAAGGCGCCGATGCGTTAGAATCCGCGAAAGTCGAGTCTTGCAAGAAGCTCACAGAGCTTGCCGCCTGGCTCTCCGCCATGCTGAAGACCGACCCCGTTCCAACTTTGACGCCGGTATCTACGCCTCGAAGATTGTCCGGTAAGAAGTTTTCCCCCGTGCCGGAACCAAATCCCGGAGACGGTGTAAAGCACTATGTGAGTCCCGAAGGAAGAATCCAGTCCGTAGTCGGTCGCTAGCCAGGATGGATGTCATTCGGATTCAAGCTCGATTATCCCGGATACCATGACTGGGTAAGGGGTGGGCTGCTTTGCTCTGAAAAATTTAACAATTATGCCCCAATTTTGCCAGATTTGCTCCATAAGATAGCAGCAGGCGATAGATTGTGTGTTGTGTTTAGTAGGCATAAATGTTAGATACCGGTTATGACGCATTTGATAGCGGCTCATCCGCAGCAACTTATGATTCGGATTTAGCTCGTCTATACGACGGATTCGAACCTGAGATGCCGGCTGCGCAGACGTCTGCTCCGAAGGTCGAGAAGACCGAGAAGGCGGAAGCCCCGACTCTATCCGCGGTAGCTACTGAAGCTGCCCCGTCGGGAGTTAACGAAGCTTTGTCCGGGAGAATGGACGATTTGCGCGCAAAATTCGATTCCTTTATTGCTAAGGCGTCCACCCCAATTTTTGGCGCCGAGCATACATCGCGATTGACTCGCATGAGCAATGGCGATGAACTGACGGAAGCAGGGATGCTACTTTTCGGCTAAATTAGGCTCTCCGGCTCTCCGGCACGCCTCCTCCTTGCTTTGGTAGCTCAGGGTTTTGTTGTGCTGCTTGCGAATTGAAGCGAGGCGCATCACTTTCTTGTTGGGTATATTCTTACCGACAAGCCTGAGAAAGCGTGGAACTATGGTTGGAAAAATCTTGGTGGTGGAAGACCACCCTGAGCTGGGCAATGCAGTCAAGAATTTTCTCGAAGAAAAAGAATACGAAGTCGAACATGCGACCTGCCTGAGTGAGGCGCGTCTGCAACTTAAAGCGCGAAAGTTCGACTTACTTATTCTGGATGTTGACTTGCCTGATGGCACGGGCTTCGACTTGTGCCAACACTTTCGTGATAGCGGTGGTATTACTCCTGTTCTCATTATGACCGCGAGATCAACCATCGAGGACAAAGAAAGAGGCTTAGAAGCAGGTGCGGACGACTATATAACCAAGCCATTTTCGCTCAGAGAGTTGGCGCTGCGAATTAAGGCGATTTTGCGTCGTGCCAACGAATATGTTGCCAAGGGGGATGAGTCCGCTGAACAGTTTAGTAATGGCGCTGTGATTGCCCGGCGCTATCGGCTTCTCGGTCGAGTGGGTGAGGGAGGGATGGCCGCAATCTGGCTGGCCTATGACACCACAATGTGCCGCGAAGTGGTGGTCAAAGTTTTGCACGCTAACCTTTCAAGTGCGGAAGTGCAGCTTGCACGCTTTCACCAGGAAAGTCGATTGTTGGCGCAGGTAAGTCATCGTAATATTGTTGCCGTCTATGATGCGGGCAGCCTGGCGAACCGACTTCCGTATATGGTGATGGAGTATGTGCGTGGAGAATCTCTTGGCGATATGCTCTTTCGTGATGGCGCCTTACCGGTGAACAGGTCCCTGCAAATTCTTGTACAGGTAAGCCGAGGCTTGGAGGCCGCTCACGAGGCAGGGATCGTGCATCGAGATTTGAAACCGGACAACATTCTGATTCCTATAAATCTTGAGGATTTTGGTATCAAGATCGTTGACTTCGGAATTGCAAGGCTTATGAATTCAGACCAGCGCCTCACTCGTACAGAGGCTGTGATAGGCACCACTGCTTATCTATCTCCCGAACACCTATTTGATCTGCCGACTGACGGGCGTGCAGATGTCTATGCCTTGGGCGTAATTATGTACGAAATGCTTGTAGGCGAACCGCCTTTTGTTGGCGAAACACCCGAGGCTGTCATGCTAAAGCACATTACTGATCAACATGTGCCGCCATCGCAACGTCGGTTTGACTTGGACCCGGCGCTGGACAAGATTGTAGCGAGGGCGCTGCAGAAGGCGCCGGAAATGCGGTATCAATCCGCTGCGGCATTCCGAATGGATGTGGAAGCATTGCTTAGCGATCCTGTGTTCTAGCCCGCGGGCGCGAAGCCGACTAAGTTTGCGCCCAACGCAGCCCGATTCGCAATTGCGTTACTTCTGAGAGCTGCGTTCCGGAGGTGCCCCAGCCGAGCGCTCCCCTGGTTAGCGTCGGGCTTAGAAGTTTAGAACAACCAGGCTGCCATTGCGGAAAACTAACATTTGCAATGATCCGGGCGCTGCGCTTAGTGCTTTCTCCAACTGCGAGGTTTGTGTCACTTCGTTTCCATCGACGGTGCGAATGATGTCGCCGTTGGTCAGACCCGCGCGCGAAGCTCTACTGCCACCTGATACCCCGGTTACCATGACACCATCACTGGTGCTCCTTCCCTTTATGCCAAAGCTGCTCAATCCAACGGATTGCTGCGGCTGTTGATACTGCTGCACAGGCGCAGTGGAGAAGACAGGCTGTACAGGGGATTGCTGATATTGGGGCGGCTGCAGGTACTGCTGCTGAAGAGGCGGTTGGTACTGCTGCTGAAGAGGCTGTTGGTACTGCTGCTGAAGAGGCGGTTGGTACTGCTGCTGAAGAGGCGGTTGGTACTGCTGCTGAAGAGGCGGTTGGTACTGCTGCTGAAGAGGCGGTTGGTACTGCTGCTGAGGAGGCTGTTGGTACTGCTGCTGAGGAGGCTGTTGGTACTGCTGCTGAGGAGGCTGTTGG